>CALFBH010000018.1 GCA_937951615.1 uncultured Saprospiraceae bacterium | reverse complement strand
AGCCTGTATCTTATGCCAAAGTGCTTTAAACATATATTCAAGTTTACTCCAAAGTTCTACTTTTTGTCACATATTTCATATTTTTATCCCATAGAACCAAGAAAAAAGTGGATGCTTTTGTCCAACCTTAGACGGGTAGCCAAACTGGGTTATTAAGGCTTTTTTTCTGGCTACAACATAGCTAAAACATTTGGGTGTTTTTCTCATGAGTAGCCCCTAACACCAATTTCATTCCTTCCCAAACAAGCCCAATTGTCCAGTCGGCTTCTCTATGGTCTCTAAATAATTGGAAATAAAAATTTCTTTTTCTTGTTGGACTGCGCCTGCTTTGACATTTCTCATGCCGTAGGTCAGTTCCCAGGTAAAAATATTGGCGAAGGAAAACAAGTCGCGGATGTAGTCGCTATTATCGTAAGTGATGAGCCATTTGTGTGTGGTGTTTTTCATGACTGCTGCAAATCGCTCGTGGTCGAAGCCTTTGTGCATATTGCCGTTTTTGCCGTAGAGTGCCGACTTGGTTGCGGCGTAATATGGTGGATCTAAAAAGATAAAAACCTCCTCCCCTGCTGCTTCCACGACTTCCTGAAAATCGAGATTGGTGATTTTGGTCTCTGCAAGGATGGTATCAATAAGTTTTAATCTTTCGATGCTGGATGGGGTGAAACGCTTTAGGAAAGACTGATTGGAGTAGCCGCCGCTCTCGCTCGTGCCGGAGAATGTTATTCTATTCAACACAAAAAAAGCACTGGCTGTTTCCAGTTCGGAAAAGTCTTTCATATTGTCCAATAAAAATCGGTGGAGTTGTTTTCCATCCTCATGCGCTTCTTTCCAATTGATGACCTGCTCTACTACTTTTTCCAGTCTGGTCTGACTTTGTGTCCAAAACTGAAACAGCTTATAATACAAATCATTGATCCAATATTTCCGATTGGGATATTTTTGTCGGACATGAAAAAATACTGAGCCGCCTCCGATAAAAGGTTCTCTGTATTCCTTGAAATCGGGAATGAGTGGCGCAATATATTTGATGGCTCTGTTTTTTCCGCCCGGATACCTTAGTGGGCTTTTTAAGTTTAAGCTCAAGTTTAAGTTTAAGTTTAAAATGAAATATTTAGGAACATTCAAAAGTACAGAAAACAATATCAAATAAAAAAGCCCTGAACATCAGAGTTGACATTCAGGGCTTTTTTATCGTATGATTTTTTCTTAATTTCTGCTAGGAAATGTTCCTTGCAGGGCAATGATATAATTGATACCCAAATAAGGTGCACGGTTTTCGTGTGCCTGTCCTCCGCCTGAATCGCCGATACTACTTCTGATCGTGCCTCCTCTCAGCGCACTTACAGCTCTTCCGTCAACAGCGTATATATTGCTTGCCCCAAATACATTATCAGTTCCATCTTTAATTGTAGGTTCTACATCAGATACATAAAGTTTGGCCTCAATATCGTGCTTGTGAGCAGGCATTTGATTAGCAGTCAGCGTGACGGTTTCTGCACCGCCTTTCGCTCCTAGTCTGTAATCACTAAGACCTGGCCCTCTGCCAACATGAATGGGTGTACGTCCACGCAGGTCAGGTAAAGCAAAAGTTGATCGACCATCACCACCATAAGTCGTTCCCAAAATAGAAAACAAAGCTTGATGTTGGGAGATAGGAAGTAATTGTCCATCGCACAGCGCCCAGCCGCGTGGGGCAAAATTACCAGCAAACATGGTTACTTCGCCTATGGTCGGATTAGTTAAATCGTTTCCTTTGAAGGATGTTTTATTAGGATTTGAGGGAGCAAATGATACAGCAAACATGACCGTTGCCATTAATGCTGCGCCTAACATGATCTTTTTCATAAGTTTTATTTTTTAAACACTTAGACTTTATTCTGAAAGAAAGTCTATCAAAATATTTTATCACATTACAAATGTATGTAATATTTTAATCGCATTCAAAAAAAATAGAATTTATTATAAAATCTATGTGACTTTCAAAACACAAAAAGGGCTGTATCACACTATTTAATAGCATAATACAGCCCTTTTTTATTTATTACTTATCCTATTTAGGCACTCTGGAAGATATACCATTATTCTTATCCCAGAATGTTTTGTCTGCCCCGCTGACGTCTCCATCAAGGTTGTAATCTACATTTAAGTACTGATTAAAAACGCCATTTTCAAGAAGCCAGACAGCTTTATCAGTACCCAGAATGTCGTAGCTCATCACATCATTCACCTGATCGCCGTCGCCTGCAAACATTGCCCATTCGCCTGTCGGCAATTGCACTTGTCCATAACTGGTGACGTCTTTATAGGTATCTGTTGTTCTAAAGTCATACATCAATACGCCATTCACGATATCGACAGGACTTGATGACATGATACCCATGTGATTTCTGTGTTCTATGACAATATATACTGATCCGGTTTCACCAGGTAAGACACAACGATTTGGAAATTCAATACTTCCATCTTCGTATAGTAGCCCGGCCGCCTGGGCAATTTGGGTGTTTTTTGTAATATCGGTACGGAAAGAAACCAAAATCCAGTCCACCACATCGTCAGTGTAATCCGCATCTGTCCAGTCTGCAGCTTCTGTGCCTGAATAATCCCAGGGTGGCATATTATAAGGTTGTCCTGCTGGTGTGGCTATTGCCAAAGCGGATACCGGTGTTTGTCCGGGTAGTAAGCCGCGCAGTACATTGAGGTCATTTCGCATCGCAAAGATATTTTCATCGTAAGCTCCCTCTAACCAAACTGAAAGTTGAATATCTACGCAGCTCAATTCTACCACAAGCACAACGTCGGCAATACTACAGAGTCCATCAGGGTCGCAGGCTTCATAGGTAAATTGATCTGTTCCGCTAAAGCCCGCATTAGGCGTATAGATAACATCTCCATTCGCCTGTATGCTGACGGTTCCATTTGCAGGATTGCCGATGATGTTTGTATTTGCCGTAAGGACATCTCCATCTACATCTATATCGTTTTGCAGTACATTGCCAACTAATAAAGAATCTGCTGGACCATATAAAGTATCTACCACTGCTTCAGGCATATCATTGACTGGCAATACATTGATAAATACTCTTGCAGTATCGCATAAGGATGGGCTACCAGTATCACATACGACATAATCAAAGCTATCTGTTCCATTAAAATCGGAATCTGGGGTATAAGCCCAAAAACCACTCGTTAGGATAAACAGACTTCCATTTAAAGGATTCGTAGCTGGAACGGAGTTAATAATCAAACTTTCTCCATCTACTTCTATGTCATTGGCGCCCATATTTCCCGTAAAGGAAGTGTCTTCATTTAATGTTTCATTATCATCAACGGCAATCGGCGCGTCACTGACTGGTGTGATTTCTACATAAACGAATGAGGTGCTACATTCGATAGGTATTCCATCGTCGCAAACTTCATATTCAAAAGTATCATTGCCATAAAAATTCGGATTGGGAAGATAAGTAAATGTTCCGTCCGCATTTAGCGTAAGCGTACCATTGCTAGGCGGAGTGACTGGTGTTCCATTTACAATTAAATTGTCTCCTTCCGGATCCATGTCATTAGCAATCAAACTGGTATTGCTATTGAGCATATTATCTTCTGCGATAGAGTAGCTGTCTATTTGTGTGGCAGGTGCGGTATTACAGAAATCAACTACGATTTGCTTATTATAAATTTTGGTACATTCAGCAAATGTAGCTGCTAGCTGAATAGTATATGTTCCAGCATTTGCCCAGGATACTGCGACACTATCCGTTAGGGCAAACCCTATTGAAGTACCCGACAAAAACCATTGGTAGCTTGTATTGTCAGGAAAAAAATCGGGCATCAAGGTAAATACATCGCCTGCACAAAGGGTATCTGGTGCAACAATCTGCTGCACAGGACAAGGTGTATTTTCGCGTCCTGGTGTTCCATTGGCAGAACTAATATTAGATGAGCTTTCCCAGGATGCAGGAAGCGCATTATCCTGATTAGGTGCAATCAGAGACAGCGTGGGTCCATTACCATCAGGAATGGTGTCCCAGGGAGCTACGTCATTATATACAACATAATCGGAAAGGCATTTGTCTGGATTAAAAAGAGAAACTCGCTCTCCACTATTGCCCAAGGTAAAACTAAAGTTTCCGATGTACTGATTGCTGCTCAAATGTGGAAATAATCCACCAAAGACTGCACTGTTTTCTGTCAAAATCAAATAGTCATCTGCTGCAATAATTGTACCTGGAGGAACAACAAATTCATAAGCATTATCATAAAAAGACCAACCGGAAATATCAACTGCTGTGCTATTCGGATTGTATAATTCTACCCAGTCGCCTGGATCAAAATTGCCATTATCGGAATTATAATTGATTTCATTGATGACAATAGGTTCGGCTATGCCTGTACACAAACGGGAGTTTGCTGCACCAGGTGTACCGCAAAAAATATCTGATCTAAACCAGTTTATAAAATCATTATTATCTGATAAAGGATTCAATAGTTCTAATGAATACCCATCACCATCCGCTGCTTCGTCCCAAGGGTTTTTCTGGTTATAAGTTATAGAGTCGATAATGACGTCGTACCAGCCTCTCAGTTCCAGTCTCTCTCCTTCATTATCGAGCGAACCACTATAATCTGCAAAAGGAGAAAAACCATATTTTTCCACAAAGCTTGTACTATCGCGAGCAATGACAATGGTATTGCCTGCTCCAATGATGGTATTTGCCGGAAAGGTATATTCTAGTCCATCTGTAAACGTATAAGAGCTGATATCAACGTTATAGTTTTCAGCATTGATCAATTCTAAATACTCATTGCCACAGTCTTTGCTGGGGTTGTATGAAATTTCATTGATCACAATTTTGGGCGTAGGCGCATTCACTGCTGCTGTAGGTACAAAAGAAACAGCCTCCGACCAATGACTCCAATGACTGTTATTGTCTTTATAACGTACCCTTACTTTATAACTTTTTCCTACTTCCAATTTTGCAGTGACCGGAATGGTATAATTACTTCCAAAGGATGTAATTTCTCCGCTGCTCCATTTGTCCTGAATTTCGTAAATAGGAGCTTTGGTTTGGTCATAAATCGGATTGGCTGGGTTAGACCATTCGCCGACTCTCCATTCCATAGCAGCAAAAGTACCGTTATCCACAAAAGCAGAATTGGTAAAGCTGAGTCCGTCTAATGGATAAGCTCCTGCTCCAGTATAAGTAATCGAAGGCTTACTCGGAATACTTGTATAATTAAACTGGTCGCTCTGTGTCAGCAATTCATTTGCTCTGCTTTGAAACCAGTTTCTATACCAACTGATAACATCTGTGTTATAATTGGTATAATCCATTTGTACTCCATAAATATCTGTTATGCCGCCCCACCTGCTTTTGTCCAAGTCTGTCCAGTTGAAAGCATTGGAAGCATCATAAATTTTTGCAGTTTCTGAGCCTAATAAATGGTCTAATTGCTCAGCGTTCATCAGCAAATCTATCGTATTTCTGAGTTTATTGGTAAAGGCTTTTTTAAAAACATTATAGGTCAGGAGTTGAGGTTTTAAAGGGCCATCTGCCTGCGCACCAACATTTGTGCCTGAACGATAATAAACAACCTGTTCTGCTGACTGGCTTTGCCCAAACATAATATCGTAATCGGTACTAACAATCGTCCATTTCTGGGTTTCTGGATTATAGTATTCCCAATAACTATGCTGCCCTGGATAATTGGTATCCGTTGCTGCCATCAGCTCATTCATCACCCAGTCGGCATAATACTGATCTAAGTCGAGGTTTGCTTGATACCAACTTTGCGCTTGCGTAGGAACGGTACAATTTGCACAGCCATTTTGTGAGTCTCCCATTCCTGTATTCCAGGCGGTATATTCGCTGTTGTTTACACCAAAAGGGCCATTTTCACCTTCATGCGATAAATCAAAAGGTTTGTAGGTATAAATATTGCCATCGGGCAAATCGTGTTCTTCCAGCATATTGCCATTATAGTCTTCCAATACAAGGTAAATTCCTCGAAAATCACCTGTATTGCCGCCTTCAATTGGATTATCTACGATTTTGAGTTGGCAATAATCTGCGAATTTATTCAGCCCACCTGTAAGTTCTGTTATTTTATACACTAAGGATTCTGCTAGTCCATGTCCATTTGCATCATTCACCCAAGTACCTGAGAGGGCAAGCTTTGAGCGTTTTGCCTTATAATTTTTTCCGTAGTCATTTTCTACTTCAATGGGGTGTTCTTTATTCAAATCAAATTTCAGGTTCTTTTTTATTCTGGCGTGGCGGGAGTTTTTCCCTCTGGCTCTAAAACCGATATGGTCATATACTTTGCCATTATACACCAGTGTGCCTTCTCCTGGATAGTCATCTAAGGTGTACGTGTTATTGTCTATATAGCTATTCACATGTCCTGCTGTAGCCAATAAGTGAATAGACTGTAGCGGGGAAAGCTGATCTATCTGATAGCCATTAAAGTTTGCTTGTCCATCATCTACAAAATAAGCGTAGTTATTTTCATTGTGATTTTGGTCAGGGAAAAGTTTGTTGTAGCCTGTGGAGGTTTCGATACGTATTCTATACCGCACCAATGTACGATGTGACTGGGCTGGAACCTCTGCCGTAAATACACCATTTTCGGCATTCGCGTCCGCTCCTATTCCGTCATCAGTCATAGCGATACTTGTCCATGAAGTAGCATAAGCAGAAGAAGATTTTCGAATATAACTTCCTGCACCTACAATTTGGTAATCCAATGTTACGGTAAGGCTACCAGACAGATTCAACAGGTTTTCCAACTCTGCTTCTATTTTTACAGGCTCGCTGCTCAATGGCTTATCCGGCGCACGGGATACCCGATTAATCACAGGAATATCTGTTGGATTGGAAATCAATACAGCGCTATTGGCTGCTCCAGGCGTAGGGATACCTGCCCCCCAGCTTCCGGCATATTCTCCGGGCAAATCAGGATGGAGTTTTTGTATAGATACTATTGTTGCACCAGCATTGATATAACGAACAGCCGGCCATTCTTTCCAACCATCGTATTCTATTTTTTCCAGACAAAAATAATTCGCATTACGAAGTTGGAATTCTTCTCCATCGTTGGATAATTTACCTGTAAAATTCCCAATCACGAGCGCATTGGCGGGAATCGAAAATTTATTGCTTAAGTCTGTTGCATTTCCTGCAATGACTGCATAGCCCCCCGCAGGGATAATCGTACTAGCAGGAATGGTGTAATCCAGTCCTTCGATATACCAACCAGAAAGATCAACGCTTACCAACTCTTTGTTATAAAGTTCGATAAACTCAATTTTTTCCTGAACAGCCTCAGAACGATAATTAATTTCATTGATCACCACCTGCTGTGCATGACTGGTCGCCATACACCACATAATAGTGAGAAACAGCAATACTGTTTTTGTAGTTAAATTTTTCATTTTAATAGTATAAGTATAAACAGATTTACCACAGGCATTATCATACCTAATGATATCGCTTTTGGATGCTTGTACTAGAGTGTAGTTTTAGATGTGAATAACTCGCTTTGACACTGAGCGGATTAATCAACCTTTCAGTATGTTAGACGCAAAAATTATGTGAATAGCTGCAAAATGTAAGAAAAAATCAATTTAGTGTCAAATTATTTATTTTAATATTTTATTTAAAATTGATTACTAAGCTATTAAATCGTTTAAACACATATTCTTATTACATCCTTCAAGCCATGTAAAACAAGTTGTTAAAGTACAAATATAAGGGAGTTTATCATCTAGTTTGTACACTTCTTTTGCAGAGAACAAATACAATTGCCACAAAAACATCTTTATAAATAATTATAATTCAAAATACTATGCCTCTATTGTCAAATAAGAATCTTCTGCACTACTGAAATATAAGGAATCACGTAAAGGAAGATAACTAAAATAAACGTCAATATATTGTTTTAATTTCTAATACATTGTCGTTAATCCCGAATAATAAATGTGGTTTGTCCATGGGGTTGATAGATTTTATTTTTCGATTTACATTTTTTATGTTTAATCCGTTTCGACAGGCTTCCGATAATTTAAATTGTCCTTTTCCATTGCCAAGATAGCATTGACTGGAGCTATTTGTGCTATTGTGGGCAATGATTTTTTTTCTACTTAATCTTCCAAACTTTCAATCATCTTTTTATTTTTTTTATAGCGTGGTTTTGAAATATTATTTTACATTTGCAGTCTTTTTAAACCATGAACTTGTTTCAAGTTCGCAGTTAGATGTATCAGATGCCAACACGATTTGGAATCTTCAAAGAAAGAAGTTTACCCAGCCCCTCCCCTCAAGATCAACTAACCTCATTAAACCTAACATTGGCTTACATTAAATAATTGCTATACATAAGCATACCATGATTAAACTAACATTACACAAAAGAACATTGCTTCGATTGTCTGTTCTATTCTTTTTATTTCTCTTTTTTATTCCAAAAGGGTGGACACAATCTACTCATCAGAAGAAAAAGACTGTTGTTCAGTTAGCACATGATAAAAAAGGAAAAGAAGCTGAATTTACAGCGACTCATAAAGGCAACTTTAAGGTAAAACTCTTCTCTATTGCCCCACCTAAAATTAACAAAACACATCATTGGTTTTTGCAAATCATAGACGATAATAGTGCTTTCGTCAATTTTGGAAATGTAACTGTAACCGGATATCATAAAAACGACAAGAATAAAAAATTCAATTATTTTAATCCGGTCACCAAACTATGTAGCGAAGGAAAGTATGTCATTGGATTTGTCAAAGTGAAGGATACTGGCACATGGGTACTACATATAACCATTGATAATTTTGGAAAAAAAGATACCATTACTTTAGAAAAATTAGTGTCTGAATAAACCTTACAAATTCTATCATACTTTCGACCAGCAATTTCTCATAATTTTGGTCATTATTCTTATGAATATTCGAGACTTTTGGTTCAAATGAGAAATTGCTGATTTTCGATAGAAGTTATTTACTATTTGGCCTCCTGTCAAAAGACTTACTAAAAATACACTTATTACCTATATTAAAATTAAACGACTCAATAACATGAAAAAAAATTACACTACATTTTTTCACCTATTAGTATTTCTTGCAATGTCCACTCAATTGACAGCGCAAAACAATATCAACGGGACATGGGGAGGCTTGATTAATGCGGACATGATACCTGTAGGAGCTGCTAATTTACCAGATGGTCGAATAGTAGCTTGGTCAGCCTACGACAGATTTAATTTTGGAGCAGATAATGGACAAACCTATACTAGTCTTTATGACCCTTCAAATAATTCATTTACAACTACTCTGATTGCCAATACGGGACATGACATGTTTTGCCCAGGAACTGCCAATCTTGCCACGGGAGAAATCATGATTACAGGTGGTTCAAGTAGCAATAAAACGACCATTTACAACCCTGCCAATGGAACGTTTTCTACGGGACCAGAAATGAATACAGGAAGAGGCTATCATTCGACAGTAACATTAAATGACGGTCGAGTTTTTGCTATTGGTGGCTCTTGGAGTGGAGGGCAATTTAATAAAAACGCAGAAATTTGGAGTCCAATGGGAGGTTGGAATAACTTGGCTAATGTCACTTCAAACAACACCATAAGACAAGGTGCTCCAGACATACAAGGTATTTTCAGAGATGATAATCATGCTTGGATATTTGCAGGTACAGAAGGAAAAGTATTTCAACTTGGCCCAGGTACCAACATGCACCTCATAGAAACAAATGGACAAGGAGCCGTTATCGACCTTGGTAATCGTGGTAATGACGCATATTCCATGAATGGTAATGCAGTAATGTATGATAAAGGTAAAGTGTTAACTTCTGGAGGAGCGCAGCGATACGGAACAGACCCTGGTCAAACAGGTAGTTTACCTGCCTCCAACAGAGCTTATACTATTGATATTAATAGCAATACCCCTACAGTTATACAAGTAGGAAATATGAATAAAGCTCGTACACTTCATAATTCGGTAGTACTACCAAATGGTGAAGTCTTAGCTATAGGAGGACTACCTACCAGTCGATTGTTTTCAGACCTGGATGCACATCTGGCTGCTGAAATTTGGAATCCTAATACAGGAAACTGGAGACAAGTTGTTGATATGGTTAACCCACGGACCTATCATAGTGTTGCCATTTTAATGAAAGACGGACGTGTTTGGTCAGCTGGTGGTGGTCTTTGTGGAGGTTGTGATGTTAATCATCCTGATGCTCAAATTTATACTCCACCTTACTTATATAATTCTTCTGGAGGACTGGCTTCCAGACCCGTAATTAATACTGCTCCAGATGCAGCAAATTACAACAGTAACATCACCGTGAATACTAACCAGGCTATCAATAATTTTGTTTTGATGCGTTTGAGTTCTGTTACCCACTCGGTTAATGTTGAACAACGCCGTATTCCTGTTACTTTCCAAGCGATTGGAGGTAATAATTATAACGTTATTATTCCTAATCGAGACTGGTTGCCACCAGGAAATTATTATTTGTTTGCATTAAATGGTGCAGGTGTTCCAAGTGTGGCCAAAACCATCAAAATTGGTGGTATCGTAGTAACGACCAATCAACTAATTGCGAATGGAGCTTACTATATAGAATCTTCTCCAACAGGACAGTATATGGCCGCACCTTCTTTTGATAATAATAATGTTAGAATGGTTGACAACAGTAATACTGCTGACCAAAAATGGGACATCGTTCATTTGGGAGATAATGTATATACTTTGCAAAATCAAGGCAACAATAGATACTTAGAAGCTTTTGCTGGTGGCTGCGGAAATGGAACCAATGTTTTTTCTGCTGCAGATGCCGATGATAATTCTAAAAGATGGATAGCTTCCAAGGTGGGTGATGATTTTCTGTTTCAACCCGTAAATTGTTCTTCTCACGGAATCGACAATGGTAATGGGACTAACAAAAGTGTTCTTCTTTGGGATTTTTCTTCAGGAAATAACAATCAACGTTTTAGAGTAAAACCTGCCGGTGCAACGCCGACCAATAATCAACTAATCGCGAATGGAGCTTACTATATAGAATCTTCTCCAACAGGACAACATATGGCTGCACCTTCTTTTGATAATAATAATGTTAGAATGGTTGACAACAGTAATACTGCTGACCAAAAATGGAACATCGTTCATTTGGGAGATAATGTATATACTTTGCAAAATCAAGGCAACAATAGATACTTAGCATCTTTAAATGTTACCTGCAACAATGGAATCAATGTTTTTTCTTCTTCAACTGCCAATAATGATTCTAAAAGATGGAAAGCTTCCAAGGTGGGTGATAATTTTATGTTTCAAACCGTAAAATGTCCTTCTCACGGAATCGACAATGGTAATGGAAATAACAAAAGTGTTCTTCTTTGGAGCTTCTCTACAGGAAATGCAAATCAACATTTTAAAGTAAAACCGGCTACTGGAGGTGGTACAACAGATGGCTTCCTTCAAGTAAATGGTTCTTACAACATAAAAAGTAGAACAAATAATCAGCATGTTATAGCACCAGGTTCCATTGATTTTAATGTACAAATGGCTGATGCAGGTACAGCTACAGAGGTATGGCTGGTTGAGCATCTTGGAGACGGAATACATACCATAAAGAACACTTCCACCGATAGATTCTTAGAAGTTGAATCGGGACAATGTTTTAATAATGCTAACACAAAGACTTGGGTGAGTGCTAATTCAGACCATCAAAAATGGAAGATTTTTAAGGAAGGAACCAATTTCTATTTCTTGCCATCACATTGCCTTAGCCACGCTTTAGATACTAGAGGGGGCTTTAACAATTTGACGCTTATGTGGGCTTATAACAAAAACAATGATAACCAAAAATTTGAACTCGTACCTGTAAATGGCAGCACTGATGTACGTGCTACTGCTATTGATGCAAGGTCGTTAAATGCAACACCTCTTTTTGGGCAAAAAACAGCATTAGAATGGTATCATGTCACCAACTCATCTGATAAAGTTAGTGCCTATACTTTTCAACACTATGATGAAAATATGGAGGAGTTCATTGACTTAGAAAGAGTTACAACAACTTCGGACGAAGAAATTGCAATCTTCGACTATATCCACGATAAGCCTGTTATTGGAGAAAATTATTATCAAGTGAAAATTGAATTTCTTGACGGTAGTATTGATTTTTCTAATATTAGAGTGGTTAGTTTTGAACCTAAACCAGCAACGATAATCCTGGCGCCTAACCCTGCTCAGGATTACATAAAGTTAGACTTGACAAATTACCCTGATGAAAAAATATATTATTTTATCAGTTCTCTTCAAGGTGAAGTTTTGGTCAATGGTCAGTTTGATAAAAATCACTTGGATGTGGAGACGATTAATTTAAAATCGATTCCTAATGGCAATTACATCATGTACACTCGACCTGAAAACCATCGAGAAATTACACAGCAGTTTGTTATTATGAAAAATCATTGATTTGTTAGAAATCCAGTCTTGTCTTACTAGGAATAATAATACAAGACTGATTAGAGTGGAAGTTGTTTAAAGGTGATGCCTTCAAACAACTTCAATCAGAAAATCAACTGAACACTAATTTATTTTAGTGTTCAGTTTTTTTCTGATTGCTATACGCCATAGCACCCAGTATATGAAGCCGATGTTGCACGAAACCGTAGGTAGCCAGACATCTGCCCATTCACTGGCGGTTTTCATAAGTGTCAGCTTTGATTCGACCAAAAAGATGTACTATACTTCGGCGTTATTTATACATTTCTCTTTTAATCCAGCTCTTCCCCTTCTTCTCCCAGGTCAAAATTATCTATAAAGCTGGTATTGAAATCCCCGCTTATGAAGACTGGATCTCGCATCAGCTTCTGATGAAAGGGAACAGTTGTTTTCACACCCTCAATGATAAACTCATCTAGCGCACGTTTCATTTTTGCAATGCATTCTTCGCGGGTTTGCGCCCGACAAATAACTTTCGCAATCATGGAATCATAGTAAGGCGGAATGGAATAGCCAGCGTATACATGCGTATCTACGCGCACACCATGGCCTTTTGAGCTGTGAAAAGAAATGATTTTACCAGGGCTGGGACGGAAATCGCGATAAGGATCTTCCGCATTGATCCGGCATTCAATGGCGTGCATCGTCGGATAATAATTCAGTCCAGACATTTCAAAACCGCAGGCAATTTTTATTTGCTCCTTGATTAAATCGTAGTCAATGACTTCTTCTGTCACAGTATGTTCTACCTGGATTCTGGTATTCATTTCCATGAAGTAGAAGTTTCTGTGCTTATCCACCAAAAATTCTACCGTTCCGACGCCTTCATAATTAATGGATTTGCCTGCTTTGATGGCGGCATCACCCATTTTTTTACGCAATTCATCATCCAGAAAAGGCGAAGGTGCTTCTTCTACTAGTTTCTGGTGCCGACGCTGAATGGAGCAATCCCGTTCGGAAAGGTGGCAGACATGACCATGCTGGTCACCTGCAATTTGAATTTCTATGTGACGGGGTTCTTCTATAAATTTTTCGATATAAATACCATCGTTGCCAAAAGAAGCCCCGGCTTCCTGTCGTGCAGAATCCCAACTTTTTTGAAACTCCTCGGGCTTCCATACGATACGCATTCCTTTTCCACCACCACCGGCAGTGGCTTTTAGAATCACGGGATAGCCGATTCCTTCGGCCAGTTTGAGCCCGTGTTTTACATCTTTCAGCAAGCCATCTGAGCCTGGTACGACTGGGACACCTGCTTTTATCATGGTTTCTTTGGCTGTGATTTTATCGCCCATACTACGAATCATGTCCGCTGTAGGTCCGATAAATTTTACACCATATTCGTTGCACAATTCGGCAAATTCGGCGTTTTCAGCCAAAAAACCATAGCCTGGATGAACAGCGTCAGCATCCGTAATCTCGACGGCAGCCATGATGTGCTGCATGTTGAGGTAAGACAAGGCAGAGGACGCTGGCCCAATGCACACAGCCTCATCTGCAAAACGAACGTGTAGGCTTTCCCGGTCGGCAGTAGAATATACAGCAACAGTTTTGATACCCATTTCTCTGCAGGTACGGAGAATGCGCAGTGCAATCTCTCCGCGATTTGCAATAAGAACTTTCTTGAATAACTTCATGGTCTTCAATTAACTCAGGTGTGAATCATTATCCGTTAGGATCAACAAGAAATAAAGCCTGATCGTATTCTACCGGAGAGGCATCTTCGAGCAGTACTTTTACAATTTTTCCTTTGACCTCTGCTTCAATTTCGTTGAATAACTTCATAGCTTCAACGATACAGACTACAGATTTTTCATCAACCGTATCACCGACCTTGATGAAAGGCGGTTTGTCGGGAGTAGAGGAACGATAGAACGTACCTACAATAGGAGATTTGATATAGATGTAATTGCTATCATCTTCGGCTGGAGCTGCTGGCTGAGGTTTGAGGTCTGGTATTGCAGGTTCAGCAACCGCAGCTGGAGCAGCAACAGGAGCAGGCATAGCCTGCATAGGAGCGGCAGTCATTGTCGGCATAGACACGACCTGAGGTTGTTGTGCCTGTTGTGCAGCAGCAATTTTACTTTCTGCGAATTTTTCAGTTCGAATAGAGAGTTTGAAATCTCCATCTTCCATTTTAAATTCGGTCAGATTCGTTTTTTGGACGAGTTTGATTAACTCTTGAATTTGTTTGAAATCCATGTTCTCGATGTGTGAATGTTGAACAAAATAACGATGAATGATGGATGATGAACGATGATTTTTTTACTCATTTTGCGTAGCAAAATATTCCGCATTCACCGTTTATCATCTATAGCTCATCATTAATAAAGAGGTGTTTTATTTTTTGACGCGCTCTACGTAAGCGGCTTTTGCAGTATCTACTTTTATAATATCGCCTTCATTGACGAAAAGTGGGACTTTGATTTCTGCACCTGTTTCCACCGTGGCAGGCTTCATCACGTTTGAAGATGCTGTGTCTCCACGTACACCTGGCTCGGTATAAGTTATTTTCAATTCGACATACTGAGGCATATCGAGTGTCAATGGTATTTCTTTTTCCGCATGGAAAAGAATCTCTACATTATCCCCTTCTTTCAGTAATCCCGGATTGGCAATCATTTTCGCTTCGATGCTAATCTGCTCATAAGTTTCACCATCCATGAAGTGATATCCTGCATCATCATTATAGAGGTATTGATACTTACGGCGTTCTACCCGAACCACATCAATCTTATGCCCTGCGGTAAATGTATTGTCAATAACACGCCCCGTAGTCATACTTTTCAATTTCGTGCGCACAAAAGCGTTGCCTTTTCCCGGCTTTACATGTTGGAACGATACAATTGAATAAGTGTCATTACTGAAATTGATGCAGAGTCCATTACGTATATCTGATGTATTTGCCATGTTTGTTTTTTATAAAAAACCTGACATTTTGTTGCTCATCATTAGAGTGAATTTACACAAAATGCCTTGAATTGACGTATTTTTTCGCCACAAAGGTATTAAAATAATGGAATTTTGCAGCAAATAAGTTGTTTCTAATATTGTGATTGAAATTGTATTGAATTACTTACCTTTGCACCTCGAAATGAAAGACTATACAGAAAATATCTATCCGATCTTTGATCAGCTCTTGCAAAAAGAGGCAAAAGAGCGAATGCTCAACCAACATGCAAAAGCACTTTGGATGACTGGTTTGTCGGGTTCAGGGAAGAGTACCATTGGGCAATACCTTGAAGCTCAACTACACAAAGAAGGATACCTGACACAAATGCTGGATGGTGACAATATTCGCAGCGGATTGAATAACAACCTGTCTTTTACGGCAAGTGACCGCAAGGAAAACATCCGTCGAATAGCAGAGGTTAGCAAATTATTTGTCAATTGCGGCATTATTACCCTGAACTGCTTTATCAGCCCGACCAAAGAAATTCGAGATTATGCTAAGTCAATTATTGGCGAAAAGCATTTTTTAGAAATTTTCATCAATGCACCCTTAGAAGAATGTGAGGTGCGTGATGTGAAAGGCTTGTATAAAAAAGCTCGAAAAGGAGAAATTAAGAACTTTACGGGTATTGACTCCCCTTATGAAGCACCTCAAAACCCAGATTTGGAAATCAGAACCGATCAGATGACGATTCAAGAGTCTGCGGATAAAATTTACAAATTTATATTACCTTATATTCAATTTTGAATTCACGATTCAAAATTCTCAAAACGTTTGAATGCAATACCATATAAATCACCTGAAAGAATTGGAGTCAGAGTCTATATTTATACTCCGTGAAGTGGCAGCGCAATTTGAAAATCCGGTTATCATGTTTTCAGGAGGCAAGGACTCCATCGTGATGACACACCTGGCACGTAAAGCCTTCTTTCCTGCTAAGATACCTTTTCCATTATTACATGTTGATACGGGACACAACTTCCCAGAAGCATTGGAATATCGCGATAATATGGTGCGTGACTTGGGCGTCAAGCTGATTGTCGGTTCTGTGCAGGAAGCCATTGATAAAAAAACAGCCGTAGAAGAAAAAGGCTTCAATGCCAGTAGAAATTCACTACAAACAGGTGTTTTGCTGGATACACTAGAGCGACACAAATTTGATGCGGCAATGGGTGGTGCGAGACGCGATGAGGAGAAGGCCCGTGCGAAAGAGCGTTTCTTTTCACACCGTGACGAGTTTGGTCAGTGGGATCCAAAGAATCAGCGTCCTGAATTGTGGAATCTGTTTAATGGTAAAAAGAATATGGGCGAACATTTCCGTGTTTTTCCTATTAGTAACTGGACAGAATTAGATATCTGGCAGTATATTGCTTTAGAAAAAATTCAATTGCCTAGTCTGTACTTATCTCACAAACGTCGCTGTTTTATCCGCGATGGTGTTATTCTGGCAGAATCGGACTATGTGAATATGAAACCAGGCGAAGAGATCAAAGAAATGGTGGTACGTTACCGGACTTTGGGTGATATGCCAATCACTGGTGCAGTGCTTTCAGACGCTGTAACGGTTGAAGATATTATTCGCGAAATCGCAACAACTCGCGTCACAGAACGTGGAGGAAGAGCAGATGATAAACGCTCTGAAACGGCGATGGAAGACCGTAAGAAGGCGGGGTACTTCTAGGGACAATGTGTTGTGGTGTTGATGTGTTGTCGTGTTGATGTTGGGGCGAGCATTATTCTTTAAAAACCTGTAACTTTATTAACTCTTTTGATTTTTAATTAAAAACAGGGTTATGACAGCGATAGAAAAAAAGCAAAAACTGATAGAGCGTATTCCGCATATAGAGGATGAAGCTTTACTTGATACTTTTATAAGTATGCTTGAGGAGAATGATAATGATGTTTACATTCTTTCGGATGCACAGAAGGCTGCGATTGATGTGGCTCGTCAGCAAGTCAAAAAAGGCAAAACGATTCCTCATGAAGAGGTCATGAAAAAGACAGAAGAATGGCTAAACAAGTGGAATGGGCGCAAATAGCTCAAGCAGATAAAGATGCTATTTTGTCATACTGGAATGAGAGAAATCAATCTACAGTATATAGTTTTAAACTCAATGATAGCATCAAAGAGGCTATTGATTTATGAAGAATCATCCGATAAAATTATAATTCTACGATTCTGGGATTCCAGGCAAGACCTAGAAAAACTAAAATACTAAAACCTCTTATTTTAAATTAATCAAAGACAAAAATACATCCGAGCCATGAGCATGGAAAATTTCGTATCCTTAGAAGAATATCAAAAAATGAGCCTGTTGCGTTTTACGACCGCAGGTAGTGTTGATGACGGCAAGAGTACCCTGATTGGGCGTATGCTGTATGATACCAAATCTGTTTTCCAAGATCAGTATGATGCTATCAAAGCGACTAGTGAACGACGTGGAGAAGAAGGTGTCAATCTGGCTTTGCTGACCGATGGGCTACGTGCCGAGCGGGAACAGGGCATTACGATTGATGTGGCTTATCGTTATTTTGCTACGCCCAAACGGAAATTCATTATTGCGGATACACCTGGACACATTCAGTACACCCGAAATATGGTGACTGGTGCTTCTACAGCCAATCTCGCGCTTGTTCTTATTGATGCGCGAAATGGCATTGTCGAGCAAACCCGCCGTCATGCTTTTATCGCTTCTTTGCTGCAAATTCCACACCTTGTTGTTTGTATCAACAAAATGGATTTGGTGGATTATAAAGAGGAAGCCTACGAGAAAATTCAGGAAGAATTTATGGGCTTCGCTGCAAAGCTGGACATCAATGATATTCACTTTGTTCCAGTTAGTGCTTTGAAAGGCGATAATATCGTGAATGAGTCTGAAAACATGCCCTGGTATAAAGGGACGACTCTCTTGTATTACTTAGAGAATGTACACATCGGCAGCGACCATAATTTTATTGATTGCCGGATGCCTGTGCAGCATGTCATTCGCCCTTATAGTGATGACTATCATGACTATCGCGGCTATGCCGGACGTATAGCAGGTGGTATTTTCAAAAAAGGAGATAAAGTGATGGTCTTGCCTTCTGGTTTTACTTCTACCATCAAAAAAATTGACACATTCGATGGGGAATTGGAAGAAGCTTTTCCGCCAATGTCTGTCACTATGTTGCTGGAAGATAATATAGACATCAGTCGTGGCGACATGATTGTACGTGAGAATAATGTTCCCGAAAGTTCGCAGGATTTGGAGGTGATGATTTGTTGGTTTCATGAGCGTCCACTTCAACTCAATGGCAAATATGCACTGCTGCACACCACCAAAGATGTCCGTTGTATCATCAAGGACATTCGCTACAAAATGAACATCAATACGCTGCACCGCGAGCTAGATGACAAAGAGATCAACATGAACGATATTGCGCGTATCGTCATTCGTACCACCAAGCCGCTCTTTATGGACAGCTACCGCAAAAACCGGAACACAGGAAGTGTTTTGTTTGTGGATGAGGCTACTAATGAGACCGTTGGGGCTGGGATGATTATTTGATAAATTGCTATGGAATGTGTATTTTAGCAAAAAAATACACATTCCATGAACTCACCACTTAGCCTAACAATTGACCAATCTGTTATTGAACGGGCTGAACAGTATGCTCAGTCACGAGGACTCAATCTGTCTGGTCTTGTTGAGGAATATCTTCGTAATCTTATTAATGAACCGGAGGAAACTGCCGAGTTTAGTCCTTTAATTCAGTCTTTGATGGGGTCTGTACAATTGGATGATAGGGATTGTAAGGAAATTTATAGAGAAGAAATTTTAAAGAGGTATTTGTGAATATGTTCAACTTGGGCTAATTACTAAAATAAAAAAAATGACATTATTAGCTTCATGGGTAGGAGTTGATTCAAGAAAACCTGCTTCAATATATATAGCAAGCGACAGTAGAATTTCGTGGGGAAGTGAAGCCAATTTTGATTTTGGGAAAAAAGTATTTGGGTGCAAGAACTCTCCTGATATTTTTGGTTACTGTGGAGATACTTTTTTCCCATTAATAACCCTAAGTCAAATTGTGGATTTAGCTGATAATGGATTATTGTTCCAAAAAAATGCTTCATGTGAAGAAAAATCTCAGGCTGTAATTGACAGACTTATACATTCATTTAAAAATTATCCACATCAAGTAAAACATATCACAACTAATTCATTGGAAATTATTCATTGTAGTAGAGATGAAAATGCAAATTTCTATTGTAGTAAGATTAAATGGGTTAAATCGACGAATCATTGGAGTGGGGACAAATTAGAATTCAAAGACTACTCAGACAAACTCTTTGTTTTGGGTTCTGGTGCTCCAGAGTTTTTAGAAAAATATAAGGAATATTGGGAGTCGGGAAATAAAAAAACAAGTAGGGCTTTATTTCATTGCTTTTCAGATACATTAGCAAATATTAAAGATAAATATTGTGGTGGCACACCTCAGTTAGCAGGTTTATACAATATAGGGAACTCTCGATTGTATGGAATAATACATGAAGGTAATAGATACTTTGAAGGATTGAGAATTGATAATTTAGGTAACTTTGAGAACATAGAGTGGAGAAATGAGCTATTTGAAGTTTGTGATGGTAATACAATGGAAAGAAAAATGGGAGCTCAAAAACAACCCAACCCATTAAGAGATTATTAAAGAAGCAACTCCCCGAAACCGCTCAATTAATGAGTGGTGTGAGGTGCAGGGTGATAATTGGCGGAAAACCGCGGATAAACCGTCAATTTCACCTGTCGGGGTAAAACGAAAAAAAGATACTATTGGAAAAGCAACGGAACAAACTTAAATATGATAGCGTGAATTAGGAAAATCACCCGATTAAATTTCAAAATAAAGAAAAATGAGAAATAGGCACAGTTGGGGCAAAGAAGAATTAATAGCTTATGATAACGCCTCGATAGCCGAGCAGGATGAAAAGGGGAAATTAGTTGCGGCGGAAAATAAGGGTAAGGCAGAAGGAAAAATAGAAGGCAAGGCAGAAGGAAAAGCAGAAGGCAAGGCAGAAGGAAAAGCAGAAGGAAAAATAGAAGAAAAAGAAGAAGTCATTAAAAGATGTTGGGGAGAAAGTATGTCCATAGAAATAATCTCCAAGATTACAGATTTGCCAATAGACGAAGTCAAAAGGGCAATTGAAAAAATCAAGAAAAGGAGAGGGAATAAAGAAGGAAATTGAGCGTTAAAAGAACAGGAAATCAAAATAGAATAAGGTCAGTCAAAAAATCTTCGTAAATTGGGACTTTATTCAAAGCTATAAAATAATTATTAACCATTAAAATAAAAATATCATGGGAAAAGGTAAAGACATGAAAAAAGCCGTAAAAAAAGAGCCTGCCAAAACAACAAAAGAAAAAAGAGCAGAAAAGAAAATGAAGAAAAAAATGAAGAGCTACGACTGATTTATTTTTGATGGAAAAATTAATCTCTCTGATTCCCCAATCATTAAAAGCACAATCCGGCTCAGTATTTTACTCAGGTAAAGAAGCCTTTCAAGGAGAGAAAAAGATGTACATTCTGGGCATCAATCCTGGTGGTAATCCTGAAAGGCAGCAAGCAGAAACCATCGACTGGCACACCAATAAGGTGATGGCTATGACGTCGGGCTGGTCTGCTTATCTGGATGAGTCGTGGCGCAGTAAGCCGCCCGGAACTTCCCGTTTACAAAAAAGACTGCTCCATTTATTGAAAATACTTGGTCTTCACCCTCATGAAGTGCCTGCAAGTAATGTTATAGAAATTCTAAAATGAAAAAAGCCTTAATCACCGGAATCACCGGACAAGATGGAGCATATTTGTCAGAACTTTTGCTGGAGAAAGGCTATGAAGTGCATGGCATCAAGCGGAGAGCGTCTTCTTTCAATACACAACGTATTGACCATATTTACCAAGATCCACACGTAGAGGATTATCGGTTTCAATTGCATTATGGAGATCTGACGGATTCGACCAATCTGATTCGTATTATTCAGCAGGTACAGCCCGATGAAATCTACAACCTGGGTGCTATGTCGCATGTAAAAGTCAGCTTCGATACGCCTGAATACACCGCGAATGTAGATGCGATGGGAACGCTGAGGATTTTGGAAGCGGTGCGTATTTTGGGTTTAGGCGAAAAGACGCGCATCTATCAAGCTTCTACTTCTGAGTTGTATGGCTTGGTGCAGGAAACACCGCAGTCTGAAACGACGCCTTTTTATCCGCGCTCGCCTTATGCGGTGGCTAAGATGTATGCTTACTGGATTACAGTGAATTATCGGGAAGCTTATAATATGTATGCGGTGAATGGCATTCTGTTCAATCATGAGAGTCCTCGCCGGGGCGAGACTTTTGTGACCCGTAAAATTACCCGTGCTGCGGCAAAAATAGGAATGGGCATGCAGGACACTGTATTTCTCGGCAACATGGATGCGAAGCGCGATTGGGGACATGCTCAGGACTATGTGGAACTGATGTGGATGATGTTGCAGCAAGACGAACCGGAAGATTTTGTGATTGCGACTGGCGTCACGACTTCTGTCCGCGACTTTGTACGCATGGCTTTTAGCGAGATGGGGATTGAAGTAGAGTTTAAAGGTGAAGGACTGGAAGAAGTTGGACTCGTTGCTGCCTGTACGCATCCTGATTATCAATTGGAAATCGGCAAAAAAGTGGTGGCCGTTGATCCGCGCTATTTCCGCCCGACAGAAGTTGATTTATTGCTGGGCGATCCGACTAAAGCGAAAACTAAATTGGGCTGGACACCAAAATATGATTTACCAGCTTTGGTCAAAGATATGATGCAATCGGACATTAAGATTTTTGAAGAAGAGAAGTACCTGAGTAAACGGGAGTAATTGGGATATTAAGTTGATTGAGTAATTGAGTTGCTTGATGAGTAAAAAACGATAACCAGACAATCTCAGCATTTATCCGTCAGACCATTCCATTGTATTTCATGGAGCAAACCAATGAATATATCATCCGCCCACCCTCAAAATTTTCTCTGAATCTTAGAGAACTCTGGACTTATCGGGAGTTGTTTTACTTCTTCACCTGGCGGGATATTAAAGTCAAATATAAGCAAACGGTACTGGGCATTTTGTGGGCAATTTTGCAGCCTGTAATGATGATGGTTGTGCTGACGCTGGTCTTCGGACAGGCGTTGGGGGTGTCTTCTGATGGGATGCCTTATCCGGTTTTTGTGTATTCGGGTTTATTGTTGTGGAATGTCTTTTCTTCGGGCTTGAGTGGTGCAGCGAATAGCATGGTGGACAATGCCGAGATGATTAAGAAAATCTACTTTCCCCGATTGATTATTCCGATGTCGGCCATACTGGTCGCGGCTTTTGATTTTCTGATTGCTTTGGTGGTTTATATCGGTCTGCTGATTTATTTTCAACAGTCGGTTCACATCGGGAAGATTTTGATTTTTCTGCCGTTGAGCCTGCTGCTGACCATTATCACTACTTTCGGACTGGGCTGCCTCTTGGCTGCTTTTAATGTCAAATACCGGGACTTTCGCTACATTGTTCCTTTCCTCATACAGTTTTTGCTGTTTGTGAATCCCGTGATGTATTCTACGTCTATTTTCAAATCTGACCTGGCTCAATACCTCATTGCACTCAACCCCATGGCGGGCGCCATCAACATGTCCCGTTTTGCTTTTATAGATACGCCCATCCAGTGGGATCTTATTGCGATAAGCACAAGTTCTGCTTTGTTTCTACTCGTTATTGGTATTTATACCTTTCGGAAAATGGAGGCTTATTTTGCTGATATTGCTTAGAGATGTGTTGATGTGTTGATGTGTTGAGGTGTTGAGGTGTTGATGTGTTGAGGTGTTAAATTATTAGAGAAACTAGACAAACTTTGCGGCTTTGCGCCTTTGCGAGAAAATTGCTGAGTTGATTATATTAGCTTCAAAAAATCAAGATCAAGCTGGCTAAATAAAGGTCTGGACTACGACATTGAGAATGGTTAGAAGCAAATAGAACAAACAAATCACCGAATAATACCGTTTCAGAACATATTTAAAAAGCAGTAAAAAATGAATTTAACAACATACGAAAAACAATTTCAGGACATTCTGGAAGGCAATAACAAAAGCTACCCTTACGATTCTGATGATTATGTCACTTATGTAAAGCTCAACCAGGCAAGAATGAATCGCTGGAATAAAAGGGGCGAAATATTACCTGCTTTGGCTGAAACCATAAAAAATATTGATCATCCGTTAAACTGGATTTTAATCACAGAACCCTGGTGTGGAGATGCTGCACATAGTCATGCATTTATAGCGAAAGCAGCTCAACTCAATCCCAAAATCAGTTTAAGTATTCAAAATCGAGATGCGCTAGGTAGCGAGATTGATAAGTACCTGACCAATGGTGGTAAATCAATTCCGATACTCGTGGTGCGAGATGAAGAGGGCAAAGATTTATTTAGGTGGGGACCAAGACCAAAAGAAGCCCAGGAAATGGCAATGAGTCAAAAAAAGGATACTTCAATGAGTGCGGAAGATAAAAAAAGAGCCTTGCAGGGCTGGTATAATAAAGACAAAGGGACTGCAATACAAGAGGAATTAAATGAGCTTTTAAAAAATAAAGTTTAAGGATTATACAAGCTGGTTCTTTTATTATTCAACTTGAATAACTATTTAGCCACGAATGCACGAATAAAATTTATTCGTGCATTCGTGGCTATTTTTTTAAAAAAATCTTTATGATTTTACGTCCTTTTTAAAGATAGGGTATCTTATGAGTAGAAAACAACAGACTTGAAAGACAAAACATATATATCGGCATTAATACAGAACGTCAGGAAAAAAGACGTACTCGCTATGCAGAGCCTATATGAGTCATTCTCAAAAGAGATGATGGCGGCAAGTCATCGTATCACCAGCAATCGAAGGGATTCAGAAGATATTCTTCAAGAAGCTTTTTTGACTTCTTTTCAAAAGATTGCCCAATTGAAGGAGGATGATAAATACGGCTCATGGCTGAAACAAATTGTGATCAATTCAAGCTTGAAGTCGGTGAGAAGTAAGAGAAGTTTTGCCTCATTAGTAGAAGTTGAGCATATAGAATATGAAGAAGAGAAAAGCAACTGGTATGAAGGCATTTCTTTTGATGTCATCAAAAAAGCCCTACTAAATTTACCTGATGGATGCAGAGAGATTTTCTCATTATATGCACTGGAAGGATATAAGCACAAAGAAATTGCAGCAGCTTTAGACATTTCAGTTTCGACCTCTAAAAGTCAGTATAGATACGCCTTGAAATTACTAAGAGAAAGATTAAGGATTACTTATGAATGATTTTGAAAAATATTTGCAGGACAACAAGCAAAAACTAGAGCCCGATCATATCGATCAGCGGGTTTGGCTTTCGATTGAAAATGAGATTCTCAGGGCTAAAAATAAACGCATCAAGCTTTTTGTAAAAGCCCTTGCTGCGGGGATATTATTACTGATCGGCTCGTATGCTTTACATTCCTATCATCATCAAAATTTACCGCCAGGTGAAGAAAGGATTCTGGCAGAATATGATTTGACAAAATATGAGTTTACTCAACAAGTAAGCTTTAAAAAACAAGCGCTATTAAAGGCTACTGTTCCGCAGGATAAAATTGATGACTTACAGATCTTATTGCAACAATTAGAATTTATGGATGGACAATTTCAGGACTATCGTCTGTACATAGAAGAAAATGGCTATCAGGAATTTATCGGAGACCAGATTTTAAATTTTTACAAATCGAAGATTGAACTTTTGGACAAGATTCAAAAGGAGGTCGAAAAAATAAATTATTATGAAAAACTACAACCATCATCTAGCAAAGCAGTTGATATTGAAATTTAGAACGTACAGTATATTCTTCTTTTGTTTAGCACTAAATCATTCAAGCAGCTATGCACAGATTTCTAAAACGTTCACAAAAGAAATAGAAGTACAACCCGGTGTTACGCTTGTTTCTAATGTGCCTGCTGCAATAGGCTTAAATATGAGTGGAACCATGTCTTCCAATAATACAAAAAGCAGATATTCCTTCAGTGGAAAAAATGGTGATGTTAGAGTAAATATTCTCAAAGATCTGGAAATTGAGACTTGGGATAAAAATATCATTAAACAAGAAACCCTTGTCACGATAAAAGCAGCCACTAATGAAGATGCTAGAATGGTCATGGACCAATTGCAACTTAAACTAGAAAAAGGAGCTGATAATAGAATCGTCGCTGACTGCAATTTAAATATAGCACTGTTCTTGATGAAGAATGGTTTCTTTAAGGCAGATGATTGTGAAATTCAACTGGATAATGGTAGAAAATATGCGATAGAATATCTCGAATTAGAGACAAGACTCAGCATTCCCAAATCAATTAATGTTTCTATAGTCGGCAAAAAAAACTGTACGATCAGACTTGGTGAATTGAACGGAGATCTTGATTTAGACTTAAAATATGCAGAAGTGTTTGGGACAAATGTCAGAAATCTTAGAGCGAGTTTAAAGTCTTGTTATCATGTCTTTTTCGATCAGGTCGAAGCGGCTGATATTAGCAGTTCCAATTCTTATGTGAAGATAGATCAGGTAGGATCAATGAAGATTGGCAGTCAGTCCTTGAATGATGCCTGCGACTTGCCACATCTAAGAAATCAGCGTTCTAAGTCAGCTCAAACAAAATATAAATTAGGGACTGTCGGGATATTAAGTGTGAATGATTCTGCCAATGATGAAATCATAATTGACGAAGTTGGAGAGATGAGCGTAAAAAATACATCTTATACCGATTTTGAAATAGACAGACTGAACACTTCCCTTTTATTAGAGGCCAAAAGTAGTGATCTCACCATCTCAAAAATAGCCAGAGAATTTTCACAAATTGACATTAATAACTCCCTAAGTACGATTGCTCTCTTTTTCGAGACAGGTGCGAATTATACCTTGAAAGTAAACCGGAATAATTATACTGAAGGTTTGAACGATACCTGGACTAAAGTTTCTCAGGATGACGACGATAAAGACGTTTATAAAATTGGGAAAAGTGATAAAGGCGGTCTGGTCTCTATCAACTGTGATAGATGTAAATTTGATATTCATTAAAGAGTTTTTAAATATAACAGTTTAGTCTATAGTCGATGGTCGATAGCCCATAGCTGCAATTCAACAATATTCCTGCTTTATAAGCTTTGCACGCATTTTGCAAAGCAAAATAAAATACTGAAACGATCTGAATACTAAAAGACAGCCATCGACCATGGACTATTGACCATCGACCTAAACAGTTACTTTTGTATTTACTACCCCATCCATTCCCCCAACAAAGCCCCGATTCGCTCATGTTCCACCAAAAAACCATCATGCCCAAAAGGGGAAGAAATAATTTCGTGCTGACTATTGGGGATATGTGTCGCCATGATAGTCTGTTCAGGAACAGGAATTAGGTAATCTGAATCAATAGAAATAATCAGCACAGGAATTTTAATACTGTTCAATACCTTATCTATCGGGCCACGATTTCTACCAATATGATGGGTGTCGAGTACTTTTGTCAAATACCAATAAGGCAGGGCGTGAAAGCGTTTGTCCAGTTTCGCGCCTTGATAACGGATATAAGAAGCCGCCCGAAAATTATCCAGAATTTCTTTGTCATCCACCTGTGTTCGGGCATAAGATTCGTAATTCCGATACCCTGTAAGTGCCATGCCTCGTGCTGCCCGAACACCTGCGCTGCCTTTTCCAAATTCAGGGACTTGCCAAGTCGAATCCACCTCAATTGCCATGCGCTGTGCCTCATGTATGGCAATGCCCCAGGGCGTTTCACGCACACTACAAGCCAAGACAGCAATACGCCTAGTCACTTCAGGTTGGAGCAGATGAAATTCCAAGACCTGATTGCCACCACAAGAACCACCAATGCACAAATCGACCCGTTCCAGTTTCAAATGTTCACGCAGCAAATGATGCGCTCGCGCCCAGTCGCGCAAGGTGACAGAAGGGAAACTCCTGCCATAAGCTTCGCCTGTTTTTGGGTTGATGTGCAGAGGATTACTTGTCCCGTAATTTGACCCGATGATATTAGCACAAACAATAAAATGCTGTTCAGGATTGATGATACAACCCGCTCCAACTATCCCCGTCCACCAGTCAATGGGATCAGAATTGGCGGTCAGCGCATGACAAACCCAGACGACATTATCCCGCTTTTCATTCAGTGTACCATAAGTGTGATAACCAATAGTGAGTTCGGACAATAGCTCTCCAGTTTCTGTGATAAAAGGTTGGGTATAATGAAAATACTGCAAATCACTTCCTGCGTGTTCCAGATACCAATCTTGTGTGTTGTGTTTCATAATGCTTGTTCCAGATCAGCAATAATGTCATCAATATGTTCGAGTCCGATGGATAAACGAATCAGCCCTGCTGTAATGCCGACTTCCTGTCTTTGTGCCTCTGATAATTTTGAATGGGTCGTAGATGCGGGATGCGTAGCAATAGAACGAGTGTCGCCCAAATTAGCTGTAATAGAAAACATGTTCAGACTATCCAAAAATACACGTCCGGCATCCAGTCCGCCTTTGATTTGAAAAGTGACAATACCACCACCAAGCAATAACATCTTTTTTGCCAGTTGATATTGAGGATGCGAGGGCAGGTGAGGATATTTTACCCATTCCACAGCAGGGTGATCTTCCAAATATTTGGCGACAGCCAACGCATTTTCACAATGCCGCTCCATACGCACAGCCAGCGTTTCCAGGCTCTTCGACAAAACCCAGGCATTAAACGGAGAAATTGCCGGACCAGTTCTTTTTGAAAAAGAAAAAACTTTGCTAATCAATTCTTTGCGGCCCAAGACCGCACCACCAAGCACACGCCCCTGCCCGTCTATGAACTTAGTCGCAGAATGTACCACCAGGTCGATGCCATATTTTGCAGGCTGTTGCAAATAAGGTGTTGCAAAACAATTGTCCACATTGGTCAGAATATTATGTTTCTTTCCCAACTTGCCCAGCCATTCCAAATCCACAAAATCGAGTGCGGGATTGGAAGGCGTTTCGGTATAAATCATTTTGGTATTTGGACGGATAGCTGCTTCCCATTCTGCTGGTTTGTGGATGTCCACATAAGTATATTCGACGCCCCAGGAAGGCAGGATTTCTGTAATGATACGATGGGTGTTGCCGAAAACAGAACGGGAAGAAATGAGGTGGTCACCTTGTTTCAAAAAAGGAGCAAGCGAAGCAAATACCGCCGCCATACCCGATGCCATAACATGTCCATCTTCCATCCCTTCCAGTAAGCATAATTTATCCGTTAATTCCTGTGCATTTGGATTATCGAAACGGGAATAAATATTCCTATCTGGCTTTTCACCGGCAAAAGTAGCGCGGGCATCTTCAGCATCATCAAACATAAAACTGGAGGTCAGAAAAAGTGGAACCGCATGTTCTTTATGCTGCGTTCGCTCTGCCTGTGTGCGGATAGCCTGCGTTGCAAATCGATATTGATTATTCTTTTTTGTTGTGCTATTTTTCATTTGACACGTATTCGTTTTTCTTGAATTTGATAAGGTAAAAGTATAGAAGCGAGACCGCTTCGCTGCCAGAGGCGAGACCACTTCGTTGCGAGAAAAGTGATTTTACGAAGTAAAAGTTAAAAGTCTCTTGTCTCGCAATGCCGGAAGGCATAGTCTCTCCTCTCCCAGCCGAAGGCGGTCTCGCTTCTCAACTAAAAAAGGGCATTACTTCCAGCGATAAGCCGAAAATAATGCCCTTTTCTGATAGGAAATGACATATCATATCGAACTTATCTTTCCGCTATCGCGGATGGATGTAGCACCTTTTCAATTTTTTTAAATTGATGGTTGCTAAGGCTTCAAAGGGCCAGAACCCTCCACCTTTCTTTATAAGTTTATTATGCTATAAGAACTTTTTATTATAACTTCAAAGCTACAGCATAATAATGAGCCGTCCAAACTTTTTATTTATGAGTCATTCGTAAGCAACTTTTATCCCATTTGACCGTCCTAAATAATAGAATATTTTCTGCTGTGCCGAGGTATTAATACTTCGATATTCGTTATTCGACATTCAAAATATACTGATTTATTTAGTGCCGGACTAGTAATTAGGATAATAGTGATTTCGGCGTTCCTTTGTTCCGTATTCGATATTCTTCTACTTTTCCAACTCCAAAAACACCGGACAATGATCGCTATGTTTCACCTCGGTAAGTTGCTGGCAGTTTTTTAATTTATCTTTTAATGGCTCAGAAACAGATTGATAATCAATCCGCCAGCCTTTGTTGTTATTACGCGCATTGGCGCGATAAGACCACCAGCTATATTGCACCTGTTCGGGATTGAGGTGGCGAAAAGCATCTGTAAAACCATTATCAAACCACTTGGTCATCCATTCGCGTTCTTCGGGTAGGAAGCCAGAATTTTTTTTATTGCCTTTTGGGTTGTGGATATCCATTTCAGTATGTGCGATATTATAATCCCCAACGATGACGAGGTTGGGACGCTCTTTGCGGAGTTCGTCTGCCCATTCAAAAACATGATTCAGAAAACGGTATTTGACTTCCTGTCGAACATCGCCTGCTGTGCCAGAAGGAAAATAAATATTCACAATAGTCAAATCGCCAAAGTCTGCACGAATCACTCTGCCTTCATAGTCATATTCCTCTACGCCACAACCCGTTACGACTTTATCAGGCGCAGTTTTTGAAAAAATAGCCACACCGCTATAACCTTTCTTTTGTGCAGAAAACCAATGATGTTGATAGCCCAGTGCCTCAATAGCTTCCATATCCACTTGCTCTCGATTGGCTTTGGTTTCCTGTAAACAGATGACGTCGAATTGACCTGCTTCCATCCATTCTACAAAGCCTTTTTTGATGGCGGCGCGAATGCCATTTACATTATAAGAGATGATTTTCATGGCACAATATTACAAAAAAAGTTCCTGGTTCTTTTACGCATGAAACCCTTTCCCTTCAATAACTTTCTCTTTCAAAATATTCGCTGCTTTAAATCGCCCGCCAAATTTAGTTGTTAATTCTGCAAAACGAGCCTGCAAATTTTCCAGCCCACGATGATCCATATAACGGAATGGCCCGCCCGTAAAAGGTAGAAACCCAATGCCAAAAACGGCACCTGTATCACCTGCTGTCGGGGCGTCTATAATCTCTTCTTCTAGGCACATCATAGCTTCGTTGAGCATCATGAGTAAAGCGCGATCCTGCATTTCGGCGGCATCGCATTTTTTGCTGCCATCGCCTTTGAAAAAATTATAAATCTCAGGATGTACGCCAGTGCGCTTGCCTTTTTCATTATACTGAAAGAAACCCTTGCCATTCTTTTTACCCAGAAAACCCGCTTCATACAATTCAGGAACAGCCATACAAATCGGCATATCAGGACGGTCGGCAGCAGCAGCTTTTGCAGTGTCGGCAACATGTGCTGCTACATCCAGCCCAACTTCATCCAGCAATTTGAATGGGCCGACTGGGAAGCCGAGGTCTTCCATGGCCTTGTTGATGTCGGGAATCGCAAAGCCTTCCTCGACCATCAGCATACATTCATTGATGTAAGGTCCGAGAATTCGATTGACATAAAAGCCAGGGCAATCGCCAACGACAATCACTGTTTTACCTTGTCTTACACCAAAATCATAACAAGACTCCACAACTGAATCAGCGGTGTATTTTGTTTTTACAATTTCGAGCAAAGGCATTTTCGGAACAGGAGAAAAGTAATGCATGCCGATAACGTTCTCTGGCTTTTTGGCATGTTCTGCCATTTCTGTCACCGATAAAGCTGAAGTATTGGTGGCTATGATCACATCCGATTTGGCATGAGCCTGAATGTCGTCAATAATCCGCTTTTTCAAATCCATTTTTTCCAAGACCGCTTCAATAATAATATCCGCCTTGTCAAAATCTTCGTAGTTGAGCCGCCCATGCAGACGCCCCATGATTTCCTCAGCTTGTACCTGCGTAGAGGTTTTGTATTTTATTTTTTTGGCAAGTCCTTTCCAAATGTTTTTTTTCGTATTTTCAATGCCTTCCGGCGCAATGTCTTTCAAATAAACATCGATGCCATTTTTTACACTCACTTCAGTAATTCCGCCGCCCATCAGTCCTGCACCAATCATGCCTAGCGTATCCAGTTTGATTTTTGGCTCAGGGCGTTTTTTATTATTGGTCATAATATAAAACAGGTTGCGAAGCCCTGCGCTTTCTGGCGAAAGCAATAGCTTTTCAAATAGCTCCACTTCTTTGGCATAACCCGCTTTCAAGCCCTGCTTCATTCCCGTTTCTACACAATCAATAATAGCTGGAACCGCTGGATAATTGCCTTTGGTTTGCTTGGCAGCCATCTTGCGGGCCTGTTTGAAAACAATATTCCGACCTATACCTGTATGGTCAAGGAATTTATCTTTTAAAGGTATTTTTCGCTTTCGCGCAATGGGTTTATCTAGGAGTCGTTTTGCTAATATAGTCGCTGCGCTATGCAGTTTGTTTTTATGCGTGACAGCATCGACCAATCCCATTTTTTTTGCTTGGTAAGGGAAAATGTTTTTGCCCGTGAGCATCATATCCAATGCTTTTTGTACACCAATCAACCGGGGCAAACGCTGCGTACCACCACCACCTGGCAGTATTCCGATTTTGACCTCAGGCAATGCCATTTTGGTTTTTGGTGAGTTGGAAGCAATACGTGCATGGCAGGCCAGCGACAACTCCACACCAAGTCCGTAACAAGTACCATGAATGGCTGAAACGATGGGCTTGGACTGTTGCTCCAGCATGTTCAGCATCTCATGCCCGCGAGACTGAATGGGACTAAATTCTCCTTCTTTTTCAATTTCAAAAGACTTGATATCAGCTCCTGCCATAAAATCTTTCTTTGCAGAAATGATGATAATGGCTTTAACGGCAGGATCGTTGAGTATTTTAGGAAATACGTCGCCGAGCAATTCCATGACCTCAAGGGTAACGATATTGATGCCGTCGATTTTATTGTCTAACCAAACGGTGCAGATACCTTCATTATGTTCCAATCGGAAATAGTCTTCTGCTCGAATAGGGGCGGATGTACTTGCTGTGGCTGCCATGTTGTGTTGTCGTTGTACAGGCATCTTGCCTGTTTGTGTTACACGAGTTAAATCTTTTTGCTAATTTCTATCAATAACAGAGTTGAAATCTAACATCATGTGGTAAAGTTTAAAATTCCTTTCCATATTTGGTTTTTTGATTAAAAACTTCTTTCTGTCATGATTTGTGAGGTAAATGTTGTTCAGTTTACAAGGAAGCGTTGTTTTTTCAAATTTAATAGGTTTGAGCTTCTTACGAATGTCTTCAGTAATAGTTTTTATATTTCCTTCTTCAATATATCCTAACATTCCACCTATTGGCATTTCACTTGAATAATATCCAGTCGCAAATCTATCAACTCCATTATTGATATAAAGGGCATTTTTGGTGTTTTTGATTAAATGCTTACATTCAATTCCTAGTCGTTTTTCATTACCCAAACCTAACTCGTATATAATTGCAATATCAATTCTGTTTTTAGTGTCTAAATTTTTGTTCTCATTTATCCATTCAAGTAAAAGACCTTCTTGCTTAGATTTCTTTTCTGCAATCAGCACTAAATCTTCATTAATCGTATTTTCAATGTGCCATGTTTTTGTATCAAATGGCTTTTGATAAGGTTTCTTCTTTTTTTGAATTATCAATTCAGAATAGGACTCATTTAATATTCTTAGCGCATTCGACAAATGATTGAATAGAATATCAAAAGGAGGAGATGTATTTTGAGCGTCTTCAATAAATCGTTTCATTGAGAGAGTTAAGTTTTTGGTTTATCATTTTATTGTCGAACTCAATTATATCTAAATGAGCTATTGCAGGATGCCAATATTTATATTGATTAGGTTTTATTACGTAAAAAGAACGTTCCCGAATTCCTTTTAAATCTTTCTGAATAAATAACCGACTACTAACTTTTGAAAATGCTATGGAAGCTAGAAATTCAATATAATTTCCATCTGAGTCATTCCAAATGATGTCCTTCTCTGGTCTTGTGGTTAATAGTTTAAAATTAATGGCAACGATATGTTTTGTACAGTAGATATCGGCTTGAAGATAATCTTCTTTGTTTTTGTGGTTGTTATTGTAATATTCAAGGACAATTTGAGTATATTTTTTTAGTTCGGAACTCTTTTGTTTCAAAGGCTTATACGGGTAAAAATTCTTATACCGTTTTTTAACCGAATCTCCTTGTCGAACTATAGGGATTGAAATGTTAAAAGCATAATCCATTAAATTTTGTTCGATATTATTTAGTTTATATAATTCAAAAATTAGACTATTTAATTCCTTTTCAGTTTGAATAATCTCGTCTTCATTAAATTTAGACTCCGAATATTTTTCTTTGTTAAGTTTAAGTAATGTTTTTACTTTTTGAATAATCTCTTTGTCATATATTACTGGAAAGTCGTCAAGTTCATCATTTAAAAACTTTTCTTGCTTTATTCCAGTATAAGAACCTGTTATAAAAATATAATATTTTGATAAGCTAGAATTTATTAATCCAAGTAAGTTTTCTAGTAGAGGTATATTTTCTCCTCTAATACCACAAACAGAGTTATTAAATACCACATCATCATACGAGATTGATGCCACAAAGTTGAAGTTTTGATCTAGGCCACTCCTAATCAGCAAAATTGTTTTTTTGAAAAGTTTTGGATTTCTTGGGCGTATTACTTTTGGTACATCAAAGAAACTATTTGGTCTAATCCTTAAATAATACCTTGATAAATCTCCACTTTTTCGTTTTTTCGTTTTATTAATTTCTATAAATGGTAATCCTAATAAATGTAGTGCATTATCTTTTGTATCTTCTTTTTTATTTCCAATTGTAACTCCATTACTTTGGATGATTTCTTCATTATCATCATTTAAAATCTGACTAAAAGTATTTGAGTATAAATTTTTATTTTTTAATTTTTTCACCAAGTAGAAATCCAAAACACTTCCGTAAACTAAGACCTTCCAAATCCAATCATACATTTTAAAGTAACTTTGTTTAACTTCTTTATAATCGTATTTTTCAATTAAAATACTTTTAAACAAAGCAAAGAAAGGATTTGGTTTTAATGAGATATGCTCAACCATATTCTCATTTGTTTCGTCATCATTAGCAAAGCAATAGGTTAATATTGCGGCAGGTTCGGTGGCATTAGCAAAAACTAATTTTCTAACTGCAGAAATCTCAAATATTTCCTTGATGAAGAATTTATTAACAAAATATCGTCTAAAATTAGCTGCTAGGAGATTGTATAAAACCCTACTTGGAATAATTAAAGAACACTTAGTATGACGTTGACAAAAATCTGAAACCCTCACCATAAATGCTTGTGCAATTTGCTTATTACTGACTGCAATCTTTTTTTCTTCCTTCTTTTCTCGCTTAGAGATATATTCCATATAAGGGCTACCTTCTACTTTTCCCCATGGAGGATTGCCAAGAATAAAATCCAGCTTCTTTTTTTCTAAAACTTTATTATAATCCTGATTTACTTTAAAGAAATCACCCTCGAAAAAATTAGTGCCAAAAAGAGGAGGAAATCTAAAATTCTTTATATCCTTTGGTTCTTCAAAAAAATCTAATAATGTGATATATAATGAAAAAACAGCTATTTCAAGAGCATCTTTATTTAAGTCTATCCCAAAAATATTATTGATTAATAATTTTTTAATTTCATTTTTATATTTTTTTGTTGAAGGTTTTAAATCAGGATTTAGAGTTTTAAATTTTGCAATAATTAGCCTTAAAGTCTCAACAAGAAAAATTCCTGAACCACATGCTGGGTCTAAAACTTTACAAGAAGGAGTATCCTTTTTTCTAAAATAGGGAATTACCGTTTGACTTAAAATATAATCAACTAAAAATGGAGGAGTATAAAAAGCTTTACTTGATTCTTGTTTTTCTTTTCCCAAAAAATATTCGTAAACATTACTGATAAACTCTACAGGGATAATATCAAAATTATAAATATTAAACAAAGAACCTTGTCTGCTTTTTATTTCAGAACCGCTAAATAATTTGTGGAGAATATCAAGGTGAGAGGAATTAACATCATTTTCACTTTTGGTAATAGGAAACAAATCACCATTAAATTCTGTTTTTAAAAAATTAAAAAACCTATAGAGTTCTCCTTTGTCTAAAATTAAATCGGGTAAATTTTCCTTTGAAAGATTATGTTTTTTCTCAAATTTGAAATCTAAACTTACTTTTCTATCAATTAAATATCTAGCAAAGATAAGTCGCCCTATTAGTTTGTTGGTGATTGATTTATCAAGTTTTAGTGTATTGATTAGTTCGTCTCTTGCTTCCTCGATATTCTTTAATAGCTTAAAATCTACTCTGTTTTCCTTTTTAAGAGATTTTTGATATTCATCCCAAAGTTGTCCGGTGACTATATTCCAATACGAGAAATCTTTAAGGTTTTTAATCCCAGCAAGACGAGACAGGAGTTTTGCATCATGGTCAAAAGAAAAACCATTGCAAATTAGATTCTCATTTTTGTAATTAATAAAAATGATAGGGGCTTTATTGAAATTCCAGCATTGCTCATTAATGGTAAAGAACTCTTCTTCACTTTTGGGTTCATCAAAGAAAAGTACAAGTGGTTCTTTATTAAATTCAAATAAGGCAAATGGTTTAATTTTGAATAAGGCATATTCTACTTTTTGAGAAAATTGTCCAAGCCATTTTTTCTCCTCAAAAATGAAAAGACCGTTTTGCGAGGTCATTTCAAGTTGAGTAAAAATGTTAGGAATTGAGAACATACGTGCCAGAATTATTTACAATGAATAATAAGGATAAGGTAGTTATAGTAAGCATTCAACCCATTTGGTTTTATTGAATCAATTTGATTGAATAAAATGTATTTATGTACAAAAGTATCATTTTTTTGGTAATAAAATTGTTTTTTTACTAAAAAATTATTCACTTTTCACTAATGCTTTTAACATCTTACTTGCGAAACGATGATTATACCAATTGTGATATAACTTCTGATTTAGAACGTGAACTTGTATATGAGGGATTATGACTTGAAGGGTTTAAAGAAGGTATTGAGGAGTTCAAAGATATTGCAAAGATATTGAAATTGACTTGTATAGTATGGTTGAAATAAGTAAAATTGCAAAGCCTACTATAAATGCTTCAATTTTAAACTTAAACTTACTCATTCAATGAGCCATACCAATTCACAACAGCCCTTAATTTTCATCACCGGCGGAACGGGTTTTCTGGGTTCCTATATTCTGCGTTATCTGGTGGAGTCGGGCGAGCGAGTGCGTGCCTTAAAGCGAAGCACTAGTCGAATGGATTTGGTGGCAGATGTCGCTGATCGGGTGGAATGGGTAGAAGGTGATGTGCTAGATGTGTCGGCTCTGGAAGCGGCTATGGAGGGCGTTGATCAGGTGTATCATGTTGCGGCTGTGGTTTCCTTTAATCCAAAGGAGAAAGACTGGATGTTCAGAGTCAATATCGAAGGGACAGCGAATATTGTTAACCTGGCTTTAGCATTGGGCGTCAAACGTGTCTTGCATACAAGCAGCATTTCTGCATTGGGACGAGATGTCGACCATCCTCGACTGGATGAGTCTGCCAAGTGGACAAATAGCCCGATCAATACCAACTATTCAGTTAGCAAATTTAAATCAGAATGTGAAATGTGGCGTGGGATAGAAGAAGGCTTGGAAGCAGTCATTGCAAATCCTGCTACGATTATCGGTAGCGGTTATTGGGGGAATGGCACAGCAGCCCTGTTCAGTACACTGGCAAACGGACTCAAATTTTTCCCGAAAGGTGGCACTGGACTGGTAGATGTACGCGACGTTGCACAGGCTTCTATTCAGTTGATGAATAGTGCTATTTCCGGCGAGCGATTTATCATCAGCGCAGAAGATACTGCCTGGAAAAAATTCTTTAGTTCAGCCGCCAAACATCTCAATGTAAAAGCACCCACAAAAACGGTCAGCGGGCTACCGCTGGAAATTTTCTGGCGAGTGGAGTGGCTGCGTTCCCGCCTTACCCAATCTTCTCCGTTGCTGACCAAAGAAACTGTGCGTATGTCTGCACACCAGTTTTATTATGATACGACAAAACTCGAAAAAGCCCTGAATTTTAAGTATCGTTCTATTGAAGATTCTATTCAGGAAATTGCTGCGCAGTATGTCGAAAGTCAGCAGGCAGGACGCGATTTTGCCTATTTGAAATTATAGTTTCCTAGCCCTTTTTTTCTTTCTGCATACCTGTCTATTCCAAGTTTACTGGGGTCATTAGGGAATGTGTTTTCGTAATCTTCAATGGCTGCAAGAGTACATTAGGCGATAGAAAAAAGCAATTGTCCAACTTTTGAATCGATTTTACACTTAGTAATGGTCAAATAGTTTCTGAAAAAACAGATTTGTGTCATAATCTTAGTTTTTTTTTAGGAAAAGCAGAATAAAGGAGGGTTTGTGGTTTGTGTACGGGTCTGTTATTGTAATTTGTACTTAGAAGTACTTTTAAAACTTAAACGATTTTATTACACACTAAATAATTTATAAATGAAAAAATTATCTACATTATTCTTTACATTAGTTCTTGCCTGTAGTGTGAGTTTTGCTCAAACACCACTAACGGTAGCCCAGGATTTTACGGTAACGACCATACATGGTGAACAGTTTAATTTATTTGACAAATTAGATGAAGGCAAACATGTTATTATTGACTTTTTCTTCACAACTTGTGGTCCTTGTATTGCTTCTGTGCCAGATGTTAATCAGTCGTACGAAAAGTATGGTTGTAATAACGGAGAGGTATATTTTATCTCCATGGATAGTGGGGATACAGATGCCGAGGTATTACAGTACGAGCAGGATTATGGCGGATTATTGCCATCAGTAAGTGGAGTAGAAGGTGGAGGAAATGCCGTAAATTCAACTTACGGTATCTCTGCATATCCAACCATTATTTTAATCGCGCCTAACCGGGACATTATAGTTCAGGACATCTGGCCAGCAACTCAGGCTAATTTTGACAACGCAATTAATGGAGTAGCTGGTATTGCTGAAAACTCTGCTGCTTGTAGTACTGTTGGCGTTCAGGATTTAATCGAAAATTCTACCACTCAGATTAAAGCAACATTCCCTAATCCTGCAACATCTAATGCTAATTTATCTGTTACATTGGCCGAAAGTGCAGAAGTCAGTGTGAAAATTACAGATTTACTAGGACAGGAAGTTGCCTTTATAGCACCTCAGCCTTATACTGCTGGTGAATATACGATTGATTTACCAATAGCAGGTTTAGCAAATGGTACTTATGTCGTTAATCTTTATGCTGATAATCAGATTGCAGATGTAAGCAAACTGGCTGTTGTGAAATAAGGACGACTTAGAAAATATTGAAATGGGCTCGTTGGAATTTATCAAATGAATTTCAACAAGCCTTTTTTTGTTCCCTAACTTCAAATAAAAATAAGGAACGTGTACGAATAAGCATTTAGCACAACCAATATCGAATGTCGAAGTGTATATAATACTTTAAGATAATTCCCAGTCCTGACGGGACGAAATATATTTTTATTTTGTGTTTCAATATCAGAGTTAGTTTCGACTCCGCTCAACCAACTGCTTGCATTGAGCGAAGCCGAAATGCCAGTTGTCCGGGCGAAGCCGAGGACAACACAAACCAATATCAGAATACCCCAATTTCCCAATACCCAAATACCCCAACATCACTCCACCGTAAACAAACGTTGCGTAGCAATCCCGTCCACATCGAGCATGATGACATAAGTACCCGACTGCAAAGCAGCAGGCTTGTTGATTCCGTAGAGTTGCTCATTATTATAAACCAGAACTTCCTGATAAATTTCCTGTCCCATCAAATTATGAATACGAATTATCGCTTCATCAAAAATATGACTGGTAGAAATGAAAAACTGATCTCGCACCGGATTGGGATACACTTCAAAAACCAAGGAGCCTTTCAGATTAACAGACAATAAGCGCGAATACTCCACCGTGCCGTCTATGTTCTCCAGTTTCAGCCGATAATAAGAAGTGCCCGGATAAGGCGCCTCATCTGTATAAGCATAATCAATGCGAATCGAAGAATTGCCTGCCGCACTGCGTGTGCCGAGGCTTTCAAAATCCTGCCCAGTCTTTGAGCGTTGAATCGTGAACTGGCGAGTATTGCTTTCCGTCAGCGTCGACCAGTTCAAGTCGACTTCCTTTTCTGCATTGACACTTGCCGTAAAATTGCCCAACTCAATAGGCAATTCTTCCATAGTTGTCCGCTTGATAATTTCAACATTATCCAAATAAAAACCATCCTCCAACGTATTGCCATCTAGGTACAAACGGAAGCGTAACCCAACATTGCTTTGTCCCAGATAATCGGTCAATGGGATAATTTCGCGGGTCCATTCCAGCCGCTCACCGGTCATGGCAGGATTATTATCCAGGTCTTCATAATCTTCTGTAATCGACAAACTTCCACAAATCGCAGCATAATCCGTCGCGCCCGACCCCGCACCTGTGGTCGAGAGTTCGACCTGCAAAAAATCGTGGCAGGGCTGAGAAGCATGTTTTACCCAAAAGGACAAATAAGCTTCCGTAGCATCCGATAAATCCAGCGCATTATTGAGGTATAAAGTTCTTGTACCATTACTGGTATAATTAGCATTAGGCGAATCGGTGAGTGATTGCGCACCACCAAAAGCTTCTTCTGTACCATAATCCCAATCTGCCGTCGTGTTCCAATTTGCTGCAAAACTTCCTTCCATATCATCACTAAACATAATAATCGGCTGATAAATTTTGCTGACAGGCAATTCATAAGTCAGCCCAGCCGATTCGATGCGCCAGATAAACGAAACCCCATCCTGCACATCAATATTGGAGTTGAGCGTATAACTGATAGAACCAGTTGTTTTGTCCAATGGATTGCTCAATGAATTGATAATAATCGGCCCACCAACAGCAGCAATACCAGAAATAGGAACAAGCGTCACAGTCACCGGCGCAGCCCCTAGCCCAAGCCGTGTCAAGTGGAAGGAGAAACTTCCTGAAGCACTCGAAATTTCTGGCGAAGACCAATCTTCAATTTCGTAATAGGAACCTGCGAGATAAGCCGTTTGCAAGTTGGTATATACATTTTCTTTTGCAATGGGAATAATGCGATTGGAAGGCGGCCAAAAGCCATCGCTACTCGCCCCAGCTTCCGGTGTCAGCGAATAAATCGGATCTCTCAAACCCAAATCACCACCAAAAAACCAGTCGTCGGAAACGCCATTTGTAGAGTAGCCCACCGTTTGATCGTCATCACCAAATTCATAGCAATTCTGATGTGTGCCGATTGCGCCTAATTTTTCATACATCGCAAATTCAAACGCTGTAAAAGCAGGGGCATTGGGAACACTCCAGGGGCGGATCAATAAATTGCCATAAGAATGATAATGTAAAGCCGTCTGAAATTCTCTGCTATTGGTAAAAGTCCTTACAGCAGATGTTTCTGGTTCTGAAAATGGGCCACTACCGCGATAGACATCTGAGTTTTCATTGGGCGAAGACCCTGTATTATCATAGCCCCATCCGTAGGCATAATTTCGGTTCAAATCCACGCCCATATTTGTACTATTCGTCTCCCGACGATTCTTGCGATGAAAGCCGCCACCATTTGGATTGGTCTGGAAATTATACTCATAACCGTCTGGATTGACGCAGGGAATAAACCACATTTCACGGGCATTCACCAAGTCAGTAATGCGGGTATCGCTACCATAATTTTCTGTCAGGTATTGCATAAAAAAGATTATCTGCATCATAGAATTGGGTTCGCGGGCATGGTGTAGAGAGGTATAAAGTGCTTCGCCTTCTGCCTCATCGGTATTCGGATTATCAGAAATTTTAATCGCATAAATCGGACGTCCTTCTATGGAAGTACCAATCGTGGTTTTATTGGAAACAATATTGGGATACATCGTAATCAGGTCATCTATTTTCTGGTTCATTTCTGCCAGCGTATAATAACCGCCCATGCTGCCAGAAGTGAAGGCAGTCGGTGTCGAAAAATTGTCCATCGTATTGGTACAGGGCGAATCAAAATGGAGACTACGCTCCACTGGATCATCTGCAAATTCATAGAAATTCGCGTCTTTATTCAACCTTAAAAAATGCGCCAGTTCATCTTCAATCAGAACTTCATAATCAAAATCAGTATTCGCTAAGAGCAGCAAATCATTTTCACTCAAAGTCGTGATATAACCATCATCCTGGTATGCACCATGATCAAATTCGCAGCCCATCTGATGCAATTCCCCCAGTCGATTTTTACTGATGTCAATTTTGACCCGTGAATATTGAACCTGCTGCGCAATGCTGCTGTGGATACATCCAAAAAGGAAGAGGATTGTGAGAAAAGAGGTGTAGATTTTTGTCATAATTTTAAGTTTGTATGGATTAAGGGAACAAGAAAAAAATAATCTACCCATCTACCTTGTTGTTTTTCCGTTATACTGCGTTGGCAAAACACTTACTATGCTAAGGCATAACGCATGTTTTGCCGCCTTGTCTAACGAAAAAATAACTGCGCTATTTTGGGCAGCCTATTTTTTCTTGTTCCTTGAGGCAAATATCTGCTTTTTTCAGAGAAAGGAAACAATTTGTGGAGCAAAGGCTTGAAAAATTGTACAGACATCGTACAGGCGACTTCAGTCGCCTCGATACACAAATAGAACGACACAAGCCGCCGCCACGTTGTGTTATCTTAAGATTCAAAAACACTTTTTCAAAAAAATCCGTTATCTTAGATGTGAACACCTTCTTCACACAAGATATGCAGCGACTGAACAATACCGTACCGACGACTTTAGCCGTCGAAGAGCGTAAGATTGAATTTTATTCGATTAAAAACATAAATGAAGTTCATTTGACGGCTGAAGTCGTCAGTAGAGTGTTTCCGACCAGCGGCTGAAGCCGTCGGTATCTTTGAAATTTAATGATTGAAACTTTATTTGCTTCGCAAATACATTATGTCAAGAGTAAACCGCATCAACTGGACCTACGTAGGCAATCGGGCAAGCAACAGCCTGATTGAACTCCGGCACTTTCTGGAAAGTGGGAATCTGGTCGTGTTTTGCAATAAAAAAATATTGCTGACCGATTTTGATGTCTTTGGTGCAAGAGAATACTCATTCTTTATAGGAGAAGAATTTTGCCGCATCAGAATCCATGAGTATGAGAATAATATGCTCGGTTATGATTTTAAGATTATAGAAGATGTGGACACCCCTCTCAATCGACTGCGCAAAAAAGTTATGCGGAAAGACCTACTCAAAGGCTGCGCCCTGGTCTGTGCCGTTGTCCTCTTGCTGATGAGTGTGATTCTGGGCATTGGCTGGCTGAATCAACGCCAGCAGGTAAAAGACTTGCAGGAAAACGGCATAGTAAAAACAGTACGACTCAACATCCGCCCACATGTCCATCAAGACCAATTTGTCAATGTCACTTATAAATATTGGTTCAGAAATAGAAATTATAACCGCCACATCAAACTCCCCATGAACAAGCGGGGCGAGTACATGACTGAAAATGGCTTTCCATTAGAAACAGGCGATCAATTTTTGTTTGTCTTTTCCAGCAAAAATCCAGCAAATAACAGCGTAGATTACCACTCTCCACCACCCGAACAAATTTATAAATACCGCTGTCGTGTCATAGATGAATTGAATAAATATCATCCGAAGCCTGGCGAACATGTCCACGATTGTCTGCTAGATGCTGTCTATCGCAGCAAAGGCATTTCCGGCTGGGCCAATTTGTATTATCACGCCACTTCCGACTATATGAATGCCGAGTACAATCGGGAAAGCTATAAAGAAATGATGCAGGAGGGAGCTTTGCGGAAAGTTTTGGGGAATTGTAAGGATTGAGGTCGATGGTCGATGGTCGATGGTCGATGGTCGATGGTCGATGGTCGATGGTCGATGGTCGATGGTCGATGGTCGATGGTCGATGGTCGATGGT
>CALFBH010000017.1 GCA_937951615.1 uncultured Saprospiraceae bacterium | reverse complement strand
CGCAAAGCCGCAAAGTTTGTTTTCTCGCAAAGTCGCAAAGCCGCAAAGTTTGTTTTCTCGCAAAGTCGCAAAGCCGCAAAGTTTGTTTTCTCGCAAAGTCGCAAAGCCGCAAAGTTTGTTTTCTTAGCGTCTTTTGCGCCTTCGCGAGCACACTCTTCTGAGCTAAATTTTATGCTGACACCTTGTATAAATTTATCCTGCACCTGTTTTATTTTAATGACCACTGATAAATTTTTAAAGCATCATTATTACAGCCAAACAGGAAATAATTTCCATGAATAGATGACATCTGCTGGATTTTTTTTACATCATAAGGCAGATAAAGACCAGTTTGGGAAGCTGATATAGGCGTCCAGTTTCCTTTACCATCGCCTTGTAGCAATAATCCATTCCCAGCATCATTTCGAGGGGTTTCGATTTCGGAAGTAAAGAGATTGCCCACCAGCAGAATATCATCATGTTTGTCGCCATCAAAATCCTGGATGACAAAATCATTGATGCTGGAAATTTGTGCTTCATTGGGCAAAGGACTCATTTTAAATAGACCATTCCCTTGATTTTCTATATAAACACTGGCGAAGGTTTCGGCCGAATAGTGTAGGGCATTTCCCAGATTTTCCGTTCCATAGACCGCTTCCATATTGGAGGCCGCAAAAATATTATACGTCGGAAATTTATCTGTTAGTGTAGGTATTTGTTCACTTGAGCAGGACCGCCCTCTAAGCGGATACTGCTCTCCGAAATTATAATAACTCAAGACAATATCTTTAGTGCCATTATTGTCAAAATCATCATAATGGACTTCAAAAGGCTCGTCGGAAGTCGCTTTGTATTTATAGTTTAGTCCCAAATTACCGACAAGGTAATCCTCGTCACCATCTCTGTCTATATCTGCTTTTTCAATGCTGTACCACCAGCCCGTGGAATTGGCTAAAGTATTCTTTTTCTTGAAAATACCATTTTGATTTTCAAAGAAAGTAATGGGCATCCATTCGCCTACGGCGATAAAATCCATGTCCCCGTCTTGGTCGAAATCTGTCCAGACGATGTCCGTCACCATGCCCAAAAAAATCAGATCAGGGGCAAGGGTTTTGGTGGCATCTTTTAAAATGCCGTTTTCATTAATCAACAATCGCGAAAGGGTAGCTGAAGGGTAAGACCAGGGCAAATGCCTTCCACCGATCAACAAATCCAGATCGCCATCTCCGTCAAAATCATAAGGACGAATACAGCCTCCACTTTCTCTGAATGTAGGCAATTTTGTTTCATCTTTTTTGAAAACGCCGGCTTCATTGAGGTATAATCTATCCTGATACATTTTATGCTGAGGCGGGAAAGCATTGCCACCACTGACGACATACAAATCCAGGTCACCGTCATTCTCCAGATCAAATAATAAAGCATCTATATCTTCGTAATTGACATCGTTTTTTAAATCGCCTGCTCCTTTGTAGGGCTGAAAATTACCATTAGATTCTTGTGTGAAAAATTGCCCGGCATAACCAAAAGCTCCGCCGACAAACACATCTTCCAGTCCGTCATTATTGATATCACCTGTTGTCAGTGCTGGTCCAAATTGCGACATTTTGTGCGGCAGTAAAACTTGTTTGTCATAGTCGTTAAATATGTTTTCCTGATGGATAATCTTATTAAGATTTGAATGTTGGACTTCTGTGAATAAGGTGTTTTTAGGAGTCGATATTTTTTCCTGTGCATCTTTTTTTGCTTCGCCAATGTCGATATTCAATAATTGATTGGCAGGAATATTTTGCTGTATAATTTGCTTTCCATTAGGAAGTGTGATAGATAATTTGTCAATACTTGTTGTTTTGCCTAAGCCAAAATGCGCCTTATGTTCACTAGTAGAGTACATGCCTCTTACATTGGTCAATTCCCAAAACTGCGATTTCCCCGCATCATAATGAATCGAAATTTTAGTTCCGAAAAGCGGTTTATGATTTTGCTGGTCTGTTATTTGTATTCGAAGCCAGTTATTATTGCGAGATTGATTTTCGTAAATAGAAGCTGGGGCGTTGATATTATTGACAATCAACTCCAGATCGCCGTCATTATCAAGGTCGGCATAAGCAGCACCGTTTGAAAAGGTTTCTTGGGTCAGTCCCCATTCTTCTATTTTTTTAGAAAAAGTGAGGTCGCCATTATTTTGATAAATATAGTTTTTCAAAGGAACGCTTGGCAATAAATCAAGGGCTTCTTCCAAGTTTAAAACATCAAAGATATGTACATCACCTGCATTTGGATTGGCTTTGATAAACGCATCAACGGAGGCTCGAACATAGTCGGGAAAAGTCTTGGCAGCATCGGAATTTCGAATATCCCGCAATAAGCCATTTGTTACGAAAACATCTTTCCAGCCATCATTATCGAAGTCGGCAATCAGGTTGGTCCAACTCCAATCGGTACTCGATATGCCGGCCAGTTGTGCAATATCACTGAAATTTTTACCAGCATTATTCAAGTGCATGGCATTAAACATATACTGATAATGTCCTCCTTTTTCGACCACAGTCCAAAAAGATTCGGGGTTCATGCCGCTCATATTGGCTTTAAGCCGAAAATTATCCTCTGCCACCATGTCGAGTGTCATCAGATCTGGCCAGCCATCATTATTAATGTCAGCAGCATCCACGCCCATGGAGTAATAACTGATGTGATTGATCTGCTCCTTTAAAACATCCTGAAAAGTGCCATCGCCATTATTGAGGTAGAGGCGGTCAGGAGATTCATAGTCATTGGTGAGATAAATATCGACCCAGCCATCTTTATTGACATCTGTTGCGACCATGCTATTCGCATAACCGGGAATCAGAACGCCTGCCTGTTTGGAGACATCCGTAAAAGAACCATTTCCAGTATTGCGAAAGAGACGGGGCGACCATTTTTCCTGAAACAACTGCGTCCCGAAAAAGTCGGAATAGTTGCCCGGATTGGGCGGCTGATTGAGTAGGAAAACATCTAAGAAACCGTCATTATCATAATCCAAAAAACCAGCGTGCCGGGTGCGTTCTGCATTATCGAGTCCATATTTTGCGGCTTGTTCTTCAAAGCGAACACCTGTTTTTCCATTTTCTAAATCAAAGGTTTTTCCGGTATTGATGTAGAGTACATTTTTTCTCAAATCGGGTCGGTCATCGTATAATTCTCTGGTCACGTAAATATCCGGCCAGCCATCATTATTTACATCAGCCACGACTACGCCCGACGACCAGCCACCATTGTCTGTAATGCCAGACTGCTTATTGGTTTCCTGAAACTTTAAATCACCAAGATTAAAATAAATTTCATCGCTGACTAAGTTGCCAGCAAAAAATAAATCTATTAGACCATCTTTATTAAAATCACCCACTCCTATACCTGCACCACCGTAATAATTGCTGTACATCAGAATGTTGTGTTCCTTTTCATCTGTAATGTTGTTTTGAAACTGGACATTCGTAGTTTCAGGAGAAAGTAATTTAAAAAGAGCTTCCTTCGATTGTCCTTCAAGACAGTAAGGAAACATACCAATAACTATCGGCAGGATATATGAAATATAAAGTCTTAGCTTAGGCATGGTTGAAATGATTTTTTAGCAATGGGAAAACCTAGGCTAAAATTAAAAAACCAAATGCAGTTCTTCTGCTTTTTCAGAAGTAAATTGGGAAATGAATGATAAATATATGAAATATTTTACAACCGAATAAAAATTTGAAAGTGTTTGATGAAAAAAAATAAAAAAACGTCTATGTGTACAATTGGGATTGTAAAATTTCATATTTTTATCCCATTACAGATAACATTCTGCTTTGTAAAGTTGTATTTATCTTACACATTTATCAAAATAAACCAATACATTATGAGAGGTTACTTACTATGTTTATTGTTCCTGCTGTTAGGGACAATGACAGTTGTGGCTCAAAAACAAGTCACAGGAAATGTTACTGACACAGATGGTGTTCCCTTGATTGGGGCAACTGTTCAGGAAACAGGTACAAATAATGGCACGACTACTGATATCGACGGAAATTTCACGTTGAGCAACGTATCAGAAGATGCCACCATTACTTGTACTTACATTGGTTATGAAAGCCAGATTATCCTGGTGGAAGGACAATCTTCAATTAGTGCATCACTGGCTTCCGGCGTTACACTTGACGGGGTTGTTGTTACAGCACTTGGTATTGAAAGAGACGAAAAAGCCTTGGCTTATTCTACCACCGAAGTGGGCGGCGATAATTTTTCGCAGGCGCGGGCATTGAATGTCATTCAATCACTCTCTGGTAAAGTTGCAGGGGTCAATGTGGCCAATACGGCTACCGGAGCAGGAGGCTCAACTCGGGTAGTGATTCGGGGAAACAGTTCTATCTCAGGCAATAATCAGCCTTTATATGTAGTAGATGGTGTTCCTATTGACAATACAAACCTAGGCTCTGCCGGAATGTGGGGCGGTCAGGACTGGGGCGACGGTATTTCTAGTCTGAATCCTGATGACATTGAGTCATATACGATATTGAAAGGAAATGCTGCTGCGGCTTTATATGGTTTTAGAGCGTCCAACGGCGTCATTCTGATCACCACTAAATCAGGAAAAAATCGTCAGGGAATTGGTGTTGAATTTAATACTCAGTTTCGCTCGGAATCAGTTATCAATCGCTTAGACTTTCAGGAAGAGTATGGTCATGGTATAAATGGTGCTGCTCCCACTACTGTGGAGGAAGCATTAGCCAATGGTCTTTATTCCTGGGGCGGAAAATTGGATGGCAGTAGTGTCATGCAATTTGACGGGCAAAGTCGTTCCTATTCCTCCGTTGGAGACAATCTGAGTCGTTTCTATCAAAATGGAAGTACTTTCTCCAATACTTTGGCTTTGACAGGTGGAAGTGAAATGTACAATTTCCGATTCTCTGGTTCAGCTTTGAACAATCAGGATGTGACACCCAATGCTGGCTTGGATCGGTATAATTTTTCTATGAAGACCAATGCAAAATTCAATGATAAATTTTCTGGTAATATTGGCGTAACTTATGTCAATGAACAAGTAGAAAATCGTCCAAGACTTTCCGACTCTCCGGGCAATGCCAACTATACGGCATGGTCGCTTCCTGCATCTATTAATATTGATGATTTAAAAGGAGATGCCGACAAACTAGGGGCCAATCCTGATGGTACTGAGCTGCAATTTAATGATAACGCATTTGTCACGAATCCTTGGTGGGGAACGTACCAGTTCGATGCTGATTCCAAAAAGAATAGAATGATCGGAAATATTCAATTGCGATATGAAATTATTGATGGATTGTATGCCCGTAGTCGAGTGGGTTTAGACCGCTATAATGCCAGAAGAACGAACCTGACGCCTTATGGTACAGCCTTTAGCCCCTTTGGACAACTGGATGAACAAACGACAGAATTTCAAGAGTTGAATACAGAGCTGATCTTAGGATATGATACAGAACTTACCAGCGATGTTGGTTTGAATGTTTTTGTTGGTGGCAATCAGCTTAGAAATGAAAGAGAGACTTTAGGAGGTTCTGGTAGCAATTTTAGCGTGCCTTTCCTGCACACTTTGGGCAACTTGGGCAATCGAAGTACTATTTTTGAATTTTCTGAATTTCAAAATAATTCGCTTTTCGCGTCTGCTGAAATTGCTATTATGAGAGCTATCTATCTTACAGGTACTGCTCGAAACGATTGGTTCTCTACCCTGACCAATGCGGACAACACTGCCGATAATGATAAATTCTACTATTCGGCAGGCGCAAGCCTTGTTCTTTCCGAATTGATTGATCTTCCTGCTCAAATTGACTTTACCAAGCTACGGGTATCTTACGGAGAAGTCGGTGGCGTAGGGGCTGCTGAAGAACCTTACCTCTTAGGATTGAGCTATGGCGTTTTTAATCAGGGGCACGAAGGAAATCCGCTTGGTGGTGTAAATAATAATTCTGTTCCTCCTATTGGTTTGACGCCATTGACTTCTAAGGAATTTGAAGTAGGACTTGATTTTAGATTATTCCAAAATAGATTAGGGGCAGATTTTGCTTTCTATAATCGACAGACCGTTGATGATATTCTGAAAGCAAGGGTTTCCAGTACTTCTGGATATGGAGAAAAAGTAGTCAATATTGGAAAAATGCAAAATGTAGGCATCGAATTATTGCTCTATGGTACGCCCATAAAAATGACTGATTTTAGATGGGATGTTTCTTTCAATTTTGCTCAAAATAATAATAAAGTCGTCAGTCTTTTGACACCTGAAGATGATGATGAAAATGTAAGGGTAGAAGAAAGCAGAACGCGAAATGCCTATATCGAACATATAGAGGGGCTACCTTATAGCCAGATCATGGGGTTCATGTATGAAAGAGATGCCAGTGGAAATATCATGGTAGATGGTGACGGACTTCCTATGAGAGGTGAAGAACTTGTTCCACTGGGTACAGGCGTTCATCCTACTTCACTTGGCATTAATAATACATTATCTTATAAAGACCTTTCCTTAAGTTTCCTAATCGATTCTAAGTCAGGAGGGTATATCTATGGAGCGACCAATGCTTATGCTTATTTCCGTGGATTGCATAAAAATACGCTGGAAGGAAGAGAGAGTGGAATTGGAGATATTTCTGCTGAAAATGTGGAAGATTATTATCAAAGAATAGCATTTAACATTACAGAAGAGTTTGTGCAAAAAGCAGATTTCGTCAAGTTGAGAGAAGTCGTTCTTAGCTATAATTTGCCAAAATCTAAGTTAGGTAAATTGCCATTTGAATCTCTGAGGATTGGACTAGCGGGTAGAAATTTATTATTGCTTTCGAGTAGTGTGGATAATATTGATCCCGAATCCACTTACACGGCCGGTAATGGACAAGGACTCGAAATGTTTGGTGCACCACAAACACGTTCTTACCAATTGAATATTGGCGTTAAATTTTAATTATAAAAAAATACATCAATGAAATTTTTAAAATATATTATACTAATCGCAGCGTTTTCAATGACGCACACCTCCTGCGACAAAGGGTTTGAAGAACTGAATGTCAACCCAACTGCTGCAAATGAAATTGATCCTGCATTTCAATTTACATGGGTTCAGCTAAGAACCTCTGGAGGAAGATATGAAAACTGGAGAGCTGGTTTGATTTATTCTTCTATGATGATGCAGCACTTTGCTTCTACCTGTGGCTACTGGGTCGGTGATAAATACGCCTATAATGGAGGATATTCTTCTTCTCTGTTTGATCGTGCCTACACGGAGCAGGTAAAGGATATGCAGGACTTAATCAATACTTTGGAAACGACAGGTGGAGATCCTACGATGTTGGGTATGGCTAAAATATGGCGAGTTGTGATTTTTCATCGCCTGACCGATCTCTACGGTGATGTGCCGTATTCTCAGGCAGGAAAAGGATTTTTAGAAGGGGTTGATTTTCCTGAATATGATGCGCAGCAAGCTATCTATGCCGACATGCTCAATGAATTGGAGCAGGGAATCGAATTATTGCCAAATGGTACTGGTTTTGGCACTGCTGACCTGATTTATGGCGGTGATGTTGATAAATGGAAAAGATTTGGATACTCTTTGATGTTGCGTCTGGCTATGCGTTTATCAGAAGCAGATGCTGGTACAGCACAAGCCTGGACAGCCAAAGCTGTAGGTGGCGGAGTGATGCAAAGCAATGACGACATCGCTTTTATTCAGCACACCAATGGACCAGATGGTGTCAACATGAACGGAATAGGGGAAGTACTCGACAAAGCCAATGGTTTTGGTGATGACTGTCCTCGATTGAGCAATACATTAGTAGATTGGATGTTGGGGACAAGTGATCCACGACTGGATATTTTTGGAGTGACTCCAGTAAATGGTGGCGCACATAATGGCCTGCCAAATGGATTGGACGAAACAAGTATCCAGGCTAATCCAACAGGCACGACCAATGATGATTTCAGTTCTTTCAATCCTTTGATCGTGACGGTTGCTTCGCCAATGTTTTTCCAAACCTATGCTGAAACTCAATTCTTGACGGCAGAAGCCATTAAGCGTGGATGGGCAGCAGGGAATGCAGAACAACATTATAATGATGGAGTAAGAGCAAGTATGCAACAATGGGAAATTTATAATGCTTCACTGGCTGTAGATGATGCTACTGTAGATGCTTATCTTGCTGCAAATCCCTATGCTGATTCTTATGAGCAAATTGGCTGGCAATACTGGGCAGCGACTTTCTTGAATGAATATGAAACTTACGCCAACTGGAGAAGAACAGGCTATCCGACCCTCACTCCGGTCAATTATGCAGGCAATGTAACAGGCGGACAAATTCCTTCACGAATGGTATATCCAGAAGGCGAAATCGGTTTGAATCCAAATCTTGATGCCGCATTGTCCCGACAAAATATGACTTCTAATTTTTCTACTCAAATGACCGTACCTGTTTGGTGGGATCAGTAAGATAGAAATTGCCGGATTATGGACTCGCTAAGACGCAAAGTGTAAACAAACTTTGCGTCTTAGCGTCTTTGCGAGAAAAATACTCGACTTACAAACTTCTTCTGCACCTCAATCATACAATTATAAAAACATGAGAACTGCCATTCGCATTACAACTATCCTGTTGTTGCTGGTACTGATTTGCAATTGTCAAACGACCACCACTAGCCAATCTTCAGAAGATTCCCTGACAAAATATGTAAACCCATTTATGGGAACAGCCAATCATGGGCATGTTTATCCTGGCGCGACCGTTCCTTTTGGCATGGTACAACTAAGTCCTGATAATGGCACGCAGGGTTGGGATTGGTGTTCGGGATATAATTGGGAATCTGACACAATCGTAGGTTTTAGTCATACACACCTCAGCGGAACAGGCATTGGTGATTTGTACGATATTTCGATGATGCCGACACAGGCAAAAATTGATTTTTCAAAAAAACTGAATCCCAAACAAAATGTATATGCTGCCAAATTTTCTCATGAAAAAGAAAATGCTGCACCTGGCTTTTATGAAGTTGAATTAGATAATGGCATTCAAGTACAACTGACCGCTACAGAAAGAGTAGGCTTTCACCAATACGATTTCCCGGAAGGAAAAGAGGCGACTATACTGCTCGACTTAGGCTTTTCCATAAATTGGGATAAACCCACCGACACGCATATCAATTTTTATCCTGAAAAAAATCAAATCACGGGTTATCGCTTTTCTACAGGCTGGGCAAAAGACCAACGGGTGTATTTTGCAGCAAGCCTTTCCGAACCGTTCACTTCCTATCAGATTGCCAATGGCACTTCTACCCTAGCCAAAGCGGAGAATTATAAAGGAGCGTTTTTACGAACCCAAGTCAATTTTGGAAACCTGAAAAATTTAAAAATGAAGGTAGGCATCTCCACCGCCAATGAAGCCGGAGCCATAGCCGCCTTACAAGAAATACCGGATTGGGATTTTGAAAAAGTAAAAAAAGAAGCGGGTCAGAAATGGGAAAAAGAACTCGCAAAAATCAAAATAGAAACGCCTGATGAAGACCTGAAAACGATCTTCTATACGTCATTATACCGAACCTGTCTTGCCCCTGTATTATTAGCTGATGCCAATGGCAATTACAAAGGAGCAGGTGGGAAAATTCAAGGAAGTAAAGCTTATACCCGATACGGACTTTTTTCTCTTTGGGATACTTTTCGGGCTGCTCATCCGCTGTATACCATCACTCAAAAAGACAAGATCAATGACCTGATACAATCCATGTTGGCGCATTATGATGAATATGGTTTGTTGCCCGTTTGGGATTTATTAGCCAATGAAACCAACACGATGACAGGCTATCACGCCATTCCGGTCATTGCCGATGCATACTTAAAAGGCTATCGAGATTATGATGTAGAAAAAGCCTTTGAAGCCATGAAGAAAAGTTCGATGCAGGATATTCGCGCCACCGATCTTTACCGTGAATACGGTTACATCCCCCACGATAAAGCCGGACAATCCGTGACCCGCACCCTCGAATACGCTTACGACGATTGGTGTATCGCTCAAATGGCAAAGGCTTTGGGCAAAGAAGCAGATTACAAAACCTACTCGAAAAGAGCGAAAAGTTATGAAGCCATGTTTGATGCTTCCACGGGATTCATGCGAGCAAAACATGCCGACAAAACATGGAAAACGCCCTTTGACCCTCAATATTCCAGTCATGATTTTGACGTAGCCGAATATACAGAAGGCAATGCCTGGCAACATTCGTGGTTTGTGCCTCACGCGCCTAATGAGTTGATACAATTACACGGAGGAGTCGAAAATTTTGTCGAAAAACTGGACTCACTTTTTATTGTAGATTCCACCATTAAAGGAGACAATGCTTCCGTAGATATTTCAGGATTAATCGGTCAGTATGCCCACGGCAACGAGCCAAGTCATCACATTGCTTACTTTTATAACTTTGCCGGAAAACCTCACAAAACCCAATCCATTGTCAGAAAAATCATGGACACACAATACAATTCCGGACCCACCGGACTCTGTGGAAATGAAGACTGCGGACAAATGTCGGCATGGTATGTCTTTAGTGCAATGGGATTTTATCCCTTCAATCCGGCTGACGGAAAATACCAATTGGGCAGCCCTTTATTTGAAAAAGTAGAAATACCGGTAGGAAATGGAAAGACCTTTACGGTAATGGCAAAAAATGCCTCAAAAGAAAATAAATACATCCAATCCGTCAAATGGAACGGAAAAAAAGACGACCGCTTTTACATTACCCATGAGGACATGATGAGTGGCGGTACACTTGAAATTGAAATGGGTGCTGTGGTGACTGGTGATTAGTTATTTGTCGCTGCAATTGCATAAAAATATTTTTTAAAACCACAAACATACGAGCGCACTAAAGGACATGAAGTCGATAGCTATACGGCTTGTATAATGTAAAGTACAGGAATGAATCTTCCTTTGTGTTCTTTGCATCCTGTTGGATTTAGTGTTCTTTAGTGTCCTTCGTGGTTCAAAATATATCATAGAATGGTACAATCAAGATACTTACTACTCCTACTCTTTACTTTTTTACTAAGCTGTCAAAATGCGACACAAGAAAAGCCAAGCCCTCCCGTTGCAGACGATTTCGCCAAAGAAAAACAGGCAATGGCAGAACAAGTAAAAGCAGAATTTCTCCATGCCTGGAACGGCTATAAAAAATACGCCTGGGGAATGGATGGCTTAAAACCACTCTCAAAAAAAGGCGCGAACTGGTATGCGCATTCCTTAGTGCTGACGCCCGTTGATGCTTTTGATACCATGTTGTTAATGGACTTGACAGAAGAAGCAGAAGAGTGTAAAAAATTGATCTTAAGTGAGCTGTCATTCGACCACGACATGGACGTGCAGGTATTTGAAATTGTAATACGAATATTGGGCGGCTTGATCAGTGCCTATCAAATGGACGGCGACCCAAAATTTTTAGCCCTGGCAAAAGACCTCGGCGACCGCCTGCTTCCCGCCTTCGACACACCTACCGGAATGCCTTACCGAATGGTGAATTTGAAAACAGGAGCGACCAGAGACCACCTCAATAATCCGGCAGAAATTGGGACCTTACAACTAGAGTTTGCTATGCTGAGTCAGCTGACGGGTGATCCAAAATACCGAGAGAAATCAGACAAGGCAATAGACGTGCTATACAGCAAACGCTCACCCAAAACCAATTTGCCGGGAACTGTTATTGATGTAAAAAAAGGAACTTGGGAAAATACCGACAGCCATATCAGCGGGATGATTGATTCTTATTATGAATACCTCTTGAAAATGGCTATTCTATTTGAAGACGAAGCCTATAGAGAAAAATACGACAAAAGTATTGCGGCAGTCAATCAATACCTATTGGACAAAACACCTAATGGCTGGTGGTACAGTCATGTGAAAATGGAGACCGGCGAAAAAATCCGTACCCAATTTGGCGCTTTAGATGCCTTCATGCCGGCAATGCTCGCACTCGGTGGAGATATAGAAACCGCAAAGCAAGTACAGGAATCCTGTTTTAAAATGTGGAAAGACCATAAGATCGAACCCGAACAATACGATTATGCCAAAAACGAAGTATTATCAGGTGTCTATTTTCTCCGTCCAGAAAATATTGAATCAGCGGCTTCCCTTTTTCATCATACGGGCGATAAGAAATATTTTGAAATGGGTAAAACCATGTTTGAAAGCATCGTAAAACACTGTAAAACGGATGAAGCTTATGCGGAGATCAAAGACATCAGAACGATGGAAAAGAAAGATGATATGCAAAGCTTTTTCCTAGCAGAAACTTTGAAATACGCCTATTTACTATCCAGCGACCAAAAGCAACTGGATTTTAAAACGACTATCTTTAACACGGAGGCGCATCCTATGCAGAAGACTTGGTAATTATGGTTGATATGAAAATTTTACACACAAAATTTTGGCAAAAAATCTCTCGCTAAGGCGTAAAGCCGTTAAGAAAAAACAAACTTTGCGTCTTAGCGTCTTTGTGAGAAAATCATGTTTGCCCTCTTTGCGCCTTAGCGTCTTTGCGAGAAAATCATGTTTGCCCTCTTTGCGCCTTAGCGTCTTTGCGAGAAAAAATAGCCGATTTACAAGCAGTTTGCTGAACATTGCTCAAATGAAAAAAACATTTCTATATCCTCTAATATTTATGCTTTGCCTAGCTTGTCAAGAGCAAGTGCAAACGCCTGTTGAATCGAAAAAACTGAGCTATCAACATCCCATTCCTTTCGCGCCTGAAGAATACGTTTGTTACAGAAGTCTGGATGTTTTAAAGATAGATGGAAAAGACAAGGAAGAATCCTGGAAAAATGCTCCTTGGACCAATACTTTTGTGGACATCGAAGGCGCCTTAAAACCAAAACCGAAGCATGAGACCAAAGTCAAAATGTTGTGGGATGACCAGTATTTTTACTTTTTTGCCAAGCTGGACGAACCGCATATCTGGGCAAAACTAAAAGAACGTGATGCCGTCATGTATTATGACGATGATTTTGAAATTTTCATTGATCCGGATGGCGATAGTCATAATTATTATGAGCTGGAAGTCAATGCATTTAATACTTTATGGGACTTGATTTTATTGCGTCCATATCGGACGGATAAAAAACATAAAGTACTGAACAACTGGAACATTCCCGATATCAAAACGGCTGTTCATATAGAAGGAACACTGAATAATCCGAAGGATAAAGATGAATTTTGGACTGTTGAAATCGCCATTCCGTGGACGGCTTTGAAAGAGTTCGCACCCGGCAAGAAAAAACCAGCACAGGGCGATCAATGGCGGGTCAATTTTTCGAGAGTTGACTGGACGATGAACATTGAAAATGGAACGTATGTCAAAGCCAAAGACCCTGCCACCACTAAGGCTTTTCCTGAAAATAACTGGGTCTGGTCGCCGACCGGTTTTATTGCCATGCATACGCCGGAACAATGGGGCTATGTCCAATTCTCCAGTTCTAATGGAAAACGGCAAGAAACATTTATCAATCACCCCGACGAACAAGTCAAATGGGCATTATGGAATGTATATTTCCAACAGCTTCAGTTTTTCAAACAGGAACAACACTACACCGATGATCTAAGTCGCTTTAGCCTTCCTGTTTTAGAAAATTCATCTTGTCATTTCCAGCCAAAAATCTACACCACGCCTCACCTGTTTGAGGTCACCGCGCCTTCCTGCGAACGAGAAGGGCATTGGAGTATTCGGCAGGATGGGATGATTGAGTTTTATAAATAATTGCTTATATTTGTATTCCTGATGTATAACTCTGAAGGAATGAGCTTTCGATTTGGGCTTTTTTTGAGCTTATACAGGTGTGGGAACATGCGCATGCTTATGGTGTGTATTTTAAGTTCTAGCCAATTACAAAACAAGAAACAGTCACAAATGAACACGAAGAATTCCAAAGAGAAAGTAGCCAAGAAGATAGTACTCCAAGAAGATAAAACATTTCACTTTAGATATAAAATTCATCGTGATTTAATTCAGGCGTTTTTAGGTTACATGACCTTATTTAAAAGGTATTGTCTAATTGTAAAAAATCGAAAAATTTATTTTGACATTAATCAAGAAGAAGAAGAATTGATATTCGAGTTAGGAATTAGTGAAGATTGCGATTTAAATTTATCAAGGAAATATCTTGATGAATTTTTAGGATTTGTGATAAACAAAGATAATCTGCTTGGTCTTTCGGAATTAGTTGAAGGAGAGACAGATGGTGAAGAGTTGAAAATTCTGCAAATGAGATTGTTAGAACAAAGAAAACATTTACTAATTGTCATTAGATTAGAATTTGGTCTTAGAAATATTGTTGAATTTTCAAAGGGGAGCATACTTAGCGAAGCAGATATTGAAGAGATAGAAAGAGTAAAAAATACTTACGAGTTAGAGATACGGAATTATGAAACACTTGTTAAATTAATTAAATCAGAAGAGGAAAATAAGCATCTGCTTAAGAGTAATATTACATTACAGCATCAAATCAAAAAGATTGAAGCAGAAAAAGACATCCTGATAAAGCAAATTGTAAATGTAGTTAATGACAAAATAATAAATGCAGAAAAAGTTGTATCGGGAAAAGCGGACAAAGAAGAACTAGAAAAATTAGTAGGAGAAAATAAAATGAAAGAAGTATTCAGTCTTTTGAAATTAACTGGCAATCTAGAACTAAAAACTGAAGTAATTCTGTTACAAAACCAATGGCATGAACTCCAAAAAATATCAAGATTGGGAATGGTAAGTGTCCATGATTTTACAACGGCTAATTCAAGAATCACTTTGGCTGTTTTAGAAATAATAAAGAAGATATGAAAACTGGCTGAAACATGATGTATGCCGTACATGCGGCTAGACGCCTGCACGTCGCATCACACTGGCGTCGTTCTACAAAAAACAAAAAACAATGAATACTAACTTTATCTCACAAGGATATGATGAAATTTCCGAAAACGCTGTCGGGAAATTATTAATATCAAATATTGAAAGTGGTAAATATGATGAGATTACGATATTTTCAGCATTTGCTAGCCGATCTGCAATTAAAGTTCTACAAGGTGTTTTATTGAAAAATAATTTCAATACTGGCAAAGTCAGAATTATTGTGGGAATTGATCAAGGAGGTACTTCTAAAGAAGCATTGCTCGAATTACTCAATATACATAATGCTAAAGTGTATATATATTACCAACAAGAAACAATAATATTTCATCCTAAAATTTATCTTTTTGAAGGGGTAAATCATTCAGAATTGATAGTTGGTTCATCAAACCTAACTTTAAACGGTTTATTTAGAAATGTTGAGAGTAGTATAAGAGTCAATGGCTCTGTCAATGATATGAAGACCGTGGTAAAGAGTGTAAAGACTTACTATAGCAGTCTTTTTGATGTATTCGATTCAAATCTTTTACCTCTGAGTGTTGAGCTAATTCATGATTTGACGGAAGATGGAAGAATCCCAACGGAGTCTTCGATAACAAAGAGTAGAAGAGATAAAAAGGGTAAAATCGGCAACCGTACAGATAAACTCTTTAGTAAAAAAGGTATTCCTAGAATACCCTCATATCTATTTAGCTATTTCAAGAAAGATAAACCAAGTACTAAGATAAATGTTAGGGATGAAAACTTAAATAATAAAAATACGGGTACCGATAATCCTATAAAGGTTTATAGTTACGATGAACCTAGCTATCACTTTCCTCAGGGAGTTCACGTAGGGCATTTACTTTACGCACTGAAGGTTATTGGCAAGTCAATGCGAGAGGATTCTCATCTAGCAGATGAGTTTATTAGATTAAGAGGAAATATTGGAGCTGGTGATATTGGAGGATTTCAAAGAAAATCTAAGTACCTACTTATAGCTATGATGCAATTAGGACTAATAGAGGATAATAGAAACGTGGGAAATCAGTCAGACTATCAAATTGAACTAACTAAAGAAGGAAAGAGGCTATTTACAATACTTGAAGACGTTATAGAGATAGTCGATTTATCATTCAAGAAAAAAGATAAATCATTTGACAGGTCTTGGGAAATGATGCACAACAAAAAACACTACATTAAAATTCTAACATCAGTCATACAATTTAACAATCAAAATTTACAGTTCTTTAAAAACTTGATACTTGAAATGGGAGCAGTAAGGCTAATGGTAGAGTTTTTAAATGCAAGTGATGAACGTGATTTACCGAAAACTCAATTTATTTATAAGCATTTCTTTAGTTTTCCTAAAGTAATAGAGTATTGTGATAAATACAACATCAAGCCAGGTACTGTTGAAGCCGCTAAAAGACGATGTCCACTAATCATTGATTTATTAGAAGTTGCTGGGATGGTAGAACAGTCGACAAGTTATGTTCATACAGGTAAGCTTCAAAGTAGATTATACTAAGACAACGTGAGGCGATTTAAACAAAAGATAATGTTTGTAAAACATAAGATATAGTTTGTTTATTTTGAGTCTAATACGTACTTTTGAGTCGTTAGCGTTTCATCGTGCGAAGCTAACTGATTAGTCTTCAAATTTATGATTTATGTCCAGAAAAGTTCAACATTCGCTTTTAAGTAAAGCAAAAGCAAATAAGAAAGATGAATTTTATACGCAATTATCTGATATAGAAGTTGAGCTTAAGCATTATAGCAAACACTTCAAAAATAAGATTGTGTATTGTAATTGTGATGATCCCAAGGTCAGTAACTTCTTTAGATACTTTTTTAAAAATTTTAAGCGTCTTGGTCTTAAACGATTGATAATTGCATGTTACAAAAATGAAGATATAGATTTATTTGACTTCGAAAAAGAATCTGGGAAACCGTATTTTATTGAATATAGCGGAGAGTTAAGTGGAAAATCTATCCCGAATATAGAAGAAATTGGGATACAATATTTTGAAGGTAATGGAGATTTTCGTAGTCAAGAAAGTATTAATCTTCTTTTAAAATCGGATATAGTTGTGACAAATCCTCCATTCTCTCTATTTAGAGAATATATAGGACAACTTATAAAATTTAAAAAAAAATTTCTTGTAATTGGGAACATAAATGCGATTACCTATAAGGAGATATTTAAACTCATAAAAAATAATAAGGTTTGGATGGGTATAAACATGGGACGAGGAATCTCAGGCTTTATAGTTCCAGAGCATTATGAGCTTTACGGTACAGAGACAAAGATTGACGATGACGGTAATAGAATAGTTTCTCCTAATAATTGCCTATGGTTAACAAATATGGATATGTCTAAAAGGCATGAAGACATTATATTAACTAAATCATACTATGAAGACCAAAGTTATTTTCCATCGTATGATAACTATAAAGGCATAAATGTTAACAAAACTAAAGATATTCCATACGACTTTGAAGGTCATATCGGAGTACCTATCACGTTTCTTCATAAGTTTAATCCAAAGCAATTTGAAATTATAAAATTTAGAAAGGGTGATAATGGTAAAGATTTATCTATAGATAAGAAGTGTCCATATTTCAGAATACTAATAAGGAATAAGAAAGTAATAAATGCTTCTGTTACAAACAGTTTATAGCTGAATCATAAAATTAAAATTCGCAGAATAAATAAGACTTCATGCGGCACGCAGTACCAAGCATGAAGCCGATGTTGTGTGAGTCTTCGGTGTAGCCGACGAAGCAAGAATTTCAGTCCAATCTACCTTATCCTCCCTCTCGCTCGTCGAACACGCGCATCTGCTCCAAAATCCCAAGCTACTGTCAGTCCGAAGCGTTGGCCTTGCCACCTGCGTGCGTAGGAATTTGTAAACGTCGGTAAAGTTGCACCTCCACGATACACTGTGTATAAACCGGAGCAAGCTATGCCACCCAATCCGGAGTGACTGTGCCACTTTATCCGGCGTAAGCTGTGCCACTCAATCCGGAGCAAGTTGTGCCACCTGGAGTTATTTATCTATTCGTTTAAGGTTATTTAGCCAAAATCAACACCTTCGTAGATTCCTCGTTGTTTGAATTGAGCTGCCCTAGCTTCTGCTGGAAATGACCTAAATAATAGTGTTTTTGTATAAAAAATTTACAAATTTGATAATAAATTGATTTTATAGTCAAATCTATAAATAGATATGGAGCGACTTTAACAATGGGACAAAGAATGTTTATCGAACCAGATGTTGGGTTAAAATTGATTGACAAATATTTAAAATAAAGAAAGATGCCAAAAAGAGTAAAAGAAATAAACGAAGGTGGAGTAAATGGAACAGGAAAGGGAGTTGTCAATACAAACAGTAAGGACTTTAAAGGTCTTAGAGAAGCGATTTTAGAACATTCTAAGAATCAGAGCCCTTAGGACCGAATTAGATATGAATTAATTTCATTGAAATTTCAAATAGAGAGCGATGTATCAGAATAGGGCAAATGCATCAAATTAAAAAGCAACCTGAGTCGTCTGACGATTCAGGTTATTCAGGAGGTCATCGTCCTGGAAATCATCATACGTGTGGATAAGCGACCATCGTCAGCCGATTTTTCTTCTTCATTTTCCAAATTTAAATTTAATGCGGTGTTCAAAGTATGGAATAGTCGGCAGACGAAGGATTTGATTAAAATTAGTGATTTGTCCCTGAAAATATACTGTATTTTCAACTGAATTCGTCTGACGACAACGGAATTTGCTCAACGATCCTTTGATAGAACACGACTAAAATTTTGATGCGTTTGCCCTAGTATCAGAAAAAACCTGAAGGATTTTCTACAAAAAATACAAGCTTGAAGATTTATTGAAAAAAGTGAGTTGAAGAGTCTACTGCCAAGACTCACTTCAAATAAAATCGAAACCGCCCCCCACGCACCAAGTCCTGATGCCCAATAAAATAATCAGAATGTGTACGTTCCTGCCATTCCATTTTATCAATTAAATAATTGCCGTCTTGGTTATTGATCGTCTCGATAATCAGCTCTTGTCCGGGATAAAAATCGGGATGCAGGTCGATGGTGACCTTATCAAAAATAGGAGAAGTCAGGGTGTAGTCCATATTGCCGGGGCAATCGGGATAAAAACCCATCATGCTGTAGAGCAGCCAGGTAGAAAGTGTGCCGGTATCATCATTGCCCGGAAGTCCATCGGGAGCTTGAAAATAGTATTTCTTGACCAGTTCTCGAACCGTCTTTTGGGTGCGCCATTCTTCCCCTTTTACATAATTAAATAAAAAAGGATAGGTGATGTCAGGCTCGTTTGCCATGTCGTAATTGTCTGTATCAAAACAGGCTTGTAATGCTGCGATAAACTTTTCTTCTCCGCCCAGTAATTGTGTCAGTCCTTTGATGTCATGCGGCACATAAAAACGATACTGCCAGGCATTGCCCTCCACAAATCCAATGACTGGTTCAAAATTTTTCCCAGCTTCGGGATCGAAAGGATTGAGCCATTTACCATCGTCCATAATCGGGCGCAACATGCCTGTGCTTTTGTCAAAATATTTTCGGTAAGATTTGGACCGTTTTTCAAAAAATCGGGCATCTTTTTTCTTTCCTAAAGCCCTGGCAAATTGCGCTAAATTCCAGTCCGAAATATTGTATTCCAACGTAGTAGAAACGCCGCCCCAAATACCACTTTTCTTACCATCGGGGATATAGCCCAGTTTGTCATAAAACTGAATCCCTGGACGCAGTTTATTGTCTTCCAATTGTGTAGCTGCTTTTTTCATGGCTTCATAAGCCAATTCTGCGTCGAAATCTGTTAAGCCGCGCAGATAGGTGTCGGCGATGACCGGCGTGGCAGGGTCACCGACCATCACAGAGGTTTCCATACTCAGCAATTCCCATTTAGGTAGCCAGCCGCTTTCCTTGTACATGTCGAGCATTGAGTGTACCATATCGGTCTGCAAATCAGGATAGACCAAAGAAAGAAAAGGGTGAACATTCCGATAAGTATCCCAAAGCGAAAAAACCGTATAGCGGTTTCTTCCATTGGTATTTTTTACACCATAAGATTCCATCGTTGGATATTCGCCATTCGCATCCTGCAAAATATTGGGATGCAGCAAGACATGATACAAAGCCGTATAAAATATAATCTTGTCTTCCTTCGAGCTGCCTTCTACTTGTATTCTACCCAACAATTCATTCCACTTATCGAGGGCTTGTTTTTGGGTCTTTTCCAAATCAAAACCAACTTGTTCGGCTTCTAGGTTTTTTCGTGCATTTTCTATGCTGACATAAGAAACGCCGACTTTGACTTCAATGCTTTCTCCTTCCTCCGTATCGAAAGAAAAGTAGGTGCCGATATTGTCCCCCGCCATCTGATGCAGATACTTATCATAAGGTTTATACTCGTCATTATACTTTGTCCAGTCTGCTTCAGCAGCTTTGAATGGAGGCATTTTTTTCCAGGCGCCATACGACTGAGCGGGCTTTGAAAATTGAGCCACAAAGTAAACAGGACGAACATCTTCAGGATGATAACAAAAGGTACCAATGAGTTTATACCCCTCTATTTCGGTGTCGGATTTAATCTGAAGCATCGCGCCTGTTTCATTGGTCAGTCCTAGACCCAAATTCAGCAGAATATTGCTCTTGCCTTCTGGGAAAGTATAGCGACTGATACCCGTCCGCAGCGTGGCGGACATTTCTGTTTTAATATTATATTTATCCAATGTGTTGGAATAATAACCAGGAGATGCTTTTTCATTGGAATAAGTCGTTCCATTTTTTTCAGGGTCCAATTCTACCTCTCCAGTGGTCGGCATTAAAATAATGCTGCCCAAGTCAGGACAACCCACGCCACTTAAATTCACATGGGTAAAACCAGTTAGAAATTTATTTTCATGTACATAAGGGCGGGAATGCCATTCACTATCCTTTTCAAATTTATTCTCCTCCCCTTTTTTAAAAGCAACATTGAAAGGCACGACCGAGGCCATGCCCGCAGGCATAATGGCACCAGGATTTGTCGCGCCATAATTGGACGTTCCTATAAATGGATCAACCCAGTCGGTTGCTTGTTGCGCAAATAGATAAAGTGGGCATAAAAGGAGGAGGAATAAAAGTAGTTTTTTCATTATAAGTTTAAGTGTCTTGTCACGAAATAGGTTGACCTAAGCAGATTTTGACTGAACAAAGTTAATTAAATTTTCCCGCATCAATACACCTTATCCTTTTCAGGAAGCAATGCCTCACTAAACAAATCATCATTAGGCTGTGGACTCATCTCAAACTCCAATGTGCCACCATTTACAATTTCTTTATGTGTAATAAATAAACGATTTAAGGACTTGCCGTTCAGTCGAATACTTTTTATATAGATATTTTTATCTGAAAGATTTTGCGCTGTAATTTTAAAAACTTTGTTGTCAGGTAAATAAATTTCAGCATCGTCAAATAAAGGCGACGTCAGCAGATAAGCACCTTGCGCCGGATTGACAGGATAAAAACCCAAGGCACTCAGAATATACCAGGAAGACATTTGTCCGCAGTCTTCGTTGCCACAATGTCCATTGGGTTCGTTTTTATATTGCCCTTTAAGGATGCGCCTTGTCAATGCCTGAGTTTTGGAAGCTTGATGTACATAATTATACAAATAAGCCACATGATGACTGGGTTCATTGCCGTGCGCATATTGTCCGATCATTCCTGTGCTAAAAATGGGCAATTTATCTCCTGGCGCAGGTGCATAAGTAAACATCGAATCCAGTTTTTGCGCAAAGCGTTCTTTACCGCCTGTTTTTTGAATCAAGCCCTGAATGTCCTGCGGCACAAACCAGTAATAATGCCAGGCATTGCTTTCGCAGAAATAAGGCGTGTATTCTTTAGGAACAAAAGGTGCTATAAATTGCCCCTGCATATTTTTAGGCTGCAACCAGGAATTTTTTTCATTATACAGGTTTTTCCAACTTTCAGACCGTTTTAAAAAATAACGATAGTCTTCCTCTTTGCCTAAGTCTTTTGCAAACATAGCAATGCACCAATCATCATAAGCATACTCCATTGTTTTGGATACCGACCAGTTTTCATGGTGTTCACTTACCGGAATATAGCCTCTTTTTTTATACACATCAATTTGTCGATCATCTACCATTGCGCTAGCGACACAGGCTTTATAGGCCTGTGCGGCATCAAATTCAAAACCTTTGAAATAGGCATCTGTAATGACTGGAACGGCATGATAGCCAATCATCATATTGGTTTCATTGCCCTGCATAGACCAGACCGGCAGGATGCCCGTTTCCTTATAATGAGCCAATAAAGACTGTATCATATCAGGTATAAGTTCCTGCTGAATAATGGTATATAAAGGATGCGCCGCCCGAAAAGTATCCCAAAGAGAAAAGGTATCATAACGATCAAATCCATTGGCTTTTTGGACATTGCCATCTGCTCCTTTATAATTTCCAGCGGGGTCGCTTAAGAGCGTGGGCGCGAGCATGGATTGGTACATCATGGTATAGAAGACCTGTTTATCATCTTGATTTGAAGTCTTGATTTTAATTTTGCGAAGCTGTTGTTCCCAAATCTCTTGTGCTTGTTTTTGATACTTATCAAATTCAAAATCAGGGGCTTCGGTGGTCAGGGAGGCTTTAGCACCTTCTATACTGGCAGTAGAAAGACCTGTTTTTATAATAATTTGCTCGTTTTCTTCTGTTTCATAATTCAGTACGATCTTAGTATTCAGTCCCTTGACGGGCAGTGTGGTCAGGCTGTCATTTTTATAGGCTTTGTAATTTTGAAACGGTTTTGAAAACTGCATAACAAAATAAATCCTCTGATCCTTAGCCCAGCCCGTAGATTTTCGATAGCCCTGAATGGTCTGGTCATTTACTTTTTCAATATAGGTATCCGTAGCCCTGTCCCAATTGAGCGCGTAGCCCAGATCAATGTGAATTTCAGTATTTTTATCTTTGGGAAAGGTGTATCTGTGAATACCTGTTCTTTGACTTGCGGTAAGTTCAGCTTTGATGCCATAATCCAGTAGATCGACCGAATAGTATCCAGGGTGGGCAATTTCTTTATCGTGGCTATACTTAGAAAAAGGTTTGAAATTATTGGCTTCGATGCGTTCAGTAAATCGGCTATTGGTCGGCATGACCAATATATCATACATATCTCCGGCACCCGTACCCGTGAGGTGTGTATGAGAAAATCCGCTAATCATCGAATCCTGATAAAAGTAGCCCGCAATACGATCCCAGCCAGGCGTGCCGATGTCAGGACTTAGTTGCACCATACCATAAGGAACAGTTGCGCCTGGATAGGTATTCCCCGGCCCGTCGGTGCCAATAAAAGGATTGACATAGGAAGTTAGGGGAGATGTTTCCTTGTCTTGGGATGTTTGACAAGACCAGAAGAACAAAAGCACAAGAATATAAAGCGGATAAAATTTCATGACTGTAAATTTATAGTAATACTTTCAAAAGCGTTGTTTCTCTTATTCGCCAGAAAGCACAACGGAAGTTAATTTGCTTTTAGATGCTCACAGTATCGCCGTATTCCCCAACCCAACGAAAAATACTTTTGAAATCGCAGGATTAACGGGAGATTACACCATTCAGATTCTTGATGTGACGGGTGCTGTTTTTCAAACCTTAAATACATCTTCCGATAGCATCATAATAGACATTACGACTTTGCCAGCAGGTATGTATTTCATTAGTGCCGTGAATAATGCAAATGGATTGGTATCGGTTCAAAAAATATTAAAGCAGTAGAAATTTTGACTTTCAATTGGTAGAGGGGCTGCGGTGGGCTATTGCTCACCGCTCCCTTTGATTATCGTTTGATTAACCTTAGCGCTTCTTTCTTACTTAATGCACTTAGTGCTGTTTGACTTACAAATTCTATCACCCATTCTGGGTTTGTTCTGCTGTATTCTCTTAATACCCAGCCGATGGCTTTGTTGATGAAAAATTCTTTTGACCCCAGTAAAGCATGGATGCAGGAAGTCAATATTTGAGTGTCCAGGTCTTTTTTGTATTTCAACTGAAATAATAATGCCGACCTTTGTAGCCAAATGTTTTTTGATTTGAGCCATTTATCTACACAAACGCTTCTTTCTTCAGGATACATTTTAAAATACGCGCCCATTAATTTATAGGCAATGAAATCAACAGTATCCCACCAGGATTTATGGCTGACCATATATTCGAGTAAGTCGATGTCCTTTTTTTCAAACTGTTTTACATATTTAAATACAAGTTCCTGTGCAAAGAGTTGGTAGTCTCTTTGTGATTTTTGCCAAAGTATTTTTACTATGTTGTCTAAGTCTTTTTTATCTGGAAGGTAGGCTTTGATTAAAAACGGTTTTTGAATTTCCCTTCTTTCCTCCGTTTTTAATCCATAAAACTCAAACTGATTTCGCATATAGGCTTTTTGCTTCAAAGCGATTTCAGCATTGGCTTTATGCTTCAATTCAGTTTCCAGCGTATCAATAAATGCGTCCATTTTTATTGAGTTTTACTTAATCGCTTAAAATGATTCTGAACGACCTTGTCTTGTTTTGTTATTCACGACCAAGTACATAAATGTCAATTTCTGCTCCGATGTCTGTTAATACTTTTAATCTCTCTTTGTCAAAGTGGAGTCCAGGATTCTTTCAGCTATAAGTTTTAATAAAAAAGTTTCCCGTTCAATAGACATGCCTTTTTTATCGCTTATAGCCATTGTGTTTTCATTATGTTTTATGGCTTCATGAATATTAATCCATATAGCTTTCATGCCATTGTTTATTTCGTAAGACTCCAGGTTTGAGGTACCAAGCGCTTTGTTAATCTCGCAGGTATAGCAATAAGAAATCATGTGTTGAATGTCATAATCTGGCTTATACCATGGTCTGTACTCTTCGTAAGCACCAAAGGGCTTTATGTTTTTAATATCTTTGGCACCAGTTTCTTCACGAAGTTCTCGTATCATCCCTTCGATTTTATCTTCGCCCAAATCTAAGCCTCCGCCAGGAAGACTGTAGTCTTCATATCGTGCAGTATAAAGCAGTAAAATGTTATTATCTTCAATTGCTATACTCCTAGTGGCTAGCCTTGTGAAAATAGATTTATTTTCTAACGTTTTTATTTCAGGATGATAATGGGTTTTTAAAATTTGCATGTAGAAAGTCTATATCTTTATATAAATAAAAAAGCCCACCGCAAGGCAGGCTTAAGTCTTATAAGTACTCAAAATAACTGAATAGTAAGGTCAATTACTTATGTTTACTTAAACATAGACGCTTTCTTGAACTTTTTAATCAAGAGGTAGTAAAAAATCGCGCGGTACTTGTTGCGATTAGATTTACCAAAAGTTTCTACTACTTCGCTGATGGCTTCGTCCAATTTAGGCGTGTCTTTCAATCCCAATTTTTTAATCAGGAAATTTGTCTTAACACGTTCCAATTCGGTTGCATCACCAGAAGAAACTGTAGAGGCGTCTTTGTTGTATAAAGCTGGTCCGCAGGCTTTAGCTGCTGCTCTTAAAAGCTTCGTGTCGACCTTCTCGATACCGAGCTTGTCTTTCATGTTAGCTTCCAACTTTGCTACAACATCATCGAGTTTACCCATGTCGTATTGTTTTAATATTTAAAGAATGATAGTAAATTTCAATGCAAGTATAGCAATTCTGAAAAACTTATTTGCATTTTTTTACCAACAAAACCATTATCTTGCGACTTTTTCCGGACTAAGTACTTCCCAAGTCGAAAATGAACTATTTTTTAGGGGAAAACGTACACTATTAATATAATTAGAAATATAATTTTATGCACCAACATATAAAAAGAATTGCCCAATCGGAGGGGCAGGAAGCTACATTAAAGGGCTGGGTTGCCAACATTCGCGAAAGCAAAACAAACCTCTTCATCGTCTTGCGGGACGGAACTGGATTTGTGCAATGTGTGGTTGGACTTGACGCAGTAGGAGAAGAACAATTTGAAGCAGCCAAAAAACTTACGCTGGAAAGTTCTCTTGCCCTTACGGGAAATGTAGTCAAGGATGATCGGCAGATTGGCGGATATGAATTGCAGGCCAATAATGTTCACATTTATCAGATTGCAAAAGAATATCCGATTGCTAAGAAAACGCATGGCGAGCATGGTGTCCGCTTCCTGGCAGACAAACGCCACCTCTGGCTACGCTCCAAGCGTCAGTGGGCAATCATGCGTGTGCGAAATGAAATCATCATGGGGATTCATGAGTTTTTTCAAAGCCGGGATTTTATACAAATGGACGCGCCTATCTTTACGGGCAATGCCTGCGAAGGAACAACAACGCTATTTTCTACAGATTTTTTCGGGGAAGAAGCTTTCCTTTCACAGTCAGGCCAACTCTACGGAGAAGCGATGGCGATGGCGCAAGGGCTGATCTATACTTTTGGCCCAACTTTCCGTGCCGAGAAATCTGATACGCCGCGTCACCTTGCTGAGTTTTGGATGATTGAGCCCGAAATGGCATTTTATGATAATGAAATGAACATGGACTTGATTGAGCAATTCATGAAGCATGTCATCAACCGTGTTATTAAAAACTGTACGGTCGAACTAGAAGCCCTAGATCGAGATGTAGAAAAACTGGCTAGGGTCAATCAGGAATTTCCGCGTGTGCCTTATACAGAAGCCGTGAAGATATTACGTGGCGAACAGGAAGTGAACGGACGCAACGCCATTGCCGTGCAGGAAGAAGATTTGGCGAATGCCAAAAAAGGTATTGAAGAAAAGACTGCTGACATTGCAGAACGCGAAGTACAAATAAAAGCGGGCATGAAAAAAGGCGCGCGAAAATTCAGTGAAGCTAAGATTGTGGTGCTGCGCAAAGAAATCGCAGAAATGGAAGAGCAGGTACGCAACATTCCTAAATGGATTGAATCTGCAAAAAGCTTTGAAGACGGAGAAGATTTTGGTGGCTCGGATGAAACGGTACTCACCCGCGTATTTGATGCGCCTGTGATGGTCTATAACTGGCCGACTAAAATCAAAGCCTTTTATATGAAGGAAGTCGAAGGCGATCCGCATCACGTAAAAGGTGTAGATTTGCTGGCACCTGAAGGCTACGGAGAAATTATCGGTGGCTCAGAGCGGGAAACCGACATTGATGTGCTGTTGAAAAAAATCAAGGAACACGACCTGCCCATGCAGGAGTTTGAGTGGTACCTTGATTTGCGTCGCTTTGGTTCTGTGCCTCATTCAGGCTTCGGCTTAGGACTGGAACGTATCGTGCGCTGGTGCTGCGACCTGGATCACCTGAGAGAGACTATTCCGTTTCCAAGACGATACGGGAGACTGTTTCCATAAAAAAATTATTTAAATATCGAATGTAGGGGGAGTTCATAAATTCCCCCTACATTCTGTTTGATTTTTTCTTTATTCTTCCAGACGAATTCTAAAAGGAATATTATAACGAACAGCTACAGCCTGCCCATGATGTTTGCCAGGTATCCAAACAGGCATTTCACTAACTATTTTTAGAAAAGCGTTGGCTATAGCTGGATGTCCTCTAAGAACTTCCAGTCCATTAAGACAGCCATCTTTCTCAACAATAAAACTAACTGCCGTTAGCGACTCAAAATTACATGCGTATTTGAAAGCAGAAGGATATTCAACATTTCTATAAATATATTCCAACATCTTCTTCTCTGCACATCTCTTTTTATCATCTACACTTCCTGCCATATCTTCACATCCTGGAAAGCGGGGCATCTCCTGTACAATTGTATAGACTTCTTCACTACTTTCTACTGATTGAGCGAAACAGGAAAGTGCAAGACAACAGACCAATATAATCAACTGTAAATGTTTCATAACAACATAGATGTATACGAGCCCAAAATTGGTGTATATTGTGATGCCCATTAAGTTTTTTAAACCTGTGAGGTCTAAATTTTCCAATATTTTTCCTATAATTGTAACAACAAAAAGCCTCTGCAACAGGTTAGACAAAAGGCGGAGACATCCGCAGCTATTATTTAACAAAGAATAAAACATGCAAGAAGAGATAGATCTCTATTACGAAGATGCGCAGGAAAACATGGAAAATACCGTGGTACACATGCAGCGCGAACTCACTAAAATACGTACAGGCAAAGCTTCTCCAGCAATGTTCGACGGTCTGCTCGTAGATTATTATGGCTCACCAACGCCACTCAAACAAGTAGCCAGTGTCGGTTCAATAGATGCCCGTACCTTAACCATACAGCCTTGGGAAAAAGGAATGCTCGCACCTATTGAGCAATCTATTTTCGCCGCTAATCTTGGTGTTACACCACAAAACGACGGACAGATTATCCGTGTTGTAATGCCTATGCTCACAGAAGAACGTCGCCGCGACTTGGTCAAACAAGTCAAAAAACTAGGCGAAGATGCTAAAGTCGGCATCCGTAATGCTCGTCGCGATTTCATGGAGTTTATGAAAAAAGCGGTCAAAGACGGTTATCCTGAAGATTTGGGCAAGCGCGAAGAAGACAAAGGGCAAAGACTGACCGATTCTTTTACCAAAAAAGTGGACGATATGCTTGAGGTGAAAGAGAAAGATATTATGACGGTATAGTCTGGTAATTGGTGATTAGTCATTGGGGATAAAACAGTCAGTAATGAGGTCAATAGTCGATAGTCGATGGTCGATAGAAAAAATTATATGCGCACAACAAATGTCGAAACATTTGCTGTGCGCATTTTGCATTTTTGTTTTTTCATGTAGTGCAAAGGCTTCCGATGCTCAATTTGAGCAGGCGAATCAAGCTTACGAAAAAGCAAATTATACTTTTGCCATTGAACAATACGAAAACATCTTAGCGGAGGGAAAATACGCGCCAGAAATTTATTATAATCTAGGCAATGCTTATTTCAAAACGGGCAAGTTAGGAAAAGCGATTCTCCAATACGAACGGACGCTACGCCTGAATCCTGACGACGAAGCAGCACAAAAAAACCTATCCATTGCACAAGTCAGAATAGAAAACTTAGTGCAGCCCTTACCGCCATTTTTTCTGGCACGCTGGTGGCGTGGGCTTCGCGATAGCCTCTCGTCGGGTGTCTGGGGTGGCTTGGCTGTCTTGTTGTTGTGGCTGAGTTTGGGTGGCTTTGCTATTTGGTTATTGGCGAAGCAAAGAGGACATAAAAAACGAGGCTTCCTGGCAGGTCTTGCTGGACTTGGTTTATTTCTACTTACTCTTCTACTTGCTGGGCAAGGCATGGCAATAGAAAACAATAGCGGACATGCGATTATTCTACAAAAAGAAATCTCGCTAAGAGATGGTGCAGATGAAGACAGCCCCGAAATTATTTTGCTACACGAAGGCACAAAAATTCAATTGCTGGATAATATTGGCGACTGGCATAAAGTCAGGCTGGCAAATGGCGAACAGGGCTGGTTGCCGGATGGCGTTTTTGAGGTCATATAGATGTGTTGAGGTGTTGGTGTGTTGGAGTGTTGATGTAAATACGACAACACTCCAATACATCAACACCTCAACACTCACTCCTCCTCCATCATAAAAGAAGCATACACCGTAATAAAAGCATAATACCCCAAAGAGAGGAAAGCTATCACCGTCAGCACTGTATTTTTTTCTGGGTATAAATAGACAATCAATAAATTTACGATAAGGAAAAAAGCGGTATTGGCAATATTCAGCCATTTGAAATGTTTTGTTCTGCTGGGATACACATATTTTAATGGTACAAAGTGCATGATGCAAAAGAAAATCACCAGCGCGAAATTTATCCAGGGACTAAAGCTTCCCACAAAGATAATGTAGTAAACCACCATATTCCACATCACTGGAAAGCCCACAAAATACAAGTCGTCCGACACCATGCCCATTTTCCCATAATACATCGCGGAGGTCAGTAAAATAGCAAAAACACTGCCCAGTACTAAGCCCTCCGGCAAGACGCTCGCTTTGTACAAAAAGAAAGCAGGAATGACGGCATACGTCAGAAAATCAATCACATAGTCAATTGCCCTACCATCCCAGCCGGGCAGCACTTCCTTGGCCCTCGCAGCCCGCGCCAGCGCACCATCCACCCCATCAATAATCAGCGCAACAACGAGCCAAAACATGGCTTCCCGCTGCCAATTCAATACGCCTTCGCTGATCGCACGTATCGCCATAAATGCAGCAATAACGCCAGTAGAGGTAAATAGGTGGACCCCAAGTGCCAAGGCTTTTTGAGTAAGTGTAGGACTGGTCATGGGTTTAGTTTTTCGTGAATCCAATGTTGCATATTTTGTAGTGGGGAGTTCTTTTTCTGAATGAGGGTATTTAGAAATTGTTTGACGTTTTGGTTCTTGTGTACATTGACATCCTTTGAAGCATTTCGGAATTGTTTTTCTGTTTTAAAGCCATATTTTTCAGGTTCGACATCAAGTTCTTCTGCAATGTTGAATATACATCGCTCGAAAGCGGGTGTGATGACAACGAGAAAATGCTTTTTTTCGGGAGCATATTTGAAAATAAAATTCCTGGTGCGTTGTTCCGTTTGAAAAGATTTGAAATAAGTTGGTTGCTTATTGTCATCATCAATAACTCCGATAGCTGTTTTATTTTTAAAATCACTTTTCATGACTTTAGCTACTCCTCCAATACCAAATTTATGTGTTGGTTTTTTAAACCCTAACAAACTTATTAGCAGCGTGTCGGCATAACATTCCGGAATGATACAACTTTCATCAGGCATCAATAAACCAATTTAGATTATAAAAAATATCCGCACCATGATCTAAAAGATCTGACATATCTTTATCCGTTAGTTTATACAATTTTGTCTCGTGATTTTCATAATTCACCACAAATGCTGCCAATTCATCTTCCTTTGTTTTTTCTATTAACTTATTAAAAATAAAAGGGCTGTGTGTTGTTATAAAATATTGATTATCACTTTCATCATCAACAATTTTCTCTGCGAGCTGACTAATGTAAGGTGGATAAGCATTACTTTCCGGTTCCTCAAAAATTATAATAGACTCTTTATTAGAAAGTATCGCAGCATGGTTAAAAATCATTCGTTGAAAAGTATCTGCTGTTAGGCTATATGGTAATATATAACTCAAACCATCTTCAAATTTTCGCTGCACACCCATTGTATTATTTCGTGTATCTATAACAAATTCAAGCCCATAATACTTAATAAAGCTTCCGACTATTTCCCTTAATTCTTTATTGCTTTGAATGACCGAAATCAGATTTTGTCCATAAGGTGGTTGTAAAAACGAATTACTGCTTTTTTCTACCCCATTTAATTCAGCATAAATGTATTTTTTTACGGACTTCAATAATGGAAGAGCCGATTTATAAGAATTTTCAACACCATTATTAGCATTGATATAAAAAGAGGAATTATACTCATTATCCTCTATAATTTGATCACTTAATAATGCGCTTTCTGCCTGTTCTTGATTATGAACGGTATAGCTTACCAATAATGAACCTGATTCCTCTAAAGAGATGTTAATATCTCCTAAATTGGAAGAAATTTTCAGGCACTGGTCAAAATTTTCAAAATGAAAAAGGTCTTTTAAATTTTCATATCTCACATTGTCTAATAAAAATGATTTAGAATCTGGATTATTATGCCCCAAGCCATACAAACCAATCGCCTCCAAAATATTCGACTTCCCCACATTAGGCTTCCCTACAAATACATTAATCCGACTACAATCCAATTCCATTTCCTTAATGGACTTAAAATTCTTAATCTCCAGTTTTTTGATATGATTTTCGTTCATTACTTTATATTTTACAAAAATTCATCATTCATCGTTCACCATTCATCATTAAAATTGTATAATGCAGCAAATTTAAGCAAAAGCCATGACTAAAAGACACGCTTCCTTTCGACCAACACTTATTCTACTTGTATTCTTGTCCTTTGTGGGCTTATATCTGTATTTCTTCACCGACAATGATGTATTCTGGGGCGGTTTTATTGCGATGATGTTTTTCTATGGCGTCATTTTTTATTTGGGCAATTATGCAGCAAATTTGCGACAAGCAAATAATGCAACGGATGTGATGCTGGCCGGTCGGAGTATTCCGCTTTGGATTGCCATATTTACGATGAGTGCGACCTGGGTGGGCGGCGGCTATATCAACGGTACGGCAGAATATACTGCTACTGACGGCTATGGGCTGATGTGGGTGCAAGCGCCCTGGGGCTATGCGATGAGTCTGATTATTGGCGGTTTGTTTTTTGCGCGGATTATGCGGCGCTATGAGTTTAAAACCATGCTGGATCCACTGGCTCAACGATACGGTAAACGTATGGCTGCTGTTTTGTTTTTACCTGCCCTTTCGGGCGAAATTTTCTGGACATCAGCCATCCTGACCGCATTGGGAACGACTTTCGGGACGGTGCTGGGATTGGATTTTGCTGCGGCGATTATTTTGTCGGCGATTATTGCGATTGCTTATACGGCATTGGGTGGCTTGTGGGCGGTGGCTTTGACGGATATTGTGCAAATGATTTTGCTGTTTGTTGGGCTGATTCTCGTGATTCCTTACGCGCTGGAAACGACGGGTGGGCTGGATGCGACCTGGGCAGCTTATGTGGAAAAAAAAGGTGCGCTGGCTTCGCTGATTCCTACACGGGAAGCTTTGGGTAGTTATTATTGGAATTGGTGGGATTATGCTTTATTGCTGATGTTTGGCGGGATTCCCTGGCAGGTTTATTTTCAGCGGGTCTTGTCTTCTAAAGACGAAAAAACGGCTCGCAATCTATCCATCATTGCAGGCTTTGTATGTTTGCTGGCTGCAATTCCTGCGGTGCTGATTGGCATTATTGGCGATGTCGCGCCCTGGGATGCTGCTCAACAGGCTGCCCTTACTGAAACACCTGCGCTCACGCTACCTTATGTTATACGCTATCTGACGCCTGGTTTTGTAGCAACTATCGGCTTGGGCGCGATTGCTGCGGCGGTAATGTCTTCTGCTGATTCTTCTATTTTATCGGCTTCTTCTATGGCGAGTTGGAATGTTTATCGCCCGCTGGTCAAACCAGATATTAGTTCTGAAAATCTGACAAAAGTGATCAAACGTTGTATCTGGATTATTGGTATTGCAGCTACTTTGCTGGCTTTGCAGGTGCAGAGCGTTTACGCGCTTTGGTTTTTGTGCAGCGATTTTGTGTATTGTTTGTTGTTCCCACAATTGGTGACGGCATTATTCGATAAAAAAGCCAATACTTATGGCTCGATTGCCGGTTTTACTGTTGCCTTTATTCTCCGCTTTGGTGGTGGTGATCCGACTTTAGGCTTGCCGATTGTGATCCCCTACCCGATGATCGAATATGATTTCATAATTGAATCTAGTATTTATTTCTACCCATTTCCAATGATTGAATCTGAACTCATAATTAAAGAGACTCTCTTATTTCCATTCAGGACTTTGGCAATGGTTTGTGGCTTGTTGACGATTATTATTGTTTCCCGACTGACGCAAAAGGCTTGCCCGCCTACAGTTTTACGGAAGGAGGTGTAGTGATTGGGTATTGGTAACTGGGGTATTGGTAATTGGTTGATTGGTAATTGTTATTGCTACTGTTACTGAAACTGTCACTGTAAAAAGAAAAGCCCAGGTTGTCCGCGAAGCAGGACAGCCGCAGCCGAAGTCCCTCTCCACCGAAGGAAGGAGAGGCTAGGTGAGGCAATCAGGGGATTGGTGATTAGAGAATAAATATTTGAATATCAATATTTTTCATCAACTAATTGCGAACTAGACCAATAGGGGCAATTGTTTTAGTCCTGATTATCACTTATCTTTGTTTAAACTTTACTTATTCAAACAATCAAGATTATGAGTACTGCAGAACTTAAAAGCACTTTACATAGATATATTGTGGAAACGGATGATTTAAGTGTTCTTGAAAAAGTTAAAGCTTTTTTTCAGGAACTTAAAAATTCTGCGCCTGACAATGTAGAGCTTACAGCCTTAGAAGAAAAAATGCTTAAACTTGGATTAGAACAGGCGGACAAAGGCTTATTGATTCCAAATCAAGATGTGAGAACTCAACTCAATCAGTGGCTCAAAGAAAAACAAAAGTAAATGTATCAAGTTTTATGGACGCCTCTCGCCCAGTCTTCATATCAGGAAATACTCGACTTTGTTTTTGAACAATGGTCTATTGATGTGGTGACTCAGTTAGATGACGAAGTACAAAAGCTCTTAGCTCGACTTGAAAAACACCAAAATATATGCCCGCCTATAAATGAAAATAAAAACATAAGAAAGTGTGTGGTCTCAAAACAAACTTCACTTTTCTATCGTATCCATGAGAATACACAAACTATTGAATTAATTGCCTTTGTCGATAATAGAGCAAATCATCAGTTCAAGAACTAAAACTGATAAAGGCAGGCAAGCTAGAAGGAATTCCTCTCGAAAAGTTGTTCGATGAGTTATAAAGAGGAGCTTTTAGAATTGCTGCCAGATGATGAGTAAAAGCGAAATTGTTTTAATCCTGATTATCCTTTATCTTTGTTTAAACTTTACTTATTCAAACAATCAAGATTATGAGTACTGCAGAACTTAAAAGCACTTTACATAGATATATTGTGGAAACGGATGATTTGAATATGTTACAACAAATCAAATCCTTTGTGCAAGAGCTTAAAAACACTTCTACTAAAGGAAATAATTCCGAGATGCCAGAAGAAAAAGCACAACTTGTAAGTGAAATCAAAGAGGCTATCGAAGAACTAAAACTGATAAAGGCAGGCAAGCTAGAAGGAATTCCTGCTGAAAAATTATTCGATGAGTTATAATATTATTGCCGTTCCGAGATTTCAAAAACAAATCAAAAAACTGGCTAAAAAATATCGTTCCATCAAAGATGACTATAATGTTCTATTTGAAAGCCTAAAAACCAAGCCCGAACAAGGAACTTACCTCGGCAAAAACTGCTACAAAATACGTATCGCCATTAAATCTAAAGGAAAAGGAAAATCTGGTGGTGCAAGGATTATCACTCATTTTGTTTTAGATGGTGACACCCTGTATCTACTCTCAGTTTATGATAAATCTGACAAAAGTGGTATTTCTGATAAAGAGTTAGAGGAGCTTTTAGAATTGCTGCCAGATGATGAATAGCCTCTTCTTCATTAAATCACCTACCGCACCACCCGCACCTTCATCTTCACATCCTGTACCGGACGATTTGTTGGTTTATTAGTTGGTACAACAGCTATTTTATCCAATACATCAAAGCCTTCTATCAACTCTCCAAATACCGTGTATTCTCTATCTAAATCTGGTCTGCCGCCTTTCTCTTTATAAGCCTGCATTTGTTCGGGCGAAAGGTTTTTAGACTGCTGAAAAAACTGCATTTGCTGATCCTGGAATTTCTGTCCTTGTACAATGTAAAATTGAGAGCCGGAAGAACGTTTCTCAGGATTGTTCTGACCTGTACGGGCTGCTGCCAATGCGCCTCGGAGGTGTACTTTTGAATCCACAAACTCAGCAGGAATGGTATAGCCTGGTCCACCGCCACCTAGCGGTCTATTTGGTGCTGCACCTTTAGAATCCGGATCACCGCCTTGAATCATAAAGCCCGGAATGATACGATGAAACAATAAATCATCATAAAAACCTTCATTGGCCAATTTGATAAAATTATCGCGATGTTGTGGCGTTTCATCGTATAAAATGGCTTTCATATTGCCATATTCAGTTTCGATGAGTACTGTTGTTGGCCCTTTTTCACAGGCAGAAAACAATAATATTGTAAATAAGAAAATAGAAAATAAACGCGTCATGGTTTTTTGTTTTTATTTGCCTCAAAGGTAAGAAAGAATTTTTAGATGCAGTACGGTAATATTAGTGTTTTTTGGAGTTATAGTTCTACAGCCGTGGCAGTTTAAGTCGATAGTCCATGGTCCATGGTCGATAGAAAAATTACAATAAATCAAATTCATTTTGCTTCGCAAAATGCGTAAAAACTGAACAAAATTGTCATTCTCGTTAAAACAACCATCGACCATCGACCATCGACTATCGACCCAAACTATTAGTTAAGTTTGACTTTTTCATTCCAATAAAAAAGCCTCCAAAAACAAGATAATCGCTTCGGTCATTTTACTTCGGTTGGCTTTTTTGCGAAAGCCATGCCCTTCATCTTTTGCCAGCATATACCACACCATGCCATCATTATTCCTAATTTCCTGTACCATCTGTTCTGATTCGGAAGCCGGAACGCGCGGGTCGTTGGCTCCTTGGATGACCAATAAAGGTTTTTTAATTTTTTTGACATTGGTCGTCGGACTGATTTTATGTAGGAACTTCCGCATGGCGGGATCTCTTTCATCTCCGTATTCTACCCTTCTGAGGTCGCGTCGATATTCTTCTGTATTTTCTAGGAAGGTGACAAAATTACTGATGCCTACAATATCGATTCCGCACTTGATTCGGTCGTTATAATTGAACATCGAAGACAAAACCATATAACCGCCATAAGAACCACCATACACGGCGACGCGTTCGCTGTCTAGCTCAGGATTTTCCTCAATCCAGTCCAGCAGTTTTTCAATATCCCGAACAGAATTTTCACGGTCGTAGCCATTATCCAGTTTCAAATAAGTCTTCCCATACCCCGCTGAACCACGCACATTAGGCGCGATAACTGCTATGCCGAGTTCATTTGTCCAGTATGCAATAAGCGAATTGAAATAAGGCACATGCTGTCCTTCTGGTCCGCCATGAATGCTAATAATGACCGGCAAAGCTTGCTTAGCTTGTGAAGGCTTGTATACAAAAGCTGGAATCTGGCGTTTTTTGCCATTTTCACTATCAAAAGTTTCATAATGAATCAGCTCTGGCTTGGGAAACTGGTCGGTGTTCAGCCCGCCGACTTCGCTTTTTGTCCAGCGAACAAGTTCCAAGGTTTCCGTATTCAATACATATACATCGCCTGAACTTTGTGTAGAGTTGAATACTAGACTCAGCAAAGGCTGCGTCGGATGATATTTTAGGGAATAGACTTGCCCAATGGGTAGTCCTGGCACTTTTTTATACTGATTGGTTCGGGTGTCCATCAGGTAGACTTGTGTGTAGCCATTTTCATTGGCTGTAAAAGCAATTTGTGAACGATTTTTATTTGTGGTGACATCATCAATATCCCAATCAATATTTTCAGTAATCAGTTTTGTTTTTTTACTTTTAAGATGATACGACGCCAGTTTTTTAAATTCCTGTCCCACATCTGTCAGCATATATATTTCGTCGCCCCTTTCATTCCACACGCTACCTCGGGTGAAGGTTTCTGTCTTTGGGCTAATCAGTCTTAGTTTTTCCTTTTTAAAATCGTAAATATAGGTTTTTGAATGTGTGACAGACAGGTATTGATTCAGGATTAATTTAGAATCATCGGGCGACCAGTCGGCAACCGACCAGTATCCGCCGCCTGTATCCGTAATGCGTTTTGCCAATTTGGGGTTAGCCATATCAGCCACATAAATTTCAAAGTCTTTTTGATTGCGTCGGGTCGACGTAAAGGCAAATTGCTCTCCGCTATTCGACCATTTCGTACCAAAATTAACCGATTCTCCATCAGAAATCATAGTGGCTTTGCTGCTGGCCAGATCAAACCAGTAAATTTGTCGAAATTCATTGCCGCCCCGATCTTTGCTAAACAAAAAGCCCTGATATTTTTCTGCTGGACAAAATGAGCCTCCGGAGACGGGTTCGTCAAAAAAGGTCATCTGTTCGCGCACGCCCATCGGCTGCTCTATTTTGTGAAACTGTTCTGTATTTCCAAACCTCGTTGTAATCAACATGCCGCCATTGTCTGGCAGCCAGTCTGCAAAATTAGCCGCTCGTGTATTATTATATTGTAATAATCGTTCGCTCAGTTCACCAGGAATTTCCGGAATGTTTTCTAAGATTAAATTCCCTACTTCCTGCCTGTCTTGGGCTAATATCCAGCTATTTGTCATAATTAAATATATTAAAAGGGTCAAAGCAAATATTAGCTTTCTCATACGTATTCTATTCTTATATGTTTTAAAGATACAAAAAATAGAGGTTTAATGTTTGTCTTTTTTAGCATTCAAACACTCTTTCCAACCTAAAAGTCATCATCCTGACTAAAAATAAACGGTCTGATTTTTGGTTGGTATACAATAGAATCACCTCGAATTTCGTAGTTTTATTGAACGAAAGCTCTGTGTAGCTGTTTTAATTAAAAACAATCATGACATGAAAGATAATTTCAAAGAAGGATACGGTAAATACGGCAAATATTTTTCTGAAAACTGGCTGTGGAGCAAGTTGAAAAAAGAAGCAAAAGCTATTGGAATCGGAGTAACTTATCCGGTTTTGCTGCTGTTTTATGCTTTCAAACGCAAGGATACACCAGGCTGGGCTAAGAAGGTCATCACTGGAGCATTGGGCTACTTTTTATTTCCATTTGATTTGATTCCAGATCCTTTACTTCCGATTATTGGTTTTACAGATGACATCATGGTACTGAGTGCAGCCATGATGGTCGTGACGGCTTATATAGATACTGCTGTTGTAGAAAATGCCCGCGAGAAATTAACCAATTGGTTTGGTGCTTATGATTCCAAGCAATTGGATGACATTGAAAATGCAGCGAAGAAGAATGGCAAAGAACCGGATACGCCTTCGGCTTGATTTTGGTGATTGGTAATTGAGTGATTGGTGATTGGTTGATTGAGTAACTAAGTTACTGATACTACAACTGATACTGACACTGCTATTGTAATCCCTTATACCAAAGTGTCATAATCGTTAAAACTTCCCTAAATTTCTTTCCTTTTTTAAATATCTATTCAAAATATTCCAGAATAAAGTCTAATATTGCATCTGTGAAAAAGATAGCCATATTTGCATCGGGTACAGGCAGCAATGCGCGTAAGTTGGTAGAGCATTTCCAGCAACATGCGCATATTAAAATTGCCTTGATTGCTTCCAACAAACCCCATGCGCCAGTATTGAATATGGCAAAAGAACACCAAATACCAGTACTCGTTTTTGATAAAAAGAAATTTACAGACACAGATTCAGTCCTGCCGGAATTGCAAAATCATGGCATTGACTTTATTGTTCTTGCTGGCTTTTTATGGCTGATTCCAGAAGTACTGATTCGACATTATCCAAAACGAATGATTAATTTGCATCCGGCTTTATTGCCCAAATATGGCGGAAAAGGGATGTACGGCATGCGTGTCCACGAGGCTGTCCGGGCAGCGAATGAAACAGAAACTGGCATCACGATTCATTATGTCAATTCGGCTTATGATGAAGGAGCGATTATTTTTCAAAAAAGCTGTCCTGTATTAGCAAAGGATACACCGGAGGATATTGCCGCCAAAATACATGTACTGGAACATGGTTCTTTGCCTATGGTGACGGAGCGGCTGGTGAGGGACTTGGGTGATAGGGTATTGGGGTAATGGTGTATTGGGTTGTTAGTGTCGCCTTCGGCTTTGCTCAGACAACTGAATTATCTTTGGTTTCGTAAACTTGCGGGGAGGTCTTGCGCTGTGGGAGTTTGCTAAACCTCATTGACCTCAAAAGAAGGTTTAGCAAACTTTCATTTCGCAAAGCAAGCAGCGCAAGTTTACGAAACCGACAATTTGTTTTTCGAATTTTCTCTTTTTACTTTTTTAAAACTTCCAGCTATTCAGGCTGGTCAGGCTGGAAGCCTGATATACTTTGAAATTAGATGTTTAGATTTGAGCAAATAGAACACCTTTATGCATTGGGCATCTTGCCTGTGTTGCTCGTGTTTTTTGTATGGATGTTATATCGTAGGAAACGAATTTTAGCAAAATTTGGCGAAAGCCGGCTTGTACAACAACTGATGCCGCAGGTATCAAAGTACAAACACGGCGTCAAATTTATTCTGCTGATTTTCGGGCTTGCTTTTTTGTGTGTCGGCTGGGCAAATCCGCAGTGGGGCATGAAAAAAGAGCAGGTAAAACGCAAGAGTTCAGATATCTTTGTTGCGCTGGATGTCTCTCAAAGTATGCTGGCTGAAGACATTGCACCCAGTCGGCTGGAACGCGCGAAAACCTTTACGCAGGAACTCATTGCTGCCTTGCAGGGCGAACGTATTGGTGTGATTGTTTTTGCAGGAAATGCTTATTTGCAAATGCCGCTGACGATGGATTATGGTACAGCAGCTATGTTTGTAAAAACAGCCAATACAGAGATGGTGCCCAGGCAGGGAACAGCTATTGGGGATGCAATTCGACTGGCAACTCAGGTGTACGAGGAGGAACAGAAATTCCATAAGGCACTGATTATCGTGACGGATGGTGAAAACCATGACCAGGCTGCCCTTCAGGAGGCACAGGCGGCGAGTGAGCAGGGTTTAGTTATTTTCACAGTGGGCGTAGGTACAAATGTGGGTGCGCCGATTCCTTTGTCTTATCAGGCACAAAATGTTTATAAAAAAGACAAACAGGGGAATACAGTGATGTCCAAATTGAATGAGCAGATGCTCGGAGGACTGGCAGCGGCAGGCAATGGAAAATATTATAATATTGATAATGGCGATAAAGTGATTGAGGCTTTACGCAAATATATTGATACGCTGGAAAAGCAGGATTTTGAACAGCGCTCTTTCAGTGAGTATGAAAGTTATTTTCAGTATTTTATCGCAGTAGCTTTGCTTTTGTTGCTTATTGAATTTTTATTATCCTATCAAAAAAGTGGCTGGTGGGGCAGACGGGATTTATTTCGGGATAATTCATGATGTAGAATATGAAATTTTTACTGACTATTTTATTGGGTGCTATTACTATAACGACTTTTGCGCAAAGCGAACGGACGCATATTCGTGGTGGTAATGATGCTTATAAAAAAGGCGATTTGGAACAGGCAGAAGAGGAATACCGTCGTGCAATAGAAGCCACGCCCAACTCTCTGAAAGGCACTTATAACCTCGGCAATGTGACCTATGAACAACAACGTTACGAGGAAGCGGTGAAGCATTACCAATCGGCTGCAGCAGCCGCTAAGACCGATACAGACAAGTCTGATGCCCTCTATAATCTGGGCAATGCTCACCTCAATCAACAAGAACTCAAAGAAGCTGTGGATGCTTATAAGGAATCGCTTAAATTGAATCCCAAAGATATGGCTTCCAAGTATAATCTCGCTTACTCGCTGCAACAACTCAAAATGCAACAGCAGCAGCAACAAGAACAGCAGCAACAACAAGGTGAGCAGGGAGAAGAAGGTGAAGAGCAGGAACAGGAGCAACAACAAAATCAAGAACAGCAGGAGCAAGAACAAGAGGAAGAATCGCCAGAAGATCAGGAGCAACAAAACCAAGACGAAGAAGATCAGGAAAACCAGTCTCCTCCACCTACTTCGGGAGAAGAAGAACAAGAAGATGTAGATCGACAAAAAGCCTTAGAAACGCTGGAAAAGATTGGGAAGGAAGACGAGGAAGTTCAGAAAAAAATGCGTAAGTCGGATGCACAACCCAGCAATTCGGATAAGGATTGGTAGTACTGGTAATTACGAATGTTTTAATTACGAATTACGAATAGAGGCTACACTTACCAATGGATAATTTTGTAGGCGATTTTTATACCATAAGCCAAGTCAAATTTTGCTTTTGTGCCTTCTTCTCTATCTACTCGCGGCCAAAAAGCCCAGTCCCGTTCTTCAAATAAATTATTACTCAACTGCGCATTTACTATATCATAATAATCGACGCTAATCCAGCGGATACCAATTCCACCATAATATTCTATTGTCCAGGCTTTATCAGAGTCCAGAAAAGAGATGCCTGACATCAGACGCGCTGCATTGACCTGGCATTTGACTTTGGAAGACTCGTAAGTGAAACGATTTCCCCCGCTCTCAAAATTTCCATTTACTTTATCATAGCGACGATTCAGGTAAAAATATTCAAGCCCGTAATAAGGGTTAAAACTCCGTCGCCTTAACCACTTCTCCCCATAGTATTTTCCACCTATTTTCAATTCATAATAATCACCTATGCCTACTTTTCTATTCGGATGGATGGCTGTAAATTTCAACCCATATTTAACTTCTACTGCCCAATGTTGATTCCATCGCAACTCTGCTACACTTTCCAGCGTACTTGTGCGAGGCTCTATAAAGTTCAATGGCGTGATGCCAATGGAGACGTGTCGATAAGGGTCTTGTTTGGCTTGCGCCAATGAGGTATTAAAATAAAAAAGAAGCAAAGATACAGTAAAGATAAATTTCGTTTCCATCTGGTGTTTACTTCAACAAGGCGCAAAAAAAATGCCACTTCGACAAGTCGAAGCGGCATTTTTATTATTATCGCTTTTCAGCGAATAAGCTCAAATTACTCAGCTAACTTAACAAACTGAACGGCTTCTGTGAACCATCCGTTTTCACCTCTAATAACGATGAAGTAAGTAGCCTGTGAAAGGCGGCTAACATCAAGATTGATGACATTAACACCTTCGTTTGCAGTGATACCTTCTGTGAATACTGTTCTTCCGAGTGCATCAGTAACGATAACATCGGCAGCTTCATGATCGAAGACACTGTTGAAACGAATAGTCAATGATCCTTTAGCAGGATTAGGGAACACCTCAGAAATTGTATTAATACCCGTCGCACAATCAGTAGAAAGGTAAACAAGATCAGAGTAAGTTGTTGTTCCGTCAATATCAATCATTTCTAAACGGTAGTAGTTGTCGTCAGTCAGATTCTCATCCACAAATGAGTAGTTCAATTGTGTATTTGAATTACCGGCTGCTTCTATTCTACCTACAGTTACGAAATTCAGTCCATTAGTACTTTCCTGAATATTGAAGTGACTAGTGTTTTCCTCTGTGGCAGTTGCCCAGGTCAAATTCACTATACAATCATCTTCAACACCTTTGAAATACATTAATTCCAATGGCAAAGTAATAGTTACACCAAAATCATAGGTCAAGTGCGTAGGCTCTGCAGCTGGGTCTGTCAGGTTAGGAGTCGTGTTAGACAAACCTTGTGTTGGTTCAGCATTTACACCTGAAGGATTGTCTGCGTCAAGGTTCTCACCTGCCGCTGGCAAATCTATATCGGTAATACCTATAATAGGCTGATCAGGAATTGCTGCCTGTGCGTCACCTACCAAGTTAGGTACTTTTACAGTGTAAATAACACCACTGTTAGGTCCATTATAATCTTCATCAAGTAATAAACCTGTGAACTCATAAGCACCATTGGCATCAGTCGTATCTGTGAGCGTTACCATTGTCCCGTCAGGATACGTAATCATCAATTGTACTTCAACACCAGGGACTGGTTCCTGTAAAGGATTATTTGGATCCTGAATACCGTCATTTTCTGGTTCAAACCAAACAATACCACCGATGCTTCCTGGCTCAATATAGTAACCAAAGTCACCAGTAAAGTTATTCACTGGATTAGCACCACCAAGTGTGATCGCATAAGGATCAGTCTGGCTATTGTTATCCGTATTTGGCGTACCGTCACTGTGCCAGTAACCTTCTAGTACATTGTCTTCGTCTGTTACATCAACAATGTAAGCTACATCATCAGCAGGTAGGTTCGGGAACAAGTAGTTACCGTTAGCATCTGTAACTGTAGAAGCTAATAAAGTTTCACCAGCATCTACAAGACCATTTCCATTATCATCTAAGTACAGGTCAATTGTTACCCCTTCAAAACCTGGCTCATCATCATCCGTACCTGGCAGACCATCAGGTCCATTAGGTCCATCATTTACGCCGTCAGCGTTGTGATCTTCCCATACCAAGTTACCAATGCTACCAGGAGTAGTTGGCACATAACCAAAGTCCTGATCTAAATCTTCACCACCGTCAGGCAATGTAGTGTCAGATTCACCTGGTGTACCACCATCAGGATCAACACTATTTGTAACACCTGGAGGCAATGTAGCTTCTACTACATCAACAGTATAATCGTCACCTGGCAGATTACCGAAGTAATACATACCATTCTCGTCAGTTTCAGTAGTCGCTACCAAGTTGCCATTAGCATCATATAGCTCCACTGTAACCCCTTCGATTCCTTCACCTGGATCTGGCGCACCGTTTCCATTATAATCAAGGAATATTTTATCCCCAATCAGTCCGTCTGTAGGATCTTGACCTTTAGGTGTATAACCGAAGTCTTGATCTAAATCATCAGCAGGCAGGTCAGCAACAGAAGACATATCGTCGTTGCCACCATCAGGATCACCAGAGTTCTCCAATCCAGCTAATATATTGTCTGTATCTGTTACGACAACAGTGTAAGGCTCATCTGGCAGACCTGTGAACAGGTAGTTACCATTTTCGTCTGTAGTTGTAGTTGCAATATTATCACCATTTTCATCCAACAAGGCAACTGTTACACCCTGGATACCAGGATCATCAGCGTCTTGAGTTCCGTCTCCGTCTTTATCAAAGTAAACAGTATCTCCAAGATCGTTATTATCAGCAGGACTAATATATCCATAATCAGACAACAAGAATACATCACCAGGAGCCAATAATACAGGATCACTCATGTTGTCAGGATCCGTTGCAGGCTCACCATATTCGTCTGGATCACCAGTCTGATCTTTCGCTGCAATATTTGCAGAAGTAGGATCAACGACTGTGATATACTCGCCAGCAGGCAGATTAGTAAAGATATAAGTACCATCCGCTTCTGTGGTAGTTGTACCACCTGTAGCACCATTTTGGTCAATTGCACCAGCAACTGGAACATCGGTAGCAGGATCAATTACACCGTCACCATTGCTATCAGAGTAGATAGTTACTGTAACACCGTCGATACCTGGCTCACCTGGATCCTGAACACCATCAGCGTTCGCATCATGCCAGATTCTGTTACCAATTGCAGCAGTACCTGCATTCAAGTCAGGACTTTCCCAGATATAACCGAAATCTGCAGTCAGGTTTTCATCACCTGAAGCTAATGTAATATCATAACCATTTGTCTGGTTACCAAAATCAGCATTAGGATTCACAGGATTATCTGTTTGAGTCATATTCGCAGGCAATGTTGTTTCATCAACAGTTACCGTATAAGTACCTGGTGCAAGGTCAGAGAATAAGTAACCACCGTCTGTATCTGTAACCGTACTTGCAACTGGATTGCCAGCAGCATCTGTCAGATTAACCGTTACATTTCCGATTCCTACTTCACCTTGATCTTGTAAACCATCTTGATTTTCATCAATCCATACGTAGTTACCTAAACTTGCAGGCGTCGGAATGAAACCGAAGTCATAAGTCAGGTGAGTTGGCTCATCAGTAGGATCAGCTTGTGTTGTTGTATCTGTAGCACCTTGATCAGCGATACCTTGTACACCAGAGAGTGGGTCTGCATCTTCAGCGTCATTGCCATCAGCATTGACATCTTCTGTAGCAGGCTGGTAACCTGTAGGAGTTTCCAATACTTTGATTTCAAAGTAAGGCTCATCTCCTCCGCCTACCATTGGCGTAGCATAAGCACCTGTACCATCGTAGTTTTCATCCAATAACAGATTCTCGAAAATATAATGTCCTGTAGCATCTGTCTCATCAGTCAATGTCACTACACTACCATCAGGGTAAGTAATCATCATCGTAACTGTAACACCTTCGATACCTGGCTCACCAGCATCTTGAATACCATTATCATTGGTATCTTCAAATACATAATTACCCAAAACAGCAGGCTCTACATAATAACCGAAGTCAGCAGTAAAGTCATTTACAGGATCAGCACCACCAAGTGTTACTGCATAAGTATCTGTTTGGCTATTGTCATCTGTATTAGGCGCACCTAGACTGTGCCAGTAACCATTCAGTACATTGGCTTCATCTGTTACATCAACTACATAATCATCACCTTCTGCAGGCAGATTCGGGAATAAGTAGTTTCCGTTAGCGTCAGTTGTAGTAGTAGTAAGCAATGGCTCGCCAGCATCTACAAGACCGTTTCCATTTGTATCTGCATACAAATCAATTGTCACGCCTTCAAGACCTGGCTCATCATCATCTGTGCCTGGAGTCCCATCAGGGCCATTAGGTCCGTCATTTACACCATCAACATTAGTATCCAACCAAACGATTGTGCCAATGCTACCTGGTGTGTCAGGTACATAACCGAAGTCTTGCTCCAAGTTAATACCATCATTCGTGCCATCAGGGTCATTAGCCAAATCAACTGTAGATTCTCCATCAGGCGCACTGTCAGGATCAACTGTTTGTGTAATACCTGCTGGCAATGTACTTTCAATAACATCTACAGAGTAGTCTTCAGCAGGATCAAGTCCTGGGAAGCTATAATATCCGTTTTCATCTGTTACATCAGAAGCAAGAAGGTTACCTGCTGCATCGTGTAATTCAACAGTCACCCCTTCGATACCTTCACCTGGATCTGGCGCACCATTTCCATTATAATCAAGGAATACTTGGTCACCAACCAAACCTTCACCTGGATCTTGTCCTTCTGGTGTATAACCAAAGTCCTGGTCCAAATCATCTGCACCAGCAAGAATAACGGTAGATGTACCATCGTTGCCACCATCAGGATCTTCTGTATTTAATAAATCATCCAATACGTTATCTGTATCAGTAATCATTACTGTATAAGTACCATCAGGTAAACCTGGGAATAAGTACTCACCGTTTTCGTCAGTTGTAGTCGTAGCGATAACATCGCCATTTTCGTCAGTTAATTTAACTGTAACGCCTTCGATACCTGGCTCGTTTGGATCCTGAGTTTCGTCAGCATCAGCATCAAAGTAAACGGTATCTCCAATATCATTATTGGTAGGATTGGTATAACCAAAATCTAAGTTTACGTAAGTATCACCAGGACCAATCAGCACTGGATCACTCATATTATCAGGATTAACAGCCAAGACACCTGGTTCATCAGGATCACCTGTCTGGTCTTTACCTTGAATACCTGCTGAGTTAGGATCAACAACAACAATGTACTGACCAGCTGGCAGGTCGCTAAAGTAGTAGCTTCCGTCAGGCTCAGTAGTTGTAGTACCTGTACCAGTCGCACCGTTTTGATCAACAGCAGCTGAGAAAGGCATATCAGTAGCAGGATCAACAACACCGTCGCCGTTGCTGTCGCCATAGATAGTTACTGTAACACCACCAACACCAGCTTCACCAGCATCTTGTACGCCATCAGCATCAGCATCACGCCATACTCTATCACCTAAAGCTCCTAGTCCTGTATTACCAACTGCATCTCCAAAGTTGTAACCGAAGTCACCAGTCATATTTTCTTCTTCCAAACCTAATGCAATAGTATAACCATTTGTCTGGTTACCAAAATCGCTACCTGTATTTACAGGATTAGTCGTTTGGCTTACACCATCAGGTAAAGTTGTTTCATCAACAGTTACGGTATAAGTACCTTCTGGAAGATCAGGGAATATGTATCCACCATTCGCATCTGTTACTGTAGTTGCATCAAGGTCGCCACTCAGATTAACAGTGACACCTGGGATACCGGCTTCACCTGCATCCTGAATACCGTTGCCATTTTCATCTAACCATACATAATTACCAATTGCGCCATCGCAACCTTCAATAACGACACATAATTCCTGGCTAATTTCGTTACCATCTACATCTTTGACAAAAACGGTATAACAACCAGGATCTAAACCTGTCTGAACAGCAGGATAATCACATTCAGGTGGGAAGTTTACTGAGTAAGAACCACCTTCAGAACCAATAACACCAGGTCCTGCAACATCATCGTAATAAACGATTTCAATTCTATCCACGCAATTTGTAAATTCAAATAAAACACCACCATCAGCAGTATTATTCAAACCAAGATCGTTGATAGACTCAAATTGATTCGTACCTACTACTGTAACATTTGTTCCCGTAAGGGTATAATCAGCAGCAGAGAGTGGCACGTTTACACCGCCATTACTTGCTGTTACAATCGCAACATCATTATTATCAATATCATTCAGGAACATAGATAAGTCGCAAACTGGTCTGTCGAATGTAAATACACGACTCATGTTTGCAGCACCTGCACCACCAGCAATCTGGTCGTGATCAACACCTGTACGTAATGCAAATGTTCCATTTAACTGAGAATCATTTATAATTTCTTCATCAATAGTAGCACCTCCACTAAAAGTAGCCTGATTCACGGTCATCGTTGCTCCTCTTATGGTAAAGGAAGAGCCATTAATAGCATCTTCTACAATTGTATTATCTGCACCAACAACAGGGTTAGCTCCAACACCATCTATAGTCTGGAAGTTTGCCCAGTTGGTATCTGTACAAGGATCTGGCAATGGTAATGGATTGCCGTTTGAATCTTCCCAGTAGTAGAAAGGTCCGCCAAGTCCGCTTGCATCCAGGTCACCTGTTGTAGCATCACAAGGATCGCCACAGTTGATTGCAGGAAGTACAGTATAAGAGGCTGTTCCTGTCAAACCATTTACATCTGTTACCAATACAGTATAAGTACCCGCATCCAGACAAGTCAAATCTTCAGGATCATTACATGCTTCAGCAGGGAAGTTTACAGAGTAAGAACCACCTTCAGAACCAACAACACCAGGACCAGCAACATCATCATAATAGATGATCTCAATCTGATCAATTACACTGCTAAAATTAAATAGTACACTACCATCTGTCGTGTTATTAAGTCCAGAGTCAATATTAGAATCAAATGTATTATTATTTACAGTTATTACATTAGAACCTGTAGATACAATATCGCCAGCAGCAATAGGTACCAAAACACCATTTAAATAGGTATTGACAATAGCAATATCATTATTATCAATGTCATTTAAAAGCATATCTATACCAGCAGTTGCAGGACTAAAGTCGAATGTACGCGTCATATTCGCCGCAGCAACACCACCAGTAAGCTGGTCATGGTCTACACCTGTACGTATTGCAAAGGTTCCATTCAACTGTGAGTCATCAATAATTTCTTCATCAATCGTAGCACCTCCGTTGAAAGTAGCTGAATTAACAGTCAATACAGAACCTGAAACCAGATAATTTTGACCATTGATCGCATTCTCTACAATTGTATTATCAGCACCAACGACTGGATTCGCACCAGTGCCACCGAGTGGGGCAAAGTCCGCAGTACTCTCGTCTTGGCAAAACTGAACGCCATTATCTGCCCAGCTATAAGTATAAGGAGCAACACCGCCTGTAACTGTAATATCAACAGCACCATCGCTATCCGCAGGACATGGAGCAGGAGTACAACTTACATCCTGACCTACTACATCAACGGTCAGGTCGCCACATACAGCTGCATCAACTGTATAAGTCGCTGTAGCTGTGCCACCTGCTGCATCTGTTACGACAACAGTATAAGCACCAGCAACAAGACATTCTAAATCTTCTGGGCATTGTGCAGGAAAATCTACGGTGTAAGATCCACCTTCAGTACCTACAACACCAGGTCCAGCAGTATCATCGTAAAATACAATCTCTATTTCATCAATCGGTCCGGAGAATTTGAGGAATACACTTCCATCAAGGCTTGGTCCGAGACCTGCGTCAGTAATTGACTCAAACTGATTGGTACCTACGCGAACAACATTAGACCCAATAGACAGGATATCTCCTGCGGGAATGGTCTGTGCAACGCCATTCAATTTGGGTGTGATAATAGCAACATCGTTATTATCAAGGTCATTGAACAACATCTCCAAATTGCTAACAGGAGGATTAAAGTTGAAGGTACGCGTCATATTTGCAGCACCAACACCTCCTACAATTTGATCGTGGTCTACACCAGTTCTCAAACCGATAAAACCTGTTTGTTGGCTATTATTGATAATTTCCTCATCAATAGTAGCACCACCGTTGAAAGAAGCCTGATTGATGGTCAGTACAGAGCCATTAATCGTATAAGCTTGTGCATTCACTGCATCTTCAACAATAGTATTATCAGCTCCAACAACTGGATTGGCACCAAGTCCATCATTTACATCAAATGCTGATTCTTCACATGGTGGGTTGAGCACGACTCCACCAGAAGACCAAGCATAAGTGTACGGAGCAGTTCCGCCTGTCACGGTAAGGTTGATCGCACCGTCGCTGTCCACAGGACAAGGAGCGGGTGAGCAACTCACATCAGTGACCGTCGCAGTTAGCGTTTGAGCATTCAGATTGTCTGGAATGCCAACAAACATACAAACCGCCATCAGTGCGGTCAGCAGCTGATAACGCCAGAGACCGACAATGTCGCCTCTTGTGTGTGTAAAGGTTAGATTTCTCATGAATTGAATTTAGTTATTTAATAAATCCTGATTATGTATAAGAATAAATATGAATATACGTAATGATGCTCTTTATGCCTTTACAATTGGCAATAAAGAAAAGTGGTTCTATAATATGGTGTTCAAAACAATCGGGTGATTGAAAGTCTGATAGTGAGTGGAACTTAAAAACGCTGATGAGGCGTTTTTGCGTATTTTTGGTGTACAGGAGTTATATTACGTGTGTACACTAATTTAGAGTCAGCTTTTATCAGAATTTCGTTGCAACCTAACTGTTAAGGTTTTGTTAAAATAACATGTTTTTATTTGGAATCGAATTTTGTGATTGGGAATAAACCGCAGCTACTTAATTTCTAATTTAGTTTGAAAAATAGATTTAATAGCATCTACAAAATAATTTACTTCCTTTAGAACGAAAATTATGGTTTGAGTCACTCAATTTGTGGATATATATGCCTTTTTTCCTGCATATCCTTATCTTTTTTTAGTGAATCCAATTTTTCTGTAATTTTCTTGCAATTCTAAGGGAGGCTCTTTCATTTTTATACACAAAACAAGTTTCTTAAATGCAAGCTCAACCTAGTAGTATTTTGCATTGAGTTTGCACCAAAGATGATTTCAATCATTTTGCTGAATCGCAAACAGACTTTACTATAGTATAAAAGTCTCAATCCAAGGTTTTATAGTAGGTAAGAATTTAGCCTAATTCTTTTACTCCATATAAAGCTTGCCTTAAATTGGAGTGTAAATATACAAAAGTAATGTAAAATGGATAGAATTATTGAGCATCTTAGTGGAGGAAAAATAATAAATATATTAAAAACACACTTATTTTAAGTGCTTGAAAAAAAATATGCTGAGGTATTTCAGCACAAAGTTGTTAACAAGGAAGTAGGCAGCCTGAACAAGATGACTGACATCAATGAGATCTTTTCTTAGACAAAATTAATTGGTTCATAGTCACTAATTCGCTTTTTGACTTCTTATTTATTCTATATACCTTTAGCACATAAAAACGATTGATGTATTTTAATATTAAACTTTTATTTCATAGCTCTATTTTCATAGGTCTCTTAATGATTGCTGGATGCAAAAACACAAATTCTAGCTCTTCTACAAATCATAATGGGGAGCTAGGAATGAGCAATTTAGCAAGCCAGATAATAATGGATGGCAAGACAAGTATTCTGCTGGAAGATTATTTCATGTATCCTTCCAACATTGATTCTGCTACTTCTCCATTTGCTGATATTGACTTATCGTCAAATAAAAAAGAGCTTATTATCACTCCCAAAACGACTATGCCTGTATTGTCTGTGCTTAAAATATGGGCAAATAATAAAGATCACGCCCTTTTGCTCCGCCAATCAAATAAACAACAAAAAAACATTCGTTTCAAATTAGCTGATACGCCTTCATCTGTCGCTATAAAAGGTCAATTCAACAACTGGGTCACTGAAGCTATGACTGCAACAGCAGATGCTTATTATGAAAAATCATTCCACCTTTCGCCCGGCAATTATCAATACAAACTGATTGTTGATGGCAAAGAAATCAACGATCCTGACAATACAAATATCGTCAGCAATGGCATGGGCGGCACCAACTCATTACTGGTCATCCCAAAGGCTAATCCTGAAAAACTGCCCATACTATTTTCTAAAAAAACAAGAGGTACATCAATCCATATTGGCTTCAGCAATCCGCCAACAGAAGTTTTTGCCTTTATAGAAAACAAGCGTATTCAAACAGATATAAGGGAACAAGAAATCGTCATTCAGATACCTGACAAGCTCGCCACGGATGGTCGCACACATTTGCGGATCTGGGCTTATAATGATGAAGGCACTTCAAATGACTTATTGGTGCCATTGCAAAATGGTCAGCCCCTTCTGAATGCTAGCAAGCTGACCCGCCATGACTTGCCCGCTATGAATATGTACTTTACATTGATTGATCGTTTTAATAATGGTAAAACAGAAAATGATGCGCCAATTGATGATGATCGTCTCCGCCCGATTCAGAATTATATGGGGGGCGACCTCGCTGGTATTACGCAAAAAATAGAGGATGGTTATTTTAAAAAAATGGGCATCAATACCATCTGGCTTTCTCCGCTGACCCAAAATCCAGCGGAAGCCTGGCAGGAATTTCCTGAGCCGCGACGCTGGTATTCGGGCTATCATGGTTATTGGCCCATTTCCAGTTCTAAGGTGGATGAACGTTTTGGAAACAGTGAAGACCTGGAAACACTGGTCAGCACAGCCCACAAAAATGACATGAATGTTTTACTGGATTATGTCTGCAATCATGTCCATCAAGATCATCCCATTTATCAAAATCATCCAGAATGGGCAACGCAACTGGATTTGCCAGACGGCACAAAAAATATCCGAATCTGGGACGAACACCGACTGACGACCTGGTTTGACACTTTTTTACCTACACTGGACCTTTCCAATCCTGAAGCGATTGAGTTGCAGGCTGATTCGACTTTATATTGGATAAAAAAATACAATTTAGATGGCTTTCGACATGATGCCACCAAACATATTCCTGAAGCGTTTTGGCGACGACTCACCCGTAAATTGAAAGAGGAAGTGATGCTCCCGCAAAATCGTTATGTTTATCAAATCGGCGAAACTTATGGTAGCCACGAACTGATTTCTCAATACGTCGGCTCTGGTATGCTGGATGCTCAATTTGATTTCAATCTCTATTTCACTGCACGCGATGCTTTTATTAAGGACGATGAATCTATGGAGCGTGCCGCCGATGCGCTGATGGAATCATTGGACTGGTACGGGCATCATCATACGATGGGCAACATTACAGGTAATCACGATCAGGTCAGGTTTATGAGTCTTGCCGATGGCTCGGTGCTTTATGATGAGGATCAGCGCGAAGCTGGATTTACACGCGAGGTAACACTCAAAGATCCAAAAGGCTATCTGACGCTGAGTAATTATTTTGCTTTTGTGATGACGATTCCTGGCATTCCGACGATTCTATATGGAGATGAAATCGGCATGGTCGGTGCTGGTGATCCCGATAATCGTCGCATGATGCGGTTTGACAACCTGACTCGTTTTGAAAATAGAACGAAGGCTTTGGTGGAGCAGTTATCGCAGCTCCGCAAAAATCATCTTTGTCTGACTTATGGTGATTTTGAGTTATTGAAAGCGGATAAAAATACCTTGGCTTATGCCAGAAATTATTTTGGTGAAATAGCCATTATAGTTATCAGTAAAGGCGGTGATCGGAAAATCAGCTTGACGATTCCTGAGCATTTGCAGGTGAACAATCTGCGTCCGCAATTCAATTTCGGGACGGGTAGTGTGCAGGATGGGCAGTTTAAGGTGGGTTTGTCTGGTGAGGGTTTTGAGGTTTTTACTAGTTGGTAAAAATGAAAACTCAAATTCAAATGTCAAATACAAATTCAAATGATGCACGAAAGCATTTAAATCATCCGCCACCAGGAATCTAATGGTTTTGATCTTTTGAAATTTAAAAACCATTTGCAAATAAAATACAATACAACTAGTCCGGCAATCCATAATACATACATGACGCCGATAGAGCTGCCCATTGGAAAAGGTGCGCCGAGGAATGCGTACAAGTACAAATGAATGATGTAGAAAAACATCGCCGTTTGCCCGAATATTTTGACTGGTCGCAACCAGGCGTAGCCTGCCAGTTTTGAAAAAATAAAGAGGAAGATCAGATTGATTCCGCAAGTCAATAAAATAAAGACAATGCTGGGCGGATATTTTACTAGCGTAAAAAATGAAATCCAATCAGTGTAAGTATTCAATTGAAAGTTGCCGATTTCAAGAAAACGAAGTATCAGAAAGGCAGCGATAAAGACTAGTCCAGTAATGAGGGAGTACGAGTAGATTTCTTCTTTTTTGGTTTGTAATAATTTTGCCCACAAGATGCCAAATGTCACGACACCCAGCCAGGGAATAATGGGATAAATAACCATCGCGCCGTTGGAAATCCCAGGTGTACAGAAGAAGACCATCAGGGGATTAAACACAGCATCAGGCGATAGTTGATGGATGTACCAGCCGGAAAAAGCAAAACTCAATATCGTCATCAAGATTAGCCAGCCTTTATTTAGTTTCCACAAAAATGCAGCAATCAACATACACATACCCAAGCCATACAAAACGGTAGTTGGCAGAAAAAATCCACTACTATACTGACCAGGAAGGTTCATGCCACCCTCTGCCCCACCGCCGCCACTAAACAGCGCACTCAATCCCCAGCCAGGAAATTCCAGAAATAACATAAACACCAAAATCAATCCGCCCCGCTTGAAAAAATATCGACGAACATCCCAATCTTCCCAGCCTGCTTGTTTTCGCTTTTCAGCAAATAAGCAGATGCTCATGCCCATCAAAAAGAAAAAGCCGGGCGCACATAAATGACTGACAAATCGGGTAAACCACCAGCCCAAATCAGGATAACCACTAAAGTCCACGCCCCAAATTTCAAAAAAATGGGTACGTGCAATCATCGCACTGGCATGGTCGAGTGCCATGAGTATCATGATGAAGCCGCGAAGAAGATCAATGGGTGTGGTACGCATACTGAAGTACTAAAAATCCAAAATGGGAGATTCCAAATTCCAAAAACAATTATCACGACTAAGGGGCATATAACTCTGGGTTGCGCATCGGAGCGTTTTTTTAACCACTAAGTGACGAAGTAACACTAAGGTTTCACATACTTCCCAAGATAATCCACAATATCCTTAGCCACTGCTTCTTTGGATTTCAGGTCGTAGCTCTGCTCCCCATTTTTATCGACAATGGTGATTTTATTGGTATTATGCTGGAAGCCGGCGCCTTTATCATTGAGTGAATTGAGGACGATAAAGTCGAAATTCTTTTTGGTCAGTTTTTTTCTGGCGTTTTTCAATTCGTCATGCGTTTCGAGGGCAAAACCGACGGTGACTTGTCCAGTCTTTTTAAGCTTGCCCAATTGCTGTGCGATGTCTTTGGTGCGTTTGAGTTCGATACTCATCTCACCGGGTTTCTTTTTTATCTTGGTTGCAGAAGTAGTTTTGGGTGTATAATCTGCTACTGCGGCCGCCATAATCGCAATGTCCATTTCGGGGAAATGCTGGACGCAGGCTTCATACATGTCTTGTGCTGACTTGACTGAAATGCTTGTGATGTGTTCTCCAGAAGCCTTGATGTTTGTCGGGCCACTCACTAGTATCACTTCTGCGCCACGGCTCGCTAGTTCTTCTGCGAGTGCCACGCCCATTCGTCCTGTAGAACGATTGCCGATAAAACGTACTGGGTCTATGGCTTCGTGCGTTGGTCCTGAAGTGACTAGGGCTTTTTTGCCTGCTAGATCTTTTGTGACTGTTTCGCTTTCCCAAGAATCAGCGAGCATATTCACAATATCTTCTGGTTCTGCCATGCGTCCTGCGCCGACTAGTCCGCTTGCTAGTTCGCCATCTCCTACCGGGATGAGGTGATTGCCATATTCTTGTAGTTTGGCTACATTGGCTTGTGTGGCAGGATGTGTCCACATATCCAAATCCATTGCAGGCGCGAAAAACACTGGGCAGCGTGCAGAGAGATAAACTGCCAGCAGCATATTATTGCAAATGCCGTTTGCCATGCCAGCCAGTGTATTGGCAGTAGCAGGTGCAATGACAAGTGCGTCAGCCCACAAGCCGAGCTCGACGTGGTTGTTCCAGCCTTCTTCGGAACTGACATTGCTGTACACCGGATTTTTGGATAAAGTAGATAAGGTGAGTGGAGTAATAAAATCAGTCGCTGCTGGTGTCATAATGATTTTGACTTCTGCGCCAGCTTTGACCAACAGACGGGTTAAAAAGGCTGTTTTGTAAGCTGCAATGCTGCCGCTTATGCCTAATATGACCTTTTTATTTTTCAATCTCATTTTAATGATAAGTGCTTAAATGACAAATGATGAATACCCGAAAGTATTCATCATTTATCTTTCCTCATTTATCCTTTAATTAGTGATAAACGCGTGTATTTTTACCTACTTTGGTTTTGCCATCATCCTCTTTGTAGCGGAAATGCAACTGACCATTCATATACTCGTGTGTAGCGAGCAGCGGTGGATTGGGCAGACGCTCGTAGAAACGAGAAATCTCAATCTGCTCTTTGTTTTCATGTATTTCTTCAAGGCTTTCATTAGCTACTGCAAACTCTTCCAATTTTGCCAATAACTCATCTTTCAACTGACGAGAAATTTGGTTGGAACGCTCTGAAATAACAGCTAATGTTTCGTAAATGTTACCTGTCTCTTTTACGAAATCCATCACATTTTGTGGTTCGATGTTCGCTGGTAAGCCCTGTGCTCTTTTTTTAATATCCATACTTTATTAAGTTTAAGTTTAAGATTAAGTTTAAGTCTAAACTAGACATTGGCTAATCAGCTATTGAGTTTTAATTCAACTTAAATTAGTCCGGCACTTAATGATGAATGAAAATATCTTTTATGTAAGGAACAAGAAAAATAGCTGCGTAATTTCTAGGCATCTTAGTTCTTCTTGTTACTAAACGAATTTACTCCGCATTTAGTTTAGCGATTCTATCTGAGGAAGCCTGAAATAAATCATTGGCTTCTTTCATAAATTCGCTTTTCGGATAACGTTCTGTAAATTCGTTATACGATTCAATGGCATCCTGAAAACGATCTGCCTGTGTAAGTTCGATGCTATTTTGTGCCAGGCGATAGTTTGATTTAAAAATCATAAAACGCGCCCGTTCTGCTTCTACTGCATCTGGATAATCTTTCAGTACCGACTGATACGTGTGCGTAGCGGCTTTGAAATCATTCAATTTGAAATACAAATCAGCCTGCGCAAAAGCTTTCTGTTCTTTTTTGCGGCGCAACTCGTCAATCAATTCATTACACTTGACTACCCGTTCACTTTTGGGGTGTGTATTGATAAACAATTGTAGTTCATCAATTGCTTTCTCAGTATACGTTTGATCTAAGCGATATTTCGGCGACACCCGATAATTGGAGTATGCTGCCATATAGCTGGCTTCTTCGGCATAATCACTGTTTGGGAAAGTCGTGGCAAAATTTTTGAAATAATACGCACCCATAATAAATTTATTGAGGTGATAATGCGTATTGGCATAGGTGAAATAGATTTTTTCTATTTCTTCTTTACCTTTATAAAAGGGCATGATTTGTTCCAACAAAACCTGCGCTTTATAATAATCGCCTTTGTCGTAAAATTCCATCGCTTTTTCGTATTTCAATCCGAAATCATCCTGCTTACGCAGTTTTTCAAATTCACTACTACACGAGCTAATGACGACTAAAAATGCTACCGATAATATTTGAAAGATGGATTTTTTCCACATAAGCCTGCAAAATTACGTTTTTTATATGACTAGAACAATGTTCGGCGGCGAAATTATTTAATTTCATCGCCAATTCAAACACTTAACGCTGTCAAATACGAAAATGATGCCTGTACAACGTAAGATTCACATTATTTAAGTGTTAAATAAATTGAATTGCATTTGAATAAGTCTCACCTTTACAAGGTGTAAAGTGGTAGATTTTGACCCTTCTCTCATTCTCAACACTCATAAGCCATAGTATTTTACACGTTAGGATGAGAAATGGTTAAATAATAAACAGTTTCTGTTTATTTCCATTTAAAAGGGTGATGTTTCGGAAAACCATAAGAGGGTTTTGGAGGAAATCAGGTTTGAAGACAGCATCACCTTTTTTATTAAAAAAGCAAAAAGGGAAAATTCCAAATTCCAAAGCCATATTTTATCAAAGTAGAATGTCGTTGCATTAAATTGGGCTTAGTAATTAGTTGATTAGTGATTGGTTATTAAGACATGGACTCAACTAAACGCCACTTTCAATTTATATAATTGGCTTATTGTCAATACTTTTTTGAATTTGAATTTGACGTTTGGATTTGTATTTCCACTTTTTGCTTATTAACCAACCAATCAACTCATTCATTCCATCATTCACTCATTTTCTCCCCCATCATCTCCGCCAGCATTCCTTCTTTCATCGCATACATAGATACGGCAATTTGTTGGACAGACAGGTGTTCCAGTATTTTACGAATAAGTATCAGCGCGACCACAATCAGCTTTGCACGCTGTGTTGGGAGTTTGTCCATTTCCAGTCGCTTATCCAGTGGCATCTGAATAATTTTTTCATAAATGGGATAAAAATCAGCTTCACGAATAAAAGCACACAGCGGATGTTCTTTCTTTTCCACCAGCATAGCTTCCAGTACATCAAATGTTCCTGATGCTCCAATCAGTAGATGTGCAGGATATTTTTGTAGTGCTGCCCAAAGCGGGTTTAGCAGTGCTTCAAGATGTTGGTTCGTTGCGTCAATTTCTGCTGCCGATATGGGTTCATTTTCATGAAACTGATGATGGAGGACAGCCACACCTACCGAGAAGCTTTGCGCCCAAAACACCTTTTTGTCATTTGCCAAAATAAATTCTACGCTTCCCCCACCGATGTCCATAATCAAAGTGGGCTGCTTGCTAAAAGGTACTGCAAGGCGGACACCTTTTGTAATGAGTCGGGCTTCTGCATCCCCACTGATGACCTGCACTTCGATGCCTGTTTCTTCTTTTATGGCAGCTATAAATGCGCCCGCATTTCGCGCTCTACGGAGGGCAGCCGTGCCAAAGGCTTCTACTTGTGTTACCTCATACTTTTTCAGGATTTGTCCATATTCGCGTAAAGCGTCCAATCCTCGCCTGAAAGCATTTTTTCCAATCTGCTGAATGCCGTCTTCTGCCAGTTGTACGAAAATCCGCTTGCGGAATATTTCCTGAAATTCTCCGCCTGCGACGGACTCGACGATGAGTAGGTGAAAGGTGTTGGTGCCTAAGTCTATGACTGCGTGTTTCATGTTCTGTTAATTTGTCTGTAAAATAAAAAAACCTGCTCATAATGAGCAGGTTTTTATTTTATTCTAATGGATTATTTATCCTTTTTTATTGCCTTTTCCAACGCTTGGCTTTTTGCCCGCTGGTTTTGCTTCACGATCATTATCTGGATATTTCTCACCTTTCACTTTTCCTGGCTTATGTCCTTTGTGACCATCGTGACTGTGTCCGCTGTGGTCATGATGTTTATGCCCTTTTCCTTTGCCCTTGTGATGACCTTTTCCTTTATGGTGTCCATACTTATGTCCTTTCCCTTTATGATGTCCGTGTTTATGTCCTTTATGGTGGTCGTGACCAGCATGTTCTCCATTGTGTTCCTCATGTCCTTCATGCTCTTCTGCTTCATCTCTGTCCAAAATTTCAGGTTTTTCTTTAATGATGGTCGGACGTTTTCCGCTTAATGTCGGACGTTGTGTAGGCTTTTCTTCTTCAATGGTCGGTTGTTCACTTTCAGTTTTTGTGGTTTTTCCTTTTCCAATCACCTGTGCGTAGCTGTCTTGTGCTACAAATGAGATAAGTGCCAAAGCTAAAGTTAGTATCAGTGTATTTTTCATCTTGTATTTGTTTTAGTGAAAAAAATATACTTTGATTAAGACAAACACTATGCCACATAGAATGTAGTAATTTGGTTATATACACTTTTGAATTTGTATTTGACGTTTGAATTTGTATTTTCGCTTAAATTGAATTAATTATGAATCAGATAGAACACATCGGTATTGCAGTAAAAAGCCTGTCGGAGAGCAATGGCTTATTTGAAAAATTATTTGGCGAAGCCCATTATAAAATAGAAGAAGTGGCTTCGGAAGGTGTGAGTACTTCTTTTTTTAAAGTGGGTTCCAATAAAATTGAATTACTAGAAGCTACCCGCGAAGACAGCCCGATAGCCAAATTTATTGCGAAACGGGGCGAAGGTGTCCATCATATCGCATTTGCAGTGGACAATATACATGCAGAAATGAAACGCCTGAAAGCAGCAGGATTTCGATTACTCAATGAAGAACCCAAACGCGGTGCAGATAATAAATTGGTCTGCTTTATACATCCCAAAACCGCTAATGGTGTATTAGTCGAACTTTGTCAGGAAATGCCGAACGCTGAAAATTATGACCAACAAAAATCCAGTTTATAAAAAAAACCTTCACGCTGCTTGAGCATGAAGGCTTTAAAACCAAATGAAACCAATATTCTTGTAAGTTGAATACGATTCAACTTATTTTGTTTTCTATATCAATACAATACTAACAAAGACTAAAAAACAGCCGAGATGGTTGCGTGAGGTCACATGTTTGAAATTTCTATTCTCCAAAAACAAAAAGCCGCTCCGAAAAAACGGAACGGCTTTTATATCTTGTATATTTCAAGATGATAAGAGCGTATGCTCTACATCATTTTAGTTCATATCCCAAAATACTTTAGACTCAAATGAATCACCACCGATAGCCGCAGCTGCCGCTTGTACACTTTCTCCATTCAGAGAAAACTCAGTCACCGGATAAGTGAAACGAGGAGGAGGTAAAATACCTGCACCTACAGCTACATTCATAGTTGGTGCATCATACACTCTGTACGTACTCCATGCTTCGAATCCACGATTGTACAGTGCGATCCATTTTTGCATAGCGATTTTTTCTTTCCAGTTTCCTGGAGCAGTTGCATAAGCTACATCAGGATTTGCCAGATAAGCGCTTGCACCACTTACCCCCCAATCAGAGAAAGAGCTAGTGACACCTTCATCATAGAAGCTTTCAGGAGTTCCGCCAACACTATATCCTCTTGCTGCTGCATCAGCCAGTAAGAAATTCACTTCAGTAAAGCTCATGATAGCACCTGGCAAAGTTGGATCTTCCAACAAAGCACCAGGATGAGAGTTGTCAGGGTAAGAATTGGCATTACCAAACTCACCACCTACATAAATCACATTACCCAGGCTATCTACGATATTGCTTTTGAAAAAAGCTGCTCTTCTTGGATCATCCAGATTATTCAGCACATCAATCAATGTGTTGGAACCAACAAAGTCAGTACGTCCACTTTGTACCAAAGATTCCCATACGGGGTTGGTATTTGGTGTAGAACCTTGATAAGAAATTTTGAAATCGTCAGCACTTGAAGAGAATACACCACTGCTTACCGCAGCTTCTACCATGCTTTTAGCTTTAGCGTTATCCATATCAGCCATACGAATCGCCATTCTCAATTTTAGAGAGTTGGCGAATTTTTTCCATGCATCGCTATCACCACCATAGATAATATCGTAGCTACCAAGTCCACTTGGCACATTCAGTCCTTCTATTGCTGCATCCAGACGAGTAGCTAGGTCAGCATAAATAGCTGCATCATCATCATATTTAGGCGTCAGATTGTCGGTATCCAATGCTTCCGTATAAGGTATATCACCGAAAATATCTACTAGGAGGTGGAAGGCAAAAATTTCAACCACTTCCATGATCGCACCCTGCGCCCGCTTATTGTCAGCAGAAAGGAATTGATCAGCTTCCATGATGGCTTTCGCCGCTCTTGCATCTTTGATGACAGTAGCATAAAGTGTGTTCCATGCTCTACCGTTTACGTTTCTTTCTACCAATTGGAAGTTAGATTCGTCTGGATAGGTCGTTTGCGACCATTGTTCAGACCAAAGGCGGAAGTTATTTACATTTACATTACAACTAGACATAAAGTCCATTAACTCTACCGTTGAATTGGCAAACAGTGTTCCCGCAGGAACAGCTGATGGGTTTTTATCGTCCACGTTGAGATCAGTCAGCGGATCACATGCTGCTAAGACCAAAACGGACATAAATGCTATTAATATTTTTTTCATTATTATTGTCGTTTTTGTACTTAAAAAAATGTTTAGATTTTTTTAAAATTTAGCTCTCAAATTAACCCCAAATTCTCTAACAGAAGGATAAGCTCCTGATTGGTTTCCTTGTCCAATATTACCAGCACTCAAACCAGCTTCAGGATCAGAATAAGGCGTGTTTTTGTGAATAATCCAAAGATTTCTACCCACGAATGACAAGTCAAGACTTTGGAATGGTGTTTTGCTTACAATGTTCTTTGGCAAACCAAAACCAATGCTCGCTTCTCTCAATTTTACGAAAGATGCATCGTATATATGGTAAGCATTAGGTGCATAAACATACCCCAGAGAAGTATAAACATCACTTGCATAGAAAGCTTCTTCATTAGCTGTACCATCAGAAACAGGTACACCATTTTCGTCAGTATCCGTCTGAACAACAGCACCATCAACAAAGATACCACCACCGTCAGAAGGTAAAGCTCTTACGGGATTTCCGTCTCTGTTGTTACCAGCAGTAAAGTCATAAATACCTGTAGCAGTACCATACCAGCGATCCAGAGAAAAGTAGTCTCCGCCTTTCTGGAAATCAATCAGGAATCCAAAATTAACTGGTCCGTAAGAGAATCTGTTATTGATACCTCCTTTGAAGTCAGGATTGATATTACCAATCACTTCAGGAGAACCCGTTTTGTGGTAACGCACACCAGTGTTCCAATGCGGATAAACGATTGGGCTACCATCTGTATGGCGAACAAAATCGGTTCCCCAAATAGCACCATAAGGCTCACCTACTGTAGCATTCAAAGTAACACCACCTTGCACTGAAGCCAGTTGCAGATTGCTTTGTTCCTCAAACAATTCAACTACTTTGTTCGCATTTTTCGCCCAGTTGAAACTAATGTCCCAAGAGAATTTATCCGTTTTTATCGGCGTACCAGTCAAGGCGATTTCAATCCCTTTATTTTCGATTTCACCCGCATTTTTATACTTAGAAGTTACACCTGTTGCAGCAGTTACTGTTACAGGAATAATCTGATCGTATGTACTGGATTTATAAACAGAGAAGTCCAAACCTACACGATTTCTCAGGAATTTCAATTCCAGCCCTGCTTCGGTGCTTACTGTTCTTTCATTTTTTAATTGATCATTATTCTTTCTTCCAGGAACAGAAGCCAAAGTAACACCAGCAAAAGGATCGCCAAGGACATAAGTATCAAAAATACTCAATGATGGAGCACCATTACCCACCTGCGCATAATTTACACGTAATTTACCAAAGTCAAACCATTTGGCACCATCAAGAAATTCAGAAAAAACCAGACTCAAAGAAGCTGATGGATAATTGAAGCCATTTTTACTTTCAGGAAGTGTAGAAGAAAAATCATATCTGTTTGTCAGGTCTACATACAGGAATTGGTTATATCCCAGTGTAGCTCTTGCAAAATAACCATTCTGACCAATTCTTGTCTTTGTTTCAGTTGGCGCAGAGATAGAACTTACACTGTTAGACAAAGCATATACTTTAGGTACAACTAGCCCACCGTTTGTTTCAGCATAAATTGCATCTACACCAGTTCTTCTGAAATTGGTTCCCAACATACCGTCGAAGCTGAATACATCTTCCGCACCAAAGTACTTGTTAAAGTTTAAGAATAAGTCAACATTATTTTCATAAAAACTTCTGTTATAACGAGAGTATGAGGATACATCAACAGAACCTACAGCAATTCTTTCTTCCTGAACTTCGTTGTACCTATCAGTAGAAACTCTACCCAAAAGGCTTAGAGATTCTGTAATGCCATATTCCAATTCTACATTACCAAAAATGCGTGAACGAGAATCCGTTGGTACATTTTCGTAAGCGTTGAAATAATAATTATCGAAATAGTGTGGCTGCTTAGAAATTGAAGGATTCAGGATACCATAAGGGTTCCATGAAATGTTCAAGCCTGTTTGCTCATACGCTGCTTTCTGATCCAGAATATCTACATTCGTCTGATACCATTGACGGAAAGACTGATTAGGGTTATTATTACTGTAACCAGTACCATAACGTCCTCTACCATTCGTCAGAATATAATTTACATTAGAACGAACTTTCAGATTTTCTCTCAGGTTGAAGCCACCGCCCAGTGAAATTGTATTTTTGTCAATTTTACTATTAGGTACAATACCCTGCTGGTCGAAACGGGTAAAACTCAATCTGTAGTCACTCTTATCTGTACCACCATCCAGCGAAATGCTGTTATTGAAAGTACTCATCGTTTCATAGAAAGAGTTAGAGGCATCATTTTCAGCAGCTACCCAGGGATACAACTGACCATAAGAACCAATCTCATCATAATAAGATCTCCAGTCATACACCATCAAAGAAGGATCGAAAGCAGCTCCATAAGAAGCATCTTCGTAAACAGCTGCCGCAAAATTGGGCGTACCATCACCATCTAGGTCATCCAGATCCAGACCATCGCGGCCATCAGCAGCACCACCATACCAGCCTTGAATATCAGAGTAACCCGCTCCATATTCTTTCTGGTAAACTGGCATCGTTGTTTTGTCTATAGATCCACCAGTATAACCAGTAGAAACAGTGATACCTAGTCCTGTATTTTGCTTACCTTTTTTAGTCGTAATCAATACCACACCATTGGCAGCACGAGACCCATAAAGAGCAGTTGCAGCCGCACCTTTCAGTACATTGATAGATTCAATATCTTCTGGATTAACATCCATGGCAGTATTACCATAGTCATACCCACCTCTACCAGTCTGCTGATCAGTAGTATTAGTAATGGCATTCGCAATTGGCGTACCATCTACAACAAATAATGCCTGATTATTACCCGTCAAAGAGGTGCGTCCTCTAATAATTACATCGGAAGAACCACCCAGCTGACCTGAGCTTTTGACCTGTACACCAGCTATCTTTCCAGAAAGCGAGTTCATGAAGTTGGCATCTTTTACTCTAGTGGTTTCTTCTCCACCTACTTCCTGCGTAGCATATCCAAGCGATTTTTTCTCCCGCTTGATGCCCAATGCTGTTACGACAACATTGTCGAGTACAACACCTTCTGACATAATGCAATCCAGAGTATTAGAATCACCGAGTGCCAGGCTTTGATCGCCATAACCGGTGTAAGACACCACAAGAGTGGTAGCACCTTCAGGAACTTTGAGGCTATAATTACCATCAATATCGGTAGTTGTACCCACCGTTGTACCTTCAACATATACATTGGCAAAAGGCAGTGCCTCGCCTGTATCGTCGGTAATGGTCCCCGAAATGGTGCGCTGTGCCATCATAGATGCGAGACACAGAAACATCATTGCAAAAACTAATGAGAGACGTTTCATACGTTTAAATTGATCTTTGTTTAAAAAATTGATTTGAATTTATTTCACCAGGGCACACAAAAATACTTAATTTATTATGATTATATTAACAATACCTTAACTTTTAACACCTTTAAAGCTGAACCTAAGGCAATCAATCTCCATATCCAAAAGACTTCATAATGTTTACGCTGCTGATAAATATCATTCCTATCAAGGCGGGAAAAATGACATTAATAAACCATAAACCAAAGGTAGAAGACAAGATGCCCAGCGTATTAACTGTAAAATATCCCCAGATTTTCAGGGCGACATTCCCCCGGACTGCTAAACCATAAATCGGAGGAAGTGGAACACTGGTTTGTATAAAAAAAATCAAAGCGATACTCGCCAAGCCCAGCAGCAGAGAGACTTCAATACCAAAAAACATCAGAATGAGATAATACTGGAAAGAGTAGACCAAATATCGACCAATGGAAAGGAGCAAGACCAGCAAAAGGGTTTTCGCATCATAACTTTGCAATACCGTCAAGTGTTTTACAAAACGTCGGATGTAAGGGATTTTTTTCACTAATGGAATGGCTAAATCCACATTCAAATAAAAGAAAATCAGCATTCCAGATAAGAGCAAAGCGGAGACAGAAGTTCCAAACATCACCAGTGCATCGGGTTCTATTTTTTTATACATAAAATAGGACATTCCAGCCAGTCCCATCACCAGCAAGGTGGTGAGTTGACTAAAACTGCCCACTAAGGAAGCGACTACGGTAGGTATTTTGTTTTCTGGTTTGACCACAAGGATGCGTCCGCCATATTCGCCAACACGATTGGGCGTAAAAATAGACAGTGTAATTCCTGCCAAAATGCCTTTGAAAGCCCTGAAAAACGGGACTACTTCAATCGTCCTGACCAGTCGCTGCCACTTGATCGTTTCCAATGACCAATTGACTGGCATCAATAAAAAAGTAAGTACCAATAGACCAACTTCTCCATTTTTCAGCTCTGCCTGAAAGGTCGTCCATATCTCACTGATGTTTTCCTTGGCGACAATCTGCACATACAAAGCCCAGCCCAATAAACTCAGCAAAATGAGCTTAATCAGCAGGTTGAGTTGTCTGCGCTTACGCACATAATCCACTACTCGTTTACCTCGCTTCAGATTTTGTTTGACTTTTGATTTTAGCCTGTCCAATACACAATTTTTTGATTATCTTGCAGCGCAGCTAAAAGCTACGCTGCAAGATGCGAAAAAAGTAATGAAAAAAATACCAGCATACCGATATATTGGCATTGACCCCGGTACAAATGTATTGGGCTATGCCATTATAGAAATTGTAGACAAGCATGTTCGCCTGCTCGATCTTGGCGTATTTCGTATGGATAAACTAGAAACGCATCCACTCAAATTGAAAAAAATATTTGAAGGTGTACAGGAGTTGATTGAAAAATATAAACCCAAAGAAATGGCTGTGGAAGCTCCTTTTTATGGTAAAAATCCACAGTCGATGCTCAAACTTGGCCGAGCGCAAGGCGTAGCTATCGCGGCTGCCATGACCAATGATGTGGAAGTAACCGAGTATTCTCCCAAAAAAATTAAACTCTCTGTAACGGGTAGCGGAAATGCTTCTAAAGAACAACTCGCTGCCATGTTAGAAAATACCCTGAAAGTAAAACTAAGAGATTACCCACTCGATGCAACAGATGCACTAGCGACGGCAATGTGTCATTATTATCAACAAAAAACAGCACTCGGTGGGCAAAAAAAATACAGCGATTGGGGAAGTTTTCTAAAGGATAATCCCAAGCGGAAAGGATAGAAAACACAAATTCAAACGTCAAATTCAAATTCAAATTCAAAAACGATAGCTAAGAAATTCATTCATTTTCTCATTCACTCATTATTATTAAATGAAAAATTCATCCATCTTACTGATTTTAATAAGTTTTACTTTTCTATGGAGCTGTAATGGCGAAGAACCGCAGAGAAGAATAAAGCGCGATGCAAAGGAAACAACAAAAATAGCAACTAAACAAGGCAATACCACAGCAACAGAAAGCTCTGTTCCACCTGAACAGTTGGCAAAAGCAAAAGAAATGATTGCAAGCGCATCTGATGAAGATATAGCTAGGATAAATGCTAAAGCAACGTTCAAAAAACTATGCTCCATCTGCCACGGCATGAATGGCGCACTTGGGGTAAACGGCGCAAAAGACCTGACTAAATCTACCATAAGTCTGGAAGAAAGTGTCGCCCAGGTCTATCATGGCAAAGGCCTGATGACGCCCTTCAAAGGCATGATGAAAGATGCTGAAATTGTGGCTGTCGCCAAATATATTGAAGAAGAAATGAGGAAGTAAGTGAAAATACAAATCCAAACGTCAAATTCAAATTCAAAAAATAGTTGGCAATAAATCAGTTAGCTGAACTGGCATTGTGCCGAAGTACTTAAAGAGAGCTGACAGTTGGATTCGAACCAACAATCTCCTGATTACAAATCAGGGGCAATACCAATTATGCTATGTCAGCTTAGTCCCGATAGCTGGACTCGAACCAGCAACCTTCCGCGTATCAGGCGGACGCGCTCACCAATTGCGCCATATCGGAGATTGGGTTGATTGAGAAACTATGTTATTGAGTTGATTAAGTAATTGTGTGAGTAATTAGTAGGAGTTTATTTTGCGTAGCAAAATAAACTCAATAAACTCAATAAACTCAATAAACTCAATAAACTCAATAAACTCGCGACCCAGGCAGGATGAACCTGCAACCTTTGCCTTAACAGGGCATTGCTCTACCGTTGAGCTACCAAGTCATTGTAGCGATGGAGAGATTCGAACTCCCGACCTTCTCTGTGTAAGAGAGCTGCGCTAAACCACTGCGCTACATCGCTTTTTAAATGTGGTAATTGGTTATTGGTATATTAGTAATTAGTTTGCTATTATTCCCAATATCCTAATACCCCAATTACCAAAACAAAGAGCAAGTACAAGGAATCGAACCTTGATCCTCTGATTGGAAGTCAGACATAATAAGCCATTATACGACACTTGCTGATTCAGTTTCAGTAGCAATATCAGTCGCAATACATGGTCATTTGCAAAGCAAATTATTCTTATTGAAACTGATACTGACCTTGTTACTGATACTGCTACTGCTACTTGGGTAGAACCGGGATTCGAACCCTGGACTCCGCGCTCACAACGCGACATTTTACCGATTAAACTAATTCTACCATTTTAAAACGTTCTTAGTAACCACGCAGGGACTCGAACCCCGGTCTGGAGGTTCGTAGCCTCCTGTTCTATCCAATTGAACTACATGGTTGTATTTGTCTAAGCAGTAGGAGTCGAACCTACACCGTCTGCATTCCAAATGCAGTGCTCTCCCGTTAAGCTACGCCTAGAGTTTAGAACCAGTGGAAGTTATGGGAATCGAACCCATCACACGTTGCTTGCAAAGCAACATCGCCTGCCTTGGACATGTACTCCCCTTTTTCATGGTTTCATGGTCTCACTGTTACATTGCTTCATGTTTTTTGCGTAGCAAAAAAACCTAACTATGAAACAATTGAACAATACAGCAATTGAGCCATGAAATTTAGCGGTAACGACGGGAATCGAACCCGCAACTTGAGGATAGACAATCCCCTGCTCTGCCTGATTGAACTACGCTACCTTTTTGTAATGATGAATGTTAAATGATGAACGATGAATTTAATTTCCAACATTCAATTTAAGAATCCGGGCAGACTACGACGGTAAGTAAAATAATGGTAAATTGCTTTGTCGTAGCTGCTTTCTAACAACTACGACTACTTTTAGCGAGTTGTTAGAATGGACGTTTGCCCGTATGGGCAATTGCGGCGATATTCGGAATATCACGGCTTCCGGGATCACAGGGAACCGGGGTGTTGCCTCCCCGATAATCAGGGAAGTTGTTATTTATGATAATATGTCGTGTACTATGTGTCATTGTGATAATGAAATATAATTTCGATATTGAATACGCACTAAACAATGGTTTGAAATTAAATTTAGTTCCCTTCGGGAAAATTATTTTTCCGACAAATCTTTTAATTAACTGATAAACAATTACTTAAAACACTATTTTTTTAGCTCAATTTTCAAAACATAGCTATACATGTTCTATTATTACCTAACAACTGGCTTGATTGCTACCCTGACACCGAAGGTTTTTTTGCTGCTCGTGGCTGTTTTTTTCATTTTTGAAGTATTCACTGACACGTCAATGAAGCACTGGTTAAACAGTTTTATCTTTGCAATTCTGGTTGTTATGATGTTTGCCATAGGCGGCAATTATTTATTTGCTGCCACTAATAGTCCTTATTTATGGATGGCAGCCCTCTTTGTTATTCTGGTTAATATTTTATTCTTTATTTTTTGTGTCTGGTATCTACATAAAATAGGTTTATTCAACAGGACAAGCTCGGAAGAATTGCTAGATAGCGATATGAAATCAGAGCTTATTGCTGACAAGCGTAAAGGGAATTCGATACTTGACAAAACGTTTAGATGGCTGGGTATATACCTGATTGCTTTTAAAGTTTTTTCTTTTGCGCTTCCAAGTATCTTTCCCTTATTAGAACGAAAGGCAATCGACCAATCTTTATCCGACATAGACGATGCTCTTTTTGTAGGCTATTCTATAGGAGTTGTTTTGCCTTATATACTGGTTTTAATTGCTGCCGGTTTCTTGTATCCCAAAATCAGAATGAATTCATTTTTTAAAAACATTCAGGTACTAATTGGTTTTATCCTCATTTTGGGTATTATAATAGAGTTGGGCAATTTTATGATTCTTTCTCCAATATAAGAAGCGGTGTAAATATAGAATTCAAATTGCATCGTTTAAAAAAAGTTAGCCCGGAATGCACGAATCTTTCACACATTATTATTCAAGGGTGAAGGGAAATTCCGTATCTTGCCCAGATAAAATTGAACATCATGTTGAAAAACGGACTTATTGGAATCTTTGTTTTGCTATTGGCGAATATCAATTTATTGGCGCAGCAAACACCCGCAGCAGCACAAAAAGGCAGCATACTCATTCTCAATGCCAAAGCGCATCTCGGCAATGGAGAAGTAATCGAGAACAGTGCCATTGGTTTTGAAAATGGCAAACTCACCTTGGTCGGTGACGCCACTGTCATCCGCCCCAATCCTGCTGAATGGGATAAAATCATCGAGGCAGGTGGCAAAGAAATTTACCCAGGTTTTATTGCACCCAATTCACAACTTGGGCTGACAGAAATTGATGCTGTACGTTCTACTCGCGACAATCGGGAAGTCGGGCGATTCAATCCTAACATCCGTTCTATCATTGCTTATAATACCGATTCTCGTGTCACGCCAACAGTCCGTTCGAATGGCGTTCTGCTTGCGCAAATTGTTCCCGAAGGCGGTACAGTATCAGGCACATCCAGCATAGTCGAACTGGATGGCTGGAACTGGGAAGATGCCGCATACAAAACCGACGATGGCATTCACCTGCATTGGCCACGCACCCACAATCGCTCTGGCTGGTGGGCAGAGCCTGGACCCTCTAAGAAGAATGATAAATATTCAGAACGGGTGACGATCGTTAAAAATCAGTTTAAAGAGGCGAAGGCTTATACCAATAGAAAAGCAAGAACTAAAAACCTGAAACTGGAAGCCATGAGTGGCTTATTTAATGCGGAGAAAAAGTTATTTGTTCATGCGAATAATGCACAAGCCATTACGGATGTCATTCAGTTTATCAAAGAAATAGATGTACAGGCAGTCATTATAGGCGGAAAAGAATCCTGGCTAATTGCTGACTTATTAGCTGAAAATAATATTCCAGTCATTCTGGGCAATACCCAAGACCTCCCTTCCAATACAGATGACGATATAGATCAGCCGTTCAAAACACCACAGATTTTGCATGAAAAAGGTGTATTGTTTGCACTAAGTATGGAAGGCGGCTGGCAACAATTCAATTTGCCTTTTCAGGCTGGACAGGCAGTGGCTTATGGCTTGCCTTATGAAGAAGGTGTCAAAGCCTTGACTTCCAATACGGCTGAAATATTGGGTATTGGCGACCGAGTTGGTACACTAGAAAAAGGCAAGGATGCTACATTTTTTATCAGTGCTGGTGATGCGCTGGATATGCGTACCTGTAAAGTCGAGCAGGCTTTTATTCAGGGCAAAACGGTTGATTTGGACAATAAACACAAAGCCTTATCCCGCAAGTTTCGTGGGAAATATGGAGGCTGATTGTGTTGTGGTGTTGAAGTGTTGAAGTGTTCATGTTTTGTAATCAAAACACAAATATGAAACATACCAAACGGAATATCGAATAACGAACAAGGAATGTCGAATAATGAAGAAAAACACCACAACACGACAACACATCAACACATCAACACGCCCACTTAAAATCCTCTTCATCACTCACTACGCTGACCTTATGGGTGCCAATCGCTCTCTGCTGGGCTTGGTGCGTGGTTTGCAAATACATGGAGTAAAAAGCATTTTGCTGTGTCCGAAAGAAGGTGATTTTACAAAGGCCTTGCAGGAAGAAGGTATTGAATACCTGATTGCTCCATTTACCAACTGGGTTTACACGAAAGTGTCTATCAATTATTATCTCTTTCCGCTTCGCATTATACAAAACCAAATCCTCCTGCCCTCACTCACCCGAAAAGTCAAAGCCCTCAATCCCGATATTATTTATACCAATAGTTCTGTTACTGCAATCGGCGCATATTTGGCACATCGACTGGGCAAAAAACATGTCTGGCATATCCGAGAATTTGTGCGCGAGCATTATAAAACCAATTACGTTTTTGGGCAGACAAATTTCCTAAAATGGATGAATCGCTCGGCTGCTGTGGTCAGCATTTCACAGGCTTTGCTGGATGGTGTATTGCCGAAAGTAACTGCACCGAAGCATCTGGTGTATAATGGGATAATGGGTGAAGAGGAGATGGATGCTCTCTCTCGCCCGCCCCTAGCCCCTAAAGGGGAATCCGCCCACTTGACAGACAAAGCGCAGGACTCCACTTTAGGGGCTAGGGGCGAGAGTGGCAAACCCTTCACCTTCCTAAATATAGGACTCATTCATCCCATGAAACAGCAGATGCAGGCTTTAAAAGCTTTTTTTATGCTGTCGCAAAAACACGATAATATTCAACTGATTTTTGTAGGTAAAGGCAGAAGGATTTACACTTGGCGGATGAAACAATTTTGCAAAAAACATCAATTGGAAAATAAAGTCCGCATCATGGGTTACGTTCCCAATCCGAGCGAAATCTATCAGCAGGCAGACGCGCTTTTGATGTGTTCTTTGCACGAAGGTATGGGACGCGTGACGGCAGAAGCCATGGCTTATGGAATTTCTGTCATTGGCTACGAAAGTGGAGCTACCCCGGAGCTTGTGGAGCATGGCGTGAATGGATTATTATACCAAGGCAACGCAGAAGAACTGGCTACACAAATGGAGTATTTGATATTAAATAGAGAGAAGGCTACAAAAATGGGCGAAGCAGGTCGTGAAAAAGCAATGGCTCAATTCACCACAGAAAAATATGTGCATCAGATTTTCCAGCTATTAAAACTCGTCCTTAACACGCCGTAAAAACGCCTGCAGTTTGATGGAGGGCGAGGGCGAAAAGCCACTCAATCCGTTTTTAACAAAACCGACCAACTCTTTCCCTTTGCTGCGTCCTTCTCTAAGGTTAATAACTCCATTGGCATGAAGGGTGATATGTGCCATCTCGGAGCCGTTTTTTTTGTGTTGCAAAACCTCTTCAGCACCACCGCCATGTTTGGAATGATAGCTTACATAATTGAGGAGATCGCCACTTTCATTTTGATATTTCTCGGTCATGTTGGTTGTTTTATTGCCCAAATCACCAGACGTTTTAGCAAACTCAACGACCAATAATTTTATGGCATATAATTTTTAGCCAGTTCAAAGACAGCAATTGCGGTTGCCGCAGCGACATTCATCGAGGAGTTTTGTCCATACATCGGAATATGCACCACTGCATCAGAAGCATCTAATAATGCCTGTTCAACGCCTGTACTTTCCGCACCGATAATCAGACAAATTTTATCTGTCGGTTGGATATTAAAATCTCGGATGTCCACACTATGCTTTGTAATTTCAAGGCTTACAATTATATATTCCTCTTTTTTTAAAATGTTAACAGTTTCAAGTGCATTTTTTTGATATTCATAGTCCACTGCTTTCACCGTAGCCCTTGCCGTTTTGCTAATTTTCTTATTGGGCGGCACAGGAGAATCACCGCACAGATATATTTTCTGAACACCAAAAGCATCAGCAATCCGAAAGAGACTTCCAATGTTCATAGGCACATTAATATCATTTGCCAGCAAACAAATCGGATATTTTCTAATTTCTTTCTTAATTTCGTCGTGTGCTAACTGATAATCTTTCATTGACTTCTTTTTTAACTTTGGGAATTACTTCGGGGGATTTGAGCATTTGACCGGGACTTTTTTGCTGCGCTGTCGCGGTTTGTTTTTCTTTTTTCGCAGGCGAAAAAATGATTATAATTTATTTTTGTGAAAACTTTACCAAGCATTACTGTTATTACTGTTGCTTATAATGCAGCTGCGGACATTGAATATACGATTCAAAGCGTACTTAGTCAGACCTATCCGCATATTGAATACCTTGTGCTGGATGGAGCTTCGACAGATCATACGGTGAATATCGTAAAAAAATATGAAAGTCAGTTGGACTGGCAAAGCGAACCTGATAAAGGGCTGTATGATGCGATGAACAAAGGGCTAAAAAAAGCGCAAGGTGATTTTGTTTTATTCCTCAATGCTGGTGATTTTTTTTATGCAGAAAATACCCTTGAAAAAGTATTCGCACAGTATACGCCCGAAACTGATGTGCTTTATGGTGACGTCATGATGGTCGATGCACAAAAAGAACCGCTTGGCTTGCGCAGTCAGCTCACCCCACATCGCCTACCTGAAAATCTAAGCTGGGAAACTATGCGTTTTGGTATGGTGGTGAGTCATCAGGCATTTATTGTACGGCGTAGTATCGCTCCTTTGTATATCGAAAATAATTTGTGTGCAGATATAGACTGGGTGATTCAATGTTTGAAAAAAAGTCGAAAAACAACACATACACATACGACTATAGCTGGATTTCAGACAGGTGGACTTTCTCGTCAGCGACACAAAGAATCACTAGAAGATCGTTATCGTATTTTACAAAAGCACTTTGGCGCACGGGAAAATTTTTATCACCATTTATGGATTGGATTTCGGGCAGGACTGTTTCGTTTGAAGCGAGTGGGAAAGAAGCGGTATTGTTTCATGGTTTTATGGTTGAATTGTTTCATGGTTGAATTGCTTCATGGTTGAATTGCTTCGCAAAAAAAAACACATAACCATGAAGCAATCGAACAATCAAGCTTTACATTTAGCCCATCAATAAACCTTCTTGAATTAAATGCTCGCCACGTCTAATGTCTTCGGATTGAAAAATCATTGTCGCATATAGTTCTTCCATGAGGTATTTACGCACTTTGCGAAAAAAAGAACGCGGATGCTGTCGGATAGAAGTCGTTCTGAGAATAGAAAACACCTGATTATAACAAAAAGCGTCATATCCATTGACAGGTATATTATCAGGTAGTGTTTCTAAAAATCCATCCTTATTTTCTATAAACTTTTCTTTCTTTTTAGAAGAATTTGGACTGACCGAAGCTACCATATCCGTATTTTTATCAAACAAGGCGTATGCTTCTTTAATATGCTGGGCTGTACAGAATGGCGCATGAGGTGATAAAACAACCGCCTTATCAAAAGTTCCTCCTTTGCGGGCATAATGATCAATGGCGTGCAACACAATCTCGTCTATATCCACATCCTCCATACTCGATAGTTCTTCAGGTAATTTGAAAGGGATATTTTGTCCGTAATTAAGTGCTGAATTGATGATATTCATGTCATTTGAGCTCACACAGATTTGATTTTTCGGAATCAATTGTTGAGCAGTATCAAGCGCGTAATGCAGTAAAGGCTTTCCATTCAATGGTGTCAAAAGAACATTCTCTTTGTCTCCAATATTATAAGCTGGGACAATAAACAAAGTGTGTTCAAAAACAGACTGACTCAAATGTGTATTTCTCTGCTTCATTTCTCTCTGATTAGATTCTTCTGGGTGATAATTAAATAAACAAAATCAACATGTCGAAATATCGGATGTGAGACAATTTATTTCTGGAAGTTGTAGTACATGTTCTACGTTTTTTTACGAAACTTGTTGCTTAATGCGCTAGGCAGATGTTCAACTTTCATTAAAGTTACACAAAAAACTACAACTTTATGTCACAAAAAGCTCACTTTTCATATATATATCCATTTTGAAGCAGAAAATCGCAAAAAGCCCAATCTATAGGCGTATCAATATCAACAGAATAAAGACCATCCATCACATATTTCTTAACTAGCTTAAAATGTGCACGTGGTTTCTCGCGAATCGCTGTAGCATTAATAATATATATGGCTCCATTATACTCATAAACTTTAGGTACAACTTGGCGGCTATTAAAAGAACCCGGTAATAATTTTTCCAAAAATCCGGATTTATTTTCCTTAAAATGAACATAATAGGGATTTGATTCTGCTTCCTTCACAGAAACAACCATCTCCAGATTTTCTTCATACAACTGATAAGCTTCCTTAATGTGCCGAGGCAGACGGAAAGGTGAAGTAGGCTGTAACAAAACAATTTTATTATAATAAATACCCTGCCGTGCATAATGATTCAAAGCATGTATCATCACCCCTTGCATTCCCGCTTTGTCATCCGACAGTTCAGCTGGACGTACAAAAGGCACCTCAATATCCATGTCACGAACAGACTTTATTATTTCAGGTGAATCAGAACTCACACAGATTTGCGTATCAGGTACAAATGTGCGGGCAGCATCTATAGCGTAAGCAATTAAGGGCTTTCCGTTCAGCAGTTTAGTATTTTTACCAGGAATCCCTTTCGAGCCACCTCGTGCAGGAATTAAAAACAGGGCATCTTTCATAGCTTTTATTGTGCAGCCCGATAAAACAATTCCGAACAGTTTTCCCGACGGAATATCTTACGCGCCTGTGTCTGAATGTCTTCTGCTGTAATCTCGCGATACAAGTCTTTTTCCGTATTGATAAAATTAGCATCACCATACAATTCAAACATCGCCAAATTGATGGCTTTGGTAAGAATACCTGTTTCGGAAAAGACCAGAGAACTCTCCACCTTATTTTTAATTTTTTGCAACTCCCGCGCTTCTAGCTGCTCATTTTTCAGCAATTCAAGTTCCTCCCAAATTGCAGCTTCTGCTGTTTCCAAAGAGACTCCTTCAGCAGGCTTCCCTTCAATAATAAACAAACCTGGATCAATATTGCCCGTCAGATAAGCATCAATGTCATCAAATAAACGCCGTTCTTTTAATAGCCTTTGGTACAAACGGGAAGAACGTCCACGACTCAAAATATCTGACAACAAATCAGACACCTGATAGCCTTTCTCAAAACGAGCTTCCATGTGAAAAGCCAGATAAATGGCATTGGTCGGCACAGGTCTTTCTATGTCTTGAATATGTGCTTTGTCTTGTACCGGTTCTTCAGGAATATGCGTTACGGGAGCCTCACGTGCTTCTATATCACCAAACCAGTTTTGCACTAAATCTTGCACCTGATTAGTTTTCACATTTCCAGCAATGACCAAAATGGCATTATTCGGATGATAATATTTATGAAAAAAATTCTTGACATCCGCTAAGGTAGCACTTTCGACATGCTCGGGTGTCAGTCCGATAGTCGGCCAGCGATAAGGATGGACTTCGTAGCTTAATTTGGTCAGGTGATGCCATACATCTCCATAGGGCTGATTCAGGCAGGTTTCCTTAAATTCTTCTACCACAACTTTGCGCTGCGTATCCAGTGATTTTTTGTTGATATTGAGGTTGGCCATGCGGTCGGATTCCAGCCAGAATACTGTTTCGAGGTTTTGTGCGGGCAGGGTAGCATAAAAGCTGGTGACATCATTATTCGTAAAAGCATTAGAATCACCACCTGCCCATTGCATAGGCTGGTCAAAATTGGGTACATTTTTCGAGCCACCAAACATCAGGTGTTCAAACAAATGCGCAAAGCCTGTCTTGTCTGGCGATTCGTATTTTGCCCCTACATTATACAATAAATTCACAGCCGCCATTGGCGTACTTTCATCTTCGTGTACCAGTACGCGCAAGCCATTGTTCAGCGTGAAGCGATTGAATGTTATCATTATCTTGTGTTATCTGTTTGTTCTTGGAGATAAAGTTAAGTATAAAAATTGCAAAATGGGAAATTCCGGTAGTACTCGATTAAAGTATGGCTAAACAAATTCCGTTGTCGTCAGAAGAATTCGGTCATAAATTAGCGTGTATTTGAATGGTCAAAGCACCAATTTTTATAAAATCCTTCGTCTGCCGACTATTCCTCCATACTTTACTCGAACACCGCCGAAATTCCAAAATTCAAAAAATTAAAACCATAAAACCATAAAAACTGAAAATTGTTTTGAAACTTCCAATATGTCGTTACCAATAGCCCTTCATCAACTCTGTACTCCAAATAGGCTGTACGACTTCTCCTTTCGGTAAAAATTCTTTCATAACAGGCTTGATGTCTAAAATAGGAGTGCCATCAATCGCGTCCAGTTGGGCAACCGTCAATTTACGTCCTTCTCTTTTCAATAATTGAACGGTTGTCAATCCAAGTCGATTCGGGCGACTTTTATTGCGTTGTGCATAAGTACCAACTTTTGGCCAATCAGGATTATTGCGTGGATGCCGACTTCTTGCCACAGCTTTTTCGGCTTTCACCAGATGGAAATAATAAATGATGTCCAAATGGGAAAATGCTTCTATGCCATCCAGTGCTTCGGTAGAAATATTCTCTGCCAAAACAATGACAGATGAGATGGTACTCCAGTTGTCATCTTCAGGCGTGCTGCGGGAATTTTGGACGTGGGCGATTGGGCTGAATTCAATTTGATGCATGGCTTATTTACATTTATTTACAATAATAGAGCGTTAAAGTATAGGAAAATATTATTTTTGTTAAAATTAACCATTTCAAGTAAATTCAAATCATTGCATCGTCTTTTAAATGGCATTATCGTCTGACAAATTGCTGGGCTGGTGGCATTCATTTCTGGAAACAGATGATGAAGAAGCATTCACTGCTATCGTAAATCATTTATACGACGATTTATACAATTATGCAAAAGGAAAAGTAAAAACAGCTCCCCATATAGATGCGCAGGAAATTGTACAGGATGCTTTGATTAAATTGTATCAGAGAAAATACAAGATTGAAAAAAATGTCAAAGGCTATTTCCTAAGCGTTATTAGTACCGTAAGTATGGACAAATTGCGCAGGCATAACCCAACAGAAGAACTAACAGACATACACCACTCCATAAAAATAGCCGAAGCTCCAGACGAATCAACAGCGGATAAACTAGCAAAGGCGGACCAACTGGCAAAGCTGTGTTTGTCTGATGAGCAATATGATTTTTATTACTCCTATTGCGAAGCCATTAAAGCCGCCGCAGAAGGCAGAAAAACGGCTTACGAAAGACTCTCCGAAAAATACGAACTGACCTTGCAACAAGTCAGAAAGAAAAAACAAACCGTGACCCAAAAACTCATTCGATACAAAGAAAAATCTCCTATAACTTAGATAGTAGGTATGGCTGAATACGACAAACATAATTTATTCGACACAGAACTCATCTTAGATTATCTGGATGGCATTTTGCTTAGTGATGCACATCAGGTCATTGATACAGAAATGCAGTCATCGGAGTCTTTCAAAACTTTTGTGGAAGGCGTGAAAACAACGTATCAGGAAGCCGGAAATGACAGGGCAGTCATGCAAGCAAATTTGGATAAAGAAAAAGCAATTTCACTGAATAGGCTTCGGGATATATTTCCTAAAAAAACAAACCCCATACAACAAGCAATAGAATATACCACAGAGCAACTTATTCAGTTTTTTACGCCTTACAGACGGTACGACATGCTGCTGAATGTACGTACTGATTCTTTTTTATCGCAGCCTCAGCAGGAAGCAGATGCCACAAATAATTTGCTTATTGAATTCAGAAATCCCACATCAAGTCCTGTAAAATGTACCATTATTGACAATGAAAATAATAAATTGCCTACGGTCATCCTTCCTGCCAATACCGTACAACACAACATAGATATAAGCCAGCTTCGCCCCGGTGTATATTACCTCAATATAGACGGCGAAGATGGTGAGAAGTCTTTGATTCGTTTTTATATTCAAAAAGTTCTAAAACCCTAGTGCTTTTCGGCACTTAATAAATTCCTCTTTTTTCTGATAAATTGTGGGGCTAATATGTCTTAAAAATTAGTGCCGAAGGCACTAGCTACCAATCAACTGATAACCACACCAGGCAATTGGCACCACATCTTTATCGGCTATCATGCTGAGTTTTGCTTGTCGCAAAGCACTACCGATATTATTCCCTTTCTTCAAATGATTTTCATACATATTGACCATCAGGAGGGCAGCTAATTTGTCTGGTACTTTAAAAATCGTAGCAATCACATTTTTCGCTCCCGCAGCCAAAAAGCCTCGATGAAGGGCCAGCATACTTTCTCCTTTCCGATACCTGCCCACGCCTGTATTACAACAACTCAAGACCAGTAAAAAAGTATCCAGCCGGAGTACTTGTATATCTTTTAACGTCAGTTTTATATCAGCCTGCTCATCTGCTGAAAACTGGATATAACAATCCGTCTCTGCATCGCTATTATAAAATCCATGTGCCGCAATATGAACATATTTTGTAGAAGCTGTTTGCTGGTTCAGAAAAGCAGCTTTTGAAGCGGCTTCATTGAGATAAAGGGCTGTTTTTTTTGTTCCAAAAAGTCGGGCAATTTCTGTAATTTCTTCTTTTGCATAGGGCAATTCATAACACAGTCCTGCTTCATTTTCACAAACCCGATAATGCCCGCTTCTATCCTGATCGGGCGATAATTCTCCGCTATACGTCGGCGCGAAGCCTGCAAAACTCCGCTCATATTTTTGAGGAATAATCTTCATTCGACCGTACTGCCAAAGCGTTGCTGAAAAATGATACGTCACTTCATATTCCCGAATCAGATAAGATAATTCATGGAAATCATTGGCCTGTTTATCAGCCCTGTTAATCAATGCTTCAAAAGGCAATTGGCTTAAAGCACCATCGGGTAGAATGATAAGATGTTCAGCAGGACTGTTGCCCAATGCTGGCTCGATGAGCTGCTCATAAAGCCAGTGTGCAGCATGACTATAAGCTGCTGAATCTGCCATGACATCCGTCACGAGTGCATTAAAAACAGCTACTTTTTCTTCTATAATTTTGGGCTTCTCCAGCCTGCCCATCTTCAGTCCTGCTTTACTGATATTAAAATAAAATCCCTTTTCTTCCCCTATAAAATAACTGATGATGGTTTGCTTATCGGTCAGCTCTTGCTGCAAAGTAGCTGGTGAAGCGGATTCTGTACTGTATTTTAGTTGGTGATAATCGGGGTGTTCTTGTTCTAAATTTTCTATAAGTTGTTCTAATTTTCTGCGGAGGTCGAATTGTTCTTTTGTGTCTTTTTCTGCTGCGTTTTTTTCCAGTTTATTAAGACGTCTTATGAGTTGTTTTTCTTCCGCCAGTACTGCTTCAGGAATATCAGCACTTAACATTGCTCCTAGATGTTTGACCTCATGGAGCAATAGAATAGCTTTGCTTTTTTCTGCAAAGCGAAAAGCAGTTTCTACATATTTTTTCTTATTGGTCTTTTGATACAAGTCGAAAGATGCAGCAATACCTTTTTCGTAAATGTCTTTGGCTTGTTCGGCTAAGGTCAATTGTGATTCAGTCGCTTTATGATGTCGTCGGATAAGGTCAATCGTGTAATCCAGATTGATGAAGGTGTCTATTGCGGCTTTTAAATACTTAAGTTCTTCGGTTTGATGATATAATGCTGTTTGGGTTTCAGCTTTTAACTTTAGTCCTTCAAAGAGCCATCGTTTGGTTCGAATTTTAGGAATTTTACCAACCATAAATGGGTTATCTGCACGGTTGAAATTAAATAAGGATTGTTGTATCGTCAGTTGGCTGTAGGATAATGCCTGACTCAATTGATTGGTATCTTTATAAAACTTCCCGACAGCACAGTATATGTTGGGAATAAGTTGATGCCAACCTTCTATTTCTTTGACTAATTGTAGTAATTTTTTAAGTGAATTTTCTGCTTTTGCAACTTGATTTTGCACCATGTATATTTCAAGTATTTTTACATGGGCAAGAACTTTTCCAATCAAAAAATCCCAGGTATTAGCGACATGAATAAACAATTCTAATGCTTCATCATATCTTTTTAATCCTATGTAGCAAAGCCCTAAATTATTTCGATAATGATTATAATGGTGATTATCTTCATCTAAAACTGTTTTCATTTTTTCAAATTCATCTAATGCTTCCTGATAAGCACCGCGAGAAAGATATACTCTGCCTGTATTATTATAAACAGCACCAATGTTTATTAACTCCTGTTCTGTCAGGTTTTTCATCTCTTGAGTCAAAAGCCCTGAAGCTCTTTTATAATAGAAGAGTGCATTTTCATAATCATTTTCTTCTGCATAGGAAAAACCAATATTAGAATAGCATTCTAATTCTCCCATAAAAGCATTTGGGAGAAACCCGGCTATTTCAATACCTTTCCAGGATGATTCACGAGAATCTTCATACCTGCAAAGGTAATTCAGATAATAACCTATGAGTATATATGCTTCGAGCGTATGTACATGTAATTCTCCCCAGCCATCCAGCCGAATATCCAGTATTTTGTACCAACACACTAAAGCCTGCTCGAAACCCGAAGCATAAAAAAAGGCATCTGCAAGCGCATTGTATGTAATAGCCACTTCATTCCCTTCTTCCTGGAAAAAATCGCGATCCGACTTCTTCTTATACAATATTTCACAGGCTTTATCCAATAATTTATTGGCTTCTTCAAATCCCTTATTTTCAACAGCTTGTGCAGCTTTCTCTGTGAGTTGTCTGACGTTTTCAAGTGGCATAATAAAATTTATTTTTTGAAAAAAAGTAAATCCCGAATTCCTTCCGTCTTGTGGTTGAAAGATACCGGTATCATCATGCTCCTATTTTTAATCCTGAATAAGCGGGCGATTTTGCTCTTGTAAAATCGCCTGCTTATCCTCAAATTTTATGCAGATGAAACAAGCAATTATCATCTTTGCCCTCGTTTTAACGAGCTTTGGACTGAATGCCCATACAGACAGCTACACCCCCCAACAGACCACAGGTTCTATTGTCATGATAGATGCCGTTATGCTGGTCTCGTCCGGCGATGCGTCCGAGACGATTGCCGAAATTCAATTTTTTACTACTGGCAAACAACTCCAATTTACTTTGACAGGTTGCCTGACGAGCAGTTGCGCTTATGCGGTTGCGTATTTACCACGCAATACTTATCAGGTTGTCGTTACTTTGGACAATGGCAAAACGTTTACACAAAAAGTTGTGCTTGACTAAATGCAGGCTGACCGCGAATACCGTACCGACGACTTCAGCCGTCGCAAAGAGAAAGTCAAATTTAAATAAAATCCACTTGACGGCTAAAGGAGTCTATAATATTAGAGAAGGAATGGTTTAACGCTGTTCCTTTTCTTTTAGTTTTATCAGCCAGAGATAATCCAATGAAAAAATTTCTCCTTTTAGGACTGCTAAGTCAATCTCCTTTTCCTCCTTTTTCACTTTCGCCCGATAAAGCTGCCCCACACATTGTATAAAATTCAGCATTTTTTGTTCTCTGTCCGCTCCAATCTTCTGCTCCTTAACATATTTTCTAAAACTGATGATATAATCTTTCAGGACAAGCCAGGATTTCTGTGTAAAGTATATCTTCATCAGCAGACTTTTATAAATGAGTTTATAAAAGGTGTCTTTTTGTGTATCAAATTGTTGTAAGGCTTCATGGCTTTCTTCCGTTTGTCCCCGATAAAAAAGCAACAGGGCTTTCGCCAGTACCATAATATTTTTCCAGTCTCTGCTGTTTTGTACTTCTGCTACTGCTGCAATCAGTTTTTCTGCCCATTCATAATCCTCAGCAAGAATAGCCATAGAAACATGATTGACAAAAATATTGATTTCAAGTGTTGCGGCCTGCTCCAAAGCAGCTGTTCTACCATACCCTGAAAGCTCGGCAAAGTGAAAATAGCCATCAATATAATCGAAATCACACTGATGAATTTTTCGGATACAATAGTTCATCAAATACTTATGCACATCTACCCAAATAGCTTTAGGAATATGTTTTTCATGGTCTTCATCCGCTATAAATTTCAGCATATTCTCATAAGCCTCCTCACTTGACGTAGAAGAAATATCTATCACATTGAGATAAAGTTTCGCTAAAATAAAATCATTTTTTGAGTTTTGAATCGCTTCCCAAACCTCGATTTTCCCTCTTATCTCAGCCACTTCTTTTTCAATCGCCTCAGCATCTTCCCCAGGCGTCATGAAAAAACGATTATAGCGTTCACACAAAATCCGCAGCCGTTGAGTCAGGTAAAAGCGGTCTAATGCCAGTTCGCTCAACTGCACAGATGTATCGTGTACCCTCACGTCCTTCTTGTTCTGTATCTCTAATAAATATAAAAAATATTCCAGCACATCTTCCTCCGCAACACCTCGCCGCTGCTGAATCGTTTTAAGTGTTTTTTTGAGCGTACTGTCAAAATTCTTTTTCAGCTTGTGGTCCAGATAATACTTCGTCAACACAAAACTTTCCCAGACACCTTCTGTATCCGTCAGCTTCATCAGCATGAATTTCTTCAATACCCGAAGCAGATGATTCTTAGTTCGATTCCATTTTTTCGCCTGCGCAGCACTCAGCATTTCCACTTTAAAATCTTCCTCCGAGATTTCTTCTTTGCCCTCCATATAATCCAAGAGCAACAAAAAAACAGCCTGCAATTCCTCATTCAAAGCATTGCCCGACATCCCGATAAACACCCGCAAATCTGCCCGCTCCTGCCCGCTGATGGATGATATAAGCTCAAACAATTTGGAAGGATTCATATTTTTTTCAACTCAACTTGAATGGCTTCTTCATAGAAACTGAATTTTTAATGCCAAAAAACGCAGCTAAGGCTATCACAATCAACACATTAAAAATAATCAACACCTTAAACTTATGAATAATACACAAAAAAAGTATTTTTTTAATATATCATATACTCCGAAATTTGTCTGATAGACGTTTACGAAACCTAACGCACACAAAGGGCTGTCTAAGGTAGTCATTTTGTGTAAAAAAATAAAATCGTATTTGATTATTTTTTATAGAAAAAATCACAACAATGGAACTTACAACACTAAATCAACAACATTATTTTACTCAAAAAAAATACTTTATGAAAACGAAAATTTTGTTTCTCATGACTTTTTGTTTACTGACGGGCTTAGAGGGACAAGCTCAGTCTTATACCACACTACCTTATTGTCAGGACTTCGAAAGTGGAGGACTGGATATTTACTGGTCTGCAAATCCTGATACTTTAAATAATGGAATTGTAGGAGTAGTAAACGGTGCAGGAGCAAGCAGCATTTACGGTATCCGAATGGGTAAATCTACGGATAGCGGAGGTTTTGCTGAGAATAGCGTGGATTTACATTTGGATTTGACTGGTTTAAACAATGAAGAACTGGTTTTTAATTTTGAAATCCTTGATTATGGTGATGAAACTCACGCAGAGGATGGCGTTTATTTTAGTGATAATGGCGGAAATTCATTTCAAAAAATTAGTGAGATAGATTTTGTACCACAAAATTGGATAACCGCATGGAGACCAATACGCCCCTTCGGTTTTGACTTTGATGACCTGATGGATAAATACGGTTTAACTTACAGTTCAACCTTTGTTATCCGTTTCCAACAATATGATAATGCT
>CALFBH010000016.1 GCA_937951615.1 uncultured Saprospiraceae bacterium | reverse complement strand
GGGGGTGGATTTTGGACAATTTCACTCAGTTGTCCACCCCCTCCGCCCCCTCCAAAGGGGGACAATTCAGCATTTTAGCCATTATTGCTACAAACATGTTAATCATCAATATTGCTTATTTTTTCAAATTGAGAATTGCTGCAATTTTAGTCAAGTTGAGAAGCGAGAGGAGAGACCATCTCGATAATTATCGGGATGGAGAGAGGAGAGACTTTTTTTGTGAAAATTTATCTTCTCTCTTCCCGCAGCGAAGCGATCTCGCTTCTATTATAGTAGTTCGCCACATTGAGGAATCGAATATTTTATAATTAGTCCTTATTACTTAAGCTTTCGTAACCAGTTTGTAAAACATTTAAGATTTCACAAACAGTAATTTTCTAGTTTTTGCAACTTGGTTTCTATCCGCTCTTTTGAACTATTTCTTTGAGTAATAATTATTTTGCGCAGCAAAATACCCCACTTAATAACTCAATACACTTAATCAACTCAATAACTCAACTACCCATTTCCTGCTCCCGAAAATACCGAATCACTTTCTCCGCATTTGAATTACCGACGACCTCAACCAGCACTTTAATCTTCGCAGCTTTTACTTTTTTCACTGAGCCAAAATGCGATAAAAGCTTTTGTGCCGTCTTGTCGCCAATGCCTGGAATTTCTGTCAATTCAGTTTTCGTAAAATGGCGAGAACGCTGATCGCGGTGAAAATTGATGGCAAATCGGTGGGCTTCATTTCTGATATGCTGAATGACTTTAAGCGTTTCCGAACGTTTGCTGAGGTGGAGCGGGACAGTATCGCCGGCAAAATAAATTTCTTCCAGTCGCTTGGCAATACCGATAATGGTCACGCGATCTTCAATGCCTAGTTTTTTCAGACTTTTTACGGAAGAGCTGAGTTGTCCTTTTCCGCCGTCGATGACGATGAGTTGGGGCAGCGGGCTTTCCTCGTCGAGCAGTCGGCGGTAGCGGCGGAACACCACTTCTTCCATCGAAGCAAAATCATCCGGGCCTTCTACCGTTTTGATATTATAATGTCGATAATCGCGCTTGGCAGGTTTAGCATTTCGGAAAACGACCATCGAGGCCACTGGGAATTCGCCACCGATATTGGAATTGTCAAAACACTCGATGTGCAGGGGCAGGGCATCCATCTGAAGTTCGTCCTTCATCACATTGAGCAGGCGTTCTGTTGGGCTTTGTTTCTCGCTGCGCGAAGCTTCTTGTTTCTTTTTTTGTAATTTGAAATAGGTCGCATTTTTTTGTGATAAATCGAGCAATTTTCGCTTATCGCCAACTTTGGGAATCGTGATTTTCAAATCTGGTTCATCCGGCAACATGACTTCAAATGGCACCACCAATTCTGGCGAAAAGCTCTGAAATTTTTCCCGCAATTCGCGAATAGCATAGGTCAATAAATCTGTTTCATTATCGTTCAGATTTTGCAGCATTTCTAGCGTAAAGGTATTGATAATTGCCCCATTCGTCACTTTCAGGTAATTGACATAAGCATGTTCTTCATCCGTAGAAATCGTGAAAACATCCACATCGCGCACCGAAGGATTGACGACCGTCGAGCGACCTTGATAATCTTCAAATGCATTGAGTTTTTCCTTGACTTTTTGGGCTTTTTCAAACTCCATCGCCTCGGCATATTGCTGCATTTCGGCTTTCAAATGTTTGCGCACCGACGCAAAACGCCCACTGAGCATATTTTTAATTTCGTCGATTTTGGCATTATAGGCTTCCTCACTTTCCAGTCCTGTGCAAGGTCCAAGACAGTTTTTGATATGAAATTCCAGACAAACATTATACTTGCCAGATTCAATATTTTTTTCAGATAAATTCAAGGTGCAAGTCCGCAGTTGAAACAACTTATTAATCAGTTCCAACACAATATCCACCCGTCGTTTGGAGGTATAAGGTCCAAAATATTTTGAACCGTCTTTATAAATTCTTCGGGTGACAAATACACGCGGAAAACGCTCTTTTTTGATACAAATATAAGGATAGCTTTTCCCGTCTTTCAGTTGGACATTATAGCGCGGCTGATATTTTTTAATCAGCGTTGCTTCCAGCAAAAGCGCATCCTGTTCGGTCTCGACAATGGTGTATTCAATGCGCACAGCATTTTTCACCAGCACCCGCACTTTTTTGAGTTGGTTTTTTTTATTGCCAAAATAAGAAGCCAGTCGTTTTTTAAGGTTTTTGGCTTTGCCGACATATAGCACCACGTCCTTCGCATCTATAAATTTATAGATCCCCGGCTGCTTCGGAAAAGTGGGCGATAATTGTTTGTAGTCGTCATTCGTCATGCTACCAGATACAAGGTCATGTTTGTTTTCAAATGTATGTTTTATTTCCGATTTTTCAAAATGTATTCGATAATGTGGCTGGGGATAAGGTCATTCATTGATTTTAATAAGTGCCTGGACTCAACTAAACGCCACTTTCAATTTGACTAATTGGCTTATTAATAGTTTTTGAATTTGACGTTTGGATTTGTATTTCCACTTATCTGACCAACTGTTTTTGAAGTGCTGTACACCTGACACCTTCCAATGATGGCAAAACCAAGTGAGCATGACCAAGCTCAGTTTCGTTGCCCATGCCTATTGCATACATGCCTGCGCTCAATGCTGCATCAATCCCTTTTGCTGCATCTTCAAACACTACACAATGCGCTGGCTCGACGCCTAGGCCTGCTGCGCCCAAGAGGAAAACTTGTGGGTCGGGTTTGGAGCGGGTCGTTTTTGTGCCGTCTATCACGACTTCAAAACGCTCCAATAAGCCGACTTTTTTGAGCGTCAATTCAGCATTTTTACTGGCAGAACCTAGTGCAATTTTAATGCTTTGCGCAGCCACGTCGTCCAAAAAATCGACTACGCCGGGCAGGATTTCATCGTCGGTCATCTTGTCCAGGTGTTCGAGGTACCAGTCATTTTTCTGTTTTGCGAGTTCCTGTTTTCTCGTTTCGCCGAGTGTCTGTCCACCAATTTTCAGAATCAATTCCAGGGATTCCATTCTGCTGACGCCTTTGAGTTGCTCATTGTCTGCTTTTGAAAAATCAAAGCCTAGTGAATTGGCCAGTTTGCGCCAAGCGAGGTAATGATATTTTGCGGTATCTACGATTACGCCGTCTAGGTCAAAAATGGTGGCTTTTATCATGTTTTATTCAATTGTTTATTGTAGGAAAAATTCTCTCGCTAAGGCGCAAAGACGCTAAGTTTCTTTTCTTCTTTTCTTCTTTGCGTCTTTGAGAGAAAAAATAGTCGATTGTAAACTTGTCCTATCCTCAAGATAAAGAGCAATTGCATAAAAACAAACAAAGTCTAAGAAACTATAAAAATCCTTCGTTAATTTGTGTTCTATTAAAAAATATGCAACACATCTCTCGAAAATACTGGTTCACTGCACTCCTTGTCGTACAATGTGCTTTATTATTGATTGCTTTCAATAAGTTTTTTGTGCATTCCGATGATTATATGTTTATGAATCATGGTGATGGCTTCAAAAATTATTATACGCTGCACAGCTATTTGCAGCAGGGCGATGATACTGACTTTTGGAAGTTTGAACAAATGAATTACCCTTACGGGGATTATGTGTTTTTTACGGACAATACGCCTTTACTGGCTGTAAGTGTCAAGTTGTTTTCCAAATACATTTATGACATTTCCGATCACGGTGTATTTATACTCAACCTGTTTTGCATTTTGGGTATTCTGTTGAGCGTTGTTTTATGTTGGAAAATATTGTCCCGTTTCATTCGGCACAACTGGATGCTTTTTGTGTTTAGCTTGTCTTTTGTTTGGCTGAATCCACAGATTTTGCGGCTTAAAGTAGGACATTTTAATCTTTCTTTTTCCTGGCTTTTATTGCTGTGTATTTGGTGGCTGATCCGGCTGGCAGAAGTCGGGCCGTGTGAGCGTGTTAAAGCCATTCGGCTGAGTGTTTATCTGTTTTTGACAATTGTAGCAGCATCATTTTTTCATTTGTATTATGCCATGTTGTTGTCGGTAGTCGTTGGGTCATTTTTTCTTGCTTGGGCATTTACTAAGCGAAAAGATATAAAAGCGGCTTTGCGCCAATTGAGCTGGGGCATTGGGATTAGTGCAGGTGCATTGGTGACGGTACTGGGTATTATTCGACTGATTGATGGCTATTATGCTATTCGCAAATCGACGCCAGAAGGTTATGATTTTGGTTCGTGGCGGCTGAAGATGGCGGCCCTATTTTCCGAAAGGGAATGGAATACGATTGGCACGCCTTTTTCGCCTGAAACTCGTTTTATTCATGAATCAGGCATTTATCTGGGTTCTTTTTGTGTGTATGGACTTTGGGTGGTCTTGCTCTTGTGGCTCTTGCGCAGCAGCGAGCGAATTTCCTGGAAAGACATTCGGGAGAACGACCGACTCAAGGCATCTATTCTTGGGTTTTTGATGTTTGCTGGCGTTCTGTCTATTTTTATCGCTTTGGGCGAAAAGCATTATTTTTTTGGTACAAAACATAAATTTTATAACCTGCTCAATCCTTTCCTCTATCTCGGCATGGTGACGGATACGATTAAACAGTTTCGTTGTCTCGGCAGGTTTAGCTGGGTGTTTTATTGGGTCTTGAGTTTTGGTTTGTTGTATATTTTGCAATTTTATTGGGAACAAGGCGGGCGATTTAAAAAAGCCCTTGTCATTCTGTTGACGCTCTGTGCGGTCATTGATACGGCGAATATTCTCGATTTTCAAAATCATCAGTATGCCGGAAATAATCTGACACATACAAAACATTTGAGTCCTGCTTTAAAAATTGCCGACCAAGTCAATATTGCCGATTATCAGGCTTTGATGCCTTTGCCATTTTATCATAATGGTTCGGAAGACTATAATCATACCGTTGATCCGCCAGAGGATTTTTATATTTTCATGGTACAAATGGCTGAAAAAACGGGTTTGCCCTGCATGGGTAGCAAAATGTCGCGCACGCCACCTGCACATCCTAAGTCTTTTCTCAGCATCTTCCTAGACGAACAACCGGCTCCTGAATTGCTGGAAGAATTAAATGATAAACCGATTTTAGTTGTTGTAAACAAAAAACATCTGAATGACCGAAAGTGGTTTAGGTTGACGGGTTTTGAACCCACCAATACTGCTGTGAAAAATATGCCCGGCACAATAGAGAAGTATGGAATGACCTTATTGTATGAAGAAGGAAATTATGCTCTGTATCGCTGGGATGTGAAGTGATTTCAAATTCAAATTCAACTTTGCGCCTTCGCGCCTTTGCGAGAAAATACCAATTCCCCAATTATCCAAATTAAAAATGGCGTTTAAGACATAAGAATCCCCCACGCTCAGTGGACAAATCCAACTTTGCGCCTTCGCGCCTTTGCGAGAAAACACCAACTTTCCATTTTGCCCAAAAACGAATTTCAAGTAAACCTCAACGAATACTCGCCCAAACACTACAGCTAATAGAAGCCCAAGAATCCACCTACAAAAGTCTATACCTTGCAGAAGCAATAACGAGTTACGGGTTGTTGAGTTGCGAGTTATACCACAACAACACATCAACACCACAACACATCAACACGACAATAACATGAAAAAGATAATCAGCATCACCGCCATCTTCATCGCCATCGCCGCCGTCATTTGCATAGGCAAATATAAAGCCGAGCGCGACGCCAATACCGTTTTTATCAATGAAACAGCAACACCACAATTTGCGAGTGTTTTGCTGGTCGATAAAAAACAGCCTCGTCATAATATCACCTTCATCATGGGCGAAGACAGCGATCCTGATAATCCATATTATAAAGCAGCAGAAAACTATTATCGCTACCACCCCAAAGCCAAAACAGAATGGCTCATCACACACTTACGCTCGCTGAAAGAAGTCCGCGATTATCTGGAAAAACATGCGAAAGGACAATGGGGGGCCATCAACCTCGTGGTACACAGCAATGAGTGGACAGGCATGGGCGTACAGGTGCTGCCCGACGGACAACGCGCCACCGCACAAAGCATCCACGATGCCATAGATGCCGGACATTTTCCTCCTCTACCGACATCAGTTGTAGATACGGATACAGACTTGTTGGTACATGCCTGCGCATTGGGCAAAAACGAAGCACTCCTGGAAGCCATCAGCCTGGCATTCGGCGGCGAAGCACCCGGTAGCCCAATGGTACATTCTTCAAAATACTTTATTCATTATCATTCGCCTGATGGCAGTCCGCGCAATACCGAGCGGTACCTGAGTGAGTTTTGGTACGCTTATTTCAAAACAGGCTATCGCCCATCCGATAATCAACTGGTGCGCCAACTCAATGCAAAAAGTCCAGAAGCCACCGTCAAATTTCGTGATGCACTGACTCGTACACAACCTCGTTTCCCTGGCGATTCGTACCATTATTATTTTAATGTTCCGGTCAATTGGACAGTTACTTTTCCTAGGGAAGCTGACCGTCCCAAGCTCGACACACAAGCAGCCAAAGATACTTTTCTCCATGACCAAACTGAATTGCTAGACATCGTGAACCAACTGGATATTCCATTGGACAAATTCCGCTGGCAGTTTGAAAAAACGACTTATGCCTTCGCAGATGGCACGACTGAGCCTGCCATTCGCATCAAGGGCAAAAGCTCTGTGTTGTGTGTGCTTAAATCCCTAACAAAGCCTAATCCCAATAATCCAAAATTCCCGCTTCCATTGCAGCCTCCGGTGGAAGATGGGCGTTTTTATACGGCTATTTGAAATTGATTGTTCGATTGTTTCATGGTTCGATTGCTTGATTGTTTCATGGCTTGATTGTTCGATTGTTTCATGGCTCGATTGTTATACTGTTTCATTGTTTAACGAGTAGTTTTTTTGCGTAGCAAAAAACAATACAACCATGAAACAATAGAACAGTGAAACAATGAAAACAAGCAGAGCGGAAACCACGGATAAATACATTTTACTGGCGGGTAGGTGTAGATATTCGGTCAGGTCGGTGGATGCTCTGCTTGTTTTTTATGTGGTGAATATGCCAGAATTAACTTAGCACATATTTATCTATCCAATTTGGGATTTCGTTGTGTTTATAAATAATTTGCTCTCCTTCAAAAATCTCAAGGATCAATAAAGATGCTTTATCAGAATTGTCAAAAATAAAACTGCGGTAAGTATATGGCAAAGCTGCTTTGAGAAGTTTATGAGAGTTGTAATACCTGCTTTCTATCTTTGCTTCGTTTACAGGATGTCCTCCCATTTCGACTCGCTGTCTTACTCGCTCTTTATTGATTAAAGGCGATTCAGTGGATACGAAATAGAGATAATTTTTATAGCCATTTAATTGCGTCTTCTTCAAGAAGTCAATTTTTGAAGAATGTGACATCACTGTTTCAAAAGTAAATTTTTTACCTATTTTCAATAATTGATGCCGTAGTAAATCCGCAATTAAGGCAGCTTCGTAGGAATGTGTTATTTGATTGGGATTATAAATTTTATGAGCCTCTACTCGAATATCAATCGCGTAGCCTTCTTTAACGGCTTTACGGTATAAAGAGTGAGAACCTATGTCTTTTTGTAGTTTTTTAGCAGGATACCTTTCTATACCAAATTTTCTGAGATCTATGAACCCATTGTCTCTAAGTTGTTTTTCTATATCATCTGCATTGATGTAATACCCAACATCAAACTGATTACTGATTTTGGTTAAAATTGTTGTTTTTCCAGAACCATTTGGACCTGCAAAAACTCTTAACCGCCTATTTCTTAGATAATTTAGTTTTCGCACCAACTTCAACTTTTCTTCTGTTATGGTGAACTGTCCCTATGACAACTTTATCGCCCTTGCTGTTTTCTGTGATAATATTTTTGCCTTTCAAATAAGTAACAGGAACAGATTGGCTATGCGCAAGTTTGACCGCTTCTGTGGTAGATTTTCTCGCTACCTTTCCTATAATTTTATGCTGTTTTCTGGTTTCTTCAATGTATGTCAGAGATTTTCCACTTTTTGCTTTCATATTTTTTCCTTTTAAGTGTGTAAGATACAATACAATTTTAAGAATCAAAAAGTTCCTGATAAGATGATGTGACAAGACTATTCAAACAAAATCTATCTTTTTCGTAAATTGCAATCGTATCGGCGACTTTACAGGCCGGCCGCGAATACCGTACCGACGACTTTAGCCGTCGCAGAGAGCAACGTAAAATTTATAAACACTTGACGGCTAAAGTCGTCAGTACAGTGTTTCTGGTCAGCCTGTACAATTTATCCACTATTTTTTTTACGATGGATTTTAAAGAACAGGTAGGACAGGAGTCAAAAAATAGAACTTTGAAGAATCCCAATCTCTTACTAATAGCCTTGCTATTATTATCCTGCGCTATGTCAAATTGCCAATTTTCCAAACCGAAAAACATAGATAGTTCCAATAAAGAAGCGTCATTCAATTGGAAGGAGCAAACAGTTGAAGGAGTCTTTAATGTAATCGTTGATTCTGTTAATGAAAAAATGGTGATACCTATGAACATATCCACCGATGTATTTAATCGGAATTTCTACATTAAAAATTTCCCGTCTGCCATTTCTTGAACTTCAGTCCATTCTAAAGATAACAAATCGAGAAATATCTCAGTAGAAACAAAATACGCAGCATATTCAAATGAAATTACACCACTCATATATCATCCACCGCCTGTTTCGCAAAAGCGGTGGGTTTAAACCCACCGCTTTTGCGAAACAGATGTGTTATTGCTTCTTGTTTATTATTTTAATAGCATCAATCAATTCCCCCACCCAAGCCCAACAATACAACTTCATAAAATACTCCATCTCCGACGGCTTGCCGCAATCGCAAGTCTATGCCGTGCATCAAGACAGCAAGGGCTATATCTGGTTTGGGACACAGGGCGGTGGTGTCAGTCGTTTTGATGGCAATAAATTTGAGAATTTTTCTACTAAGCAGGGTTTGCCGTCCAATTATATACAGGCGATATACGAAGACAATCAGCATCGGATATGGATGGGGACTAAGCGTGGCTTATGCTATTATGATGGGCGGACATTTATACCCGTAAAACGCGGTGAAAAAACAGTGAAGACCGCCTGGTCATTTCACCAACATAATGACTCTACGCTGTGGGTCGGGACACGGGCAGGCTTGCTGGCTTACTCGCTGACGCAAGACACTTTGCTGCCCGCCGAGGTGGCACCACAACTCCAAAAATCGCCCATCAATCAGCTTTTTCAATATCAAGATAAAACCTGGATAGCGACTGATCGAGGCGGCTGGGTGGTAGGAGAAGAGACGAAGCAATTTATCAACAACACGGCACCGGGCAGCAATCAGATTCAGGCGATTACTGCGGATTCTGTCGGGCAGGTTTGGTTGATTGCTTTTGATGGCAGTATTACGAAAATAGATGCACAGACACTGATAACAAACGAACAAATACAAACGCCCAATCTCAATCGTGTACAATGCGCCTATACTGCGCAGGATGGCAAAATATGGATTGGCACACAAAACAAAGGTATTGCGGTATATGCACCCGAAGACTCTACCTGGACACGGATTTCTGAACGGCAAGGACTGGCGCATAACCACGTTCGCAGCATTGTGGAGGATGATTGGAACAACTTGTGGATTGGCACTTCTGGCGGTGGGGTGACGAAGTATTTGGGACAGTTTTTTATTCATTTCAATAAAAATAGTGGCTTGCATGGCAATCGGATTTACGCGCTGTGCAAAGATCATAATGACCAACTCTGGATCTCGGCTTCCAATAATGGACTGGCGACTTATGACGGCTTGCAATTTCAAAAATCGGAGCGGGATAGCGGCTATATTGATGTGAAAAGCAAGGTCATTTTTCAGGATTCGCAGCGCAAGTTGTGGGTCGGCACAGAGCGTAAGGGACTGGTCGTGCTGGACACACTCGACTCCCTCGGCTACCAACTCATCACCACACTTGACGGGCTGCCGAATAACCACATCAACAGCATTGCGGAGGATGGTGAAGGGAATATCTGGGTCGGCACACAAACGGACGGCATTGCGCGTATCAATCGGCAAGATTCTATTTTAAAAATTGATGTTTTTGGTCGGAATGAGGGCTTGTATGATGGCTTTATCACGACACTGAAAAGCGATAAAATGGGGCGCGTCTGGTTTGCGACCCGCAATGGAAAAGTCGGTTATTTTGCAGGCGGGCAACTGGCAAATATTTATGACCAAAACGATGGTTTGCCGATGGTGGCGATCCGCTCGGTGGCTTTTGATACGCTGGGACGCGCTTGGTTTGGCACAGCCGGCGATGGCATTCTGACGCTCAATCCTGAAGCTGATTCTGCTGTTATAGAACCGCTAAAATCGGAAGAAGAGCTGACTTCTGACAATATTTATCTCCTCATTTTTGACCAAGAGGGACACTTATGGGCAGGCAGTGAAACAGGCGTGGACAGGATTACACTCAATGAAGCAGGCGTTGTTTTGGAGGTGCAGCATTATGGTCGAAATGAAGGTTTTCTTGGTATTGAAACCTGTCAAAATTCAGCTATCTGTGATGCGGAAGGGAATTTGTGGTTTGGTACTATGAATGGGCTGACGAAACACACGCCTTCGCAAAAAAGCCGGGAAGAATTGCCACCTGTCATTCATTTTAAAGACATTTCCCTCTTTTATAAATCGCTGGCACAAACGGATTTTGCCGACTGGGTTTTGCCATCCGGCACACTGAAAGACGGACTGGAACTGCCCTATAATCAAAACCACCTGAGCTTTGATTTTAAGGCGGTCAATCTTAGCGATCCACAATCTGTTCGTTATCGCTGGCAACTTGAAGGCGCAGAGGAAGAGTGGTCGCCATTTTCGCAGCGCGAGTCCGTCAATTATTCCAAACTGCCGCCGGGCGAATATGAATTTCAGGTGCAGGCGGTGTCGGATGAGACTTTGTTTTCTGAACCCGTTTCGGCTTCTTTTGTTATCAAAAAACCATTTTGGCAAAAACGCTGGGTGCAGTTGCTGACTGGTTTGCTCTTATTGCTTTGGGTCTATTCTATCTATCGAAATCGCATTAGAAAAATAAGAAAAAAAGAAGCTGCAAAACGGGAACAACTGGAAATTCAAAATCGCGTTTTACAACTAGAACAAAAAGCCCTGCAATTGCAGATGAATCCGCATTTTATTTTCAATGCTTTGAATAGTATTCAATCGCTGGTAGCGACGAAAGATTATCAGTCGGCTCGCAGCGAAATTAATAATTTTGCGACTTTGATGCGGGGCATTTTATCCAATTCCCGTAAGGAAAAAATCACCTTGCAGGAAGAAATCAATACGCTGGAAAAATACTTGCAAGTGGAGCAGTTTTGCCAACGTGTACCTTTTGAATTTAGCATAGAATCGCCTGCCGGCATGGATGCGGAAGAAATTGAATTGCCGCCTATGTTGTTGCAGCCTTTTGTGGAAAATGCGATTATTCATGGCATTTCTCATTTGCAGGGCGTAAAGGGCAAATTAGCGATTAAATTTAAGGTGTCGGATACCATTTTACAATGCGATATTCGGGACAATGGTGTTGGCAGAAAGCGAGCAGCTGAACTTCGACAGTCCAAGACGTCAGGACATCAGTCTGTGGCGATGGAGGTGACGCGAGAGCGATTGGAAGCCATGAAAGGTACTGCTTCTTATATTGCACTGGAGATTGACGACATAAAAAATTTGGAAGGAAAAATTAGTGGTACACAGGTGAGCGTTAAAATGCCGCTTATCACTAATTTTTAGTCCTTCACCCATTTTTCAATTAAAAATGCTCCATAATAGCAGTTTTTTTTGCATCTTATCGCTTCAATTTACGTATAATTTCATGATGTCAAAAGACGCTACATATAACACAGATGCTTTAAGTCATGCGAAGCATAAGAAAATGGTGAAGTTGTTGAGCGAGGTGAATGAATTGAGGATGCCCAATCCATCTCTAGCACTGAAAAAAGCCCAACAAGCACTGGAAATAGCGATTGCTTTAAAAGACTATGCACATCAGATTAAGGCTACTCGCTTATATGGGATGTGTCAAAATCAGGCAGATGCTGGAGAAGCAGTTATCACAATACATAAAGCACTTAGCCTTGCCAGGCAATATCAGCCCAACAATACGCGAGAATTGGCGGCGATCAATAGCGGTCTTGGGGTAGCTTATTGCATTGGTGGCAACCATCAGCTGGGTATCCACCACTTACTTAGGGCATTGTCTTTTGATGATTGTGAAAACCCTCATATAGTTTATAGTAATTTAGGCAATGTTTATTTTCGGGTAGGTAATCTGGAAAAAGCACTGGAGACCTGGCAGAATGCTCTCCTGCGTGCGCAAGAACAAGGCGTTCAAGAATCACGCTTCGAGTTAAATACTTTGTACAATATTGCTTTGGCTAATCTCAAGAAAGAGGAAGTAGAAAAAAGCAAACAAATAGCACTTGATATAATAAAATCTCTTCAAGACCTTGAGAAGCAGCAACAGTCTTTTTATAAGCTTAAAGTATGTGTGCATAATTTGTTGGGAGAAATTTATGCTGTAGAAAATAATTTCGACCTAGCTCTGGCTAATCTGAATGAAGCTGCGGAAATGGCAAAAGAGCAATCGTTTCAGTCTTCCATTTGTGAAGTCTTAACTGATAAAGCCAAACTATACTTAAAGTACGATAAGGAACTGGAGGCTATAGCCTCCTTTCAGGAAGCCTTAGATTGTGCTACAAAACATGACATTAAAGGCCAGCGACAAAAGATATTGGGATACTTATCCGATCACTATCAATCCCAAAATCAACTCGCTAAGGCTTTTCCTTATCTGTCGCAATTGCATCAACTTTTGCAAGAACAATTCAAGGAATCAAGAGATAAAAATTTGCAGAAAATTGTTACAGAACGAGAAAAAGAAATTCAATTACTGGAAGAAAAAAACAAAGAGATTGCAGAACATAACACCATTCTAGAACAGTTTGCTTACATCATCTCCCACGACCTGCGCGAACCTGTACGGGGCATCACAGGTTTTACAAATTTACTAGAGAAAAAATATGGTAAATTACTGGATGAGAGAGGCAAAGAATATATTCATTTCATCCTCTCCGAAACGAGTTCTATCAATAATAACTTAGCTCGCTTATTAGAATACACAACATTCAAAAAACCACAAACTGATGAAATTGAACGAATTTATATACCTGAAATTATTAATCAAGAACAAGAAAAGCATACAAGGCTTCCCTGTAAATTGAATATTAATTGTGATGATATACACCTAAAAATAACTTCCCATCACGCCCGTACACTGTTCCATGAATTGATCAAAAATGCCATCCAATTTAGAAAAAAAGACGAGGATTGTTCTGTTGAAATTTATAGTGAATTTATAGATGGAATTGAGTGTATTGCAATCAAAGATTATGGTATCGGTATTGAAGAACAATATCAAAAAAAGGTATTCAGAATCTTTAACCAACTCAACAAACTGGAGAGCAAAGGGGCTGGTGTAGGCTTGGCTATTTGCGAACGCATTATCAGTTTGTACAAAGGCAAAATATGGATTGAATCCATACCCAATGAATTTACAATTCTTCATCTTTCAATTCCAGCATGAACTTTGTCATTTCCTGTCTTTTTGTTAAAAAATAACTTCGCTAGGGTGTTTTGCATCTTATTTGCCTGTTTTTCGTATAACATGCTATGTCGGAAATCTCTACACATAATTCAATAAAAGCATATCGAAATGAAGCAATAAGGGCATTATTAGAAGAGATTCATAACTTAAAAAGATCTAATCCATCTATAGCCCTTGAAAAGGCTCAACAATTGCTGGATATAGCGACTTCTTTAAAGGATTATAGTCGGCAAATAGAAGCCAAACGCCTTTGCGGTACATGTCTGACGTATATAGGAAAACCCAAAAAATCAATCGCAACTTTTCATGAAGCACTGGACTTAGTACGACAATATCAGCCTAATAATAATAGGGAGCTTGCCTTTATTAATAATTGCTTAGGGTTTGCGTATAGCAATAGTGGCAATAATCAATTGGCGATTTATCATTTACTGAGGTCTCTATCTCTTGAAGACGATGAAAATGTACTCACTGTTTATAATAATCTAGGGCTGGTTTATTTTCGCATAGGGAATTTGCCCGAAGCACTAGTGTCTTGGGAAGCCGCATTATTACACACACAAAAGTCCAATGATCCTTACAAGGAATTAAACACCTCCTATAATGTAGCATTATGCCATTTCAAAATGGGGGCAGTCACTAAAGCTAGACAGGCACACCTTAACATATTAAAGTCGATTCAGCAGCATGAAGAACAAGGGCTTTTTTTCGACAAGCTCAAAGCACATACCCTAAATGGTTTAGGTGAAATTTATATGGAGGAAAATAATTTCCAGGAAGCATTAACAATATTCAATGAAGCACTAGACTTGGCAAAATCCAAGTCATTCCGGATGCTTATATGTGAAATTCTTAACGATAAAGCTAGCTTGTGTTTCAAATCAGAAAAAGAGGAAGTAGGAATTGCATGCCTCCATGAAGCATTAGATTATGCCAATCAAAATAACTTGAAACCCAAAATACAAAGAACTTTAAACCAGTTGGTTGATTTTTATAAATCAAAAAACAGGCTTCAGGAAGCCTTTCCTCATCTTGAACAATTGTACCAAATTTCACAAGAGCAATTTACCGAATCCAGAGACCACAATTTCAAAAAAATTATTGCTGAACGAGAAAAAGAGATCAAGCTTTTAGAAGAAAAAAATAAAGAAATAAAAGAGCATAATGGAGTACTCGAACAATTCACACATATCATTTCACATGACCTCCGTGAACCTGTCCGGGGCATTACGGGGTTTGCAAACTTACTGCATAAAAAACACGCTACATCATTGGATGAAAACGCTAAAGAATACCTCAACTTTATCCTTTCCGAAACCAATGCTATTAATAATAACCTGGCCCGACTACTAGAATATACCAGTTTCAAAAAACCTCAACAGAGAGAAATTGGAAAGATTGAACTTGTTAAAATTGTAAACAATATAAAACATCAATATCTTGACTTAGCTTTTGAATTAGACATCAGTTGCGATGACGTTCATTTGAACATGAAAGCCACACACGCAACTAATTTGTTTCGTGAACTGATAGACAACGCCATACAATTCAGAAAAAAAGAGGAAGATTGTCATATTGAAATCAAACACCAACTCGAAAACAGTCAATCTCATATTTCCATTAAAGATTATGGCATAGGAATCGCCCCTCAATACCATGAAAAAGTATTCCGAATTTTCAATCAACTCAATAAACAAAGAAGTAATGGAACAGGGGTTGGGCTGGCAATTTGCCAGAGAATTATAAACCTTTATAATGGTAAAATCTGGATAGAATCCGAAGAAAATGAGTTTACTACACTGCATTTTACTCTGCCTGCTTTCTCTGCTGCATAATTCAAGCCCGTGGTTTCAATCATGGGCGAATGGAACGGCAAAAACGGTGCAATTTGTCATACGCACAGCGGAATATTGTTGCATTTAGCCATTGACTATCGACTTAAACAATCGACTTTCACCTCCAGCCAAACTGACCCTCTCTTCAAAAACAGTCAGCTCAACCGCCTCATTCGATTCATTTTTTATTGTAATGGCTTCCTTATTCACTTGTATATGAAGCACCTTTCCGCGAAAGCGAATTTTAAAAGAATAAGCTGTCCATTGCGCAGGAATAAATGGACTGAAATGCAATTGCCCATCACGCACACGCATACCGCCAAAGCCCTTCACCACCGCCATCCAGGTACCCGCCATACTCGTGATGTGACAGCCATCTTCCGTATCATTATTATAATCGTCTAAATCCAAACGAGCAGTACGAAGATAGAGTTGGTAGGCTTTCTCGTAGTATCCCAATTTTGCTGCAAGGACAACATGCACACAAGGCGAAAGCGAAGATTCATGTACGGTCAGTGGTTCATAAAAATCAAAATTGCGGCGATGGATGCCTTCATCAAAGTCGTCTTCAAAAAAATACAAGCCTTGAAGAACATCTGCCTGTTTGATATAACAGGAGCGCAAAATCCGATCCCAAGACCATTTTTGACAAATCGGCTGATCCGCTTCGCTCAATGCACTGACGGGCTGAATGTCTTTGTCCAAAAAACCGTCCTGCTGCAAAAAGACACCTCGTTTTTCATCTTTTGGCTGATAAATATTTCCGATAATATCCCGCCACATTTTAGGTTCTTCTACTTCATCGAAACTTGTTTTTTCCAGAATTGCAGCGTAGCGTTTTGGTGCGTGTTCTTTTATTGCATCCAATGTCACGAGCGCGTATTCCAGACATTTTTTAGCGGTATAATTTGTGTACCAATTATTATTCACATTATTTTCATACTCATTCGGACCAGTCACTCCAAGCATGACATAAGCCTGTTTGTCCTCAGAATAATTGACCCGTTGTGCCCAAAATCGAGCAATGCCAATCAACACTTCCAGCCCATATTCAGCCAGATATGGATAGTCATTTGTGTAGTTGACATAGTCGTAAATCGCGTAAGCAATCGCTCCGTTTCGATGAATTTCCTCAAAGGTAATTTCCCATTCATTATGACATTCTTCACCATTCATGGTGACCATCGGGTATAAAGCCGCACCACTATGAAAACCCAATTTCTCTGCGTTTTCTATGGCTTTTTGCAAATGTTTGTACCGATATACCAGCAGATTTCTAGCTACTCGCTCATCCGCAGTACTCAGGTAAAATGGCAGACAATAAGCCTCTGTGTCCCAATAGGTGCTGCCTCCATATTTCTCGCCAGTAAAGCCTTTTGGACCAATGTTCAGCCGTTCATCTTCGCCTGTATACGTTTGATGAAGTTGGAAAATATTGAAGCGAATGCCCTGCTGCGCAGCCACATCTCCTGCAATCATAATATCGCTGTCGCGCCAGCGTTCCGACCAGGCTTGCGACTGCTCTTCCAGCATCTTGTCGAAGCCTTTTTCAGTAATCCTGTCAAGGACATTTTTGCAGTGTTCAACTAAATCCGTTTTGGGGTGATTTTCGGAAGAAAGGTTTGCAGCATATTTGTATAATACAATCTTATCGCCTTTTTTGACGGATATTTTTATGGTATTGCCAATGTATTTTTCCCTTTCGGTCAATGCAGGGGCAAGGGTCTCAGGATGTCCATTTTTATACACAGAATATTGCATCCCCGTACATACATGAAAATCCGTTTTGCGCGTACTTGCCGTCACATAAGCTTCCCTATTGCCCACCACACGCTGCACTTCATCCCAGAATTTTTCATCATAATTAGCGTCTTCATTCTTCACATCAAAATCCAGATAAGGACTCAGACTTAGCTCGCCATCAAAGGCACAATGAATGGCATATCGAATAGCCCCGGCTTCATCATCTACAAGGCTGCAAAAGCGCGTCGCCTCCACTTGTAGCTGCGCTCCACCCGGCATTTTCGCAGCAAACTGACGCTCCAAAACCCCATGCTGCATATCCAAAACCCGCTTAAAATCTGCCACTTCACAAAGCGCCAAATCAAGTGCCTCCCCATTCACCAGCACATCAATTCCAATCCAATTGCAGGCATTCAGTACCTTAGCAAAATATTCAGGATAGCCATTCTTCCACCAGCCAACCCGCGTTTTGTCTGGGTAATAGACGCCCGCCACATAGCTGCCCTGCAAGGTTTCGCCGGAGTATTGTTCTTCAAAATTTGCCCGCTGCCCCATGCGACCATTGCCAATGCTAAATACGCTTTCGCTAATCTTATTATGCTCCGCATGAAAGCCATTTTCTATAATTTTCCACTCGTCGTGTGTTAGGTATTGTTTCATAGTTCGACTGTTTTCTTGTATCAAAGATAGCCGTTTTTTATGTACTTTTGTTCCACGAAATACCTCAATCAGCTATGGCAATCGCATAAAAATATTTTTTAAACCACTAAGCGCACTAAAGGACATGAAGCCGATAGCTATCGGCTTGTATAGTGTAAAGAACACGAATGAATTTTCTTTTGTGTTCTTTTTATCCTGTTAGTTTTAGTGTTCCTTAGTGCGCTTAGTGGTTAGAAAATGGACACGTATAAGACTAATTTACTTTTATGCGATTGCCATACTCAATCAGCTCAATTACTCAATCAAGTCAAATATGCTCAATTATATAAATCCAGCCTTACAAGTCCCCACAAATCATAGCCATTCCGGCAAAACGACCTGGCGCAGCCCATCCAACCTTGCCTTAGTCAAATATTGGGGCAAATATGGAAGGCAGTTTCCGCGCAATCCGTCCATCAGTTTTACCTTGAATAATGCTTATACCGAAACGACTCTGGAATACGCGCCCAAATCAGGCACAGGAACGGATATTGAATTGGATTTTTATTTTGATGGTGCAAAAAACGAAGCTTTTCGCGCCAAGCAGTTGAAATTTCTGGAATCCATCGCAGATATTTTTCCTTTTTTGCGACAAATCAAATGCACGGTACATTCTTATAATTCCTTTCCGCACTCGGCGGGCATTGCGTCCTCCGCATCGAGTATGAGCGCCTTAGCTTTATGTCTGTGCAGCGTAGAGCGCGACCTGTTTGGTACTTTGCAGGAGGACGCTGCCTTTCGGCAAAAAGCGAGTTTTGTGTCCAGGCTCGGTTCAGGTAGTGCCTGTCGGTCTGTTTATCCCGTGATGGCGGTTTGGGGCGAAGGTGTCGAGCGAGGTTCCAATCTCTATGCCGTCCCTTATGCTGAGGATGTCCATGAAATTTTCCATACTTTTCACGACGATATTTTAATCATTAGCAAAAGCGAAAAATCAGTATCCAGCCGTGCCGGTCATGCGCTGATGGAAGGCAATCCCTATGCCGATGTCCGCTACGCACAAGCCAATACTCGACTGAATGACTTATTGATTGCTTTGCGCAAAGGCGACCTGGAACGCTTTGGCGATATTACTGAAAATGAAGCCCTGACACTCCACGCCCTGATGATGACTTCACATCCATCTTATGTCTTGATGGAAGCCAACTCACTGGCAGCTATTCAAAAAGTCCGTGCTTTTAGACTGGACAGTAAAATTCCACTATATTTTAGTTTAGATGCAGGTCCAAATTTACACCTGCTTTATCCTGATGCTCACACCAATACAGTACAGGATTTTATTCGGCAAGAATTAGCTCCGCTTTGTGAAGATGGAAAATGGATTCCTGATGTGGTGGGGAATGGGGCGGTAGAAGTTTTGTCGTGATTAGTAATTAGGATATTAGTGATTGGTTTAAATTCATTTTTTTAAAACCTTGATCCCCTTTCTGTATTCATCAAGGCAGTAATCCTCCAGTTTGATTTCATGACTATAAATCGTATTGTCTTGGATAATACATATTTGTACATTAATTAATTCCAACGTCTCCAAGTTTATTAGAATCGCATATCCAAAATTTCCGTTCTTTTGAAAAATATCAAAATGAAGATAATGAGGCATTATATCTTTTGAATGATACCAAGAAGCGAATAAATTCAATTCAGGTTTTTCGTGAATGTCAAAATAATAGCTCAAACAATAAGGAAAAACTATTTCCTTGTCGTTTATTTTTAAATAGTTTTTGTCCAAATCAAACTTTGACTCTCCAAACTTTTTAGGTAAACCAATTATATTTCCATGTTCATCAATTTCCAAAGGCGTACCTTGATGTAACACATTTGAATCAGAGATTATCATGAACGATATAGCTATTAATAAAAGTTTCATTAGTATTTAAACTTCGATTTTCCCGATAATTATCGGGAAAAACTTATAAAATACAAAAGGACAAGACCGTAATCGGCTTGCCCCTTCGCAATTATTCACCTATTGTACAATATCTTTTGCAGTATCAGTTCCAAGGTCAGTGTCAGTCACAGTAGCAATGTAAAGATATTGCCACTGATATTGTTACTGCCATTGAGACTGTCATGCTTTTTCCGTAGCAGCTTGTACCAACAAAGATATGTTATTATTTAGAACTTCTATAAATCCATTCTCAATATTAAAAATTTCTTCTCCTTTTTCCGTTTTGATGTAGACTGCGCCTTTTTCCAAAGACGAGACAACTGGAGCGTGACCTTTCAACACTTCAAATGGACCTTCTGTACCCGGTACTTTCACTGAAGTGACTTCTCCTTCAAACAGTTGTGTTTCGGGTGTAAGTATGCTTAATTTCATAATGAACGAATGAGAGAATGAGAGAATGAGAGAATGAATGGGTAGAATGAGAGAATGAATGAATTTTAATGATTACTTATTATTCACTCATTCCATCATTCACTCATTCTATTATTTAGGCATTAGCTTCTGCGATCATTTTCTTCCCTTTCTCAATGGCATCTTCGATGCTACCAACAAGGTTGAAGGCTGATTCTGGATATTCATCTACTTCTCCATCCATAATCATGTTGAAGCCGCGAATTGTATCTTCGATAGAAACCATCACTCCTTTCAAGCCTGTAAACTGCTCGGCAACGTGGAAAGGCTGAGACAAGAAACGCTGTACACGACGTGCGCGGTGTACAGCCTGCTTATCTTCATCAGAAAGCTCTTCCATTCCAAGAATCGCGATAATATCCTGCAATTCTTTATAGCGTTGTAGAATACGTTTTACACGTTGTGCTGTATCGTAATGCTCGTCACCAATAATTTTTGGATCAAGGATACGTGAAGTAGAATCCAGAGGATCCACTGCAGGATAGATACCCAGAGAAGCAATCTTACGATTTAGTACCGTTGTTGCATCAAGGTGAGAGAAAGTTGTTGCTGGTGCTGGATCCGTCAAATCATCCGCAGGTACATAAACTGCCTGTACGGAAGTAATAGAACCACGTTTTGTAGAAGTAATACGCTCCTGCATCACACCCATTTCCGTTGCTAGTGTTGGTTGGTAACCTACTGCTGAAGGCATACGTCCCAGAAGGGCAGACACCTCAGAACCAGCTTGTGTAAAACGGAAAATGTTGTCAATAAAGAACAAGATGTCACGTCCGCCGGCTGGATCGTCTTTGTCGCCATCACGGTAGTATTCCGCAACAGTCAAACCAGACAAGGCAACTCTTGCACGTGCGCCAGGAGGCTCATTCATCTGTCCGAAAACGAAGGTCGCTTTCGATTCTTTTAATTTTTCTTGATCGACTACAGATAAATCCCATCCACCTTCTTCCATAGAGTGCATGAACTTTTCACCGTAGTTGATAATGCCTGCTTCCAACATCTCGCGCATCAAATCGTTTCCTTCACGAGTACGCTCACCTACACCTGCAAACACAGAGATACCATCGTATCCTTTGGCAATATTATTGATCAACTCCTGAATCAAAACTGTTTTACCTACACCTGCACCACCGAAGAGACCAATTTTTCCACCTTTTTGGTAAGGCTCCAATAAGTCAATTACTTTGATACCTGTATAAAGGATTTCAGAATCCGTAGAAAGGTCTTCGTATTTAGGTGGCTTACGGTGGATAGAATAAGCACTGTCACCTTTAGGTACTGGCCCAATTCCATCAATAGGTTCGCCAACGACATTAAACAGACGTCCTTTGATGGCTTCGCCAACAGGCATGGAAATTGGTCCGCCCAAATCTAACACGTCCATTCCGCGTGTCAATCCGTCGGTAGAATCCATTGCGATAGTACGTACACTGTCTTCGCCGAGGTGACGCTGACATTCGAGTACAATTTTTTCGCCGTTTTCTTTCGTGATTTGTAGTGCGCTAAGAATTTCGGGAACTTTTGCGCCTGAAAAACTCACATCCACAACAGGTCCGATTACCTGTTTGATTTTGCCAATATTTGTTGCCATTGAGTTGATATTTTTCTTATTGGTGAATAACCTTTTAAAACCTTCTTTTCATGGGTTTCTGAAAATCGCTGCAAAGATAGTGGAATGTAAGCGAATTATCAAACGTGTTTGAACTTTAAATGGTCTGCAAACACAAGGCTTCGCAGCTCTTCAACAATGGTATTGATGGCCAGCCTGAATATGACAATATTGTGTAATGGACGTATTGCTTTTTCTGGAATTTTTGTTTGCGAACTTTAGCTTTGACGGTATTGGATTTTTTATGCGCAAGCACTCAAAGCCCAGCTAATTTCTGTATGCCGTCGATAATCAAATCTAAATCTGCTGGATAATCGACGTATTTAACGCGCTTATCGTCGTAACCCCACATACTGACGGTGACAACTTTGCGCAGCGAACCATACTGTACAGAAACTCGGAGTGGAATAGGCGTTGGTTTTTCGCCTTTTCGTTTTGCACAATCTGAACTCGCACAGTCGTATGTTTTTTCGTAATCGAAGAATTTTTTATTTAAAATAAACTTGACCAGTCGTTCCATTTCTTCCCGCTCTATGTCTTTGCTGGTTTTGACCAGTCCTCGTTCTACGGTTTCGTATTCTTTGACGAGTTTACCGCTATTGCGAATAATCGTGAAGTCTTTAATAACCGGATCAAGACCGCCATAATATCCTCCTCCTATTACCGCTATTTCAATAAAAGTAATAGATTCTTCCGGCTGATAACGACGCTCAAAACGATCTTCTTGTCTCACTTTTTTCTTTTCTCGCTTGGCGGCTCGACGCGCACGGCGTTTTTGGCGGCGTACTTCCCGGTTTCGTCGGTCAGTTTCACGAATAGCATCTACATTGGCTTTCGCAATGGCTTTATCTTTGCTGATGACATCAATGTCTGGCAGCTCATTGGCTCGTTTGACAAAAGGTGCGTCTTCGTCTTTTACCCGTATAAAATGATATTGGTAAGAAGCTTTACCCAGAGAAAATTCCATGACGAGCGTCCGGCTGCTGAGTTCAGCAATTCGCCACCAGCGAATATTTCTAAATTTATAGAATATTTCGTTTTGGGCTTCATTGAGCACCCAGGGACCACTAGCTTTTCTGCCATTCAGGTAATGTTCAAAGGTATAATCGTGGCGAAAATGGAGATAATAAGCGTACGAAGCATCAGCTTTATGCACTACGCTATTGGTTTCTGCGTGGGCAGTGTAGGTATATTTCCATTTGGTTTCTATCAGGTTACCATCGTCAATGGGCGGATAGGCACGGACAGGAATAGAATCCTGCTGGGCATGAAGTAGTCCAGCTAGTAAAATAGCTACAAAGAGAACGATATATTTCCTTAGTCTCACAATTCGTTATTGCTGCGTTTTATAAATCAAGTGCTTAGGTTAGATTACGCAAGGGGTGGGGAATTTTTGCAATTTAGCATAAAGATACCATCCTTCTATTAATTTTCTATACATTATTTTGTAAAAACCGATAGTTGAGGTGGTGGTTGGTGATTGGTGGATTGGTGATTGGTGTGTTTAGTACTTAGCCCAAGTTGAAATAGTAGCCCCCAATTTTACATTTTCACAGTCTGTAGTTTATAGGGTTTATGACGTTTAATAGTTTGATAGTGTGTATAGTAAATTGGACAATTTTGCCGTTCGATTCGCCCACGGTTGAAAACCATGGGCGAGAGAGAAAGTGCAATTTGTAATACACACGTTTTTCTTTGACCAGCCTTGATAAGATTTGGGAGCTACATATTCAACTTGGGTTAAGTTTAAGCGGCTAGTTTTGCTTTTTCATTTCTAATTTTTAAAATACCATTGCTGTACCTTATAGTCTTCTTTGAATCCCATTTGCGCATTGAGGGTTGATATTCTGTAATTATCTGCAAAATAATCCGTTTTGATGGTTTCTAATTCAGGAACATGTTCAAGTAGATATTTGTAGATTTTAGCCTTTAAAAACTTAGCGAGTCCTTTTCTTCTGTATTCGGGTAGTGTGCCGGTCATTTTTTGGAAGCCGACTTTTGAGTGTTCTAAATTATAAATCACGACAGACTTTCCAATCAATTTCCCTTGCTCATTTCTAAGCACGAGATGCTGTGCCGTATTGCCTGCGTCATAAATATTCTGAATCATTTTAGAGAAATCCTCTCTTGTGACATTATAGTCGAGGCTCTTGTCTTCTCGCTCCATATCGTTGAGTAGGAAGGTCATAATTTCTGCGATTTCTGCACATTCTTTTTCATTGGGTTTCCCCATAAAAGAGCAGGTCAGATTTGCTGGCAAGTCTTGTGTCCATTCATCCAGCATTTCGGGGTTCAGGTCGGCAAGTTGAAGAGAAGTGAAGACCGCCTGATTGCCTTTTTGAAAATCACAGGCTTCCAAAACGCTAGCCATAAAATCTGTTCTACTTTCTATAATGATGGTCGGAGCATTCTTTTTCCATTCCTTGAGATGTTTGCACAGTACTTGGTGTAATGCTGTGTTTTCCTGCTCTTTATCATAGTCTATTGTAATCGTTAATTTTGCAGGTTCTCGCTCAACATGTCTGATATTTGCAATGACTTGTCCATCAGCCAGTATAGTATAAAAAGCAAAACCACGTCTGTTTTTGTAGCCTTGCTCGATTGTTGTTCGCCAGCTCTCGAAATTTGGTGGGGCATCATTGGGGTGTGCTTGTGCAAAAAAGCGTTTTCGGAAGGCGATGATGGGCTGTAGGTCTTCTTCTGAGGGATTGGGTGGTATTTTGTTTATTGTGTGCATGGAGGGGGAAACGTCTGATATAGAGGAAGAGTTCGGGGAAAGTTCGTTAAAAATTGATTTTCTGGGAGCTTTGTTGGGTATTGAAAACGCTGATCATAGTTGATACTTTTCTCTGATTTTTCTCATCACCTCCTTATGAGGAATAGTTTCACCTGCATCAGCTTCTGCAATAGATTCTTTAAGAAACTGCTCCTGTTCCAGCGAAAGCTGCCAGTCGTTATCCAATTAATCTGCATTAAGCGCTTCTTCTACGATTTGCAAAGTATATGCGTTTTCAACGATTGCCAGTCGCTGAATTAATTCCAGTTTTTTAGCTTCTAAAGTCATGATTTGAATTTTATCCAAGATACTGCTTTTTTGTTAGAATTGAAAGCACCCAAAGTCATTGACCGCAGAATAGCAAAGAGAAGAATTATAGTACAATTCTAGTTTTTACTTCGATATTCGATATTCCTCTGTTCGATATTCTGCGGTTCAATATTCAGAATTTATTCCACTATAATTTTCCCGCTATACACTTCATCCTCATAAAAAAGTCGATAAACATATACGCCAGTATTCAAATGACTGACTGATATTTGATGATCTGTCGGAAGTAGCTGATGGCTGATTTGTCTGCCATTGATGTCGTGTAAAACAACTTGAATGTTGGTCGTGTTATTTGGCACATCAAAGACGACAAAATCATGGGCAGGAATCGGATAGACTTTAAAGTTGGATTGTTGGGTATTATCAACGTTTACTACGCAAGTGCCTGTTCCAGTGGCGCAGAAATCTTCCCAGGTGGCATTGAAATTATTCCCCGCAGAGACATAAGAATTATTATTATAAGCAGGATCAAGTTGTGCACATAATGTATTGATTGTAAGATCATAACAACCATCTAACTGATTGTTAAACAACCATAATCTTTCCAGATTATCTAAATTACCAAATTCAGGGGGAATGCTCCCTGTCAATTGATTGTTGTCCAACTGTAAACGTATCAATTCATCTAAGCCACCTATTTCGGAAGGGATATTGCCTGTCAATTGATTATCGGAAAGTCTCATGCTTCTCAGGCTATATAAATTGCCGAGTTCCGGAGGAATATTTCCGCTAAGTTGATTATCCTGTAAACTCAGGCCTATTAGATTGCTTAAATCACCAAATTCAAGGGGAATACTACCAGTTAGCTGATTATTCTCAAATCCCAGCCCCTTCAGATTGCTTAGATTCCCAATTTCGGAAGGGATACTACCTGTCAGTTGGTTTCTCAATAAAAATAATAATTCCAGATTATCTAAGTTGCCTATTTCGGCTGGAATGTTACCCGTCAGTTGATTAATGAGCAATAATAATGCCTGCAGATTACTCAAATTTCCAATTTCCGGCGGAATACTACCGATCAAGTTATTACCGACATCAGCATACCCGGCACAGTCTCCATACCCCCCCATATCAATACAAATCACACAACCCGTTCCGTCAGTTATTATCCCATACCATGTACTGACATCTGTACCTGTGGGCATTGTCGGGTTGGCATTGAAGACGCCCTCTGAAGGCCAGCCGTTATTATTATACCAATTATCTCCGTTAGTACTTAAATACAAAGCTCGTAAAGCGATATAATCTTCTTCCTGGCAGGTTTGAGCAAAAGCGTAAGTGGTAATAAAGGTTAAAATGAATAGTACTTTGTTAATTGTTTTCATAGTGATTTGGTTTTACAAAAATGTCGAATGTTGTAGCGGAAATTCATGAATTTCCGCTACAACATTCGACATTCCTTATTCTGCGGTTCGATATTCCTTACTTCTTCTTCAGCTTCGCCGCTGCATCTTCCACATCTTTAGCCGCTTTTTCTACCTCGCTGATTTGCTTTTTCGCTTGCTCATCCGGATTACTATCGGCAGGGCCTTTCTTGCTGCGGCGGGTGCGCTTTTTAGCGGGTGCTGCGGCTGTTGCTTTTGCTTTGCGTGGCTTTGCTTTTGGTTTCGTTTTGGTGAACACCAATTCATCTTTATCATTCACATCTGTATGAATGGTGTCGCCTGCGAGGAACTTGCCTTTTAGCAATTCTTTAGACAAAGCATTCACCAGTTCTTTTTGCAGGACACGCTTCATCGGTCTTGCGCCAAATTGTGGATTATAACCCAAATCAGCCAAGTGGTCGAGTGCATTATCGCTGACCCAAAGTTCCATTTGCTGGCTGACCAGCATCTTTTTGACTTTGCGCATCAGCAAGACCAAAATCTGGCGGATTTCATCGCGGGAAAGCGGCGAAAACATGATGCGCTCGTCAATACGATTCAGAAATTCAGGACGGAGGTCTTCTTTTAATAATTCAAAAACTTCCTCTTTGGTGGCTTCTATGATTTCCTGTCGCTTGTCTTCTTCTTTGATGTATTCGAGGTCTTCAAAATTGTCCAAAATCACCTGCGCGCCCATATTGGAGGTCATGATGACAATGGTGTTTTTGAAATTGGCAACCCGACCTTTATTATCAGTCAGTCGTCCATCGTCCAGCAATTGTAACAGAATATTAAAGACATCAGGATGCGCTTTTTCGATTTCATCCAGCAGGACAATCGAGTAAGGCTTGCGGCGCACAGCTTCGGTCAGTTGCCCGCCCTCATCGTAACCAATGTAGCCAGGAGGCGCACCCACTAGGCGCGACACGGTATGGCGTTCCTGAAACTCACTCATGTCTATGCGCGTGATCGCCGTTTCATCGTCAAACAAGACTTCCGCAAGGGCTTTCGCCAACTCCGTCTTACCAACACCCGTCGGGCCAAGGAAGATAAATGAACCAATTGGTTTGCCGGTATCCTGCAAGCCAGAACGACTACGGCGCACCGCATCGGATACGGCCACCACGGCTTCGTGCTGACCAATAAGGCGTTGGTGAATTTCGTCTTCCAGATTCAGGAGTTTGTCGCGGTCGCTTTGCATCATTTTCTGGACGGGAATGCCTGTCCAACTTGCCACGACTTCGGCTACATTATCTGCATCCACTTCTTCGTCGGTGAGGCGACTATCGGGAGAAAGTTTTGTGAGCTTGTCTTCGGCAGCTTTCAGGAGTGTTTCTTGTTCTTTTATTTTTCCGTAGCGCAGTTCGGCTACTTTTTCGTAATCGCTGTTGCGCTCCGCTTCGTCGGCTTCTATACTGAGTTCCTCGATTGCCAGTTTATGTTTTTGGATGACATCCGTAATGGCTTTTTCTCCGAGCCATTTGGCTTCCATACTTTCGCGGTCTTCGCGGGCATCTGCCAATTGTTTTTCTAAGACGGCCAGTTTTTTCTTGTCTTTTTCCCGTTTAATGGCTGCCTTTTCGATTTCCAATTGCTTTTCTCTACGTATCAATTCGTCCAGTGCCGCAGGAACGGAGAGCAATTCCATCCGCAATTTAGCCGCAGCTTCATCAATCAAATCAATCGCCTTGTCGGGCAAAGCACGTTCCGTAATATAGCGGTCAGAAAGCCTTGCCGCTGCGATCAGCGCATCATCCAGTATGCGAACTTTGTGGTGGGTTTCATAGCGTTCGCGCAATCCACGCAGGATAGATATGGTGTCTTCGACGCTTGGTTCATCAATGACGACCGTTTGAAAACGACGCACCAGTGCTTTATCTTTTTCAAAATATTTTTGATATTCATCCAATGTCGTGGCACCAATCGCCCGCAGTTCGCCCCGCGCCAATGCTGGCTTCAGGATATTAGCTGCATCCATGCCGCCACTACCGCCACCTGCGCCGATGAGCGTGTGAATTTCGTCCATAAATAGGATGATATCGCCTTCCGCGCTCTGCACTTCTTTGATGACGCCTTTGAGTCTTTCTTCAAACTCGCCTTTGTATTTTGCACCAGCAATAAGAGAAGCCAAATCCAGCGAGTAGAGCGTTTTGCCTTTCAGATTGTCGGGTACATCATTGTCCACAATCCGGCGGGCAATGCCTTCTACGATGGCTGTTTTTCCGACGCCAGGCTCACCGACAATAATCGGATTGTTTTTCTTTCTTCTGGTCAAAATTTGCAGCAGTCGGCGCATCTCTTCATCCCGACCAATGATGGGGTCAAGTTTGCCCAGCCTTGCTTGTTCGCAGAGGTTTACCGCAAAGCGTTTGAGGGAATTATACTGGTTGTCGTCGCTTTGTGTTTTGACTTTTCGTCCTTTCCGCAATTCCTTGATGCCTTCCGCAAAACCTTTTTCTGTCGCGCCAAGTTCCTTTATTATTTTAGCGGTTGTATCGCCGCCTTTAAGGATACCCAGAACGAGTATTTCTAAAGAAATAAATTCATCTTCCTGTGCTTTGGCCAGTTTTTGTGCGGCGGCTATTGCATTATTCGCTTCTTTACTCAGGTATTGCTTATCGGCGCCCTTGACTTTCGGATAGGTGCTGATTAAAGCATCCAATTGTGATTTGAGCTTATTCATATCCACACCTGCTTTTTTCAAGAGATGTCCAGTGATTTCCTCGTCTATTTCGAGGATACCTTTCATCAGGTGCGAAGTGTCGATGTATTGTTGCTGATTTTCTTTGCCCAGTGCCTGTGCTTTATATATGGCTTGCTGGGCTTTTGTGGTAAAACTGTCGTAGGTCATTTCAATTTTTTAAATTGCCTAAGAAATGATAAAAAAATAACTTTACGATTTGATGTGTTTATTTTTGCACTGTACTTCGTTGCTGCATCAGTCACTATGCTAATGCATAGCTCCTTCTTTGCGCCTTGTCCAGCACCAAAATAAACTACCTAAAATGCGAAACCTATTTTTTTATCATTCCTCTAAAAGGAAGTAATATACGTGGAAATTGCCTGAAAGGTCAAAATGTTTCGACCAATTTTTGATTTCAGTTTACAAAACTCAATTTTCAGTACCCTCCCGCGCCTTTTATTCCTAAAGGAAGGCTCACCCGCGAGGAGTTTTAGTGGTCTAAAATAGGGTTTAGTAAACTTGCGGGCAGCCTGCGAGGAGGGAGTTTCCTAAACCTAAACTTTGCAGCAGTCTCTCAGGAAGGTTTAGCAAACGACCGCCCTCAATGCAGCCGCCACACGTTTACGAAACCGAAGATTTGAGCATGGTTTAGTAAACTTGCGGGCAGCCCCGCGAGGAGCGAGTTTCCTAAACCTAAACTTTGCAGTAGTCTCTCAGGAAGGTTTAGCAAACGTCTTCCCTCCAAGCAGCCGCCACACGTTTACGAAACCGAAGATTTGAGCATGGTTTAGTAAACTTGCGGGTAGCCTGCGAGGAGGGAGTTTCCTAAACCTAAACTTTGCAGCAGTCTCTCAGGAAGGTTTAGCAAACGTCCTCCCTTCATGCAGCCGCCACACGTTTACGAAACCGAAGATTTGAGCATGGTTTAGTAAACTTGCGGGTAGCCTGCGAGGAGCGAGCTTCCTAAACCTAAACTTTGCAGCAGTCTCTCAGGAAGGTTTAGCAAACGTCCTCCCTGCAAGGCAGCCGCCACACGTTTACGAAACCGAAGATTTGGGCATGGTTTAGTAAACTTGCGGGCAGCCTGTGAGGAGCGAGTTTCCTAAACCTAAACTTTGCAGCAGTCTCTCAGGAAGGTTTAGCAAACGTCCTCCCTCCAGGCAGCCGCCACACGTTTACGAAACCGACGAGCTATAATTTTGCAAAATAATCCTGTAAAAGCTGATGCCGGAAACGCCACTGCCCACCGTCTCTTTCGAGTATGCGGGCTTCGGTGGCTTCGTTTAGGAATTTGACGTAGCGGAGGGGGGCTTTTTTTTCTAGGGATAAGGCTGTTCTTAACACAAAATGTTCAATAAGTGGAATATTGTATAATATGAATGGAGACATAAGCAACACGACATAAACAACACCCTTGAAAGTAATTATCAACCCTATGGAACTGTACAAGATGACAAACCAAAAGATAACTATAATAAGCTGAATCATTTTTAATAATAATCCAGCTTTTAATCGATGATAAGGTAATCTTACCGTTTCAAAATAAGATATGGTAGAAGACTTAATGATGACTCCTTCAACCAAACAGAAAGGCAGACCCATAGACAAACCAAAGGATAAACCACTCCGAAAGCGATTCAGTACATTATCGACCAAACCATCTCCCAAACCAAAAACTAAACCTAAAACTAAACAGATAACCAAAGTTCGCTTTATTGTATGAGCTAAAATTTTGCCCCACGTAAAAAATGAGATTAACTTAGCCCATTTAAAATGTCTGGCATCTTCCGTACTAATTTTAACCCGGAGCCCAGAAATCAAGCCAAAAACTACCCCAAATAGTAAACCGTCCCGTAAACGTTCCATCGAACTGAAGACTACACCCGAAATTAAGCCATCTACTAAACCAAAGAATAAACCAAAGACCAAAATAAAAATAGAAATCATCAACCACCGTCTCTTCAAATCCCAAGGCTGAAAATCCGCCAATTCAAAACTCACCGCATTCCGCCCATTCATCCACTTCGCCAGCCAAGACAGATAGTGTGCAGATTTTTCTTTTTTAAATCGAAAATCATCGCCATTCAGTTTTTTATTTACAAAAGTCTCAATGAGGTAGTTTTCAATATCAGCTTCCTTTTCGGGTAGTGCTGCGAGGTCTGTCGAAGAAAACGGTGCAGGACTTCTGCATCAAAAGCAAGATTGAAATAAAAAGGCGTACAGAGGACATTCACCAGATTGCTTTTTCCTTCTTTTAGTAGTCCTTGTAGTTTTTTAACGACATTGATTTCACTATTCGACAAGTCTTTGGAAGCAGCTTTTTCAAGTTCCTGTTTTATCTGTTCTATGGTTAGCGGATTGACTAATATTTCTGCCCGAATGGGTGCATTTTGAGTGATTTCTGCATACTCTTTGCGTCTGGAACAGATAATAAACTGCGGGACATTTTCATCCGCTATATATTGGTCTATGGCTTCAAGACAATGACTGCGTACTTCCTGTTGTGTTTCGGCGGAAGCCTCTTTTTTTCCTACTTCATCTAAGCCATCCAGTAAAGGTAAAACCAGTTGTGCATCCAATGTTTTCTTAGCAAATTCTTTTGAAAACCCATAACCTGTAACCAGTGAACTTTCCAGCCATTCCCGAAAGGAAGTATGGGCTAAAGTCCAGGAAGCCAGATTGAAAATAATCGGTAGGCTTGGGGCTTCGCTTTTTTGTACCCAATTCAGGGCAAGCTCTAGTAGCAGGGTCGTTTTACCTGCTCCGGGGTTTCCGAGTATTAGGAGGTGTTGATGGGATTGGAGTACATCGAGGCAGGTGGTCGGTATGGTGTCGGTGGTTTTGCTTTCTTCTTCGAAAAAAGTTTCTACATATTCCTCCGAAGTGCCTTCCTGTGTGTAGGAAAGTTGGAGTGACAATGCAAGGCGTCGGTCGAGTTTTTGTCTTAGGCGTTCGCTGTATCTGCGTTCCAGTTCGTCGGTTATTTTGATGACTTCTTTGGACGTAATGCCGAGTTTTTTCGCTAGGTCTTCTCGTTTCAGTCGCAGCAGTTCAGCCTCATCTGGCAGTTTTTCTATGAGGAGTAAGAGCGCGTCATTTATCTCGTTGTACCGGATTGTTTTTTCTTCCTGCGTAAGAATGCCTTTTATCGTGCCTTCACTTTGCAGTTTATGGAAGCGGGCATTGAGGAGGGTGATTTCTTCTTTTAGGCTTTCGCCAATGTAGTTGAGGTCAAGCAGTTGTTGTAGTGCCTGTTTGGTTTTGGCTTTTGCCAGTAGGTGTTTGAGTCGGGTTTTTAGCGTGTTCATTTTACAAATATAAAAAAATGGCTGGATAACTCTACTACGTATCAGTGTGTATAACAAATTGTACTTTCTCTCCATTCCGCCCATGGTTAAAACCATCGGCTACCACATCATTCGTCGCTATGCGACTTGAATAGCCCTTCAAATGATAGATTTGCAAAGTGTCATAGACACGGCCTATTTGGTAGCCTACGGTTTTAACCGTGGGCGAATGGAGCAACAAAACTGTGCAATTTGTTATACACACCTACGTATCGGCTACTTCAGTTGCTGACTGCCTGATAGCACAACATGTTTTTCGCGCTGTGCGCGGCGGCAGTTGAAACAGCCGGTACGTTGGGACACGGTTTAGTAAACTTGCGGGCAGCCCGCGAGGAGGGAGTTTCCTAAACCTATTCTTGAGTATCTGGGAAGGTTTAGCAAACGTCTTCCCTGCAAAGCAGCCGCCACACGTTTACGAAACCGGAAAATTTTGGAATTTGAAATGTTCATTTTGGAATTTCCCCGCCATACCATTCCCTACGCATACTGACCAATAGATCATTCACCAATTGTCGGTCGGGCTTGTCAGGTAATGAACTGTTTTCGTAGGCTTGTGTGACGACTTCCATTTTGCTTTCAGCTTCGACGATAAGGTCATCATATTCTCGGTCGCCCTGGCGGATGGAGAGCAGTTCTTCGCGATTGGGACGGCGGACGATGATTTTGCCTGTGCTGAGGACTTCGGCTGCCATATCCAAGAGGCGGAAGGTGTGCATCATGTTTTTGGAGTCATAGTTTTTGCCGTGCTTGATGTTGTTTTCGTAGCGGGCAGGGTTGCGTTCTTTTACCCAAGTCCAATAATCTCGGTAGTCTTTGCAGTATTTCACATAGCCATCTTCATTGAAGTGCATCGTGCCGAGGCTTGGCTCTCCTTTTGGGATGCTGCTCAACAGGACTTTTGTGGCGGCGTCTTTGTGAGATATACCTTTGTAAGGGAGCGTTTTGCTATGATAAATACCATAAACATCCTTGAAATGCGGGATGTTGACTAGTCCGCAGTTTTCCTGCTGAAGTCCATTTATATCCAACCATTTCGATAATGGAATAGAGCCTTGCTCATGTAGGACGTAGCAAAACTCTAGGATGCTTTTTTTCTTTTCGCCGACTGGATTGACGATCTTTTTATTCAGTCCTCTTGCTTTTTTGATTTGCTCATAGGCGTAGCCGCTAAAGGTGTTTTTACACAATTTAGATACAAATAATTCGGGTGTCAGTTGGTCAAAAATGGGATGTTTGTACAGGATTTTGTCTTCCGGCATCGCTAGCATTTCCAGTATGTTGGGATTATTTTTTAGGCATAAGCCAATAAATCGCCCTAACTCATAATAAGTGACGTCCTGTTTTTTATCCGATACTTGCTCCACGTATTTCAATCCGTAGATCATGTCCTGTGGCAGGATGTAAATGCCTTTGATGTCTGTATCGGATTGTGGGGTATCCGTTCCGTAGGCTTTGCTGCCGGAGATACATTCAAAGATGATGAGATTTTGGTCTTTTAGGTCTTGTATGGTCATAATTGGAAATTCAAATTCAAATGCCAAATACAAATTCAATAGGGTTTTTTATTTTAACGTATTTTTTATCGAAACAGTTCTTTTAAGTGGAAATACAAATTCAAAAAAATATTAATAATAAGCCAATTATATAGCAGGCACTTACTTAACCATAGCAACACAAAAAAAGCCCGCATCTTTCGATACGGGCTTGCACATTTATTGTCTAAAGTTTCGAGGGCGGCTTATTTAGCTTTTTTTGCTCCTAATACACGGCTGTAAGTCAAAGCCAGTGTTTCAGTGAACATGATACCTCTTTTTGTTTCTGCATATCTGAATGCACCATCAGCAGATTCTCCCCAACCTGTAGAAACAGGCTTCGTGTAATCGTAGTAAGCACCTGTTCTCAGGGTAACTCCGATACCTTTGAAGATGTTGAAAGTAGTAGAAGTCAGCCAATCAACAGTAGGTACATTTTTGTCAGCTTTTGCACTGTTCAGGTAATCATAGTACAGATTTAACTCCGAAGTGAATGATACACGGTCTTCTAAGAAAGTGTTGTTGTATTTAGCTTTCGCTAAAGCACCCAGACCAAAAGCAACGTTGTCAAAAGCTGTAACAGCACCATTTTCAAAAGTCTGAGGATTGCCATGCAAAGAACCAAGATAAGTTCCATCTTCAGCATTGATTGCTGGTAAAGCTGCAATCTCATCATTCAATACTGTTACAAGTCTTGCCGCAGCAGGAGAGAAGAACAAAGAGAAGTTGGTATTTGGCTTCCAGTCTACACCGGGAGAGATCGTAATCGTTGCAGGAGAAAACATTTGAGATAATAAACCTGCATCTCTTGTCGTAATAATAGGCATTCCAGATGTGTCTATTACTGCGGGATTATCAATTTGATAATTTTTCAAGTAGTTACCTTCATAAGTTTTCAATAACTGGCTAAGGAAACCAAAATCCAATGCAGCATACCACTTCTCGTCAGTAGTGATGGCATAGCCAGGACGAGAGTTCAAACGCAACTCATCCAAAGATTTTTGGAAAGGCTGGTTACCTGTGTTTCTTCCGAGGCGTTGGAAGTTTAATTGCATTGATCCGGCATTGTCCCAGACAAAACGACCTGCTTTGTACGTTGCCTGTAGGTTACCCAGTCCACCAAACTTGAGGCTGTTGTCACCTGCACCTGCACGTGGCTGCCATACCGCTGCCTGATCTAAGGTAAGTCCGAAGCCTGTTCCGACAGTCCATCCTTCGTCATAACCTTTCAGTGCGTCTTTTTCTTTGAGTTTTTCTGTGTCTTTCACGTCCTGAGCGAAGATGCTCGTTCCTGCAAATAAGAATGCTAGGAATACGATTAAAAATTTGTTAGTCATGTCTTTACTTGTTTATCCGTTAGTTAAAATTTGAAAAAAATGCTTAGTTGATGGATTAGTCTTTGTGTGTACTAATCGCTTTTTTTATTTTATGGCGATATTTTTTTATATAATGAGGACCATAAAATACAAACACACCTGAAACATTCAGCGTACTGGTGTCAGGTGTGTTTGTGTGTATGTACTTGTACGCAGCTAGTGCGCAATAGTTTCTTTCTTAGAACTTCTCTACGCTATTCGCGCTCAATTGTCCCATAGGAACAACTACTTTTGTATTGTTGTCAGACTGGATAGTCAGTGAAGTTGCATCCATTTCAACGATTTGACCTTTTGTACCGCCAACGCTGATGACATCTCCTTTCTGAAATTTGTTGCGGCTATATAAAGCACCGAGCAAGTTGCCCATAACGTCTTTAGAAGCAAAACCGTAACCGATAGCGAAAGCCAAAACAACACCACCGAGAATCATGCTCAGGTTATTATTAAGGAAGCTCATGTCGATACCCGCTTGTCCTAAAGCAGATAAAGCGATATTGATAAAAAGGAAATAGAATACGATGTTTGAGATAACATTGCTACCAGCAACACCCATTGAATCCAGAGCAGTTTTTAGAATATCTTTAATGAAATTCGCGAACCACAGACCAATTGCAAGAATTACAGCGGCAACCAATAATTTAGGGATATAAGCTACAAGTTGGTTGATAAGGGTAGAAATTTCTTCGATACCTAATGCGCTGGCACTCGCCACAACAAAAGCCAGAAATACCATGTAGTAAACAACTTTACTGACGATTTTACTAGGTACAATGTTCAGGTTAGCTTTGCTTACCATTTCAATGTCCTGTAATTTGTCAGCCAGCTTATCTACTTGTGCCATTTCAAGTGCTTTGCGGATAATGCGTGCAATGATTTTGGCAATAAAGTAACCAACGATCAATAACACCAATGCTCCAATAATTCCTGGTAAAGCACTTGCGAAGCTATTGAAAGTTGAGGTCAATGCAGCTTGAGTAATTTGAATAAAATCCATCTTTCTTTCTTTTAATTAATTTGTATTAATATGGTTTGATGTAAAAAATGTAGTTCGTTTTAATCCTACATGTAAAAAAAATTCATGCTTATGACGCCTCTCTAAGAGGCAAGTCACAATAGTACTATTTTTTTATATCTTATATTTAAAGGGAGGGAAGGAGAGGGCAGGTTTAGTCTTGAGTGTTTTCATCCTCTGTGGCATCAAAACTGGCCATAAAACCAGTGATAACGCTAGGAAGTTTACCAAGATATAAGTCGACAATAGACATGGTAAAGCGAATGAATTCCATGTCACTTTTCACACCTTCTTTTACACTTCCTGGAGCAGGCTCTTCTCGGTCTTCAGGAATTTTTAAAAACGGGTTTTTATCGCTCATGTCTAAACAGTTGAAATCATTGTTGTTTCGTTAATAAGGTTAAGACGTTTCTTGTTTGTAATAGTAACAATTTTATATAAAAAGTCGATTAGATGAAAGTTATAATGGAAAGAATCAGGATAGTCATTTCATTAAAACTCTCATTATAGAGTTTGCGAACTTTATTTTTAGCTCGCTTCAATTTCATTTTTATAGCACTTTCCGATTTACTGAATGCCTTGCTAATGTCTTTGATAGATAAATCTTCTCGATATTTCATCAACAGAACCATTTTGTCTTCTTCTGGTATTTTATCCAAAATAAAGGCTAAACGTTCTATTTCCATTTCCAGAATCTCTTTTTCATCTACATCCTCCTCTGGCGTATCTGTTTCATTTTCGTCATCGGTCAATACCGTTTTCTCCTTTTTCTTACGGCGGAGAAAATCTATACAATAATTATACGTAATGGAATAAACCCAGGTAGAAAATCTGGACTTTTTATTGAACTTAGCGAGGTTCAGAAAAATTTTCAGAAAAATATCTTGTGCTGCATCCTGAGCGGAAGCTTCGTTTTTGAGCAAAGAAAGACATTTACTGTATACTTTGTCGGCATATCTGCCATATAACATACTAAAATGCTCCTGACTTTGTGTGGCGAGATATAGGTCTATAAGCTCGTCGTCTGGAATTTTCTTTTGTCTGCGTGATTTAGTATCCAAGGCTTTGTTGATTTTAGATTTCGTCTTTGTACATCAAAAGACATAGTAATAGACGTATTTTTTGGAAAATAGTTACTTAAACATTAATATAAGTTGAAAAAATATAATCCTCAAATATGCTTTACTTTGTATTTTAACTCCTTTTTCATTCCACAAGATAAATTTTTTTTGTCTCTTTTTTGCCCAATTAAAACATTGATAATTAATTATTTGCAATAAAAAACAATTATGCAACTTAAATAGTACCTTGCATAATAAGTATACTATGTATTGCATAGTACTATATTTTTCTGTATATTTGCAGTATGAAAATCGCAAATACAAAAGCTCAGATGCGAAAAGGGGTATTGGAATTGTGCATATTAGCGACCATCGCAGAGCAGGAAGCGTATCCTTCGGATATCATTAAAAAGCTTGAAGCTTCCAAGTTGTTGGTCGTGCAAGGCACACTCTACCCTTTACTCACCCGGCTGAAAAATGCAGGTGTTTTGCATTATAAATGGAAAGAATCTACATCAGGCCCGCCTCGAAAATACTATCATCTGACAGAGGATGGCAAACAATTTTTAAACGACTTAATAGAAACCTGGGGCAATCTCGTTCACGCTGTGAATGAGTCCACAAAAAATCTTGAGAACTCATGAACAAAACATTCAACATCAACCTCGGCGGTTACCCTTTCACTATAGATGAGGATGCTTTCGCCGAACTCGACCAGTACCTCACTAGCCTGAATACTTATTTTGGCGACTCGGAGGGCTGCGATGAAATCGTCGGAGATATCGAAAATAGAATCGCTGAATTATTTAAAGAAAAGCTCAAAAAACGTAAGATTGTTAATTTAAAAAATGTCCAACAAGTCATGGATATGATGGGACGCCCTGAACAATTTGATGATATGAATACGACAAACGCTTCCAGCAATTCCCAAAAAGCATTTGACATTAAAACAGGAAAACGACTTTTTCGCGACCCAGAAGATCAGGTTATATCCGGTGTCTGTTCTGGTTTGAGTGCTTATTTAGGTATACAGGATCCGGTTTGGATACGATTAGCATTTGTAGTGCTGGTCTTTGGTGCCGGCGTGAGTATAGTGCCTTACATTGTTTTGTGGATGGTCGTGCCAGAAGCGCAAACTGCTGGTGACCGGCTCTCCATGCGTGGCGAAGCAGCAAATGTTTCTAATATTGCCAAAACGGTAGAAGAAGAAATGCAAAATCTTGGGAAAAAGATTACTCAATTTAGCGAAGGATTTAAGTGGAAAAAGTAGTAGCAGTGTCAATTTCAGTTGCAGTAGCCACCTGAATGATTGTGCAACCTTTTATAATTAATCTTGTCTTTCATTTCCGATACACCAAATATATCACACACTATGAAACATCCGAGACAGCAGACTATTATTATTTTATTCGTCATGGCATTGGCAGCTTTTGTTTTTTTGAACACACGCCATTTCGACATAAAAACCTCTGAAACGCCCAAGAAGGAACTGGTAAAACCTAATGATTTGCCAAGAGAAAAAAATATCCATTCTGGTAAATTATTACAGGATGGTATTCAACTGATTCGACGCATATTTGATGCTTCGCTCGATTTTGAACCTATGCGGACTGGAGCTATCCCACAGGAAGAAAATCAGCCTGTGAATATTTGAGTTTGAGAAGTGAGACCGCTGCGCTGCGAGAAGAGAGACCATGCTGCGGCATTGAGAGCGGAGAGATAGATTTTTATGAAAACGAAGCGATCTTTCTTCTATGATTCATAGAGCAGAAAGCAAATTGCCAAAAACTTCCAAATAAGCATCTCGCCCCAGCACTACATAATAAAAAAATGCGCCCAGCCAGCCATGAAAAATACCGAGTACATATAGGTTTCGATGTTTCATGTATACAAAGGCATAAGACATCGCCAATACAAAAGTGCCAGCAATCAACAGAAGATGTGGATAATGAACAATTCCAAAAACAAAAGCCGTCAATAAAATAATGAGTACATCGGGCCAGCGATTATGCTGCATGTCTTTCAGATTGCCTGCAAGCAGCGCAATAACAAGAAATTGCTGAATAATGCCCCACAAGGGATACAAAAAAAGCAAAGGAATAATACGCCAACTGAGTATATTGCTCCCCAGGTAATGTCCGATAATAAAAAAAGCAAGCAGACTGATACCTCCAAAAGGTAACAGCAGTTTTAAGGTTTTTCCAAAATTATGAACAGTAAAACCCCAGTACTTTAAAATGTCGGGATTCGCTCTATAGCGGCGATACACATAAACACCCCAAAACAGGCAGACCGCTAAAATATAAAACAATCGCCAGTTGAGCCAGTCCATGAAGATAAACTTACCAAGCCCAGTAATCAGGGCCGCCGTAATTTCCAGCCATCTTGTTTTATCAGTTGTCAGCTGTTCTACAGGAGTCCTAGATATAGGATTTTTTGAATTTGACGTTTGAATTTGAATTTATTTTAATGTGCGTTCAACCAGCTTAAATAATAATCGGGATCTTCAATATTTGCTGCATGTTCGGTCATCAACAGAGGTCTGAATGTATCGACCATCACTGCCAATTCGTGCGTCTCTTTTTTGCCGATACTTTTCTCCACTGTACCAGGATGCGGCCCGTGCGGGATGCCACCGGGATGTAGGGAGATCATACCTTTTTCTACGCTTTTTCGACTCATAAAATCACCATCCACATAGTAGAGCACTTCGTCACTATCAATATTGCTGTGGTTATAAGGTGCAGGAATAGAATCGGGATGATAATCGTATAAACGCGGACAAAAAGAGCAGACAACAAAGCCTTTTGTTGCAAAAGTCTGATGCACAGGAGGCGGCTGGTGCAGGCGTCCGGTTATCGGTTCAAAATCGTGTACCGAGAAGGCATAAGGGTAAACATAACCATCCCAACCCACGACATCATAAGGATGATTTTGGTAATGATATGGATAAATCATGTCCCGCTTTTTGATATAAAACAGATAATTGCCCTGCTTGTCGATGGTTTGCAGATTTTCCGGCTTACGGATGTCTCGCTCGCAGAAGGGCGAATGTTCCATCAATTGCCCAAAACCATTTCGGTATCGCTTAGGCGTCACTACAGGACTATAAGATTCTACAATAAACAACCGGTTATCTGCCGTATCAAATTCGAGATGATAAATGGTGCCGCGCGGAATAACCAAGTAGTCACCGTAGCCAAATTTTATCTCACCATACATACTTTTCAGTGTTCCTGTACCGACATGCACAAAGATAATTTCATCCGCATCTGCGTTTTTGAAAAAATAATCATCCATGCTCTTTGTGGGAGCAGCCAGAATAATTTTGCAATCATCATTCACCAAGACTGCCTTACGGCTTTTGATGTAATCTGCTTCTGGCTTCACCTTGAATCCTTTCAGGCTGCGTGGCTTGAGTTGCTCATCGTGAATCAACTTTGGCTTGACCGAAAAAGGCTGATCGACCTGTTTGATCTGCGTTGGCGGATTGCTGTGGTAGAGTAAAGAATACATATCCGAAAAGCCTTCTGTGGAAAACAATTCTTCGCTGTATAATTCGCCATTGGGCTTGCGAAATTGCGTATGGCGTTTTGGGGGTATATTTCCTAGTGAGTAGTAATGCATGTGATTGAGTTGTGTTGTTGTGTTGTTGTGTTGTCGTGTTGTCGTGTTGTCGTAGTTTGCTTCGCAAAACAAACCACTTCAACACATTAACACCACAACACCTCAACACAATAGTTGCTATGGCAACAAATTTACAAGAACAATTATTGAATTGCAAATATATCGACTTATAGCCTTATAATATTCGCTTAATCTCACATTTAAGAATAAAACCTATTGAAAATTATAAAAATATACTACTTTAGTGTGCTAGTGTATTGGCTGGATTAATTTAATCCGCCCATTTTAAAAACCATTTTGTTAAAAATATTTGTAACTTATGAGTTCAGAAACATCTAATTTTTTTGATAAACAGGCGAAGGTATTGGGACATCCCAGTAGTCTGTTCGTTCTCTTTTTTACTGAAATGTGGGAACGATTTTCTTATTATGGAATGCGTGCCTTATTGGTTTTATTCCTTACTGCGTCTCTGATGGACGGAGGCTATGGTTGGGAGAGAAAAGATGCTTTAGGACTTTATGCTTTATATACAGGTCTGGTCTATTTCACACCTATATTTGGTGGTATCATTGCCGATAAACTAACAGGATATAGGACGGCTGTTATTATAGGTGCATTTACCATGGCTTTTGGTCACCTCTGCATGGCATTGGAAATACCTATATTTTTCTATATCGGTTTGACGGCACTCGTTTTAGGGAATGGCTTATTCAAACCAAATATTTCATCCATAGTTGGACAATTATACTCTGATGAAGAGAAAAAAGATGCTGCCTATACGATATTCTACATGGGTATCAATGCAGGCGCATTTTTGGGTATTTTGTTGTGTGGTTATATTGGAGAAAAAATTGGCTGGTCTTATGGCTTTGGTCTTGCAATGATTTTTATGATTGCAGGTGCTTTACAATTCTGGTTGTCCTCTGGTAAAATGTTTGGAGATGTCGGGCTTGCGCCAAAGAATGACGGAATAGCAGATGCTGGCAGAGCAGACAATCTGGAAGTATCAGGTTCAAATTCTGGCAGACTGGCTAAATGGGGTGGTATTGGTGCTGTAGTTGGTGCAATCGTGTATGGACTTGGATCTATAATTCCAGAGTTTCATGATACGACTTCAACTTTATCTACGCTAAATTCAATGATAATGCCGTCTATTATACTCGGTGCATTTTCAGCGATTATCGGGTATATTGTAACAGATCCAGGGCTGAACAAAATAGAGAAAGATCGGGTTTGGGTGATTGTTATTCTTACCTTCTTTACCATCTTCTTCTGGTGGGCGTTTGAGCAGGCTGGTGGTTCCATGAGTATTTTTGCTCGTGATTATACAGATAGAGATTTGGTTGGCGGACAAGCTATGACGTTTAAGATATTCAATACAGTTTTAACGATAGTTCCCCTGGTTATCATTACCTGGGTCTTGGGCATGTTGTTTAAAGTAAGTTTTAAACATATTCCTTTAGCCAACATCATTCTAGGAAGTAGTTTTGTCATTATTTGGGGCATTGTTATCTGGATGTTATACCGTGAATTTACAAGCGATCAGACAGAAATACAGGCTTCTTGGTTTGGTATCCTCAATTCCTTTTTCATTATTGCTTTTGCACCGATGTTTTCTAAGTTTTGGGACATGAAAATCATTCGTTCAGGACCACTGAAGTTTGCGCTTGGATTATTTTTACTCGCTATCGGTTTTGGTTTATTGGCTTGGGGTAGTTCGACTATTCCACAAGGAGCTAAGGTGGCATCTGTCAGTATGATTTGGTTGATTCTGGCTTACCTGTTCCATACCTTGGGAGAGTTGTGTCTGTCGCCTGTAGGCTTGTCTTATGTCAGTAAACTGGCACCATTACGTTTGATTGGGCTGATGTTTGGTGTGTTCTTTATTGCCAACTTTATTGCCAATTTTGCAGGTGGTATTACAGGTGGATATATTGATAAAATTGTAGAATCTTATAGTATGTCTGTGTTCTTCCTTATTTTCACTTTCGTGCCTGCTGGAGCTGCTTTGGTTTTAGTGCTGCTGAATGGTACATTGAAGAAAATGATGCACGGAATAGAGTAGTTGGAAATACAAACTCAAATGTCAAATACAAATTCAAAAAACTATTGACAATAAAATAGTTGGGCGAATTGAACGTGACATTAACTTGAGTTTTTCAAATTTGTATAAACAACCTTGTTTTATATAACCAAGTGGAATTTCATATTGATGAAATTCCACTTTTTCGTTAACGCAAAAAAAGACATTCCGAAAACTCGGAATGCCTTTTTTATAAAAGCTAACAGTAGCTTAGTTGCTGATGAACTAATCACCAATCAACCAGTTACTAATCACTACATCAACAATTACAACAAGTGTTTTGCACCAAATTGATATTTCTGTCAATATCACGCTGTGGCAATGGCCAGACAGCATCACAAGCATCATAACCAATAGGAGCAAGAACAGCTTCTGCTTTTCCTTTACGACGCAAGTCGATCAGGCGTTGTGGGCCTTCAAAAGCAAATTCTACAAAACGCTCCTGCAAAATAGCATCGACATAATTATTCGCATCCAGCGTAACATCCGCTAAACCAGCTCTGGTTCTCACCTGATTCAGATAGCCGCTTGCTGTAGCATAATTACCCATTTCGGCTTCAGCTTCAGCAAGGATCAAGACCATTTCGGCATGACGGATAAAGAAAATTGGATCTGTTGCTGTGCCTGAATTTGCTGCAGCAAAACTTGGATATTTCGTTCCTACAGGAACAGAATAGCTGGTCAAGTCAAGTGTTTGCGCAAAGCGAAGATCATCTGGCTCAAAAGCATCAATGATGGTCTGGCTCGGGCCAATAGAATAACGTCCACCAGTATCAGCAGAACCATAGAAAAAATTCAGCACATTTCCATCTACACTCACAAAGCCCAAAGAATAGATCTGATCTTCAAGAAACGGAACAGCCGTCAAATCAAAACCAGCACCCAAAACAGTTTCTGCTTTAGCAATCGCCTCACTCCAGTTGCCTTGATAAAGTGCTACACGAGCAAGAAAAGCATTGGCAGCCTGCTGGCTGGCAAAAGTTGGACCTGTTACCGCAGTCAAATCATTTGCTGCTTCAGTAAAGTCTTTTATGATTTGGTCATAAATTTCGCCTACTGAATTTCTGGCGACAAAAAGATTATCGCCTACTTCAACCGTTGGCGTAAGCACAAGAGGCACTTCATTCCATAAAGTAACCAGGTGCAAATAGCAATGCGCCCGCAGGAATTTTGCCTGCGCCATAAAGTCAGCTTTCTCTGCATCCGTAAATGATGCTTCATCTACCTGCGGAACGCCCGCGATGACATTATTGGCAACATTAATGACATCATATAAATCGGTAAAAACAGCTTCCATTGTAGTGTTGGCAGGGAATACATTCAAATTTCCAAATTCCAGACGAGTCGGAAATGTACCTGTAGCATTTGCTTCGTCGGAGAAATACTGTGGCAGGGCCAACCAACCATCAAAAACCAGCGTAGGGTCTTGCATTTCATCATAAATACCAATAACCGCAGCTTCAGCAGAAGCCTCACTTGCAAACACGGTACCTGATGGAATGGAATTGATTGGCTCCAGATTTTCCAAATCTGCACAAGAGAAAATGAGCAGAGTGGTCAAAAAGAGTACGTATATATTGATTGTTTTCATAATTTTCATTTTAAATGATTGTACAAAAAAGGAGGTATTTTAGAATCCAACGTTCAATCCAAAAACAACTGATCTTGGCTGTGGAAAGGTTAGGAAGTCTGTACCCAGTGCAGTGTTGCTACCATCAAAAATATTGACTTCAGGGTCATAACCAGAGTAGCCCGTTAATGTCCACAGATTATAGCCACTTACATAAAGTCTGACTTTGCGGAAGCCTGCATTTTCCAATAAAGAAGGAGGTAGTGTATAACCGATGGTCATTGTTTTCAGGCGTAAGTAATCTCCATCTTCTACAAAACGGTCGGACTCTCTACGGTTGTTGTTTGGGTCACTTCTGACAAGGCGTGGGATGTCTGTATCATCACCTTCTTGCTGCCATCTGTTTTCCCAGGCATTTCTGGAAGGAGCAAATACACTGTTCATACCTTCTGTGAATGCAAGGTTGTTATTATAGATCTGGAAACCTGTTGCAAACTGGAAGAATAAATTAATATCAACACCTTTAAAGTCGATCCTATTTCTAAGACCACCAGAAAAGTCAGGTAAAGCTTTTCCAATATAAGTTCTGTCATTATCATTGATGATGCCATCAGGAGCGAGGTCGTCAGACGTACCGAGGATACCGTCAGGGCCTGCACCACCACTAATGTCCTTAAAGCGAATATCTCCTGGAGAAGCACTTGCCTGTGTTGCATGTGCATCAATTTCAGCCTGATTCTGGAAAATCCCGTCGGTCTGTGCGCCAAAGAAGCTACCTAATGGCTGTCCTTCAGCAATTCTGTTTGAGAAACCTGCATCAAAAGGAATACCATCGACCAGTTTGACGACTTCATTTTTCAGATAACCTAGTGTCAAAGAAGAAGACCAGGTAAAGTCGCTTTTTCTGATATTAACGGTGTTTACTGTAAAATCAACTCCTGTATTGCGCATTTCACCTACATTCTCAAGTACAGTCGTAAAACCAGAAGTCGTAGGAATAGGCTTATCTAATAAAAGGTCAGTTGTATTTTTGATATAAAAATCAATATTTGCAGAAATTCTGCTATCCAATAGACCAAAGTCCAAACCAATATTGGTTGAAGTCGTTGTTTCCCATTTCAAATCAGGATTTCCAATTTGAGAAGGCGTAATCCCTGCAATGCCCTGATAATTTGTACCACCGCCATACAGTTGTTTTGCACCAAAATTATCAATGACATTATTACCTGTTTGTCCCCAACCTACACGAAGTTTTAAGAGGTCAAACATGCCATCTTCCATAAAACTTTCGTCAGAAATATTCCAGCCTGCCGATACACCTGGAAAGAATCCCCATTTGTTATTGATGAATCGGGAAGAACCATCTGCTCTGAAGGTCGCTGCGATATAATATCTGCTGTCAAAATTATAGTTTACATTGGCAAAATAAGACTGGAGATTATCACCAGTAAACCCACCATCTGTCGTAACTGGTGTAGCACCAGAAGATAGCCCTTCAAATGCGTCTGTAGGAAAATCGACCACTTCTGTATAAGTGAAATTGATTTTGTCCTCCTGGAAACTGGTTCCAGCAACCGCCTGAATGCTGCTTTGTCCCATCGACTTATTGAAAGTTAAAGCATAATCATTGACGAATCTTTCATTTTTTACGGTAGCAACTACTGCCGTACCAGAACCCGAAGACTGTAATGTTCTTGGCTCGTAAATATCTTCATTAGAGTCAATGAAGTCTGTACCCAGTCCCACACGTAGGCTCAGGTCATCAGTGATGTTCCATTTTCCAAATACACTTCCATTGAGGCGACCTCTTACGATATTATTATCATAATCTGTCACTGCTGCAACTGCGTTTTCAATACCAAAAGCAGAACCCCAGCTACCGTCGTCATTCAGAATAGGCACAACAGGAGGAATCAGCAAAGAAGCACCCAATACACCATAGATGTTATTGTCGTTCTGTACCTGCGTGGTATTAGAACGAGTATAGCCCATATTCATTCCGAAGCTCAGTCTTTCGGAGATTGAGTGATCCACATTCAATCTACCCGAAAATCTGTTGAAGTTAGACTTTTTGATAATTCCTGCCTCATCTTTAAAACCCAGTGAAGCAAAAATACGAGTGGTTTCTGTACCACCAGAAATATTCATACTATACTCCTGTTGTGGAGCCGTTCTGAATACCTCATCCTGCCAATTTGTACTCGCGTTACCAAGTGGGCCAAATACATTGTCTTCCAAATCTTCAAACGTTACCCCTTCTGGGCCACCAAGAAGATCTCCATAAGCCAATACCAAGTACTCTTTGTACTCTGCTCCCGTAATTGCGTCAAGTTTCTTAGGAAGTGTAGCACTTCCATAAGAAGCATTCAGGTCAACTTTTGTTTTGCCTGCGCTTCCTCTTTTTGTGGTAATCAACACGACACCATTGGCTGCTCTTGATCCATAAATCGCGGCAGTAGAAGCATCTTTAAGGACTTCAATTGACGCAATATCATCAGGATTAAGATCGGAAATAATAGATAAATCACTTCCGCCAATATCTTGCTGAGAGAAGTCGAAATTGTCGCCAGAAATTACAGGGACGCCATCGACTACATACAAAGGCTGATTGGAAGCAGAGATAGATGTTCTACCCCGAATGTTCACATCAACTCCTCCTCCAGGTTTACCTGAGTTTTTATTGACGTTTACACCTGCTGCACCACCTTGCAATGCAATTTCAAGACTTGGCAAAGGCACATCTTCAATATCCTCCGCACTAATAGAGGAGACAGCACCAGTGATGTCTTTTCGCTTTTGTGGCAAATAACCTACAACAATGGTTTCTACCAGATTGATACCTTGCGAAAGTGTGGCGTCTATTGTACCACCGCTCCCAATATCCTGAGTAAAAGCAGTATAACCCGTGTATTCTACTACGATTGTTGTCGCGCCTTCCGGCACTTTTAATGTGTACTTTCCATCGATATCGGTTGTTGTACCGATGGTTGTTCCTTCTACGTACACATTGGCGAATGGCAGAGCTTCGCCGGACTCATCAGTCACAGTTCCTGAGACGGTGCTTTGTGCTATAGCTATGCTAAAACAGGTCAGCATCATCGCAACAACTAACAAGAGATGTTTCATACGATAATTGATTTTTGTTGAATGAAAAAATATAATACAGTTTGTTAAAAAAATATATCGTTTACCCTGAAGAAGTCATGTAAATTCAGAACTCCTCAGATATAGTAAACCCATTACATCATATAGTAATGTTTATTAAATTTGATTGTGTAGTCGTAGATTGGTTGCGTCGTTTGTAGGTGATCACTTAGTGTGTGTGTTTGGTAGGTTGGTAGAATATAGTATATTGTTTTTAAAACGTCAATGTGTTAAATATATCTTAACAAAGATACATGTTTTATACTTTTGTGTCAAGCCTTTTTGAAAATATATATAATGAAAATACTTAAAGAGCATATTATTTATCAGGATTCTGCAATTCTAGTCGTCAATAAACCTCCCGGCTTACCTGTGCAACCTGATAAAACGGAAAGTGATAATTTACAAAGCCTGTTAGCAACAGAAATAGACAAGCCTATACATCTTATTCATCGACTCGACCGCCCTGCTAGTGGACTTGTTGTATTTGCACTTGATAAAAGTATGGTAGAAGAACTCAATGAGCAATTTCGAGAACGGGAAGTTCGTAAAATCTATTGGGCTGTTGTGAAAAACAAACCTGAAGAAGCTACAGGAACGCTGATTCATTACCTTCGCAAAAAACAGGCACAAAATCGCTCTTTTGCTTTTGATAAAGCACTCCACCATACAAAAAAAGCGGAGCTGCATTATCGCTTACTGGGCAGTATTGAGCGGTATCATTTACTAGAAGTTGACTTATTGACGGGCAGACATCATCAGATAAGGGCACAATTCGCAGCTATAAATAATCCGATAAAAGGAGATGTAAAATATGGCTTTCGCCGTAGCAATCAGGACAGATCTATTCATTTACACGCCCGAAAATTAACCTTTCGGCATCCGTTCAGTGGAGACGATATAGAATTTCTGGCAAATTTGCCGGAAGGAGATGGCGTTTGGGCAGCTTTTTCAGAAATTATTTTATAAATCAATATTTACATTAAAAAAAGAATAAAGTTTAGCTCTCTGGTGTCTTTGTGAAATTAAATTTTAATTTAATGAAAAAACACCCAATTATTGATAAAAATCATAACTTGTACTATAATTATATACTAACCATATTTCAACTAACATAATTCAAAACGTATAAGTTATGAAAAAGAAGGCTTACAATTTATTATGCTGTCTGGCAGTATTGCTATTCAGTATTTCTGCACAAGCACAAAATAGTGTTAATGGCGTGGTGAAAGACCAATTTGGCCCGCTGCCAGGTGCAAGTGTCATCATAGAAGGAACAACGATTGGGACAACAACTGATCCGAATGGTAATTTTGAAATTACCGGACGTACTCCACTTCCGTGGAATCTGGTGATTAGTTATCTCGGCTATAAAGAGCAGGTCATTCCAATAACAGATGCCAACAAAGCAAGATTACTCGTCACGATGGAAGAAGACGGTATCATTATCGGAGAAAATATTGTCATTTCTGCTTCCCGTAAACGGGAAAAAGTGCAGGAAGCACCGGCATCTATCTCGGTAATTTCGGCAAGAAAACTGGAGACCAGTGCCAATGCTACCGACCCAACGCGGAATCTGGTCAGCACACCCGGTGTACAAATTCAACAACAATCTGCCAATCGCATCAATATCTCTATGCGTGGTGGTGCAGGCTTGTTCGGTACATCAGCGTTTCCAATTATGGATTACCGGAGTCTTGTTGGTCCAGGGATTGGTACTTTTCAGAGCGATGCAGCGGGAGTTAGTAATATTGATTTGCAACGTATTGAAGTCGTTAGAGGCGCAGGTTCTGCCTTATATGGGCCTGGTGTGACGCAGGGTGTCGTGCATTTTATTACTAAAAACCCAATAGATTTTCCTGGTACGACAGTAGAATTGCTGGCAGGAGAACTCAACACTTTAGGTGGTAATGTCAGACATGCTACTAAAGTTAGTGATAAATTTGGCTTTAAAGTCAACGCTCACTATAGAAGAGGTAATGAATTTACACTTGACCCAGATGACCCAGACGATGCCCTACAAATTGCAAAATTTACCACGACAGGTGTTTTTGAGCCTGGTGTGAGCGAAGAAGGTTATCTTGATCCTCTGATTACTCCTGAGCAGTTGATTACTTATGAAGAACTGGACGACGATGGAGATGGAAACCCTATGCAGGACGATTGGTTCAACACTGCGATGAATGCAACACTTGAGTTCAGACCACAGGATGACCTGGGGGTTACCCTTTCTGGTGGTTATAATCAGGCTTCTTCTGTTTTTTATAATGAGCAAGGGGAAGGACTGGCGCAAGCTATAGAGTTTTGGGGGCAGGCAAGGGCGCAGTATGGTGGTCTCTTTGCGCAGGTTTTTAGCGTGGTCAATGATGGTGGAGGAAGAGAGAATCCTTCATTTTTATATCAAACAGGTTTAAAATCATCTGTTGCGCGGACACAATTGGAAGGACAGTTACAATATAATTTTGACACCAAAAATTTCATGAATGCCAACTGGACAGTGGGTACAGATTATCGTTTTGCTGGTCAGGATACTGGAAATCTGGTGTATGGAAGAAATGAAGACGACGATAGTTATTCTGTAATCGGTGGTTATGCGCAAGCCAAATTCTCTCCAATGAGTAAATTGGATATTGTACTCGCGGCTCGTTATGACAGGTTTAATTTTATTGATGAAGGTGCTTTTTCGCCACGGGCTGCTGTGGTATATAAAATGAATCCGAAACACACATTCAGAGGTTCATTCAACAGAGCCAACAGCACCGTTTCCAATCTTCAACTGAATATTGATTTTCCGCTGAATACGATTATTCCAGGCGGATTTGACATCTGGCTCTATGGCAATAAAACGACTCAGACATTTGATGAGAACCCCATGATTTCCTGGTTCAATCCAGCTATCCCACAAGTGCCAGTAGGCACACCAGGTTTGCCGCTTGGCGTCCCTTTTGGCGCAGTGAATGCTAATGTTGCGGCTGCACTTGGTGCAGGTATTCCTGATATTGGACCAATTGTAGAGGGCGTACTTCTTGGGCTTAATCCAGCTACGCTGGGTACGACAGGTTCGCTTTCCGATGGGTTTAATATTTTTGATGGTACGCCACTCGGTGTTCTTGACGCGCCTATCTCGCAAATTAGCACACACGATTCCTGGGAGCTTGGTTATAAAGGACTTGTTAAGGATAAATTGGGTGTGATGGTTGATGTTTATCACATTACGCAAAAGAACACGTCTCAGTTTACAGCGATTTCACCAGCTTACATATATAGCGGTATCGAAAACCTGCCTGGCGATCTTGGCGAATCTGTTGCCAATGCCGCTGCCGGACCACTTTTAGACGCGCTTATAGCAGCAGGTTTAGATGGAGCAACTGCGCAGGCAACTGTAGATCAACTTTTACCCAGCATTGCTGGAGCTTATAATGGCGGCGGAGATGCTTTCATTAATACACCACTGCCGGAAGCGGGTGGCGCAACTTTAACGCAAATTGTAGGTGCTTTGCCTTTTCATGCGACTGTTCAGACCAATGAATCTCCGAACAATGGTGTAACACACCTCGGCGCAGGTTACCGTACTTTTGATGGACGAAATTTCTTTGGTTCTGATATAGGTTTAGAATATTTTATCAATGATGATATTTCTGTTTTTGGTAATTATTCATGGGTCAGTGCCATTGAATTTGAAGAGAATGTCGTAGGCGTAGATGGCCCGCCACTCCCTACTTACCTGAATATACCTAAGAATAAATTCCGTCTGGGGGTTAATTATATTCCGGAATATGGTTTTAGAGGTAATCTTTCTTTCCAGCATGATGATTCTTATTTTGCCAGTGCCGGACAATTTGCAGGTACGACAGATGCGCGTAACCTAGTTGATGCTGCTGTTGGTTATAAGTTTGATTTTGGTTTGAGTATTGATGTTTCTGCAACCAATGTACTGGATACAGAATACCGCTATCTTCCAAATATGCCGAAAATCGGCAGAAGATTACTGGGCAGAGTGGCTTATACGTTTTGACGGATTAAGTTAAATTTGAACTTATCTGGCTACGAATGCGCGAGTAAAATTATTCGTGCATTCGTGGCTATTTTTTTAAAAGAAATGAAAAACACTATTCAGCGTTTTCAAAGACAATAAAACTGTAATTCCAATCACCGCTACGGCAATTATATTTATAAACAAGCTATTGGTATGTTGCTGTAAAATCTTTTTTGCATTAGAAATATACAGCAGGTAAATTGCTATAAAAGGCAGCAAAATCGCATTGGTAATTTGTGCAAATTTGATAATCAAAATAGGCTTCAAGCCCACCATAGCCACAATGATTCCAATACCCAAAATCAACATCCAGACTGCTCGATAACGAATATCTTTTTCATCTTTTTCCCAGCCAAATAAACCTTGTGCCGCATAAGCCGCTGCAATAGGCGCAGTAAGTGTAGAACTCAGTCCCGCAGCCAGCAGACCAATTCCCATACACCATTTCGCAGCCGAACCAAAAAGCGGTTCCAACTGCACCGCTAGGTCTTTTGCTGAAGTCACCGCTTCCACCTGCCCCTGCGATGCCGCAGCCGTGATGATAATCAGCATAGAAATCAAACCACCCAGTACAATCGCTACTGCATTTTCTATCCGAATGTCTTTTAAAGTCGCATCAGAAGACCACTTTTTGGAAATGGTGGAGGCGTGTAGAAATAGATTATACGGCACAACAGTCGTCCCAATCAGGCCCATAATCAGCAGAAAATTTTCATTGATGCCACTTGGCACAAAGCCGCTAAAAATAGCCGACCAGTCAGGTTTGACCAAGATAGTCGTCGCCAGAAAACAAATACTCATCAAAATGACCAGCGCAATAAGAATCCGTTCAATGAGTTTATACTTGCCAAAAAACAGCAGCAAAAAACTTAGCCCGCCCAGCACGAGCGGCCACAATTTAAATTCGCCCACCATCAGGTGCAAACCCAGCACGCCGCCAGAAATATTCCCAGCTTCATAAGCCGCATTGCCCACCAAAATAGCACCGATTACCAGAAAAAAGACCAGATACCGAGCCAACCCTGCTGAAAATTGTTGGTTGATGGCTTCGCCCAATCCAGCTTGTGTGACAAAGCCGAGCCGAGCCGCCATTTCCTGTAAAACGATGGTGGCAATAATGGAAAACAGCATTGCCCAGAGGAGGGTGTAGCCAGTTTGTACGCCTGCCATGGTACAGGTCGTCAGTGTGCCAGGCCCGATGAAGGCTGCCGCGACGAGGGTGCTGGGTCCGAAGTATTTGTTCATGTTTGTAAATGTACGGAAAGTGGAAAGATAAATTCAAACTCAAATGTCAAACTCAAATCCAACGGATATTTCCTAATCGTTTATTTTGCTAATGTGCAGTACTCCTGTTTTAATGGTCTTTCGTATATCCACTTCCCTGCCTTCTAATTTTGGTGTTACTGTTAAAAAGGATATAGCTTTGTTGCTTTTATTATACATCATATTATACCCTTTTATTGGGCTAACCTCTTGCTCAGAGCGTGGCGGAATCATTAACCATTCTGTATCTGAAACAGATATAATATAGGGCAAAACGCTGTTGTTTTTCAGTGTAAAACGAATACGTTCTTCTTTCTCCTCTTCTTTTATCGGTTCTTCCAGTACTTCTTCTTTTTTGTATTTTACAGGTGGGTTATATGTCTTTGTGGCAGGTTTATTGTTTTTTTCTAAACTGAACTTAATTGGCATATAGAATTGAACACGTACAGGCTGTCCTTCCTGTTTTCCCGGAATGAATAGGGGCATAGCTGCTATAACGCGCATTGCTTCTTGGTCACAGCCTGCTCCAATCCCACGAGTAGCTTCAATATGGTCAGGGTCAATAGAACCGTCTTTCTCCACAATAAAGGAAACGGCGACAGTCCCCTCAATTCCATTTTCTCTGGCCAATTTTGGATATTTTATTTTTGTAAAAACAAACCTCAACATCTCTTTATCAGAGCATTGCTTTTTTTCTTTCGGACTATCCATGTGTTCGCAGCCTGGAAAACGAGGTGCTTCATCAATATCTACTATGGTATAAATAGAATTTGTAGAATTTTCGTCTTGTGCATGTACTAATAAGGCAGGGAAAATAAATACTAAAGCGAGAAAATACATTGTTTTCATAATACATTGTTTTTGCTAAAAAATATTTTATAAAGGTATAAAAAACAGCTAGAATATATTGATAGCCAGTTATTTTTGTGCGACTGCCGTATGGTTTTCACCCATCATTAAAACAAAATCCCCGTCTTAAAACCCAACAAAACATAAGTAATCGACTCCGTATAATCATCCGAAAAACCAGTATCCACATCAATCCGCAATTGCTGAAAATGGAGTCCCAGACTCAACTGAACAGCCAGTTGATCCTGCACCGCCAAGTGCCAGCCATAATCAAAACCTAGCCGCCAGCCACCTTCCAATTCATAATTGTCTAATTTTCGATATGCTTCGTGCCAGCCAGGAGCATAGCCTGCATGAGTCGCAAAAAATGGAGTCCTGCCTTCGCTTTTTTTATAAAGGCGCAGGTCGGCATATATCGGGAAGAGCGTTTCCTCATCATACCATTCTATTCCTACTCCTCCGCCGACTGAAATATGTTTGTGAACTGGATATAAGAGTCCTGCACGGAGCGTTGGCGCACGTTTGAAATTGCCGGTATTTTGATTGACTTCCGCGCCAGCTAAAATGCCGCCTTCGACTAGAATTTGTAGGTTTCTGGAGTCGTTTTCCTGTGCATTTGCTAAGGCAACGGCGATAATAAAACAGATAATTATAGAGATATTTTTCATATTTACTGTATCGGCAATTTTAGGTAGTATTCGATTAAAGTATGGAATAGTCGGCAGACGAAGGATTTTATGAAAATTGGTGGTTTATCCCCTTAAATATGCTGTATTTCCAACCGAATTCGTCTGACGACAACGGAATTTACTCTATCATACTTTGAAAATAATTCGTCGCTATGGAACTTACTTTATAATTGTCAGGTTGTCCAAAGTGTCATAGACACGAATTATTTGGTAGCCAATGGTTTTAACCATGGGCGAATCGAGATTGTGCAATTTGACAATTGCCTGAAGTCGCCGGTACGTTAGGCGAAAGCCTGCAAATCAATCAAACCACGATATACACCATTCTGTCCTATCAATTCTTCGTGATTGCCCCGTTCAATAATCTCGCCTGCCTGCAAAACTATAATTTCATCCGCATGACGAATCGTGGACAGGCGATGTGCAATCACAATAGCCGTGCGCCCCTGCATGACCCGAAACAAAGCATCCTGCACCTGTTTTTCCGACTCCGAATCCAGCGCAGAAGTCGCTTCATCTAGGATCAAAATGGGCGGATCGCGGAGGATGGCGCGGGCGATGGTCAGGCGTTGGCGTTGTCCGCCACTGAGCTTGCTGCCTCGGTCGCCGATGAGCGTGTCATAGCCCTTTTCTGTGGCACTGATAAATTCGTGCGCATTGGCAATGCGGGCAGCAGCTTCTACCTGCTCGCGGGTCGCGCCTGCCCAACCAAAAACAATATTATTATAAATGGTGTCATTAAACAAAACGGCTTCCTGGGTCACAATGCCCATCAGGGCGCGGAGGTCGGCGATTTTGCATTCTCGAATGTCTTTATTATCCAATAGAATTTGTCCGGCAGTCGTGTCGTAAAAACGAGGCAGCAGGTCTGCTATTGTGGACTTGCCACCGCCTGATGCTCCTACTAATGCGACTGTTTTTCCTTTGGGTATAATGAGCTTAATATTATTTAAAACAGCCTGATTTTCTTCGTATTGAAAATAGACATTTCGGTATTCGATTTGTTGCTGAAAAGCTTCGATTGGCTGCGCATCTGGCTTATCCTGAATGGTGTTGGGTGTCTTCAAAATGACATCAACACGCTCGGCTGCGGCTGCGCCTTTTTGGATATTATAAAATGCTGATGAAAATGATTTTGCCGGGCCAATAATATTATAAAACATGGTAACAAATACAATGAAGGTCTGCGCCTTAATTTGCTCATTAAAAACCAAGCTGCCACCGTACCAGAGCAAAACCACAATGACACAAATACCCAGAAATTCCGATAAAGGAGAAGACAGGTCTTTCCGCCACAAAATGCGGTTCATTATATTGCGATAATGATTGTTTTCCTGCTCAAATTTCTCTTGCTGTACGCCTTCTGCATTGAAGCCTTTGACTACTCGCATTCCGCCGAGGGCTTCATCCAGAATAATCAGCAATTTGCCCAGACTGTTTTGCGCCTTAGCGGACGTTTTTTTCAAGGTTCGTCCAATGCTGCCAATGACAAAAGCTGTGAAGAAAATCAAGACCAGCACAAAGAGCGTCAGTCGCGGACTGATGTATAACATGACAGCCAGCGAGGCGATAATCGCCAGCGGTTCGCGGAATACAATTTCTATCATATTCAAAATACTCCACTGTACTTCCTGCACATCGGCAGTCATGCGGGAGAGCAAATCGCCTTTACGTTCTTCCGAAAAATAAGCCAACGGCAGGTGCATCAGTTTGCGAAAAACATTGCTCCGCACATCCCGCACAATGCCATTTCGCACAGGCGCCATCGCTGCCAAAGCCAGGTAGCGAAATAAGTTTTTCAAAAAGAAAACCACTGCAATAACCACACAAACAAACAACAAAGCGGATTGCTTACCATTTTCAGCAATCATCTGACTCAGGTAATAATTGAAATACTGTATCAGAGAATCTATGCTCGTCGTGACTTCCGGCTTGGTGAGTACAGGCTCTTTGATATCAAACAGCAATTCCAGAAAAGGCGCGAGCAACACCACCGACACAGTAGAAAAGATCACCGTGAGGATATTAAAAACGACATTAAGACTCACTAAGCCTTTGTAGTTTTTGATGTAGCTGATAAGTTGCCAGAAACTGCTCATTTAGATGTTTTATTATTGGATGCTTTCATTTCTTCTAATATACACTTTCAATTTGACTATCAATATCCCCCGCTGGCGGGGGCGAAGGGGGTGGAAAATCGGTCAATTTCCCAGTTGCCCTCCCCCTTCACCCCCTCCAAAGGGGGATATTCAGCAATTTTATTTCTGTTAAAATGCCCTGTAAAAATCCATGACATTGGCAATAAGCAAGGCAGCTATAGGGGAAACAAAGAGGATAAAATTGCCGAATAATACTGCAACCCTTTTTGTTCCATAATTTTCTTTGTGCTTGAAACTTTTAATCCCATTCATAAAGCCTTTCACAGCATTAACCCAGCAAGCAATTATTAAAATGACATAAATTATGACCATAATAGTGGTTATCATACCATTAAAATTGAGCATCAGAAATTCCAACACACTCAACAAAAGAATACCGAACAGACATCTCATAGAGAGAACAAATTGCTGGACGCTTTTTTTATAAAAAGATGTTGTTCCTTGTTCCGGGAAATCTAAAATTTCTTTTTCCATGGTTATTATTTGTGAAAGCCTAGTTCATACATTTTTACGAATGTACAAATTCCCTTTGAAAGTAGCGAATTGAATAAAAAAAGCGAAGCTGCCAAGTTTGCTTTTCATAGCACCTTTGCGGCTTCGTGAGATATTTTTTGTCGATCTATTTTATGCTGGCACTTTCCTAGGTTTATTTCCCAATAATCACCTTCGCCATACGATGCTCCCCCGAAGCCATAATGACCTCACAGAAATACATGCCTTTTTCAAGAGTACTCATATCAATAGTGACTTCGTTTTGTTGCCCTTCCAAAGACTTTGCAAAAAGTTTTGCAGTAGTGCAGGACAAAATTGTAAATCGGCTATTTTTTCTCTTAAAGACGCGAAGCCGCAAAGTTTGTTTTCTCTTAGCATCCTAGCGAAAAAAGTCCTCTTTCTTGGGCTGCCATTTTGAATTTGACGTTTGAGTTTGAATTTGTATTTACACTTAACTATCTTGCAACATGTCAGAAAAAAAACTATTCTTACTCGACGGACACGCTCTTGTGTATCGGGCGCATTACGCATTTATCAAACGTCCACTTATCAACTCTAAGGGCGTGAACACTTCTGCCATTACCGGCTTCACACGCACCTTATGGGAAATATTGAGCAAAGAAAAACCCAGTCATATTGCAGTGGCTTTTGACTTGCCAGGCGGTACCTTTCGCAATGAGATGTTTGAAGAATACAAAGCCAATCGAGAAGCGCAACCGGAGGACATTACGACTGCGATTCCTTATATTCGGAAAATTATTGAGGGGTTTAATATTCCTATCGCGACGAAGCAAGGCTATGAGGCGGATGATGTCATTGGTACATTGGCGAAGCAAGCAGAAAAGGAAGGTTTTGAGGTGTATATGATGACGCCCGATAAGGATTATGCCCAACTGACTTCTGACAAAGTATTTATGTACAAACCTGCCCGTTTTGGCAATGCGGTAGAAATTTTGGATGCTAAAAAAGTCTGTGAAAAATGGGGCATCAAACGAGTAGAGCAGGTGATTGATGTTTTAGGTTTGCAGGGCGATGCGGTGGATAATATTCCAGGGATCCCCGGCATTGGTGCAAAGACGGCAGTGAAGTTGCTGGCACAATTCGACAGCTTAGAAAACTTATTGGACAATGCGGACAAACTGAAAGGCAAGCAAAAGGAAAATGTAATAAAATTTGCCGAGCAAGGACGACTTTCAAAAGCCTTAGCGACCATTGCACTCGATGTACCGATAACTTTTGATGCGACTAAGTACAAATTAGACGAACCGAACAAAGAAGCCCTGACAGAAATTTTTCAGGAACTGGAATTTCGGTCTTTGTCTAAAACTATTCTTGGGACTGAAAAGGAGGAAGGAAACGGACAAACGGATTTATTTGGCAATGCAGTTGCGACTAAAAAATCAACAAAATCAGCTGCGCCTGCCTTTCAAATTGTCGCCAATAACATCAGCAATACGCCGCATGAATACCACCTTGCCGATACACCGGAATTGCGGGCTGACTTGATTAAACAGCTAGAACAACAAAAAGAATTTTGCTTTGATACCGAAACGACTTCTATAGATGCAAATCAGGCAGAATTGGTCGGCATTGCTTTTTCCTGGAAAAAAGGAGAGGCTTATTATGTGCCTGTGCCAGACGATGAGGCGGAGGCGAAAGCCATCGTAGCGGAGTTTAAGCCCCTTTTGGAAAATGAAAAAATAGAAAAGATCGGACAGAATCTGAAGTACGATATTATTGTATTGAAATGGTATGATGTGGAAGTAAAAGGCAGGTTTTATGATACCATGCTGGCGCATTATCTCTGCGAGCCGGAGTTGCGACACAACATGAATTACCTCGCAGAAACCTACCTGAAATATCAACCCGTTTCGATTGAAACACTCATTGGAAAAAAAGGAAAAAACCAACTCACGATGCGCGATGTGCCATTGGAGAAGGTACGCGAATATGCCGCCGAAGATGCGGATGTCACTTTGCAGTTGAAAGAGGTTTTAGCACCATTGGTCAAAGAAAATAAACTGGAAAAACTATTCAACAACATAGAAATCCCACTCATCAATGTACTGGCAGCGATGGAATACGAAGGCATTCGAGTCGATGCAGATTTTTTACACGATTACTCTAAAACGCTGACCAAAGAAATTGATATCCTGCAACAGAAAATCTATGAGCAGGCAGGAACGCCATTCAATATAGATTCACCTAAGCAGGTCGGCGAGATTTTGTTTGATAAAATGGGCATTAAGTATCGTTGGAAACGAACAAAAACTGGACATTATTCGACCAATGAAGAAAAGCTGACTGAACTGGCAAAAGACCACGAAATTGTCAATGCTATTTTGGAATACCGCAGCTACGCCAAGTTGCGTTCCACCTATGTAGATGCCCTGCCCCGCATGGTGAATCCAAAGACTGGACGCATTCACAGTTCTTTCAATCAAGCACTCGCCGCCACAGGGCGACTAAGTTCCAATAACCCCAACCTGCAAAACATTCCAATCCGCACAGAAGCAGGGCGACAGATTCGCAAGGCTTTTATTCCACGCGACGACCAGCACATCTTACTAGCTGCCGATTATTCACAAATCGAACTGCGACTCATTGCCGAAATCAGTGGCGACGAAGCCATGCTCGAAGCCTTCCAAAACGGACAGGACATCCACCGCGCCACAGCCGCCCGCGTGTATGAAGTGCCATTCGAGGAAGTCACCGCCGACCAGCGCAGAAATGCCAAGACGGTGAATTTCAGTATCATCTATGGCGCAGGCGCGACCAATCTTTCCCGCCAGTTGGACATCAAGCGGACAGAAGCAAAGGAACTGATTGAGCAATATTTCAAACAATATAAGGGCTTGAAAACGTATATGGATGAAACGGTAGAAAAAGCCCGCGAAGAGGGTTATGTTAAAACGCTCCTCGGTCGTCGTCGTGTGTTACGCGACATTGATTCTCGCAATAGTATGATTCGCAGTCATGCCGAGCGCAATGCCATCAACACGCCCATACAAGGCACCGCCGCCGACATGATAAAGGTAGCCATGATCGACATCCACGACGCCCTACGTGCCGGAAATTTCGAAACCAAAATGATTTTGCAGGTACATGATGAATTGGTTTTTGATGTACCCAAATCGGAACTGGAACAGGTGAAACCGATGATTGAGGATAAAATGAAAAATGCGATCCCAAATCTGAAAGTACCGATAGTGGTGGGCATGGATACTGGGGAGAATTGGTTGGAGGCGCACTAAGGAATGTAAGTGGTGCAATTTCACCAGTGAGCACCTGATGGTGGATAGTATGTGTTGGGAAGTGGTGGCTTGGTGATTGGTGTATTGGTGATTAGGGCTTAATTTGCTTAAAAAGTAAACTTATGTTATCTTTGTAAATGAATTTACAAAAAGCACTACAAAAAATTGTGAGTGTATTTCAGAAGGAGGACATCGACTATATGATTGTTGGTGGCTTTGCAATGAGCTATTATAATAGCTTTCGGTACACAGAAGACATGGACATTGTTGTTCAGATGTATCCAAAAGATATTGATAGTATAGTCAAACATTTTCCCGATTGGTTGCCTTTTGTAGATAGTTTTAAAGAAAGTGCAAGGCAGGGTATCTTGTTTAATTTGACTGACTTTGAAACGAATGTCCGCTATGATTTTATGCTTTATAAAGATAGCGATTATAACTGGACAGCTTTTGAAAGAAGGCGTAAAATATTACTTACTGATATAGAATGTTTTGTGTCTGCTCCTGAAGATTTAATTATCGCAAAATTAAAATGGTATGCTTTGTCCGAAAGTGAAAAGCAAATTCGGGATATTAAATTCTTGCTTGAAGAAGTGGAGTTGAACAAACAATATCTCGAAATCTGGGCAAAACGACTCAACATCAAACGATATGGACTTTTCTGAAAAAAATATATTAGCCAAGCAAGAGGCAAGGCGAAATTATACCAAGTGGTATAGCCAATTATCAGATGAAAAAAAGTTTCAAATGGTATATAATGGCTATGATTTTGTTGTTCAAAAAGTTCGTGGGGATGAATTGCGGGCAAACCCCTTCACCACAGAATCCGACATCAGTATGCGTTTTATAGAGCTTACGCAAAGCGATTATCCTGCCGCCACGATGGATTTTATCCGCGAAAAAATGAAGGAACGTTCCGAAATAGAATGGCAGGAACGATTCAAAACCATGAAAAAGGCATTAGACTGGAAATATGAGGACATGGCGCGTTTCACTGGTGCAGCGAGTGGGGATTCCATCAAAGCATCCATCAATCGGCAAGTGCCTGCTTTCGCAAAACTGGCGATTTGTGTATTTGAGGAAATGAGCAAAAAACAACTGGATAAAGAGGTGAAAAAATTGTAAATTTGAGGAAAAGAAAAAATATGAAAGCAATAGAAATAGCTGGGAATAGACATCTATACACTTTCTGACGGAAAGCCTTACCAGCCATGAAGCATAAAATCGTTCTTGTCCCTTTTCCTTTTGATGATTTGCCAGAGCATCTTCGAGCGCAATTAAAAACGGAGCTATCCAATACCACAAATGAAAATCCTATAGAAAATGCTAAGGAAAATTTAGCTGCGGTCATTAGAAGTATGCGAGCCAATCCGATGTTTGAGGAAATTGAGCATCCTGTAACCTGGCAAAGACAACAACGGAATGAGTGGGAATAAGCCCTTTTAGACACTAATGTATTGATCGTCATAAAACACCCCAACCCCACCAATAAAAAATCACAACATTGAAAAAAATACTCGTCGCTCCGCTCAATTGGGGATTGGGACATGCTACGCGCTGTATGCCCATCGTAGATGAGCTGCGGCGACAGGGGGCAGAAGTCTGGCTGGCTTCTGATGGGCGGGCGTATCGTTTATTGGAAAAAGAATATCCAGATTTGCCTTTATTGGAATTGCCGGCGTATAATATTCGTTATGGCAGCGGCAATATGGCCTGGAATATTGCGCCCCAAATGCCGAAAATTCTGTGGGCGATGGAACGAGAACGACGGGCTTTGCGCCAAATTATCCAAACCCATGATATTCAAGGCGTGATTTCTGATAATCGTTTTGGTTGCTATTCTACCCAGGTGCCTTGTGTTTTTCTTACGCATCAAATCAACTTGATCGTTCCTACATTGATGGGCTTGGGAACTTTTGCTAAGTGGAATAATCGCCGCCTCATCAGCAGATATCAGGAATGTTGGATTCCTGATGCAGCAGGCGAACCGAACCTGTCGGGCAGCCTCTCTCACGGGCAGCCGCTTGCCAATGCGAGATACATTGGTCCGCTCTCGCGGATGCAGAAAATGGATACCAAAAAACATTATGACATCATAGCTGTTTTGTCTGGACCAGAACCACAGCGCAGCTATTTTGAGGAAGCCATTTTGCGACAAGCGGAAAAAATGCCCCATCGTTTTCTTATTGTAAAAGGAAAAACGGACTCGGAAGAACGGACAAAATCTGGCAATATTGAGACCGTTGCTTATATGACCAAAAACGAACTCAATGAAGCCATCATGGCCAGCGATATTGTATTGACCCGTTCGGGTTATAGTACGCTCATGGATTTGGCTGCGATGGGCAAGCAGCGAGTAATTCTTGTTCCCACGCCCGGACAGACGGAGCAGGAGTACCTCGCTGATATTTTTCATACTAAAAAAATATTTTTGTGTGAAAAGCAAAATACGTTAAATTTGGAACGGGCTTTGCGGCAGGTAGACACTTGTATTGGGTTAAATATTAAGGCAGATAATAAAGCATTGCAGAGGGCTATTTCTTCGTTTTTGGAGCAGATAGCTTAAAATTATCTTAATAAAGCAACTTCAAAACACATTTAACCGTTACTTGTGTGAGTTTTTTACCCTATTTTTGCACCAGAAAAACACTTCTACTTAAGTCATGGGCAGATTCGACCAGCGAGTTCCAAACTCGTCTTCCTTTCCCCACGACTCGGTAGAAGAAGAAAAACCAGACCATGAGAAAGATTAAAGTAGCCTTCTTCGCCGAAAATCTAATCGACGATTTTGACGGAGCTTCCCGAACCGTGTATCAAATTTTGAATCGTATTCCCCGTGAGGAATTTGAGTTCATGTACTTCTGTGGTGTAGCACCCAATCGTGAATTGGATGCCAAAGTGTTTCAATTCCCGGCAGTGACCCTGCCCAATAACAAAACCTATAAGGCTGCGATTCCTTATTTTTCAAAAAGCAAAATGTGGAAAGCACTGGATGATTTCCAACCAGATGTTATCCATTTTACCAGCCCTTCACCCATGGCAAGTTATGCCAAAAACTATGGACGCGAAAGAAATGTCCCTGTGATTTCAATTTACCACACACATTATATTTCTTATGTCAAATATTATTTGCGAGGCTTGAGGTATTTTATCCCTTCAGGGAAAAGGCTGATTGAGAAAATAACCTATAATTTTTATAATAACCTCAAAAAAGTATATGTTCCAACGCAGGAAATTATCCGAGAATTGAAGGAAGCAGGACTGCATGGACACAACCTCAAACTCTGGCAACGAGGATTGGACAGTGACCTGTTCAATCCCAATAAAAAAGATGCAGCGTATATGCACGCCATTACGGGCAATGATAAACCTGTTATCCTGTTTGCCAGCCGTTTTGTCTGGGAAAAAAACTTACAGGCACTTATTGATCTGTACAAATTGTGTGAAGCCAAAGGCGACCCAGTCAATTTTGTCATTGCAGGCGATGGCATGGCAAGAAAAGAACTCGAAGCCGAAATGCCCAATGCACATTTTCTTGGTATGGTCGGACATGAACAATTGGCTCGCTTATACGCTTCTTCTGATGTCTTTTTCTTTCCATCTGACACGGAGACTTATGGTAATGTTGTGGTGGAAGCTATGGCGTCCGGCACGCCTTGTGTAGCGGCTAATGGAGGCGGACCCAAAAGCTATTTGAAGCACAAAGAAACGGCTTTTCTTTGTGAAGCCAATGACATCACCGCTTATCGGGATACCATTAATATGCTACTATCAGACAAACAAGTCTATTATAGAACGGTTCAAAAAGGACTGGAATTTACCAAATCGCTCAACTGGGATGATTTGGTAGATGTGTATTTTGAAGACCTGCGTGAACTAGTTCGCAGTAAAAACTACATCAAAGCACGCCCTGTTACACCTGTCTCTGTACGGGTAGAAAAAAGTTTCGAAATCTAATTTGAGTGTATTGAGATATTATTTATTGAGTAGCTCACTCAATAATACAATCAACTCAATAACCCAATAACACAATCAACCAAACACGTGCAAATTCTGTTTATTTCCCACAAATATCCGCCCACTATTGGTGGCATGGAAAAGCAGAGTTATGAACTGGTTTGTGGCGTAGAACCTTACCATCAGGTACACAAAGTACTCTACGATGCGCACCAGGAAAACAGGGTGCAATTTTTCTTTCGATTAAAAAAACGGGTCAAAAAAATTCTTCGAGACCATCCTGATATTGACATCATTCATCTCAATGATGGACTGATGGGCTATTTTGGTCTGTGGTTGCAGAAGTACACGAAAATTCCAGTTGTGCTGACTTTTCACGGGCTGGATATTGTGTTTCCCAATAAGTTGTTCCAGAAAAAAATTGTTCCAAAGTATAGAAAATATGCAGGCTTTATTTGTGTCAGTGAAGCGACTGCACAGGCTTGTGTGGAGCGAGGTTTTGCTGCTGACAAAATTCATGTTGTGCCCAATGGCGTCGATCATGACATTGCAGATTTAAACATTGATGAAGCTGATGTAAGCCAGCGTTTTTATACGCAGTTTGGACTTCATTTACATAAAAAAAAGGTCATTATTAGTTTGGGGCGTCCGGTAAAACGGAAAGGCTTTTCCTGGTTTTTAGAACAGGTCATGCCTAAATTGAGTGAAGATGTTCTGTTTATTATGGTCGGCCCGCGCTCTAAGCAAAAAAGCCCTCCATTATGGCGAAAAATACTTCCCAAAACCTGGGTTCACGAGATTGATTTATTTCTTGGCGCGTCGAATGACGAAGCGCGTATCCGCACTTTGCTGCGTCAGCCCGACTTAAAAAAGCAAGTCATAGAAACGGGAGCAATTCCCTATAAAGATGTCATGAGCTTACTCAGCATAGCCGATCTTTTTGTGATGCCCAATATCAAAATAGAAGGCGATGCAGAGGGTTTTGGGCTGGTGGCACTGGAAGCTTCTTTGCGAAAAACACCTGTTCTTGCCAGCAATATGGAAGGGATTACGGAAGCCATTAAGCATGAAAAAAATGGCTATCTACTTCCTTCAGGAGATGCGGAAATCTGGATAAAAAAGATTGAACAATTATTAAGTAATCCCGAAGACTTAGCGCAAACTGGCGGGCAATTCCAGACATTTACGCTAGACAATTTTAGTTGGGATAAAATGGCTAAAGGTTATGTTGAAGTTTTTCAACGGATTTTAAAATAAATCGGAATATTTTTAATCGGGGACTCTCAATACCACAGGCATAATCTCTATTCCTATAGCGGAGCGGTCTCTCTTCTATGCTCCGTCAGGAGACCTTATAAAATGGCAATTTCACCACCTGGGCTTTGATTTGCTTATCGCGAATTTTGATAAAAATTTCTGTGTCAGGTTTAGCAAATTCAGTTTTTACATAGCCGAGTCCAATCGCCTTATTCAGTGAAGGAGCTTGTGTGCCTGAAGTGACCTGTCCAATCGTATTCCCATCCGCATCTGTAATCTCGTAGTGATGGCGCGGGATACCGCGTTCTAGCATTTCAAAAGCTGCCAGTTTTCGACTGACGCCTTCTGTGCGTTGTTGCTTGAATATCTCCACGGAGTTAAATTTACCTTTTTTCGTTTTGGTAATCCAGCCCAAACCCGCTTCAATAGGTGAAGTAGAATCGTCAATGTCATTTCCATACAGGCAAAAACCCATTTCCAGTCGAAGTGTATCACGTGCGCCTAAACCAATAGGTTGAACGTTATAAGCTGCACCTGCTTCAAATACTGCTTTCCAGATTTTGGGTGCTTCATTGGCATCTACATACAACTCAAATCCGCCTGAACCGGTATAGCCAGTTGCTGAAACCAAGACATTATTGATACCTGCAAAAGTGCCTTTGGCAAAGGTGTAGTATTTCATACCCACTAAGTCAATATCGGTCAAAGACTGCATGGCCTCTGCTGCTTTTGGTCCTTGCACGGCGAGCAAGGCTGTTTGGTCAGAGATGTTCATCAACTGCGTATCAAAAGTATTGTGCTGGCTGATCCAATCCCAGTCTTTTTGGATATTGGACGCATTGACCACTAGCATAAAAGCCTGCTCGCCTTCCGAACATCTGTCTTCGGGTAAACGGTATACCAATAAATCATCCACAATTCCTCCTTTATGGTTTGGCAAGCAGGAATATTGCGCATCGCCAATTTCTAGTTTTTTAACATTATTGGAGGTGACCAATTGAATTAAATCGGCAGCTTCTTTTCCTTTTACAATAAATTCGCCCATGTGCGATACATCAAATACCCCAACGCTTTCGCGTACTGCCTGATGTTCTTTTTTGATGCCTACATAAGAAATCGGCATGTTATAACCAGCAAATTCTGCCATTTTTGCACCGAGATCTAAGTGAATTTGAGTCAGTGGTGTATTTTTCATTTCTTTTTTGTGTTGTGGTGTTGATGTGTTGTCGTGTTGATGTAAGTACTTACGTACAAATAATAAATAGACCAAAAAAACGGCAAAACATCTAGATAAAAAATGTGGTGCAAAAATAGATATTTTAAATGGTATGGCTAACAAGAACGGGTATTTTGTTAATTTGTGAACCCTTTAGCAATTCAAGCAATCACAAATGACCACATTACATGAAATTACTAAAACCTACTCCGCTATCCGAACTGGCAGAAATTATTCAGGCAGAAATTATCGGCGATGCCCATGCACTAGTCACTGGCATCAATGAAATTCATAAAGTAGAATCTGGCGATTTGATGTTTGTGGATGTGCAGAAGTATTTCAAAAAAGCCTTCCAGTCGGCAGCCACTTTTATTTTAATCAATGAAAAAATAACTGCTCCAGTCGGCAAACATTTGTTGGTTTGTGCGGATCCTTTTTCGGCGTATAATCAACTGGTTGCCCATTTCGCGCCAAGCCGACCATTGAGTGTCCATATTAGCGAAAGCGCGAAAATACACCCTACTGTAATACTTGAACCCAATGTGATTATTGGCCATCAAGTCAGTATAGGTGCCGACTCGTATATTCGAGCCAATACAGTGATTCATGAAGGCACAGTGATTGGTAAAAACGTCATTATTCAGTCAGGTACAGTGCTTGGCACAGATGCTTTTTATTATAAAAAACGCCCCACTCAATATGAAAAAATGAACTCCTGCGGACGAGTAGTGATAGAGGATAATGTAGAAATTGGTTCATGCTGCACGATAGATCGGGGCGTGTCGGGCGATACGGTTATCGGCGAAGGCAGTAAGCTGGACAATCAAGTGCATGTAGCGCATGGTGTGGTGATAGGCAAGCATTGTGTGATTGCTGCGCAAGTTGGGATAGCTGGAAAAACAATACTGGAAGACGGCGTAAAATTATGGGGGCAGGTTGGCGTTGCACCTCGCCTTCATCTTGAGGCAGGGGTAGAAGTGTATGCACAATCCGGCGTATCTCGGAACCTGGCAGGCGGACAGGCTTATTTTGGCTCACCAGCCATTCCTGCCAAAGATTGGTTTAGTGAATATCGGGCAGTGAAACGCTTGCCGAGGGAAGTGGCTCGACTTAGGAAGTTGATGGGGAAATGAGAAAATGAATGAATGAGATGGACTTACTGGACTTTACTGGACTTTGGACGAAAAGAAGCTTCTCGCGTCCAAAGTCAAGCCGTCAATTTTTCCACAAGAATGCTAGCAATACGCTCCGCAGCATGCCCATCCCAAAGTGGCGGCACGATGCCTTTACGGGTATCACCATTGAGGATGGCGACCATTTTTTCATGTACCGTTAATGGATTGAGGTCGCTCAATAACTGATTTGTGCCGAGGGTGGTCGTGATGGGGCGTTCAGTCGTATCGCGGAAAGTCAAACAAGGCACTTGAAGGTAAGTGGTCTCTTCCTGAATACCGCCAGAATCCGTGATAATAAGTGCGGCATTTTCCATCATTTTCAAAAACTGCAAATAGCCTTGCGGTCCCATGAGGACAAAGTTTTCTATATTTTCAAGTCGTTCGCGCAAGCCAAAACGCACCATGTTATTAGAGGTGCGTGGGTGCATGGGGAATACGACCTTTTTGTATTTCGTAGCGTCTTCTATAATTTTTAAAATGCTTTTGAGTCCATCTTCGTTGTCCACATTTGCGGGACGGTGCATGGTCATCAGGATATATTCGCCTGGGCTGGTTTTTGCTTGTGTGAGGATGTTGCTGTCTGCTGCTTTTTTGCGGAAATAAGCGAGCGAATCAATCATTACATTTCCAGTAAAAAAGACCTTTTCATCTGGCACGTTTTCTTTTGCGAGATTAATCATCCCACTTTGCTCCGTGACGAATAGATAATTGGAAACACTGTCTGTCAGGATGCGGTTAATTTCTTCTGGCATAGTGCGATCACCGCTACGCAAGCCAGCTTCCACATGCGCAAGCGGCACGCCCATTTTTGTGGCGACCAGCGTACAAGCGACTGTAGAATTGACATCGCCAACCACCAGAACCAAGTCTGGTTTTTCCGTATTGACCACGTTTTCAAACGCTATCATAATCTTCGCGGTCTGCTGCGTATGCGTACCACCACCAATGCCGAGAAAATAATCCGGCTTGGGCAATTCAAGTTGGTTGAAAAAGATGTCGCTCATCTTTTCGTCGTAATGCTGTCCGGTATGTATGATTTTGGAGATGACTTGTGGATGCTGTTGAAATGCTCGGTGAAGAGGAGCTATTTTCATAAAATTGGGTCTTGCGCCTACTATATTTAGTATTTTCATTCTTCTTTTTGTTGCGTGTTGTTGGGCTGCGAGTTTGCGAGTTGCGTGTTATCGCGTTTATTGAGACGATACCGCATCAATAAGTCATATTTGCTGGCGCAAAAGTAAGGGAATATTTGGAATTGACAGATGCCTACACCACTTACCGCTACTTTTTCACCGATTTCAATTATGGCTTCTCAATGGTTTTATTTTCACTTTAGTGATTGAGTATTAAAGTCTCTCCTCTCGCAGCGCAGCGGTCTCCCTTATCGTCCCATATAAACCAACAAAACAGAAATATCCGCCGGAGAAACGCCACTGATTCGGCTCGCCTGCCCAATCGTAAGTGGCTTAATCGCCGTCAGTTTTTCACGAGCTTCCGAAGAGAGCGAAGTCAATTCATGATAATCAAAAGTCTCTTTTATTTTCACGCCTTCCAGTCGATTCATTTTCGCGACCATTTCCTGCTCTTTTTTGATATAGCCCTCGTACTTCATATTGATTTCCGCAATTTCGAGGGTTTCTTTATCGTAGTCTTCGGCAAATTGATCTAAGTCGGGCAGCACATTGGCCAGCTCGTGTAGCGCGACGTGCGGGCGCAGCAATACACCATGCAATTTGACTTTCTGCTTCAGTGGAGCTGATTTTTTTTCTTCTAAAAAGCCGTTCACCTCATCGGGCGATACGCTGGTGTTGCGGAAAAACTGCTCGACCTCTTTGGCTTTTTCTACTTTTTCATTGACCCGTTCCAGGCGCTGCTCCAAACCGCTCATACCCAAGGCATGCGCGATAGGCGTGAGTCGAATATCAGCATTGTCCTGGCGCAGCAGAATCCGATATTCTGCCCGTGAGGTGAACATGCGATAAGGCTCGTCTGTACCTTTATTGATCAAATCATCAATCAAAACCCCGATATAAGCATCTGAGCGTTTTAAAATAAAAGGCGCTTTATCCTGAATGGCAAGATGCGCATTGATGCCCGCCATCAAACCCTGGGAAGCGGCTTCTTCGTAGCCCGTTGTGCCATTGATTTGTCCAGCGTGGAATAGATTTTTTACCAAACGGGTTTCTAGCGACATTTTTAGTTGTGTCGGTGGGAAAAAGTCGTACTCAATCGCATAGCCAGGACGGAACATCTTAGCATTTTCAAAACCCACAATTTTGCGTAAAGCCTTATATTGCACATCTTCCGGCAGGGAAGAAGAAAAGCCATTGACATAAACTTCCACCGTATTTCGACCTTCTGGCTCGACAAATAACTGATGCCGGTCGCGCTCCGCAAAACGATTGATTTTATCTTCAATAGAGGGGCAATAACGTGGGCCTAGGCCCTGAATCCGACCATTAAACATCGGCGAACGGTCGAAGCCCGTTTTCAAAACATCGTGTACTTCCTGATTGGTATAAGTGATGTGGCAAGGCACTTGGTTTTCGAGTCGCGGCGTATCGGTATAAGAGAATTTGCTGACTTCCGTATCGCCTGGCTGTTCTTCCATTTTACCCCAGTCGATGGTGCGGCCATCCACGCGGGGCGGTGTGCCAGTCTTCATGCGTCCAGCCTCAAAGCCAAGCGAAACCAGTTGTTCTGTAATGCCTTTCGAGGCTTTTTCGCCACTGCGTCCGCCACCAAAAGTTTTTTCGCCAACGTGTATCAGTCCATTCAAAAATGTCCCACTTGTAATGACCACCGCTTTGGAAGGAATCTCGACGCCCATGCCAGTCCGCACGCCTTTCACGACGCCATCTTTCACAACCAGTCCCGTGACCATCTCCTGCCAGAAATCAATATTGAGATTGCCTTCGAGGAGCATCCGCCATTTGAGGTGAAACTCGGTGCGGTCGCTCTGCGCACGAGGCGACCACATAGCCGGACCTTTCGACAGGTTGAGCATCCGAAATTGTATCATCGTATGGTCGGTCACGATGCCGGAATAGCCACCCAGCGCATCTACTTCCCGCACGATCTGCCCTTTCGCCACGCCGCCCATTGCCGGGTTGCACGACATCTGAGCGATGGTGTTCATGTTCATCGTCACCAACATGACTTTTGAACCCATATTGGCGGCAGCTACTGCGGCTTCACAGCCTGCATGTCCTGCACCTACTACTATGATGTCGTATTCTGGAAACATTTTTTATTGTTGAAAACTCAAATTCAAACGCCAAATCCAAATTCAAAAAGCGATTGGGAATAAAATTGGAAATGACATTTCTTTATACTGAACAACTAACAACGTTTTGTGCTAATTCGTTCTTTCGTGCCGCGAAGATAGGGAATTTTGGGAAGTATCGGCGACTTCAGTCGTCACCTGTGTGATACGAGGGAAATGTTTTTGCACACGGCGCAATTTTACGCCTCATATTTTTTATTTTTACAAAAAAATACTTTTTATATCAGTACATCAAATCACAACTACAGCCTTTAAACTTAAACTTAAACTTGTACTTAAACTTATTTCAGAATAAAGTCTAATAATTCATTTACAGATGTCATCAAAAAAAATAGAAGCAAAAAGTGCCCCGAAGCCTGTTGGCTTATATCCACATGCCCGTAAAGTCGGCAATTTACTATTCCTCTCTGGCATCGGCCCGCGCGACCCGGAGGACGATAGTGTACCCGGTTTGCAGCAAAGCAAAACAGGGAATTACACCAGTTTTGATTTTGAAGCACAATGTCATTCCGTCTTTCAAAATGTAAAACGTGTATTGACAGACAGCGGCGCAAAATGGGAAGATCTCGTAGACGTCACGGTTTTTCTGACGGACATGAAGCGTGACTTCCATACTTATAATCGCATTTATGCCGAGTATTTCAAAGACGCCCAGCCTTGTCGCACGACGGTCGGCATAGATTCCCTGCCTACGCCGATTGCTATTGAATTGAAGTGTATTGCTGTGATGGGGGATTGATGGTTCGATTGCTGAATTGTTAGCATTGTTCCATTGCTGGATGGTTTCATTGTTTTTTGTTTTGCTTCGCAAAATCTTTCTCACAATGACGACTGGTTAATTGTACAAAAGAAAACTGCACAGGATACATGGGGAGGCTTACGCCAAAATGGAAGACATTTTAAATATCTTCCATTCCCATTTGTGCATAGTTATTTTTTAAATGTTGCTTAGCAGATAAAAAATCAAAAAGGAGAAAAAGTCCTTATAGTCTGTCTTCTCACAGCCGAAGGTGGTCTCTTTTCTCGCATTATGTTCTGGCTTTAACTTGTCAGATAAAAAAAGAGTTAAATTTTTACTTTCTTTAATAAGAAAAAGTGACATGAAATCTGACGCTTTTATGACATTTGTTTTATGTTAATAATGTATATAAGTGTTTGATAATCAGGATTTTGAATAGATTGTTTTCTGAATAAGTGATAAGTGTGTTTGTTTTTTGTTGTTTTTGCTTGATGGAATCAATTATTTTTTTATCAATTATTTTTTTTTGAATTTCGGAATTATGATTACATTTGCTTAGAAGTAAGATAAACACATATTAATGTTAATATCTACAATGTTTCGTTATCCGTTGAAAAAAATGCCCCTTGAGAAGGAAAAATTGTACATGGATTCCGTAAAAACAAAAAGGCTGAAACCCAATTATCAAACTAATTTTTTAGCCTCTTATTACAAATGAAAATAGCAAATTTGCTATTCCTCCTACAAGATTGAAATGTGCTTGTTTTTAGGGTAACGTTTATTATATACCAAAACAAAATCAACACCCGGCTAAAACAGAAAAATGTTCTGTTTTATAATTGATTTGTTGTGTGTCTCTGAAAGCTATTTCAAGAAAATCCAGCATTATTTAACGAAAAGTGTTTTTCACTCATTTATACAAAAAGAAGAACTTTAATACAATATATTGTAAATTGTTTTAATTTAAAATAAAATTTATACTACGAATTAAATTTTCATATCATGACAAAGAGAAACATTCTAACGACACTATTGACCGCCTTTTTTGCAGTATGCGCTATGAGCGTATTCGGACAAGCTGCGAATGAACTTCAGCAAACACCTGCTAAAGAAAATGTACAACAAACAACTCAAAAAGCCCAAATGCAGGCAAAACTGCAAATGCGTAAGAACTTACAAAACAAACTAGGGCAAACACTAAATTGGGGTGACTTGAATAGCACGAGTAAAGAATCTTATGAATTCTGGACGAAGGTTGATCAGGCTACACTCACGACTGAAGAAAAAAGATATGTGACTGGTATGGTAGAGGGCATGAAAGAGAAACTACAGGAAATGGGGCATTAATCCTATATCCTGACGCTGACTTGGTTTGTCAGTTGATGTCATATCGTTGAGTTTTGTAAGAAAAAGCATCGGTGACAAGATTGAAAAAGAAAAACCGACAGCATTGTTCGCAATGCTGTCTTTTGCTGTTTTATAATATAATCTTAAGAAACAAAAATCAGTAAACTTAAACCTACTGACTATGAGAAATAACATTACAAAAAATAAAAAAATATACCTGACAATTTGTTGTCTTTTATTTGGTATATATGTCAATGCTCAATGCCCGGCAGGACAAACCGAAATTACGCTTGAAATTTTCCATACGAGTTTTGGAAATGAAGTGGGGTGGGAATTGGTGAATCAAACTACAGGTACTGTAATTGCCTGCCAACCCGCAGGTACTTACGCGACTTCTGCCACGCCTACTTTGGAAGGCCCTTTCTGTGTGACGGACGGCAATACACTTGTATTTACTGGCTACGATTCGTTTGGTGATGATTGGAATGGCGGTTTCTTTAATGTGATCGTGACCGAAGATGGCTCTGTCAATGGCTGTGCCGCTCAGGATGGTTGTGTCGTACTACAAAATGCTGGAGAAGGCTTAGATGTTGAACCGGATGTAAGTGTAACCAATTCTTGTGAAACCAGTAATGAAGAGTTTGTTATTACCTTACCTATTTTTGGCTGTGATGCTACCGCAATCACGGGCTGTACTACTATGGGTGACCTCAATTTCGACCCTTGCGCTACCATAGATGATGGTTCATGTATATGTAGCGATACGCAAGCGGGGATAGCTGATGGAAGTACTTTTTGTGCGGCTGATGCAGCAGCGACTGCTACGGCTATTCTTCCGCTGGACGCTGGAGTTACTGCTATACAAACTGTAGATGGGGGCTTTGACGGTGAACATGGACTTGGACTATATCAAGGTACTTTTGACGATGGTTCTGTTATTGGACTTCCACCTGCCGGTACGGGTTTGTTTGGTACAGACACCGAGACTTCCATTGAGGGAAGTACGCCCGGAGCTAATAATATCACCACAGTCGGTAATTGGGGGGCAACCTCCGCTGTGGGTAATAGTTTCACCTCTGCTCCACTTATGGATGGTGCTACTTACACTTTGTATATTGTGGATGACTTCGGAGATGGCTGGGATGGCAGTGATGCCGATTTATTGGACTGTGAAGGTAATGTCATAATAGCTAATTTGGCACAATTTATTGATGCTATTGCTGCAGATGCACAAGATGAGTTAGCATGGACAACATTTACTTATACTGCGCCGCCCGCTACAGTAGCATGGTCAGGTACCGGAGCCGTAACTACCGACCCTGATGGTACGCCCAATTCAGGTGATGAAGTCTATACTTTCGATCCTTCAATGGCAGGTGCTACGGGATGCGCCTCTGTCGATGTAGATTTAACGATGTCCGTTACCAGTTGCGGTGTTACTTGTGCTCAGATGGTGACAGTTACAGTATATCCCTCTGCCTTCACGGCAAATGTGGTAGATGACGGATCAGGCTGTGGTACCCCTACAGTTGAACTCGTAGCCGCTGACGGAACAGTCTGCGAAACGGAAACCGGAGCTGCCTGTGTTGCTGATGGTGATATGTTCACTACAAACTTTGCCGCTACAGCTACGGTTGCAGCCCTGGCAGGAGCACCGGCAGGATGTGTAATGCTACCTGCTGAAGAAACAATTACCTGTGCTGGTTGTATTGTTATAGATTGTAACGACCCCTGCTTCGCCGAATATGACCCTACAGCTACTGGTAATCTAGGCTGTTTGACAGCGACGCCAACGACACCAGGTACTTCTGGCGCAGACCAGACATTCTGTGCAACAGATCCCACCAATATATCTGTGGACTTGATGGCTACCTGTGCTGATTGCCCTGATGTGCAGACTTTGGTAGATTGTATTCCATGTGGTGCTATAGACCCTGCAACAGGATTGTTAGACCCTGCAAGTGACTTGACTGTGGTGACAGCAGATGCAGGATGTACAGTAACCTTTAGTACGGCAACCGGAGCTACTGGCTCCTTTAACGATAATGATACATTTCAACCGCCAGGACCAGGACTACCTAGTGCAGGTGGTACGCCTTTCGGCTCAATAGACGTTCCGCTGGATGGCACATTGCCACCTTGTACAACTTATGAAATTACGGTAACTTCTATAGACTGGACGGTAACACCTCAAGGGGGAACATGGGCTACAGAAATGGGATTTGCAGTAACAGGACCCGATGGTTCTACTATTGTTGAATATAATTCCTGTGGTGCTTTTGGTACGGCATGTCCAGGACAAATTCCAGGGGCTACGGCAGTAGCAGATGTGCCTGTTTCCGGTACATTTGCCGGACCAGTAGTTTTTCCTGGTATTACAGGACCGGGAGGCGTTGCAGTTTTCTCCCTATTTGGTGAAACAGACTTTGGACCTGGAAATGTTGATTTGACAATTAATTATTCTGTAGAATACACAGCCATTCCTGCTGTTTCAGGACAAACTACAGGACCTGTTGTTGCTGGTCCTCCAGCCGACATTGTCTGGTACAGCGATATGACCTCAACAACGCCAATCGGAACGGGCAGCCCATTAGACCCGGCCGGATTGGTAGATGAGAATGGCAACACTTACGATGAAGCTACACCCGGTACTTATACTTTCTATCATGTCTGCGAATGTAATGGCTGTGAAAGTGATAGAGTCCCGGCTATGATAACAGTAGCACCAGCCTGTGACGCAGCTTGTACAACTACACAAACAGTAGAATGTGATGGTAATCCTTGTACAGTAGGTGATGTGCAGGTATTAGGTTCTGATGGATCGGAATGTAGCTGTACAGGAGGTACGCTGGAAGATTGTGCAACAGGAACGACTACAACAGTAGGCATGGAATGTGATGGCGATCCGACAACTATAGACATGCTAACAACACTGGATTGTGACGGTAGTCAATGTGATTGTGTAGGAACACCTTCTTTCTCCACATTTACAATAGTTGATCCTTGTATTTGTAATAATGACGAATCTGCTCCGGGAGCAGGTGATGGTACTTTTGGTGAAGTCGTCGAGATTGTAGGATTGACAGGCTTTATGCTGAGAACAGATGCGACCACAGGCACACCGCCGGGTCCCAATGTGATGTTTGACGAGAATCCTCCAGGTTCCGGTATTTACCAATTAACCTTCGATCATGATAATGGAGTAGGCTATACCATCAATGATGTAGAAGCCTCTAATGACGGTGGTACAACCTGGAATTCTCTTGGATTAAGTATTTCAAATGTATGCGAATATCCTACAGCAAGTATTGACCCGCTACCAGTTGGTCTTGTTTGCGATAGCCCTGTAGAGAATCTTACAGCTATTATTACTGATGGTATGGCAGGAGTTGGAGCATGCCCAACTGCTTTTACTGATATTGCAGGTACAGGTGTGGCATTCGATTTAGGTGATGACGGTGAAATAGGGATCACAACAACAAACTCCTACACTTTTTATGGAGTAAGTTATACTGATTTTACGATAGGAAATAATGGCGATTTTTATCTTGGTACACTTACTGCCAATTCAGATTTTTCTAATGAAACAATTGATGGAAGTGGTAGTAGTCAAACACTTCCGGGTATTTATCCATTTTGGGATGATTTAATGAATGGAGGTACAGGAAGCGTGATCTGGCAGGAAATAGGAACGCAGTTGATTGTACAATGGAATGATCTTAGAGATTGTTGTGGTGCTTCAAATCCTGGTGATGGTGTTACGTTCCAACTTATTTGGGATAGCGCAACAGGTGCAATTACTTTTGTATATGATGATGTAATAAATACAGCAGATGGTAGTCACGACAATGGTGGCTCAGCAAGTATAGGTTTGGATAATGCAGATGGTGCGAATTTTACAGAGTTTAGTTTTGATGATGTAACATTCTTGAGTGGAGGTGGATGTAGTATTACTTATACTCCTGATGGAGCAGGCGGATATACGCAATCAACAGAGAATTCTGCAATGAGTACAGCAGCTACATTAGTTTGGTCAGGTTCTGGTGTGACAGATGCCGGTGACAACCTGAACGGTACTTTCGATCCTGCCTTATCAGGACCAGGTACACATACCATCACCCTGACTTATATGGGAGCAGATGATGGCAATGGCGGTATTTCTCCAGATGGTGGAACTACACCCGCTTTCCCAGGCTGCGAAGTCATCGCAACTTATGAGGTGACCGTAGGAGCTTGTGTAGAAATTGCTGACCCATGTGCCTGTCTGAATGAGCTTTCGCCAAATGGTTTAAGTAACCAGTTCAGCGAGACAGTCACCGTATTCAGCGGATCATTTAATGCATGGCAAATTGCACCAGGTGGAAACACTGGTTTATTTGATCCGGCTGATGGTGTTACACTGATTCCAGATGGAACTTTCTTACCACAGGGACCAGCAGGCACATTTACCCTGCCAGGCGTACATGATGCAGCAGCAGGATACTCACTTACGCTCTGTAGCCTTTGTGATGGAACAGATGATTTGACAATTGGCAATACCTGCTTCTATCCAATAGTGACGACACCAGCACCGATCCAGGTTTGTGCAGATGGCTTGCCTGTTGATCTTGATGCCCTATTCTCCGCAGATGATGGACAAGGCAATGTAGCAACAGGTGTGTATACTTATACCAATAATGCAGATGGTTCGGCGATTACCAGCCCGTTTACAGATGTACCGGGTACTTATACCATAGATGTTAATTTTGATCAGGATGATGCAGCAACTGTGCCTTGCGAGAATTGTAGCCCGGGCTGTGTAGTGACTGAACAAATAATCGTAGAAATTCTACCGCCAGCGACAGTTGACCTAACGGCTATCGAATTTTGCGATGATTCTGATTTAGATATTACAAATATAGACCTCACAACTTTTGAAGCTGCAATTAATGCAGGCGCAACAATAGACTGGTTCTTCGGCGACCCACTTACAGGAGGTATTCCGATTTTCCCAGATATAGCCGTTGATTTAAATGTAGTAGGTGCTGACCTTTGGGTATTGGTAGATGACGGCGTTTGTCCGGTCAGCGCACAAATTACTGTTGATGTAGTTACTGGTACGGGTGTACCTGCAGTCACAGGACTGGCAATCTGCCCCGGTGATCCAAATGGAGACCTGGCAGCAACAGGTTTAACCGCCGAATGTGCCGGTGGTGCTACAACAACAGCAACAGCAGCCTTCCCAGATGCTGGTATATATGATGTCGCTTTTGGTTTGTCTTCTGGCGTCTTAGGATCGGTAATGGTCAATCCTGACCCGGCAAGTACGAGCCTTGTACAAAGCGGCGCAGATATTGAAGTATGCTTTACAATAGATCATTCCTGGGCTAGTGACATGGAAGTTATTTTAACGAGTCCGGGCGGTCTTGAAGCAATAGTACTTGCAGATGAAGGTGGTAGTAACGATTTGGGAGATGGAGATGAATTAACTGCTCCTGCTACGATACAATACTGCTTTAGCCCTGCTTACGCAGGAAATGATTTAGGCGCAGCAGGAAATCCGATACCTGGAGGCAACTACGAACCAACAGATGTTTTACCTTTTGGACTTATTGATGGTAGTTCACCAATCTTGTGGGATGCGACTACATTTATAGGCGAGCCGGTGAATGGCATGTGGAGTTTACGATTTATGGATGATGCCGGTGGAGATGATGGTATAGTGTCTTCGGCTTCTATATCAATTACTGCGCCAGCCGGTGTTTCAACTACGGCTATCGTTACTTGGTATGATGCCGCCACAGGTGGTACAGCACAAGGCACAGGCAGCCCATTCGATCCAACAGGAACGACTGCCGAAGAAGGTGCTTTTGATGCCAATACGCCAGGTACTTATACCTACTATGCAAGTTGTACAGACCCATGTGAAGGGGGAAGAACACCAATCACTGTAGTGGTAGAAGCATCACCTGATGCGATTGATCCTGCACTGGTCTTCTGTGGCACAGATGATTTGACGAGCTTTGATTTGACCACCCTTGATGCTACTGTAAGCCCTGCTGGTTTACCGGTATTCTGGGTAGATGGAGCAGGTGTTCCTATTAATTCACCGAATGGTGCAGACTTGCCATTGATTGGCTTGACGAATATTTTTGCAGTAGTTGATGATGCAGCCACAGGTTGTTCAGCTACAGTAAATCTTACGATTACGATAGAGCCGGATTCCGATCCGCCTACAGCAGCAGGCTTAAATATCTGTCCAGGTGATCCCAATGGAGATTTATCAGCTACTGGTCTGACAGCAAGCTGTGCCGCACCGATAACCACGATGACAATAGCAGCTTTCCCTGATGCTGGTATATATGATGTCGTTTTTGGTTTGTCTTCTGGCGTCTTAGGATCGGTAATGGTCAATCCTGACCCGGCAAGTGCGGCAATCGTACAAAGCGGTGATGATATTGAAGTATGTTTTACAATAGATCACTCCTTTTCAGGTGACATGGAAGTTATTTTAACAAGCCCGAACGGTCTTGAAGCAATAGTTCTTGCAGACGAAGGTAGCTTGAATGATTTGGGAGACGGAGATGAATCAACTGCTCCTGCAACGATACAATACTGCTTTAGCCCTGCTTACGCAGGAAATGATTTAGGCGCAGCAGCAAATCCGATACCTGGAGGCAATTACGAACCAACAGATGTTTTACCTTTTGGACTTATTGATGGTAGTTCACCAATTTTGTGGGATGCGACTACATTTATAGGCGAGCCAGTAAATGGCATGTGGAGTTTACGATTTATGGATGATGCCGGTGGAGATGATGGTATAGTGTCTTCCGCCTCTATCACGATAACAGCTACTGCTCCCGGAGGTACTTCACCAACAGCAATAATTACCTGGTATGATGACCCGACAGCGGGAACGGCACAAGGCACAGGCAGCCCATTCGATCCAACAGGAACGACTGCGGAAGAAGGTGCTTTTGATGCAAATACACCAGGAACTTATACATATTATGTAAGTTGTGCCGACCCATGTGAAAGCACAAGAACAGCAGTAAGCGTTGTGGTTGAAGAACCACCGGTCATTACTGATCCGGAAATAGCTTTCTGTGGTGGACTTACTGACATGAGCTACAACCTGGCAGCAAACGATGCAGTCGTAGGTGGCGGAAACGCAGTAGCGTGGTACATAGGAGATCCTAATGCAGGTGGTACACTTATCAATCCTGCAACAACAGCGGACTTAACTGATCCGGCTATCGTAGCCAATGGTTTATTTGCAGAGGTGACAGATGCAGCTACAGGTTGTGTTGCTACTGCATTGATACCAGTCAGCACGACACCGGATTCTGATCCACCAACCGTAGCAGGCTTAACAGTTTGTGAAGGCGATGCAAATGGAGATATAGCAGCAATCGGACTGACAGCTTCCTGTGTTTCAGCAGGTGGAGGAGTTCCTGTTTCTCTGGATGGCGATTTGACTGGTGCAACAGATGTATTTGCACGACCTTTTGGTTGCGGACCTGCATCAGGCGCAGCGGATCATCCTTATGAGGCGATTAGCTTTACAGTAGATGTAAGTGGAACGTATGATATTTTAAGCAATCAAAACGATGGATTAGCAAATCAATGGGATGGTTATGCCTTCATTTATGACGGAGCTTTTGACCCACTCAATCCAGATGTAGGCTGTCTTGGAAGTGATGATGATGGTGCTGGTGGTGTTGGTACTTCCGATATTGTCGGCGTTTCATTGACGGCAGGTGTCACTTATACTTTAGTGACAACGACCTTCAGTAGTGGAGGCACAGGCGATACTTATACGACTGCATTGGTTGGTCCGGGTAGCGCAGTAACACCACCTTCTCTAACTTGGTGGGATGCTGCAACCGGCGGTACACTAATTGGAGCAGGAAGCCCGCTTGATCCAACAGGTTTGACAGGCGAAGAAGGAACAGTAGTAGATGCGAATACCGCAGGTACTTATACATTCTATGCACAATGCGATGATAATGGTTGTCCAAGTGCAAGAGTACCAGTAGTACTGGTCATTGAAGCAGTACCAGTAGCAGTTGATCCTGCACTGATGTTCTGTACACCAGATGATTTGACCAGCTACGATTTGACACAGCATGATGCTACAGTCAATGGCGGTTCTGGTTTACCAGTCACCTGGTTGGATGGCAATGGTAATGTTATCAACCCTGCAACGGTTGCAGACTTACCAGCTATTGGACTTACAAGTATAACAGCACAGGTAGATGACGCCTCCACAGGTTGTGCTTCTTCTGTGAATATTACAATAACAATCAATCCACTCCCGACAGTAGTAGCAGAGGCAGATATGCCATGTGTGGGAGAAGTACTGACAATAAGTGAAACAGGTAGCACAGGAGGTGTGGCTTGGAGTTGGACGACAGACGGAGGCAGCGCAATTGCTGATCCTGCGGCTCAAACAACTACCACAGCTGGAGCAGTTGATGGCGATGTTTTCACCGTAATGGTGACGACTGCCGCTGGATGTACAGCAGAAGCCAGCGTAACAGCAGCATTCAATCCACTACCAGAAGCTAATGATCCAATGATTATGGCTTGCGATACGGATGACTTGACCAGCTACGACTTAACAGCATTTGATGCAGTAGTAGATGGTGGTGCAGGAAACACAGTCGTTTGGTTTGATGCCAATGGTAATGTGATTAATCCTGCAACAGCAGCCGACTTAGATGTCTTACTGGCTCTTGGTCCAATCTCAGCGTCTGTTACGGATGCCAATGGTTGTACTGCAAGCACAGCAATTACAGTAACTACAAATATGACCGCTGTTTCACCAACAGTAGCTGGTCTGACCGTATGCGCAGGTGATCCGAATGGAGACATTGCAGCAACTGGTCTGACAGCCGATTGTGGCGGAGGCGGAGAAACAGTAGGGGCCTTTGCCTTTGATGCGTCAGCTTTCCCTGTTGTCGTTGAGGGGGCTGGTGATACAGGCTCTGCTACTGTAGCAGTGACTTTCCCCACAGGTGCAACAGTTTCAAATCTAAGCGTAGATGTGGATATGTGGCATTCCTGGATGAGTGATGTGAATATTAGTATTACCTCTCCTGCAGGAACAGTGGTAGCGATCATGGATGGTGTTACTAATGCTGGTTCAGACGACCTTGGACCTGGTTCACCAGCTGATGGTACAGGAGCAAGTGGTTCTGGTAGCTATACATTTACAGATGCAGGAGCTTCTATATTAGGTGTAGGAGGTACAGGTTCTAATGATCTGGAAGGCACTTATCAGCCTGCCAGTCCATTCAGTGCCTTTGCAGGCGAAGATCCGAATGGTATCTGGACAATTACTTTTAGTGATGATACTGGAGGAGATGATGGAGAATTTACAGCAGCAAGTATGACCATAACGGCTACACAGCCAAGTACAATTGCTTCGACCTGGTGGGATGCTGCTTCTGGCGGTACACAACAGGGAGCTGGTTCACCATTTGACCCAACAGGTACAACAGCAGAAGAAGGAGCTTTTGATGCGACCGTACCGGGTATCTATACTTATTACGCAGAATGTGATATGGGCAATGGCTGTATCGGAGCAAGAGTTCCAGTAACGGTTGAGATATTAGATGCACCAACAGCAGATGCCGGCGGACCTTATGCTAAGTGTCCTGCTGACGCTTTACTATTAGATGGTACAGCAGCAGATGGTACAGCACCATACACTTTCGCATGGACAGCTACAGGTGGTAGCTTCGATGATGTAACACTGGAAGATCCAACATACAATATGATGGTGCCAGGTATTTATACGCTGACATTAACGGTAACAGATGCCAATGGTTGCACCGCAACCAGCGAAACAGAAGTTACAGTAGATGAAGCACCAAACGCAGAAATTGCATCGAATACTGTAATATGTGCAGGAGGGGTAGTAAGTCTTGCTGAAATCGGTGGTAGTGCAGTCGCAACATGGGACTGGACTACAAACGGTACAGCTACATTTGATGACAATACAATAGCCAATCCGATAGCCAGTAATGTTTCCGATGGAGAAATCATTACGGTTGTAGTAACAAATGTGGCAGGTTGCACTGCAACAGCTTCAGTTGTCATTGCAGTCGGAGAAATAGACGCAGGTGAAGATGCAACGATTTGTGCCGGCGAATCTACTACGCTTGATGCAACGGTAGTGAGTGCAGGTGCGGTTGGAGTATTTCAGGGGTATACTGTTGATGATGCCTGTACGACAGGATTTATCGACATTTCTGGTTCTGGTACGGCACTTGGACTGGGCGACGACGGCGAAGCTTATATCACGACGACAAATACTTATACCTTATTCACGACAGCTTATACCAACTTTGGTATTGGTAATAATGGTGGAATAATCGTAGGCGCAACAGGAAGCGAGCAACTCTTTACAGGTAATACTGCCCTGACAGGAGGGGGAGCTTCCGGTAATCCTGTAGTCTCACCATTATGGGATGACTGGGATAGCGACATAGGAGATGTGTACTGGCAGGAAATGGGTACAATGTTGATTGTACAATGGGATGACCGACCACATTTTAGTGGTACAGGAGCAGTAGCCGGTGACGGCGTGACCTTCCAGGTGATCTGGGATAGTGCTACAGGAACAATTACCTTTGTGTATGATGATTTAGATAATGCCTTAGATGCTACAGAAAGTTTTGGTGCTACGGCAACAATCGGACTGGATGCAGCAGATGGTGTTAATTTTGTCGAATCTTCCTTCGATGATGCTACACTACTTTCTAGTACAACTTGTATCTCTTACGTGCCGGATTTTGTAGAAACCTGTGCATTCGCCGGTTGGTCTGATGATGGTGGAGCTACTATATTTGATACCAATTTGAATACAGTCGTTAATCCATTGATTACAACGACTTATACAGCCGTATTGACTTGCGGTGGAGTAAGCTGTACAGATGAAGTAACGATTACAGTAGAAGATGAAGTTGCAACGAATGATCCAATGATCGAATTCTGCGCAGACGAAGATTTGACCAGTTACGATTTGACACAACATAATGCAGAAGCATATCCAGCAGATCCAAGCCTCGTAGTTTGGTATGATGGTGACCCAAGTATAGGTGGTAATGTCATCAATCCAGCTACAGCAGCAGACTTAGCAGTTATCGGTACAGGCAATGTCTGGGCTCAGGTAAGTGCTTCTTCGGGTTGTTCTGGTGCAATGAATATTACGATTACTGTTCTGCCTGCACCATTTGCAGCAGTTACAGCAGATATGCCTTGTATAGGTGATGTTGTAAGCTTGTCAGAAACAGGCAGCACCGCAGGTGTAGCCTGGAGTTGGACAACAGATGGTACTGGTGCAATTGCAGATGCAGGTGCGCAAGCGACTACAGCAAGTGGTGCAAATGATGGCGATACCTTTACGGTAATGGTAACAGATGCAAGCGGTTGTACAGCTACAGCAGCTACAACAGTGACCTTCATGGGAGGTCCACTCCTAGTTGATCCGGTATTGGCATTCTGTGCCAGTGATGACCTGACCAGCTATGACTTGACACAGCATGATGGCGATGTAGATATATTTGATGCAGGAACGACGGTTTGGTATGCAGGTGATCCTGCAAATGGCGGAACGCCGATCAACCCACCAACAACAGTAGATTTGACCGATCCTATTATTACTGGAAACGGAGTATGGGCATTAACAACAGGAGCAAACGGCTGTAGCTCGGCAATCATGGTGACGATTGATATCGCACCAAACCCTGCCGCACCAACAGTAGCTTCGATAGAAGCCTGTATAGGAGACGATATAGCTGATTTTGAAGCATTGGGCGCATCATGCCCTGATGAATTAGCGTTTATTTCAATGGCGGCAGCAAGCAACGGAAGCTCCCTCGCATTGTTTGGAGGTACAGTTGCCTTTGACATGCAGACTGCACCTTTAGCTCCATCTGGTTGTACCTTAGAAAGTGTAACAGCTACATTTACTTTGGCTGGTAGCGATGTTGTATTGGTGAATACCACTACTAACACGTCAGTCAGTGGTGTTGGACCTGGACTCGTTACTTTAGCTCCATTGGCGGTAAGCCCTGGAGATATAATAGTGCCAGTCTCTTTTAACGGTGGACCAGTAGCAGCAGACTTTGAAGCAGAATTGGTGTATACTTATACTTGTACTATTGAGCCGATGATTACTTGGTGGGATACACCAACAGGTGGTACGAATCTAGGCATGGGTACTACATTTGATGCTGAAGCGATTGTAGGCAACGGACTACCAGGTACTTATACTTTCTACGCACAGACAGGCTGTAGTGGCTGTCCAAGCGATAGAGCAGAAGCAGTACTGACTATAAATGAATCACCAATTGCGACGGATGCGAATATCATGGCATGTGTAGATGAAGATCTTGCGAGCTACGACCTGACACAGCACAACGGCGACGTAAGTGCAACAGGTATCGTAACATGGTATGATGGAAATCCTGGTGCAGGTGGCGTATTGATTAATCCGGCTACCGCAGCAGATATAGGCGTGATAGGAGCAGGTAATGTCTGGGCGCAGGTAACTGACCCAGCTACAGGCTGTACATCAGCAGTGCTGACGACTATCAGTACTTTTGCTGTACCAACAGCAAGTATAGAAGTATTAGGCAGTGTTTGTGAACGTGGTGACTTAGTACTCAATGAAAATGGAGGCGATGCCGTTTCCTGGTCATGGGCTACAGATGGAACCGCAGTTTTCAATGATGCAACATTACAAAATCCAATTGCACTTGGTGCAACGGGTAGTGAAACAATAAGCGTAACTATTACGGATGCGAATGGCTGTACAGCAACAGATGCAATTACAGTTGCCTTTGATGAATCACCTGAAGCAAATGACCCAATGTTGGTCTTCTGTGCTGGTGATGATTTGACCAGCTACGACCTGACACAATGGGAAACAGTTGTAAATACTGTCGGTGCGTCGGTGACCTGGTATGCAGGTGATCCGTTTGCGGGAGGTACAATAATTAATCCTGCTCAGGTAGCTGATCTTCCATTCATTGGTCTGAACAACGTTTGGGCATTGGTCAATGATCCGACTTCAAATTGTGCAAATTCAGTGAACATCACAATTACTATCAATGCATTGCCAACAGCAGTTGCTAGTGCTTCGACGGTTTGTGAAGGTTCAAATGTACAATTGACGGAAGCAGGTACAGGAGGAATCGCATGGAGCTGGACAACAGATGGTAGTGCAGTAATTACTAACCCAACGGATCAAAATCCAGTAGCATCAGGTGCTGCGGATGGCGATACCTTTACGGTAACGATAACTGATGATAACGGTTGTTCTGCAACAAGTGCAGTAGCAGTAACTCTTCTACCATTGCCAGTAGCAACACCAATTACTATTGAAGTTTGTGAAGATGAGGCTTGTGTTGATTTGACACAGTATGCTGGTGATTTTGCACCTTATGGTGTACAATGGTATCTCGGTGATCCAAATGCAGGTGGCCAATTAATCTTCCCATTAACCTGTGTAAGCATAACTAAATTGCAAGCTGGTGATGTATGGGTAGTTGTAATAGATGAAAATGGTTGTTCTTTAGCTGTAATGATTTCAGTTGTTGTTAATCCTTCTCCAGTAGCCATTGCAGGCGCGAGCGGCGATTGTCCTGGTGAAGAAGTACAACTGACAGAATCTGGTACAGGTGGAATTGCCTGGGCTTGGACAACGGATGGTGGGGCAACGATTACTAGTCCGACTGACGAGAACCCAGTGGCAACTGGTGCTGTTGATGGGGAAACCTTCACAGTAGTAGTGACCAATGATAATGGTTGTACAGCAACGGATGAAATTACCATCACACTCAGTGATCCGGTAGTCATTAATGATCCGGTTATCGAAGTTTGCGTAAGCGATACGATGTGCCTTGATTTGATGTCTTACAACAGCCAAATCAGCACAACAGGTACAGTAGGATGGTATGATGGCGATCCACTGAATGGTGGAACGAATATCTTCCCAACTAGTTGTGTCCGTTTGAATAAGATAGATGAACTCTGGGTACTGGTAACTGATGATAAAGGTTGTACAGTTGCAGTAGAGATTATAATTATTATCAATGATAATCCAGCACCTATCGCAACAGCAACGGGTATGTGTCCTGATGCCGAAATTCAACTTTCGGATACGGGTACCGGTGGATTAGTTTGGAGTTGGACAACAGACGGCGGAGCAGTAATTGCTGATCCGACTGCACAAAGTACTTCAGCAAGTGGTGCAGCAGACGGTGAAACATTCACCGTTGTAGCAACCAACGAATCTGGTTGTACAGCAACGTCTTCTGTAACAGTGATGATCAACAATCCAATTGTACTGGTAAGTCCTGTACTTGAGTTCTGCCCGGGTGATACTTCTTGTGTCAATCTGGGGGCTCTTGGAGGATTAGTCAGCACAGCAGGTGATGTGGATTGGTATAATAATGATCCTACTACTGGAGGTATTATGATCTTCCCAGTCAGTTGTGTCAGCCTGAATAAGATTGAAGATCTTTGGGCGACAGTTACTGATGAGAACGGTTGTACTTATGCAGTAGATGTGATTGTAAATATTACACCCGTACAAATTACAGTTTGTCCTGGAGACATCGTTGCAACGGCAGGAGCTGATTGTTCAGCAGATGTTACAGTACCACCAGTTGAATTTGATGCCTGCGAAGGTGCAGTAGCAACAAACAGCTATAATGGTACAACAGATGCTTCAGATAATTATCCGCTTGGCGTGACAACGGTAGTCTGGACTGTAAGTGACTCGAATGGTAATGCAGTAACTTGTGACCATACAGTAACAGTAACAGCTCCAGTGGGCATGATGGATACAACAATAGTCTTGACGATAGATACGATTTGTATGATATCCGACCAGGATTTATTTGTGGATGATGCGACCTTTGGTGCAAATGGAAATTATCCATTCACCGACCCAGGTACAGATCCTGCTGCAACAATTTCAGATATTACACTTGAGTTGTACTTCCGCGTAGCGGGAGCTTCATGCGAGAGTGATATAGAAGCACAGGTATTTGATCCGACAGGTGCATTAGTAGCCAGCTTCCCTGCGAGTAGCATATTTAGTACTTGTAACGGTATGGGGCCAGGTATAGGAACATTGTATAATGTAACTCTGCCTATTACTTCTGCAACGGTTACTGGTGCTATGGATGATTGGATAGTTGAATTTAATGATTCAAATGGACAGAATGCTGGGGATGAATATTCAGCGCGTTTCGGTAGAATCTGTTATGTCGCAACAATAGCAGATACGACGATTATAACGACCGCAAGTCTGGCTATAACTACTTGTCCTGCTGACGCTACAGCAATGGCTCCGATAGGTGCTTGTGCAGCAAATGTAAATGTTGCGCCAATAGCGTTTACTTCTTGCATACCTGCTTCGGCAACGAATGATTATAATGGTACAAGCAATGCATCAGGTTCTTACCCTGTAGGAACAACTGTAGTAACTTGGACTGTGACTGATCTTGCTGGAAATACAGCAACATGTGAAACAACGGTTACTGTAACAGGCAATGATAATCCACTATTTATCCTATGCCAAGGTGCAGCTTCTGCAATAGCAGATCCTGCAAGTTGTGATGCTAATGTAACGATTTCACAGGCTGTAGCAACAGACTGTGGCACAGTTACCGTAACGAATGATTATACAGGTACGGATAATGCATCCGGAACCTATCCTATAGGAACAACGACTGTAACCTGGACTGCAACAGACAATGATGGCAATACTGCCACTTGTCAGACAGTCGTTACAGTAACGGAAGGCGGACCGACCATCGTGTCTTGTCCTGCTGATATGACACAAGGTGTGGATCAAGGTAGCTGCGACGCCGCAGTTACCGTTCCTGCCCTCGTAGCAGAAGATTGTGGAGCGGTAACGATTACCAATAGCTTTAATGCTGGCGGTGCAGATGCTTCCGGTACTTATCCAATCGGAACAACAACAGTAGTATGGACGGTAACTGATGATGATGGCAATATGGCCACTTGTTCAGCAGATATTACTGTAACTGATGTTGGACCAACGATTGTAAGTTGTCCTGCAAATATTGTACAAGGGGTAGATGTAGGAACTTGCTCAGCAGCAGTTACTATACCTGCACCAGGTACATTAGGTGGACTAGATGCGACAGATTGTGGTAGTATTACTATTACGAATGATAAAACAGGTACAGCAGATGCGTCCGATACCTATCCGGTTGGTACAACAACTGTAATATGGACAGTAACGGATGATGATGGTAATACAGCGACTTGCTCGACTGATGTTACTGTTCTAGATGATGGACCAACTATCGTGTCTTGTCCTGCTGATATAACACAAGGTGTAGACCAAGGTAGCTGCGACGCCGCAATTACTGTACCTGCACCAGGTGCATTAGGTGGACTGGATGCGGAAGATTGTGGTACAATTACTATAACGAATGATTTCAATGGCGGTGCAGATGCTTCCGGTTCTTATCCAGTAGGAACAACAACAGTTGTTTGGACAGTAACGGATAATGATGGAAACACAGCCACTTGCTCGACTGATATCACAGTTGTAGATGATGGACCAACGATTGTATTATGTTCAGGAACGATTTCAGCAGTAGCTGATCCTGCAACGTGTAATGCTACAGTAAGCGTTCCAGCAGTTTCGGCTGATGATTGTGGTACTGTAACCATTATTAATGATTATAATAATTCAGCTAATGCATCAGATACTTATCCAATTGGAACAACAACAGTTGTTTGGACAGTAACGGATAATGATGGTAATACAGCGACTTGTGCTACTAATGTTGTTGTAACAGATGCTGGACCGACGATTGTAAGTTGCCCTGCAAATATGACACAAGGTGTAGATCAGGGAAGTTGTGAAGCTACAGTAAGTGTACCAGCATTGTCAGCAACTGACTGTGGTGCAACTACAGTGACGAATGATTTCAATGGCAGTGCAGATGCTTCTGGTTCTTATCCAATCGGTACAACAACCGTAACATGGACAGTAACAGATAGTGATGGCAATACAGCAACTTGCTCGACTGATATTACAGTTATAGATGTAGGACCAACAATTGTAAGTTGTCCTGCGGATATAACTGCACCAGTTATACCAAATCAGTGTGTTGCAAATGTAAATGTACCAGCGTTAGTTGCTGATGACTGTGGAACAGTTACGGTAACAAATGATAAAACAGGTACAGCAAATGCTTCTGGTTCTTATCCTGTTGGAACAACAACAGTTGTTTGGACAGTAACGGACAATGATGGCAATGCAGTGACTTGTTCTACTGATGTTACTGTTCAGGATGATGGACCAGTACTCATCTTTTGTCAGGGAGCAGTTTCTTCCGAAACTGATTCTGGAAGTTGTGAAGCAACTATAAGTATGCCAACACCTATAGCTGATGATTGCGGTACAATTACGATAACGAATGATTATACTGGTACAGATGATGCTTCTGGTGTTTATCCATTGGGTGCAACATCAGTTGTATGGACAGTAACGGATAATGATGGCAATATGACAACTTGTGAAACAACAGTGACTGTTTTTGAAGGAATGTCTACTGTAGTTGTTATGGATACTGTTTCAGTCGTGTCTGACCAAGATGCATTCATTGATGACATTGGTTTTGCAGCTAATCCTTCGACAGCTTATGCTGATCCTGGAACATCTGCGAGCGCAGTACTTTCTGATATTGAATTACTCTTGTATTTCAGACTGGAAGGTAGTTCTTGTGAAGGTGATATTGATGTACAGGTGACTGATCCAGCTGGTAATACTTCGACTTATCCGGCAATCTTTGGAGCAGGAGCATGTATTGGTGGTAATGCCTTATACACGACGACGATTACGATTCCAGCAGGTATGACAACTGGTGTTCCTGGTAACTGGACAGTAGCTTTCGATGATAGCAATGGACAAAACGCAGGTGCGGAGTACTCTATTAGAGCAGGTGTATTGACATACATTGCGACGACAACAACAGTAGTGGGTGGAGCACCAACTATTACAAGTTGTCCGACTGATGTTACGACTGCAGCAGCAGCAGGTACTTGTGCAGCAACGGTAAGCATTGATCCATTAGAAGCTAATGATTGTGGTGCATTTACTATAATCAATGATTATAATGGAACGGATGATGCTTCTGATAGCTATCCTGTCGGTACAACACTGGTTACTTGGACAGTAACAGATAATGATGGCAATGCAGTAACTTGTGAAACGACAGTAACTGTAACAGATGAAGCTGGACCTACGATTGTAGCTTGTCCTGACAATATTGTTATCACAGCACCAGATAATGGTCTTTGTGAAGCAGATATAAATGTTCCATTATTACAAGCTGCTGATTGCGGTACAACAACCATAACGAATGATTATACCGGTACGGATGATGCAACAAGCACTTATCCTGTAGGTTCAACAATCGTTACTTGGACAGTAGCAGATAATGATGGTAATGAAGTGACCTGCCAGCAGGTAGTCACAGTATTAGGACCAATTACAAGTGCAGTTGTAGAAATTGTATCTGATCAGGATGATTTTGTTGATAATGTAGGATTTGCTAATAATCCAACTATGACTTATACCGATCCTGGTACAGTAGCTGGTGCTTCATTGACAAATATTGAATTGACACTGTTCTTCAAAACAGAAGGAATTTCCTGTGAAAGTGATATTGCAATTAATGTCTATGATCCGGCAGGTAACCTTGTAGATACTTATGGACCAGGTACGACTAATGGACCATTGTTTACGACTTGTTTCGCTGATCCTGATATGTTGCATACCGTTACAGTGCCGATACAAGGTGGCTCAACAACAGGTAATATAAACTTCTGGACAATAGAATTTGACGACGTTGCAGGACAGAATGCAGGTGATGAATATTCATTCAGAGCAGGTGTCCTGAGATATACAGCTAGTTTCAATACTTGTGGCGGACCTGTATTTATTACAGACAATTCAGGTGATACTGATAATATTGATAGCAATGATTTTGAGACGAAAGTCGAAGAAACATTAGTTAATGATATTCATGTATATCCTGTTCCGGCAATGAGCAACTTGACGCTGGAATATAAATCCGAGGTAAATAATGAAAACTTATTGATAGAGATATTTACGAATGACGGTCGCGTAATTCTTTCGAGCAAAGAAGTGGCACAGGAAGGGTTGAATAACTACAACCTGAATGTGACTAGCCTCACCGCAGGTACTTACTTCATCCGGGCTATTCCGGCAAATGGAGTACCTAAAGTGAAACCGTTTATCAAAGTCTCTCCGTAAGGAAATACAGACAAGGAGTAGCCGTCTGAAAGGCGGCTACTAATAAGCCGGAAACCAATCGGGCAGATATTAAAATCTGCTTGATTTGGTTTCCGGCTTTTTTTATTGAATTGCCATTCATGGCAAAATATACCTGTGGTACTTAGTAGCTACATGTCGAGAACCTTTCCTGGATTAAGTAGATTCAGTGGGTCAAGGGCTAGCTTTAGCGTTTTCATCAGTTGAATTTCTGCTGCTGAGCGACAAAGGTGTAGATAGGGTTTTTTGTGTACTCCAATACCATGTTCCGCAGAAACAGAACCACCGATAGCCTGTAGCGGAGCATAAACAATTTCATCAATTTGCTTTTTGAGGGCAGGGCTGTTATTGCTTTTTCCTATGATAAAATGAATATTCCCATCAGCAACATGTCCGAAAGTAAAACACAATTCTACTTCAGGAATAGCGGCTAGCTGTTCGAGTACTTTTTTTACAAAATCATCAATCAGTGGAATAGGCAAGCTGACATCAAAATGATGGTCATTATTGCATTGGGAAGTCAGGACATGAACATCTTCTCTGATAGTCCAAAACCAGTTTAAATCGGCTTCTGTATGCGCCAGTGTTGCGTCTTCAATCAGGTTTCGCGCCAAAGCTTTTTCTAGTAAATCCTGCAAAATTAGCCGATCGTTTTCCTGATGACTGCCCAGGCTTTCCAGTAGGACATAATATTTATAATCATAAGGCAAAGGCGGTTTCATAATGGCTGGAGGCGAAGTCATTGCCTGATAAGTGTTTTTCCAAATCAACTCATAAGCACTCAATGTACCAGCCAGTCCACTGTCCATGTATTTCAGAAAATCTATGACTTTGTGATAATCATTAAACCCGACAAAGGCACTGTTGCGACTTTTTGGTGCTTCAACTAGTTTGAGTACTGCTTTAGTAATCACGCCCAATGTCCCTTCCGAACCAATAAACAACTGCTTTAAATCATAAGCAGAATTGTCCTTAATGATTTTTTTCATAGAAGAAATAACCGTCCCATCTGCCAAGACTGCTTCTAGTCCTAGCACAAGGTTTCGAGTCATGCCATAGCGAAATACACGCAAGCCACCAGCATTGGTCGAAAGTATGCCGCCAATCTGCGCCGAACCTTTTGCGCCAAAATTGAGCGGAAATAATAAATCGACTGCCTGACTTGCCTCTTGAATATTTTCTAAAATCACACCAGCCTGCACAGTTATTGTTCTGCTTCGTTCATCGAGTTCCTCAATCTTATTGAGTCGTTCCATGGCAATGACGACTTCATTGCCATGGGTTTCTGTACTGCCGACTAGATTGGTCAGCCCGCCATGCACCACGACAGCTTGTTGATGTGCATGACAGATACGCAAAGCATCGGCTACCTCTTGGGTAGTCGTCGGCAATACAACTGCTTTGGCATTCAGCGGCTCGTCCATCTGCCAGATGTGGTGATAGCGTTCTTTGACTAAATCACCCGTCAGGATTTTTTCTTTTCCTAATTGTTCTTGTAAGTCGGATAGTAGAGACATGGTTTGAATTGATTACTTGCTTTGCTAACGATTGGCAAACCAGATGACGTAAGCCCGAACAGGAATGTGATTAGGGTCTTTTTGGTCTATCACTTCTAAATCACATAATGGATAATGAACAGTTTTTCGCATTTTTTTTCCTCTTACAATTATACCATAATGGTCATCAGAGTCCGCAATGGAATAGACTTTTAAAGTTATTCCAACTCTATGCGGGCTTCTAAAATCAGCTTCTGTTATTCTAACTTTAAATGGAAAGTTCAGGTTTTCTTCCAAATATTCTTCCCAGACATATAATGCATTTTTATCATCAATGTTTTCCAGCACCTCTGCAATCAAATCTTCTTCGGGACTGCCATTGCTCATTACTTTCCACCAGTATTTGCCATTAATCTCTTTTAATACAATATCGACATCAGCCTGCGTGTCTCTTGCAGTTGATATTTCAACGTCATTTTTATACAAATAAAAATGATTCAGGTCATTTGTTATTCTAAGTGTATTAATAATATAATCTTCTGGCAGGTTTTTTAGTACGATGCTATCTAATTCCAGTAATACAAAAGATGGGTCTTCGTACTCTGAAATGCCTATCCTGCCATGCCAGCCTCCAAGGTCAATATTTACACCTTCTACTTTAGTTCCTTTTTTGACTTTAACAACATCTCCTTTTTTGAATTCCATAACTTATTTTTTAAACAAGGTAAGTGCTTGGACTCAACTAAACGCCACTTTCAATTTACATAATTGGCTTATTGTCAATACTTTTTTGAATTTTAATTTGACGTTTGGATTTGTATTTCCACTTATTCGTTATTTATTCAATACTGATGCTTACCCCTCGACCAGCCTTCTTTGGCAAGATACTTATTGCCATCATCCGCAGCGGGTTCTTCCAATTGTGTGCCCATACTATCATTCCAGCGATTTAAGTAGCCAAATAAAGCAACAACACCAAGAATTTCGACAATCTCACCTTCGTCCCAATGCTTCCGTAAGTTTTCGGAAATCTCATCATCTACCGCATTGGGAATACAAGAGGCAGCGATAGCAAAATCAAAAACAGCACGTTCTGCATCTGTAAAAGCTGAATAGGTTTTATACGACCATATATTGTTCAGTTTGTCCTGTTCAGAACCGTACCGTTCTGCGGCGCGTATGGCATGGGCTTCACAATATCGACAGCCTGCCGTCATGCTCGACAGATAGGCCAGTTGTCTTTTTAAAGCACTCGTTACTCGTCCCTTATTTTCCATGACCGCCTGATTCATTTCCAGAAAAGCTCTAGCAATTCGCGGACGGTGCATCATGGTAAACAAGCTATTTGGCGTAAAGCCTAAAGTCTCTTCATAAAATTCAGCCATTTCAGCGGCTTCTTTGTTGGCAGATTTATCTAATGGAAAAACTAATGGTCGTTTCATTTTTGTATAAATTTTTGATTTCAATACTTCGTATTGGTTGTGGGTATTATTGGATGTTTCTTTTATTTATTTTGAAACCAATTAAACCGCTATACACTTTTGCTAAAATGCTGAATATCCCCCTTTGGAGGGGGAATAAGGGGGTGGAAAATCGGAAAACTTTGCCCAGTTGTCCATCCCCTGCACCCCTTCCAAAAGGGGATAATGCCATTCAAATTGAAAAGTGTATAGCAGTTTAGAAACCAATACGGAGTATTTATGATTAAAAAAATGCAATTTAATATTATGCTAGGAGTTTTTAGGCGAATCAAGAAAATTATTCGTGTATTCGTAGCTCATTTCTTTTGTTCAAAGTATAGTATATTTGCTTAATGAATTTACAAGAAACCATGTTCCGCGAAATGCGCGAAAAAAGCGTATTTAAACAAGCGCAAACCTACGCTTATGATTACCTCGACAAGGTATTTGATCGTCAGGTATATCCGACGGAAGCTGCGATAGCGAATCTGAAACACTTTGAAGAAGACATGCCAGAACAAACAGCCGAGGCAGCTGATGTGATTGACCTGTTGCATCAATATGGATCTCCAGCCACTATTCCGCAGGTGGGGGGGCGGTATTTTGGTTTTGTCAATGGGAGTTCTGTACCCGCAGGTTTGGCAGCTAAAAATCTGGCGACTTTCTGGGATCAAAATTCAGCGATGTATGTATTATCGCCCATTGCTTCGACGCTGGAATCTATTAGTGAAAAATGGCTACGGCAATTATTTGGATTGCCTGACCGAACGGTGGCGGGCTTTGTCAGTGGCACATCGTCGGCTAATTTTTGTGCTTTAGCAGCAGCTCGTTATCGACTGTTGAAACGACAAAACTGGGACATCAATGAACAGGGACTTTTCGACGCGCCTCGGCTGCGAGTGGTCGCAGGAAAACAGGCTCATTCTTCTATCGTTAAGGTGATTGGTTTATTGGGCTTTGGTACAACAAATGTAGAGTGGGTGGAGGTAGATGACCAAGGGAGAATAATCCCCGAGGCAATGCCTGAACTAGATGATACTACCATCGTCATTCTACAGGCGGGCAATGTGAATAGTGGTTCTTATGATCCTTTTGAAGAAATTTGTACAAAAGCCAATGCAGCAAATGCCTGGGTGCATATTGATGGTGCATTTGGATTATGGGCGGCGACTGTAGAGGAATTGAAATACCTGACCAAAGGCATAGAAAAAGCCAATTCCTGGGCAGTCGATGGACATAAAACGCTAAATACGCCTTACGATTCCGGCATTGTGCTGTGTGAGGATGGAGAGGCATTGAGGGCTGCTTTACATTCGTCGGGGAGCTATTTTGTGGTGAGTGAAAAACGGGATGGGATGTTTTTTACGCAGGAAATGTCGAGGCGGGCAAGGGCGGTAGAGCTTTGGGCAACGATGAAGTACCTCGGCAGAAGAGGTATTCAGGAGATGATATATGGGCTGCACCAGCGAACGGTTCAGTTTGCAGATGCCTTGCGGCAAATAGAAGGATTCGAGGTGCTAAATGAGGTGGTTTTCAATCAGGTGATTATACGTTGTGCAACGGATGAACAGACTCAAAAAACGATGGAAAATATTCAGCAATTGCGTACTTGTTGGGTTGGTGGTTCTATGTGGGAGGGGCGCAAAGTTATTCGCATTAGCGTTTGTTCTTGGGCGACGACGGTGAAGGATGTGGAGCTTTCTGTAGCTTCGTTTGCGCGAGCTTTGGTTTCGAACGTTTACTAAACCTCCGAAGGTTTAGTAAACGTTCGAAACGTTCGATTTTCAATCGCAAGGCGAGTTGGATACAACAGAAATGCCTTGACTATTTGCAATACATGAGTTGCAATAAGTTTCGCCATCGCAGCCACATACGCCAGGGCAATCCTGGATACAAATGCCTGGATGGTTGGCTTCCATTTCTGCATCGTAGCAATCTGGCTTGTCCTTACAGGCTATGACGCTGAGTATGATGAAACAACTGGTGATTAGGACTATTTTTTTCATGATATAAATACAATGAATGAATGAGAGAATGAATGAATGAGAGAATTGTTGAATGTTATTCCTCATCAAAAAAGAAACTGCTAGGCGCGAGAATACGACGAAATACTCGATCCTGAATCAACATAAATTCTTCATTATCATTGATGGAGGCATAATAACGTTCTACATTGGCGCGGACTGGTGTGCCGTCGTTGATTTCTCCTGTTTTACGACCAGGAAGCGGATATAATTGCACCTTTTTTTGCTCGCCTTTATTGGTCTCTAGTTTGATTTCGCAGAATGGACTTACTGTCGTATAAGACTCCCGTTTTGGATTTTTAGATTCAAATGCTTCTGCGACCAAACTTTCAAAGCCTTTCAAATAATAGAGCGTTTTGGCTTTGATGGGGCTGCGTTTTTCGGGTAGTCCATATAGTTTTTGTACCTGAAATTTGCCATCTTTTTTATCTATTCGGAAAGACAGTTCTTTTCTATCGGGCTGAAAATATTCTAGTGAAACGCTTTTTATCTCCTCCGTTTTATACCGAAATACACCTCGGTCTTTCCAGTCTACTTCGTCCAGCATGAATTGTGGTGCAAGTACACCATCCCAGTTGGGTATGCCGACTTCGTAGGGATACTTGCTGCCTTTTTGTATCATGTAAGTACCCATATTGCCCTGCGAACCACTTCCTATGTAGAGTACTTTTAGCTGATTATTGTCTTTGTCATAAATTTCAGAAATGATGCCATTGGTATTGATGTTGCGGCGAATATTGTTCTCCGCAGCTTTGGGTACCATTGCCCTGACATGAAGACTACTGAAGGTCTTCAATAATAAATCCACCGCATCCTGACGGGCGCGATGTTTTCCATTGACCTGCCAATGGTCATCTTCTTTGGTCAAGGTGACACGGCGTTTGGTTTTGTCCCAAATCACAATTTTAGCAATTTTTTTTGTGTTTTTGATGGCAAATTCGTCTCCCTTGAAGGTCTTATCTTCTTTATTCAAATAGAAATAAGTGGCTGCTGCCAGTATTGCAAAGATGAGGAGGAGTATCCAGGATGTTTTTTTCATGTTTTTATTGTGTTGTGGTGTTGTGGTGTTGATGTGTTGTGGTGTTGTCGTGTTAATGTGTTGTCGTTATATCAATGCAGATAAATGGCTCGACATTATTGGATATTGCAATCCTGGTCTGTCCAAATCATCTTTAAAAATCTGGAGTACTTTTTTTGCATTTTCTAAGTCATTTCTTTCGGGTCTATCTAATGTTGCTTCTAATTTTTGATAGGTTTCTTTGACTTCATTCATTACATTTTCAAGCCCTCTATTCTTACCCTGCAAATACATCCATTTCAATATTTGAAGCCCTTGAGCGCCTACTTCTAAATTATTCAGATGAATAGATCCATCATAAAAGATATTATATCCGATATGTATACATTCAAAGGCAATGTTCTGATACTCTTCGTCTTCTTTTCCTTTTTCAAAGTAAGGGAAATAATAAAAAACTAAGGATTCAATACGAGAGGCAATTTCTGGAGTCATTCCGCTTCTTGTTACGGTTGCAATATCCAAAAGAAATGTTAAAATTTCTTTTGATAATCTTAGTGTTTTATGGTCTGAATATTTAAATAATTTACTCAATATTTCTCCTCTTTCTTCCCATCCAGCGTCATAAAATTCTTCTTTTATTTTTTCTAACTCAATTGTAATAATGGCTGTTTTTGTTACTCTGAAAACGTCTTCTTCTGTTAATTGGGTATTTGTTTTTAGAAGCTCATCAGAAGGTTTTGAATTTAAGGTCTTTACAGGTTTGTTGGAGAGGTTTAAATTTTCATGTTTTTCTAAACCGTCGAGTTCTTGTTGAATCGCTATTATAATTTTATTATTATTAATGTTCGCTTGTTGATTTTCAATTATGTTATTTCTGATTTGTTCATTTAGCCTTATATAATTTGAGTTTAATAATCTTAAAGTTTTGCCTGATTGTACGTGATTTAATGAATCTCCTATTTCAATCAACCATTCCAATGCCTCTTCTATTTTATTCTTTCGAATCAGATTCTTAATTTCTTGATATTTTAATCTTGCTTTCATTAATATGAGTTTCACATTAACACATTAACACATCAACACGACAACACGACAACACATTTCACCAGCTCACCACAACCTTACCAATAGACTTCCGCGACTCCAACAAATCATGCGCTTCCGCCAATTGGTCAATCGTAAATGCCCCGCCGACTTTAGGTTTCAAGATTCCTTTTTTATAATAATCAACCACGCCTTCCATACAGCGTTTCAGCGTATCCGGTCGGTCGTCGGCAATACGGAGCATATTGACACCAATCAGACCACGAGAACTTTGCAGAAAACCAATGGGCGAATGAACTCCAAAACCCAAGGCCACTTTTATCATTTTGAAAATGCTTTTCCTGCCACCGGTTGTCATGTCGGCTGCGCCATAGGCAATCAGTCGCCCGCCCGAACCGAGCAATTTATAGCCTTTCTTCACCGAAGCTCCGCCGATGCTGTCGAACACGACATCCAAACCCGCTTCGCCACGCAATTTACGAATTTCCGCATCAAAAGAAGTTGTCCGATAATCAATGGGATAATCGACCCCCATTTCACGTAAGTAGTCCAGTTTTTGTGTAGAAGCTGTGCCATAGACAATGCAGCCGCGATGCTTTGCGAGTTGCACCAAAGCCGTTCCCACTCCACCTGCCGCCGCCTGTATCAAAACGTGTTCGCCTTCATATAGATTGGTGACGACTTGTGAGCAATACCAAGCCGTGCCGTATTGAGTAGCTAGTGCTACGCCTTCGCCTGCATCCGTATCTTCTGGTACAGCGACCACGCCTCGCGCATCCGTAGCTACATATTCGGCATAAGCACCAAAGCGCGTCAGTGCAATGACTTTTTGCCCGACCTGAAAGTCATTGACATCGCTGCCTACTTCATGCACATGCCCGATGACATCGTAGCCAATAACAGCTGGCATAGGGGGCGCATCCTCGTATAAACCACGCCTTGCCATCACATCGGCAAAGTTGAGCCCAAAGGCTTCGACTTGTATGCAGATTTGGTGTGCTTCAGTAGTGGGCATGGCTTGCTCTCTGATTTCAAAGGCTTTGTCAGGACTGCCATGACGGACTAATACGGCTGCTTTCATTTTTGTGTGTTGATGTTATTGTGCAAAGATAGTTTTTTTGGTATAAAACGAAGTAAGAGCTTATGAGAATTCAGCCCTATTATATTTTTATTTCCTGACCAGATCTGCACCATTATTTTTATCTATCACAGATAATATGTTGTCTATTTTAATAGTTTTACGTATATTTAGACAAAATACTATCTATTATGGGAAAATACAGCATAAATAAATTACCCTCTGACATTCTTAAATCAACAGCTCAGAATGTTGCCGAATTAAGAAAAGAATTGAACTGGACTCAACAGGATTTAGTAGATAAATCAGGGGTGTCTTATGGAAGCATCAAGAGGTTTGAACGACTTGGAAAAATATCCTTTGAATCTCTTCTTAAGATAGCAGAGGCGCTCAACCGACTTGATGAGTTTGAAACCCTTCTTCTCCCAAAAGACAATAAGCGACTTGAAAAACTATTCAAATCTCATTAATGGCTCAGAAAAAGATAAGTCAGCAATTGCTAATGAATGTGGAGTAAGTAAGAGCTTATGAGAAGTCAGCCCTGTTATATATCTTTGATTTTTAGATAAGCATGCGCTAACTTCAAGAAGACAGGCTTACGGTTTTTTATTTCTTGAAGTTGGTTTATTGAAAATACACGCATGTTTTGTGTGTATCGCTCTAAATTGGAGGGGGAAAACGCCATATTGTATTATTAAACGAGTTAGCAGTAATTAAAACAAACAAAAAAAGCAAGTCATTTAAAATACTTAACTAATGAAAAAGTCAATGAAACTAAATTTACTTGCATCAATATTCCTCTTATGCTCCTTTTCAGGAATAGCACAAATTAATCCCCAGTTCAACGCAATCCCCGCAAGTTGGAATATAAACAGTCCAAACCCGGTCTTTGTTCAAAATTTCAACTATGACAATATAGACTTAAATAAGCAAGTCTTTCACTTATTCTTACCAGATACCACAGGTAATTTTCCTCTTGTTATTTTTATTCATGGAGGGGGTTTTATATCAGGTACTCCGGATATTGTTTCAACTCCTGTAAGAAGACAAGACATTAAATATTTTCTGGAAAACGGAATCGCGTTTGCCAGTGTTGGATATCGTCTCATTAACAATACTGGTCCAGATAATGAAGGTGTAATCAAATGTTTGAATGATGCAAAGAGAGCACTACAGTTTATACGTTATTATTCAAATGACTTACAGATTAATTCTACAACAATAGCTTTGCAAGGGCGGTCAGCTGGAGCAAGTATTAGCTACTGGTTGGGAACTCGACCTGACATGGCAGATCCAAATGCTACAGATTCTATTTTACAGCAATCAACAAGGGTTTGTGCGGTGGACTTGTATGGTCCTCAAGCTACGCTGGATGTGTATAAATGGGAGACACAAGTATTCGATAACTTTGACGGGAACGGCACTAACTATACCTTGGATAGTATGGAAAACTTAATGGGTTTTGAGAGAGCTTCTAATTTTCATGGCGGATTTGACTCTATCTCCCAAATTTTAGTTGACCCTGCTTTGATTCAGTATCGACAGGATGTAGATCAACTTTTTTACTTGTCTAATGATGACCCTCCATTGTTCATCAGCAGTCAATCCTTAGCAGTTCATCCAAGTCAGGACCTCTTTCATCATTCCTTTCACGGTCGAGAAATTCATAATACTGCTTTGGCGGTGGGTGTATCAGAAGTTAAGGCAGATATCCCGGCACTCTCCATTAATACAACTAATGGAGAGAGCGGGATTGAGTTTTTGGTCAGGCACTTGAATAGTTGCTCAATAACAACCTCAATACCAGATATAAAAGTCAGTGAAAATCATATTGTCATTTTTCCAAATCCAGTAGCCAATCAATTTACTATAAATGGAACATTAAATCTGTATCAAATTGACATCTTGGATGCTGCTGGACAAATCACACAAACGGTCATTAATGTCGAAAATTCTCATACCATCGACATTTCAGAGCTTCCGGACGGTTTGTATTTTGTCAGAGTGAGGAATCTTTCGAATAATTTATTAGAAGTTCAGAAGATTATTAAGTTTTAGGAAAGCAGAAATTCGAAACGCATCCTGAGTATACTTAAGATTATGGATAGAAATAAATCCGCCATAAAACTAAAATAAATCCCAACTTAAGCATACCGTCGCCTTCTCATAAAATTAAACCCTAAAGCAAACAAAAACAACAAGACAAGCGGCAGGACAATGTTCAACATTTGCCACTTGGTTTTTTCTGCTTTGGCTTTGGATTTATTCAATAGACGCAACTTGACTTCTTTGGAACGTGAAGCGATGACGCCATCGGTGTCCAGCAGATATTCAACGGCATTGAGCAGGAAGTCTTTATTGGCAAAAGTGTACTTTTCGTAGCGATTGAGACCAAGGGGCAGAATTTTATTTTCTTTGGTATCAATAGGGTTTTTAACGACATCTCCATCGGCAATCACGATCATTTTTGTAGAACGACTAGTGGCTTTAAAAGGCTGACCTAGCTGGTCGAGCATGGCAGTCATGCCGTCTGTTACTCTATTTTCATATAAAGAAGGAAACTCGCCTTCCAGCAATACAGCTACAGGCTGGTTCGGCTTATCAAATTTCTCTAATTCTGGTTTATAACGAGCAATTTCAAAACTGAGGCGAGCGGGTGAAAATTGCAAACGACTTTTATCAGAAGAAGTCAGCAAAACCGTCTTTTTGACTGGCGTTTTGGTTTTTATGGTATCAATAGAAGACACAAAAGAGAAGTCGATGCCGTCAAGATTTTTCACAATGGGATGTGCGTCATCCATTTTCGGAAAAATAATCGGGTTATAATACCAGGGACGCAGGTCGTATTGAGGTGCATTGCCCATTTGTCCGACTTGCAGCGGAATCCGACTGCATCGGATATCCAGCACCATATTCGGCTGTATCCGTACCCCATATTTAAACAAAATATCGTCCAGATTCAGTGGATAATCAAATGGAATATAAGGCGACCGAACCCGCATACTGTCCAGCTCGGCGCTGAGTCGATCAATGAGCCAAATCATACGCCCACCATTCATCACAAACTGGTCAATTTTAAATTTGTCTTTATCGCTAAACTCCTGGCGTGGCTTGGGCATGATGACCAGTTTAAATTCTGGTGGAATCATGGTGAAGCTGTCCAGGTGGATGCGTTCTACTTCATAATATTGTTGTAGGGCAGCATCAAAATCAGCCGTTTCGTAAGGTTTCAGTTCTCCATGTCCTTCCGTTATCGCGATCTTCGGTCGGTGCAGGGTTTTTAATTTTTGAATGGCATTGGTGAGTTTGTATTCCAATAGACTGATGGAGTTGTTGAGAACGACTTCGGGCGGTGTTCCAGCAGTATTATTTTCTAAAACATTGATGGGAATACCACGCCCTTTATATCGCACCAATACGGCTGGGAAAATCAGTTTTTCAGAGTATTCTTCCGTATCTTTTACTTGTAAATTGACAGGGAAAATGCCCATGTTTTTCAGTTCTTCCCGCATGGCATTAATCTCCTCCACAGTACCTTCGGAGGGGTTGGTAAACTGGCATTCGACATAACCAGACATAGATTTGAAGTCATTCAATAAATCGCCTAAAGCTGTTTGCAAACGCTTGAAGCCTGATGGGAAATCGCCTTCGAGAAAGGATTCGATATACACAATATCATCCAGTTCTTTGATCTGTTGTTTGGTCGCAGGCGTGAGGGTGAATCGCTTGTCTTCTGTCAAGTCAATATGCCCATAGAAGGCATTCGCCAGGATATTCAAGAAGATGAGTATCCCGAGGAATAAGCCTAGTTGAAATAAAGATTGTCTGCGTGTATGTTGCTTCTTTGCCATATTGTATGTGTTGGGGTGTTGATGTGTTGTTGTGTTGATGTCTCTCTTCTGAATCACCATTTTCTGGATTCCAGGGAGACTTTTGTCATTGCTACGAAGGCCGCTATCAGACTTAGGAAATAAATGACATCTCTGGAATCAATTTTTCCTTTACTAATCGAACTATAATGATAACCAATGCCCATTTGATCGACAAGATCATCTGCTTTTGCAAAAAATATGGGCAACTGACTCAATTCGCCAAAAGCTTCGTATAAAAACAGGCACAAAACCACGGCAAGCACAAAAGCTACAATTTGATTGCGGGTAATGGAGGACGCAAATAATCCAATCGCCACAAATGCACCGGCAAGAAACAGCAATCCGATATAAGAACCAGCGACTCCACCAGCATCTATATTGCCTACAGGATCACCGAGTTGGTTGATGGTGTAGAAATACAAGAGTGTTGGCAACAAGGCAAAAATGACCAATATAAAACAAGCCCAAAATTTGCCCATGATGATGGATAAATCAGTCAGCGGGCGAGTCACCAGCAATTCTATCGTTCCTGTTTGTTGTTCTTCTGCAAAAGAGCGCATCGTTACAGCAGGAATGAGAATCATAAAAATATAGGGCGCAGCCATAAAAAAGCCGTCCATCGTTGCAAATCCATAATCCAGTACACTACTCTGCGGGAATACCCACATCACCAGTCCGGTGAGCAGCAGAAAAACCCCGATGGCAATGTAGCCAATCAGAGAACTGAAAAATAGGTTGATTTCTTTTTTTAAAATGCTTAACATTCGGTAATTAAATTCCAAAAAAATAAACTCCAAATTCCAAACGTAAAACTGTACGATTTTGGTATTTGAATTTGAATTTGGCGGTTGAATTTGAATTTATTTATTCATTCCTCCACACACACTTAGGGTTTGTCCGGTGATATAAGTTGATTTATCGGAAGCCAGAAACACAACGGCGTCTGCTACATCATTGACCTGTCCTGCGCGTTTGAGCGGGATATTATCGGTGAACGCTTTTTTTAGATCATCACCTAAGCCTTGTGTCATTTCTGTTTCTATAAAGCCTGGTGCGATGGCATTGCAACGGATATTCCGCGAGCCAATTTCCTGTGCGATAGATTTGGTGAAACCAATGACACCAGATTTGGAAGCGGCATAATTGGACTGACCTGCATTTCCTGTGATACCAACAATTGAAGTGATGTTGATAATCGAGCCTGCCCGTTTTTTCAACATGGGTCTTAGCACACTTTTGGTCAGATTGAATACTGATTTCAAATTGGTGCCAATCACTTGATCCCATTGCTCTTCACTCATGCGAAGTAGTAGATTGTCGCGGGTAATACCTGCATTATTGACCAGAATATCAATTTGCCCGTAGTCTTTGAATACTGCTTCCGCCAATGCGACAGCCTGCTCAAAAGAACCAGCATCGGAGCGATAGGCTTTCGCCGAACCACCAAGGGCAGTCAGTTCTGCTTCTAGTTGTTTTGCTTTTTCTTCCGAAGACAAATAAGTAAAGGCTACGTGTGCGCCTTCTTCTGCAAATCTTTTGGCAATAGCCCGTCCAATGCCTCTTGATGCGCCCGTCACCAGTGCAATTTTTCCTTCTAATTGTTTCATAGTCCGTAGTAAGTATGGTCTGTGTAAAGTGCTTTTCTGTCTTTGGGAAATGAGTATATGAATGGATGATAAAATTATTTACTCATTCTATCATTCACGCATTTATTCATTGCAATTCCACAAAAGTACTTAATCTATATGATATGGCGATTGCAGAAAAGGATAAAATCTGCTTGTAACTTTAATAAATTGTTGTTAATTTACGATATTAGACTTAATCAACCAATCAACAGTGAACATACCTTACATAGAATTTCTCTTTGGCCCGATGCGCTCGGAGTTACCGGATTATGAGGAACTGGATAAGTACATTGACTTCATCCTACCGAAAATTATTCCGTACAGTGAAGATTTGTATGAAGAAGAATATTACACTGAAAAACCCTGGCGCGAAGTGAATGACGATGATGCTTTATTGGATGTTATTTTACATATTTTGAATCCGCACGGCATCAAACCCCAGAGTGAAGGCAAAGGAGCCGAATATATTTTTTCTATCAATGGCAATGTAGAAAAAGGCAACTGGGCCAGACTGGAAAAACACAGCTCCAATATGATTACCCTACAAACAGCGACCAACTACTCCTTGTATGAAAAAGCATTTATCAATGGCGATTTCTTTATTCTGAAAAAGCACGGAGACCGCTGGCGCGAAGGCAGTAAAAAATACCTGGTGATGGGCAGAGAAGCTCGTGTCAAAAATTTGGAATGGAGGGAAGTGGTGGAGGTGTTGTACGATATTTATCGCTACCGTATCCGTTTTATTATTTTTGTGATGATTGCTGCAATTTTGGTTTTTGTTATTTTGGTCTTGTCTATTTTCTAGCATGAATCGTTGCTAAAACGAATCCTACCCAAAACCTTACAAATACTCAATTCATTCTACCATTTGATAAAGCCTGCAAACCATTACTTAATTTATTGCTTAACTTTGAATATGTTTAAATGTAGGGTTTTAGCTGGAAGGTTTGTAAATTAGCTTCTGTAAACGAATTATTCACATGACTTAAACGCCATAAAAATGAAAGCACTTTTCAAATTTATTTTCAATGTATTAAGAACGTTAAGCCTCATAATTGTTTTGGGGGTTGTTGGTATCGTTGTTTTCTTCTCTTATAATGAGGATGCAGCAGAGGACTTGTTAAAAGCTCTGGAAGAGGAAGATCCAAAAGCAATGAGTATGCCTCGAGAAGAAATACTTTATGAAACCAGTACAGATGATGAAGATTTTCACATCGAGAGTTTTGAAGAAATAAGCCCTAATAATTATAACGCTAAAAAATATGAAATTCCTATAAAAGAAGGGAGTGTCTATTTGCGCCCATCCGAAATTATGTATGTTGATATAAAAGACAGGACATGCTTTTTAAAAATGACAACAGGAGAGGTAATAAAACCAAATCTAAGCCTAACAGATCTTTATGGGTTGTTAAATAAAGGGGAATCAGTATCTTTTTTCAAAACCAAGAGTTCCATTTTGAATTGTCATTATGTTCAAAAAATTGTTCGAGAAAAATATTATCATAGTGGCTACAAGTATAATTATTATTCAATTATGAATGATAGTGAAAAAATTAAACTGTCTGAAGACAAAATAAAAGACCTAAAAAGAGAATTAGAAACATTGACTTTTTAGGATTTGAGTCGCGTATTTCAGGTTTTCAGGTTTAGGTTTCAGGTTTTTAGGTTTTCTCAATTGTATGTGAATTGTTTTTGATTGACTTTTGCAGTGTTAGTTGCAACCAACAGGAGTTATTTCTCGAAAATCCAGAACAGAGTAGAGATTCACTAAAATTTGAAATTCTTATGAAAAAGAAAGTCAAAAACAATCCAGCGGATATTAAAAATCCGAACAAAGGAACCAAAGACACCAATGTCATTTGGGACAAACGAAACGGGAATAGAGGCAAACAACTCAACCCGAATCAAAAACAAAATTCATAAATTATTTCACGCGTCTAAAATTTAGCATTATGAAAATTGATGATAAAAATAAGGACACTCAGCAGGATCAAGCCGATACAGACAATCGTGCAAACCAGTTGAATCCGAACAACGATGTTTACTGGCAAGCAAGAGAGGATGATGACAGGCCCGACGATTGGCAAGATACAGACAAATAGACTACAATTTGTAAGATGACCTGACTTCCATGTTGGTCTGTTATCCTGCGTGGAAGTCGATTTTTAGAATTATATTTTTAACCTTTAAAATTTATTATTATGAGTAAATCGCCTAAAAAACCAGCTAATGCTCCAAGTACAACAGGTAAACCTTCTGGTGGAGGTAGAGGAAATAATCCTCCAAAACCTAAGCCTGTTAAAAAGCCTTAGATAAGGTTTTCCAAAGCTCTTTGTTGTGTTGTGAAAAACACTTCAGAGAGCTTTTTATCTATAACTCCCTAAAACGAATCCTACCCGAATACCTACAAATACTCAAATCTTCCCACCATTTAGTAGAATAGCGAGGTGAAATATCCGCAAATTATAGACTTTTGTTATCAGTTGATCGAGCGAAGCCGCCTGTATTGAGCGTCGTCGAAATGAAATCAACTGTCTAATATCCCATTTGAGTTTGTATTTGTATTTTGCATTTGAATTTTAAAAACAAAAACTATGTCCAATAATCCATCATTCTTCGAGCGAGCGAGTCATTGGCTCAAAACCTCGATTACTTTACGTCTATTCACCATTGGTATCCTCATTTTGATATTGCTCATTCCAGTGGGGATGGTGCGTGATCTGATCCGCGAACGGGAGTACCGAAAATCAGCCGCTATCAATGAAGTCAGTGCTAAGTGGGGAGAAGCGCAAACAGTGAACGGGCTGGTGTTGACGATTCCTTATTATACTTACGTAAAAGTAGTCGAAGATGCCAAAAACGATAAGTATCGCCTCGAACCCATTCGCAATTATGCCCATTTTCTACCCAATGAATTACAGGTCAATGGCGATGTCATTCCTGAAAAACGCTATCGCGGCATTTATGAAGTCGTGGTGTATAATAGTAAAGTCACCCTTGCGGGAAATTTTGCGATGCCCGATTTTGAGGTCTGGAACATCAAAGAAAAAGATGTGATGTGGGAAGAAGCTTTTGTGTCGCTCGGCTTATCCGATATGCGAAGCATCCAGAATAATGTACAAGTAAATTGGAATGGCAGTCAGCATCCCTTCAATCCTGGCATAGAAACCAATGAAGTCATCGGCACGGGCATGAGTACCAGAGTGCCTGTCGGTCCAGCCAAAGAAGCAGATGAAAGTTGGACATTCGAGGTGCTGCTCGACTTCAATGGCAGTTCCCAACTCCGCTTTATTCCATTGGGCAAAAACACAGCCGTCAGCCTCAATTCCAGTTGGCAAGACCCCAGTTTTGATGGGGCATTTCTGCCCGACGAGCGCGAAATAACACCCCAAGGCTTCACGGCACAATGGAATGTCCTGCACCTCAATCGTACTTATCCACAAAGTTTCAGAGGCTCGATGAAAGGCATTTATGAGTCGGCTTTTGGCGTGAACCTCATTGTGCCAGCAGGCGAATATCAGAAAAGTATGCGCTCGGCAAAATATGCCTCACTTTTCATCACGCTGACTTTTATGCTTTTCTTCTTTGCGCAGATTATGAATAATGTCCGCATCCATCCGATACAATATATTATGGTCGGGCTGGCTTTGTGTATTTTTTATACGCTGCTCATCGCGCTTTCCGAGCACCTTCCTTTTCAATGGGCTTATCTGATTTCTAGTTCAGCTATTATTGGTTTGATTGTGATGTATGCCCACAGCATTTTCAAAAATATTCGATTGACAGGCATCATTGCAGCGATACTGGTCATCTTGTATGGCTTCGTTTATGTGATTCTCCAATTGCAAGATTACACTTTACTGGTCGGTAGCCTTGGTTTGTTTGTGGTTTTGGCAACAGTGATGTACTTGTCGAGAAAAATTGATTGGTACGCGCTACAGGCGACGCGGGAAGAATAGGAATTCCTATGTAAATAGAAATTGGCAGAAGTGGGAGTCGTAAAACTTTCATTTCTGCCCATCTTTCTGCCCATCTTTTTGGATAATCTGTTGTTTACTAGACTTTGGAAGCGAGAAGCCAGAGGCGGGAAGCGAGACGCTAAACGGTTCATAACCAGTGTTTTGTTTTTTTTTCTGGCTACCCGTCTAAGGCTGGACAACTACTGTTATTCAGTAGCTTAGCCCTCCTTTTACGAGGTTCTTTAAAGCCTGTCACATTTTGACAAAGGAACTCAAAGAGGTCTGGAAAATCTGTGTCAAAAAGCCGTTGAGCAGGT
>CALFBH010000015.1 GCA_937951615.1 uncultured Saprospiraceae bacterium | reverse complement strand
CCTCAACACCTCAACACCTCAACACCTCAACACCTCAACACCTCAACACCTCAACACCTCAACACCTCAACACCTCAACACCTCAACACCTCAACACCTCAACACCTCAACACCTCAACACAATAAATCAATTACAATCTTCAATCTCTGCTGAAAATGCTGCCTGTGGTTCTACTTTAAATCCATTTTGCAAAATAATAGTTTCGCCAGCTTTGAAATCAATGGCATTGCCAGTAGCAACAGTGCCATAGGAAGTGATAGACTCATAGACACGATAAAGCGGAGAAGTCATGGTGTTTTCTAGTAGAAGCGTGTCGCGGCATATTGTACAATCTTCAGGAATGGTAACAGTGCTGACGGCAGTGCAGCCTGATCCATCTGCCGTTACTGTAACACCATACGTGCCAGCAGCCAGGTCTGGGCTGTAAGTGTCGCCATTTGACCAGAGGTATTGATTATAAAGTAGAAAGTCCTCATCATGTTCAAAGTCATAAAGAGCTGGGTCGATTGTCGGATCATTAATAAGTGTACTAGTTGCCTTGCCATTGTCCGATGCACATGCAGGTGTAATCGTATTCCATACAAGCGCGAGTGGTGACAGGTTATATACTGTCCTGCTATGACTTCTTGTACAGCCATTTGCGTCCATAACCGTTAGAGAATAAGTTCCTGCGCTAAGTCCTCCAATTTCCTGCGCATCATCATTATCGCCAACTCCATCATTGTCCCAGTCGTAGGTATATGGAGGCGTCCCTCCTGAGGGGAATACAGAAATATAAGCCTGACTTGTGCCATAGCAGGTTACAGCTACTGCTAATGGAGCAGATATACTAAAGTAAGGAGGTTCGGTAAGTGTTACTGCTAAACTGACTGTATTGTTGGCAGCATCTGTGGCTGTTATGTTATAAGTTCCTGCGCCCAGATTCTGTAAGTCTTCGGAATCGTCATTATCACCGATTCCGTCATTATCCCAGTCGTAGGTGTAAGGAGCTATTCCGCCGATTACCCTTATATCTATACTTCCGTTTAGGTCTCCGTAGCATAAAGGATTGATTAGATTTTCAAGGTTGATGATTATTGTGCTGTATTCAGCAGTTTGATGGCAAAGAGTATTTAGGCTGAATAGGTGAGTGGGAATGCTTGTTAGTACAAGCAGCATAATGAGTTGGTTGAAATTCTGCATAGTTTAATGTTTTTTATGAAATAATTGAGAATAGACTTACAGTATGTCAGGGAAGTGGTTTTAGGTTTTCGGTGCAATATGTTTTCTATTACATGACGATTGAAATGATGTAAACGTTGTATCGCAAATAAAGTGCGGAAGAAGGTGGTTTTTAAAATATGTGATTTTTATACCTGAAGCTATGTTTTCAATACCTCAAACCCTGTTTTGAGTTCCTGAATATTTTTGAAAAAAATGGAAATAAGAGTAGGGTTTTGTTTGAAAGATTTTTATTTCAAATTACAAATCCACCACAAAACCCTTATCTTGCATCTATATAAGTGAGAGGAAACTCAAATACAAACGCCAAACACAAATTCAAACGCCATTTTTCCACTTGAATTTGTTTTTTGAATTTGAATTTTAAAAAAAGAACTATGCTTTCATTACGACCAAAAAATATCAAAGCCAAAAAATTTACTTATACGCCACGGTATTACGATGCCGAGCAGGAAGAGCGCGAAGAACGCCGCAAAGAAAGACTGGAGGCGAAGGAAGCAGGCTCGGAAGGCACTAAAAAGAGGATTTCACGCGGCTTACGCGAAGGGAGAGGACGCAATAATAAACTCAGAAAAAACGCGGCTTTACGTTCTAACATTATCTTAATAGCGATTGTGGTGGCATTATGCGCTTTTTGCTATATCTTTATACAAAATTATTTACCACAATTTATCGAAAGCTGGTTTGAGCAATGAATTGTGTTGAGGTGTTAATGTGTTGCAGTGTTGAAGTACTACATTTTGCGTAGCAAATCCACAACAACACATCAGCACGACAACACATCAACACTCCAATACAGCAAAAAGCAAAATTATGGCTGACATTATTCAGCTTTTACCCGATGCGATTGCCAATCAGATTGCAGCGGGGGAGGTGATACAGCGTCCGGCGTCGGCAGTGAAGGAGCTGATTGAAAATTCAATCGACGCAGGGAGTACGAGCGTCAAACTGGTCGTGAAAGATGCAGGACGTACCTTGATACAGGTGATTGATAATGGCTCTGGCATGTCGGAAACGGATGCGCGGATGGCATTTGAGCGTCATGCAACGTCTAAGATACGGGAAGCGACTGACCTGTTTGAAATACGGACAATGGGCTTTCGTGGAGAAGCGATGGCCTCTATCGCGGCTGTCGCGCAGGTAGAAATGCGGACACGCCAGGCAAAAAGCGAACTGGGTACACGGATTACCATTGAAAATTCCGAAGTGAAAACTCAGGAACCCTGCCAATGCATTGTTGGTACGACCATCTCTATCAAAAACCTATTTTATAATGTCCCTGCCCGACGAAATTTCCTGAAAAGCAACTCCGTCGAAATGCGACATATCCTAGATGAATTTCAGCGCATTGCACTCGCACATTCCGATGTGTTTTTCTCTTTGCATCATAATGATAAAGAAGTTATGCATTTGCCTTCTGGCAATTTGCGACAGCGTATCGTTGGTATTTTTGGTAAAAATTATAATCAAAAACTCGTTCCGGTAGAAGAAGAAACCGATATTTTACGGATACACGGCTTTGTAGGTAAGCCCGAATTTGCCCGAAAAAAACGGGGCGAACAATACTTTTTTGTCAATACTCGTTTTATCAAAAGTAGCTATTTACACCACGCGCTGATGGGCGCGTTTGATGAATTGCTGCCCAAAGAAACCCACCCGATGTATGTCCTCTTTATTGACATTAATCCGTCCAAAATTGACATCAATGTACATCCGACCAAGCAGGAAATTAAGTTTGAAGACGAGCGACTGGTGTATAATTATCTGAAAGTGGCAGTGCGTCATGGACTGGGACAATATAATGTGGCTCCCGTACTCGATTTCAATCAGGAAACTTTTATGACGAGGCAGGCGCAAATGGAAGCCTCGCGAAAAAAAATGTCGCAAAATACAGCAGGCTCACGGGGCAGTTTCTCGCCCTCAGATATGCAAATCAAACGCCCCAATGAAGCTTCTAATCTGAAAAATTGGCAAAAATTATACGATGGTATTGAGGGCTTCGACCCACCGGAAGAAGGCGGGGAACAAGCCCTTACAATAGAAAGTGGCTGGACAGATGAAGCGGCATTAGATGATGCAGAAGGTACTTTTTCAAAGCAAATTAAACAACCTTATCAGATTCATAATTGTTATATCATCAGCCAGATTAAATCGGGCTTTTTGTTGATTGACCAGCAGGCAGCACATGAACGTATTTTGTATGAAAAATACCTGACTGCACTAGAACAGGGTGATGCGACTTCGCAAAAACAATTATTTCCCAAAACGCTCAATCTGTCGGTCGCCGATGCAGAAATGATGCGGGAAATATTACCGCAGGTCAATGAACTGGGTTTTGATGTGCAGGAATTTGGGCAAGATGCCTTTATTATACACGGCGCACCGCCCGAAATAAAAAGTGGAGAAGAAGAAAAGGTCATCGAAACTTTATTGGAACAGTATCGTCAAAATACTGATTTGAAATTGGAAGTCAAAGACAATATTGCAAGAGCGATGGCGAGAAGTGCCAGCATCAAAAGTGGGCAGGAATTGACCGCACTGGAAATGCAAAGTATTATGAACGAGTTGTTTGGCTGCGAAATTCCATATCAGTCACCAGGCGGAAAATTATGTTTTGTAACTTACGATCTGGAAGATTTGGCAAAGCAGTTTAACGGCGGTGTAGGATAATTTCAAGGATTCATAGTCCAATTTACTTATTACCCTTAATGAAATTGAATAAAAATGGGTTATAACCTGACGGATGTTGTCAAGCATCTTATATTTATTAACATTGTATTTTTTCTCGTAACAAACTTGTTAATGCCAAGTGCGATGATTCCGTATAATCGGACTGCTCTGGCTTTATACTTTCCTTGGTCGAGCGGATTTCAGCCTTTCCAAATCGTAACACACATGTTTATGCATGCAGGAGTCGGGCATATATTTTTCAATATGCTGGGTTTGTTCTTTTTCGGACCGGCATTGGAAGCTCGATGGGGGCCTAAGCGGTTTTTGTTTTTTTATCTGGCAGCAGGTTTATTTGCAGCTTTGATACACTCGGGATCAAGTTACTATGAGTATTTGCAATTATATCGGGAAATTTTGCAGACTGACGGAATGAGCTTGGAAAAAGCAAGTCAATTAGCCAAAGCACAAATTTTGCCTGCAGTTGGAGCGTCAGGAGCTGTATATGGAGTGCTTGCGGCTTATGCGATGTTATTCACCAATGAAAAAGTTATGTTACTGATTCCACCAATTCCCGTAAAGGCAGGTATATTGGTGTTGATTTTGGTAACTTATGATTATTTCTCAGGTATATCAGGACATGGTACAGGAATAGCGAACTTTGCGCATCTTGGCGGGGCATTTTTTGGTGTCATTATGGTAGCCTATTGGATAAAAATAGGACGAGGATATTCATAGCAAAATCAAAAACCAAATTCCAAATTGAACAAAAAAGTCAAATTATTCGTAATTTTGACCATGCTATAAATAATGATGAACTATGAATCACATTTATCATTTATCATTCATCATTTATCATTAAAAACTTATCATTAAATTCATGTTCAACTCCGTTTGGGAAGATATAAAAAGAGAGTTTAAATTTGGTAATGTATTGATAAGGTTGATTTTTTTCAACTTTGCCGTATTTATTCTTGTCAGTATTGTCGCGCTCATATATATTGGAATATATGGGACGGATACTGGACGGGCGATATTTGAGTCGACAATACTACATCCGTGGCTTTGTGCGTCTTATGAATGGAAACATATTTTATTCAAGCCCTGGACCATTTTTACGTCTATGTTTCTACATGTCGGGGTGCGGCATGTAGCCTGGAATATGATTTTCTTATATTGGTTTGGTCGTATTTTTCGGGATTTTACGATGAATAGGGGGCATGATATGATTCTGCCTGTTTACGTTTTGGGCGGTTTGGTAGGTTTTGTTGCCTACGTGATTTCAGGCTTATTATTTCCTGAAGCTATAGGCAAATATGCTTTAGGAGCTTCTGCGGGTGTTATGGCGATAGTATTTGCTACAGCTGCACTGGCGCCAAGGTATCAAATACACTTGTTTTTCTTTTCTTTAGAATTAAGATATATCGCCCTGATTTTAATTGCTTTGGATTTGCTGTTTATAGATAATAATACTGGAGGACATGTTGCGCACCTAGGGGGAGCTTTTATGGGTTGGTTCTTTATCGAACAATTGAACAAGGGCAACGACATGGCGATTCCTTTCAATCGTATCATAGATCGAATAAAAGGTTTTGGAGCTAGAATAAAAGACTTTTTTCAGGGCAAACGCCGTCCTAAAGTGGTGTATAAAAATCCCAAAGGCACTCGTACAAGAGGCAATACCAAGACAGACGCAAATGCTTCAAGCAGACCCAATCAGGAATACATAGATTCTATTTTGGAAAAAATTAAACGTTCTGGGTATAAAAGTCTGACGCAGGAAGAGCGAGAGGCTTTGTTTCGGGCGAGTGATAAATAAATTATTTAGGTCACAGTCGTTTTAAACTTAATCTTGTACTTAAATTTACTATGATAAAACTACTTGCCCGATTTGTAATATGGATTGGACGCTGGGATGTGCAGAATGGTTTGAAGGATATGATTCCTGAAAAATGCATTATGATTGCTGTTCCACATACTTCCAACTGGGACTTTCCTTATGCGCGTGCGGTGTTCTACGAAATGGGCATTCCACTCAAATTTACGATTAAAAAACAATGGGTACGATTTCCGTGGGGCGGCTTATTCCGAGCGATGGGTGCGATTGCGATTGATCGGCGTCCAAAAGAAAATACAGGCAGAAAACTAAGCTATACCGAAGCCATGATTGATATGATTAACGAGTATAAAGGGCAACTTTGTATCATCATAACTCCAGAAGGGACACGAGCCAAACGAACAGAATGGAAAACTGGATTTTATTATGCCGCTAAAGGCGCAGGTGTGCCTATTGTATTGGGGTTTTTGGATTACACAACAAGAAAGGCAGGCGCAGGAAAATTGGTTTATCCATCAGATGACATGGAAGCTGATATGCGCGAAATCATGGACTTTTACAAAGACATTAAGGGCAAAAATCCTGAAGATTTTAGCATTGACATGCGGTATGAACCGGGTGTTGTGAATGCTTAATGTATCGTTTATGGCTTGTGGCTTTACCCCAAGCTGTTTGGGTTTTGCCCTTTCAGGGCTTTGTGCGTTTTATTTCGATATTCGATATTCCTCTGTTCGATATTCCTTTTTCCCTCTACTGCATTCCATCTCCTCTCAAGGCTCTGAATCGTTTCCTGGCTTCTACGGCAAAAGTACTTCCTGAATGTTCCATTAATATTTTTTGGTAAAGGGCTTTGGCTTTTTCTTTATCATCCAAATGCGTTTCATACAATTCACCCAATTCAAACAAAGCATTATCGGCGCGAATTTCTTCAGCATGATTGTCGATGATGCGCTGAAGCATATCGGCTGCTTTGGTGTATTCACGTTTTTTCTGGAAAACTTTGGATTTGGCGTAATAGATATCATCTAATAAACCATGTTCAGGATAAATCATTTTAATGGAATCCAGCATAATAAAAGACTGGTCAAATTTATTTTGAAAGGCCAACAGCTCTGCTTTAGCATACATTTTCATGGGTGTCGCTGTAGTATCCAGAGAATAATGATCCATGATAAACACCGATAAATCAATGGCGTCATTAGAAATTAATTCTGAAGTAGCCGCTTTGAGCACACTCAATTGTGCCTGTGCCCAGTCAAAGTCACCTGCAAAGTAAGACAGTTTTGCGTTCCGATACCGTGCTTCCTCGCCCATGATGTCATCCTTAAATGCTTTGTCGACCTGAGAATAGAGTAGCGTTGATTCCCAAATTTCGTCTTTCATCAGATAGGAATCACCGAGGTCAAGTTTGCCTCTAGCTTGGGTAACACGATCAATACCTGGATAATTAATCAGTTCTTCCAATAAGGGAATGGCTTTGTCGAGGTCATTCATATACAAGGCATATAATTGCGACAACTCTCGAACAATAGCAGCAGTGGTTTTATTGCGGCCAAATTCTTCCAGGAAAGACAAATATTCTTGTTCCAAACCTGCTAGGTCTTCCTGTGAATAAGCAAATCCATCTGTGATTTTCAGTCGCTTGCAGGTCAGGGCTTGCCGCTTGGCTTCCAGATAGTATGCACCTGTTTTTCCTTTTTCTTCAAGAATATAGTCATAAGCCAGAATAGCGGCTTCATAGTCTTTTTCTTGTTTGGCATTTGCTGCCAATTTGAATACCCGTCCACCGTTTTCATCCAGGCGTTTGTCCATGGCTTTTACCTGACGGAGCGCATTTTTAAAATCTTTTTTCTGTACAAATAACCAGGTCAGCAATTGAGGATACACATTGACATCGGGCTTTTCTTGTATGCGTTCGTAGAGTTCAGCTTTCAATGTTGTAAAATCTTCTTCAGCAAGATAGCGTTGAAGGTAAGTCTGGATGATGTTCATACGCGAAGGCGTAGCTTCCAGGCTGTTGAGGTAATGCGTAATCATTTTTCCAACTTCTCCCTGGCGTCGATAGACATCAGCAATCTGGTAGGAAAACTGATAAGGGTTTTTTAAGATTTTATTGCCTTTTTCGTAGGTTTCAACAGCAAGGTCATAATTGGGAATGGCTGCAAATTTCCGAGCCAATTGGTCAATTTTTCCCTGACTGGGTTGCAATAGACTGATCGCTTTTCGATACTGTACACCAGCTTCTTCGCTTTTGAATTGGGCTTCCATTAGGTTACCATATTCCAGATACCATTCGCTGTTCTTTGGCTCTGCTTTGATACGCTTATTGAGCGCCTGTTCTGCTGTACTATAGTCCTCTAGCTCTGTCAGGCAGTTTAGGTATTTTGTAAAATAATAAGCATTGCCTCCCTGCTCAGTCACGAGCTTTTCGTACATGGTGGCTGCTTTTTCAAACTCACCATTATTATAATATTCCTGCGCCAGTTTTGCATTGGTTTGAGCAAAGCTGATTGATGTGCTAAACATCAGTAGGAAAGCGAGATATGTAATTTGTTTCATAGGAAAAGTCTATATGCAATTTGAATGCTACTCAACTAAAACGAACAAAAGTAGGAATTAGTTTCGATGAATAGCTGTCATTACTCAATCAAAAGTTATACCACACAAAAAAGGCTGCTTCCCAAAGGGAAACAGCCGCTATAATTTTACTGCAAAGCAGTCTTTAACCTTCCAGTTTGAAACGAACCGGCAAGTTGAACTGAACCCTAACGGGCTGATTTCTTTGCTTGCCTGGTGTCCAGGTTGGCATTTGTTGTACAATACGAAGTGCTTCTTTTCCGCATCCTCCACCCAAATCTCTCAAGAGTTTTGGGTCGGTTACAGAACCGTCTTTTTCGACGACGAAACTAACAACAGCCATTCCTTCTATACCGTTTTCGCGTGCGATGGTTGGATATTTAATGTTTTTGTAAATAAATTCCAACATCTTTTTCTCAGCACACTTTTTCTTTTCCTCATCTGGTACGGTCTCGCATCCGGGGAAGCGCGGCATCTCTTGTACGATGGTGAAAATTTCATCCGATTCTTCCTCTGGTTCCGGCTCTGGTGGAGGCGGTGGCGGAGGTGGTGGCGGAGGTGGTGCTTCTTTTTTAGGAGGAGGTGGTGGTGGTTCGTCCACTACCGTTTCTTCCTCAACGGTTTGATCCTCAAATTCGATTTCTTCTTCCACTTCTTCTTCCGGTACTTCTTCAATTACTGGAGGCGGTGGTGGCGGTGGTGGCGGTGGTGGCTCTGCAGTACGTGGAGGTTCAATCTCCAAGTCGTCAGGCAGTTCCATCGCATCATCCGGAATATATACTTCTCTGTCATAAGTTGTCCAGCTAAATGCGAGCAAAGTCAGTAACAGAGAGCCTGCCAAACCTGCGCGAAGGAAAGTAGGTGCCATTCTAAAGGCATTCACTTCCGGATATTTCCGCGCAAACTTCATACTTCTATCGTTCGCATATTTGCCAGTCAAATCCTGACTACCTGCTTTTCCCATCATATTTTTAAATATCATAGGTACGATAAAAATCGCAGCAGCTAGTAACAGAACCAGAACAACAAGAAACATTATTCCACTTACTTGAAACATAATGTAGAATTTTATTTTAAAATAAATCTTAAACTAGTCAGTCCAATAAAACATCCGATAATATTAGCAATAATATCCAAGACATCAAAATTTCTGCCCGGAAAAAATTGCCATTGTAGCCATTCCATCAAAATACCGTATAAAACGGCGACCAATAGGACAATAATTATTGTATATCGGGGCATCTTCTCTGGATGAAACCATTTTGCATTTCCCCATAATAAAGTCCCCGTAAAAATACCATACACGACTAAATGACCCAATTTGTCAGGTTGTAACAAATCTCCCCACTCGAAATCTGGTAAACTACTCCCCGGCATAGTAGAAACACCGAGAATCAGCATAGCCCACAAGACTGCCGGAATGAAGTACTTGATTTTACCCATGAATCTGGTTTTTTGAGTTATTGAGTGTATTGAGTTAATCAAGTGTACTAAGTTGGTTGAGTTATTAGAATGTGTATTTTGCTGCGCAAAATAATAATAACATAATCAACTGATAACTCAATATCTCACTCAACTCGTAGTTGCCTCCGCATAAGACTTGGCGTCCATCAGGTCTTCGACTTCAGAAGTATCGTCCATTTTAATCTTAATCATCCAGCCTTCGCCGAATGGATCGCTATTGACCAACTCCGGATTGTCCTGAAGTGCGGCATTGACTTCTGCGATAGCACCACTAAGGGGCATGTACAAATCGGATACTGTCTTTACAGCTTCCACTGTACCAAAAATTTCGTCTTTTGCGATGGTTTGTCCTTCGGTCTCTATTTCCACGTAAACAATATCTCCGAGTTCACCTTGAGCAAAATCAGTGATGCCGACATAAGCGTGATCACCGTCTATTTTTACCCACTCGTGTTCTTTAGTATATTTCAGTCCTTCAGGCACTTTCATTATAATGTATTTTTAATTTGCCCAAAGTTAATTTTATTTTTCAAAAATGAAATATAAAATCGGAAATATTGTTAGCTCAATTTTATTCCATGTAATTTATTTAAACCTCTCTTCCAATAGCGAATAGGGAATATATTTGTAAGTCAGCTATTTTCTCGCAGAGCCGCAAAGCCGCAAAGTTTGTTTTTTCTTGGCGGCTTTGCGCCTTCGAGAGAGGTGCTTTCATACTCTACTCAATTCTGTAATTTAAAGCGAACAGGCAGATTGAATTGTACCCGCACCGCTTTATTTCTTTGTTTTCCTGGTATCCACTTGGGCATGGTTTTGACTACACGTAGCGCTTCTTTGCCACATCCACCTGCCACATTTCTGATAATTTGTGGAGTAGTTACAGAGCCGTCTTTTTCAATAACAAAACTAATAACAGCCATTCCTTGAATGCCATTTTCACGGGCAATGGTTGGATAATTAATGTTTTTATAAATGAACTCCAACATCTTTTTCTCTGCACAAACTTTCTTGTCCGTGTTTGTGCCACCTATATCTTCACAGCCTATGAATCGGGGCATTTGTTGTACGTTGATAAAGATTTTATTAGCCTCCGGGTCTTCCTCTACAATTTCTATAGGAGGAGGTGGCGATGGAGTTGGAATATCTTCAATAGTCGGTGGCGGTGGTGGAGCAGGAGGTTGTGGTGGAGCTATGACTTCAGTTTCTTCCTCTACAGTCGTGTCTTCAAATTCGACATCTTCTTCCACTTCTGCTTCTGGTACTTCCTCTATGACTGGCGGAGGCGGAGGTGGAGGAGGCGGTGGAAGCGGCGGAGGTGGCGTGCGAATAACTTCGGGGCCACCATCTAAGAAGGTAACGTGATCGGGTATATAAACCTCCCGTTCATAAGTTGTCCAGTTGAAGGCAAAAAAGACCAACATCAGCGATACTGCCAGACTAAAGCGGAGTATCGTAGGGGCCTGTTTAAATACATTGACGGCTGGATATTGTTTGACAAAAGAGGGTAGGGGCTTGTTGTGTCCAGTCAGGAGTTGCTGCCGCCCACGTCGAGCCAATTGCCAGCGAATAAGCAGGATGACAACTGCCAAAACGAGTCCTGTAGCCACTAAGGTCATTAAAAAATTGATTCCGGTGATTTCTAACATAATACCATTTTTGAAAGTCGGAATAAATGCAAATTCAAATACAAACGTCAAACTCAACGCTAATTGATAATTTACTCTGACTTAGGTTATAAATTTGGTATTACGAATGTGCGCACTTTCGTAATGTACAAGGATAGATGTACAAGAATCTGTTTTTGGTGTGTGTGGCTTGTATTTAATTAAAAATTGCTTGGTTATTGATACTGACACTGCAACTATTATTTTGCCACCCAATCATCAGTCGAACAAGGAAGCCAGCCAGAAAGTAATGCAGCGTTCTCCATAATTGACCACCACTGGTAAGTCCTTTGTCGTGATGGCTTCGGCAAGAACATCGCCATTTGGAAAACCTTTTATAAGATGCAATTCAAGTCGGTTATTCAGTGTCGTATAATAATCGAGATAGTGTGAACAAGCTGTTCGCATGGTGTCAAAAGAAAACCAATTGTCCATGTCAAAATGATACCACCAAAGCGCGAAGGCATGACTGCCCAATTCGCCGGACTCGTAGCGGTCTATATAAGCTTGGTGGATAAAATGCTTACTTAAAATAGCCGCAGCACTGCCTTGTGTCTCATGAAGTGTTTCTGCAACATATTCGGCAATAGAATTCCTGATGCCGCCTGGTGTGCTGACGATCTGATTAAATTCATCTTCTTTTAAAGGCTGTCTGAAATACTCTATTTTCCAATTATCTAGCAGGATGCCGGGCTGGACTTGTGTTTTGAAATATTCAGCAGCAGGTTGCCAAAAGCTATGAATTAAATCCTTTATTTTGTCATGTCCAATTCCTTCTACATCTAGTACTTGTTCAATCTGACGAAAACGACCACCAGGAAGGTTTCCTTTGGCATTGATGAGTTGGCTAGCGACTTTATCACCAATAGTATAACCTTCAGTTCCATCGTAAAGCGGATCATCTTTCAGCAGTTTATTATCTGTAATATCTGCCGGGTCGCTGATGCCATTGAGAAAACGAAGTAGGCGATCTTCTTGTCCGGGGAGTATGGTGAATGGTAATTTTTTCATTGATTTATATTTTAAAGGGAGACCGCTTTGCTGCGAGATGCGAGACCGCCTTCGGCTGCGAGATCGCTTCGCTGCGAGATGCGAGACCGCTTTGCTGCGAGATGTGAGGTTTTTACTCATTTTGCGGAGCAAAAAAATATGTTTAATACTGTATTTTTATAGCATCTCGCATCCCGCATCCCGCATCCCGCATCCCGCATCCCGCATCCCGCATCTCGCATCTATTTAAAAAACCGCCATAAAAATAAAACAATTCCTAGGATAAACAGCCCGTAACGTAAGGGAGAAGGCAAAAAACCTGTTGAGGCTGTCCATAAGTTTTGTAAATGACCAGTTGCTTTTACAGGCTGTCCACTATGTATAAATGCTGCCCAATAATAAGGATGCATTTCTTTAGTGGATGTCGCAATATCGGAAAAATAATAATGCTTTGCATCGCATAAAGCCTGATCCGCAGGACGCCCTTCTCGGAGAAACCGATGATAAGCCAGCATAAGGTCTTTGGTGCCGGCATCGGAGGCCTGCCACTGACTCATGACGATACTCGGAACGCCTTTATAGGCAAAACTCCAGCCAAGACTTAATACACCTTCTCCTTTGCTGAGTAGGCCAGTTCCCGTTTCGCAGGCACTGAGGATGACGTGGCTAGTATTCCAGGTTTGTGCTTGTATATCTTTTTGTGTCAGGACTTCACAATTGTGCAGAAAAATTTTGCCTTCTTGTGTGGCATGGGACGCGATGTGGATAATATCAGCGTCGGGAATATGTTGGAGTAGATTGTCCCGAGTGCTTTGTCCATTCATGAGTACCTGACTCGCCTCATACATTTCGGCTATAGCCGTAACTTCTTTTTTGCTATTGGGCAAAGCGGATAATGGACAATCAGCTTGCTTGCTAAATACTGGAGCAATGCCAAGAAACTGCTGGCGGTCAGGGTGTTTTTTGACTTGCTGAAGCCCAAAAGCAGAATTGCAGGAATATAGATAATTGAGGGTATATTTTTTAAATAAATAAGGCAATTTATGGTTGAACTGACTGTTTTCGGCTAGATCAATTGCTTGGGTCAGTAAGGCTTCAAAGACGATATAATTGAGTCTGCCATCTGGCACAATAATCAGTTTGTCAATCTGCTTGGGCAGTTCATTTTGTACGGGAGCAAGAAGGGTTTGATGTAGAGCATGAGCTGGTTTAGCATAAGCTGTTAGTTCGCTGTTAGGGTTGCTAATGAGATTTTTGAAAAGACTCATATTTTCATAAAAATCGGTATTCATCTCAATAGATTTTGTAAAAATATCAGTTTGAGTAATCGTGAAAATATATAATATGTCATCTGTCAAAAAATATTCTATCAAGGCAGATTTTTCATCAAGCAATTTTTCTTGAACCTGTTTTAAAGTAATAAAGTCTGCATCATATTTACGATTATAATATTCGGGATATGCTTTTTCAAAAGACTGAATGAGTTTTTCTTTTTTCAAATTTAGTTGCTGAATGACAATTCGCAAGCTGTCTTTTTCTGTGTCTTGTGTGTCAAAATAAGCTTGCTCATTTTGACGAATGTCGCTGTTGAGTTGGTCTTCTGCCTTTCGGTCGGTTTCACTGAGCAGATTTCGGGCGTCCAATTGTGAAAGGCTTTGCCAAAGCAATACAGCACGTGCGCGTTCTGCAAAATGGAAGGCAACTTCTGCTTGTTCGGCTTGCAAGGCAACCTGTATGGCATGGGCATATATTTCATGAGAATGAGCAATCCAAGTTAGCATAGCAGCATCGGTGGTCAAGTCTCGGTAAAAGATGCTTATCCATTCGTCGAGTGTTTGATAAGTTTGGAAGGCAATGTCTAAGTACTTTTTATCTTTTGTTTTTTTGTGGGCTTTTAGGGCAGCTTTTGCCTTTAAATCTAAGGCGCGAATGAGGTCGATTTTGGAATAGATGAATGTATTATGACTGATGGTTGGGTTTTCGCGAATGTTTTTGCTTCTGAAATTATCGGTTAAATTGAGGAGTGCTTTTTGGTAATATTGGAGGGCGTCTTTGTGATTGCCTTGCTGCAATTTTAAGTCTGCAAGGTTTTCTAAGGTAGCAGCGTAGGAATAATGAAAAGTTAAATTGTTCTGCTGGTTGTGTTTCTTGTCTAATGCTTCATTAAAATATATTTCTGCTTCTTTGTAGGCTTTTATTTTCATTAATGCAACACCAAGATTATTAGTGGCTTTTATACAATCTTCCGAATCATTATTGATGCATAGTAGACCAGCTTCTTTGTAAATATTGGCAGCTTTGCCATACAATTGCTGTTTGCCATAACTGTAACCGAGATTATTATAGGCCTTGATAAGATTGCGAGTCTTGCCTTTTTCTTTGAAAATTTGAATAGCAGCTTGAAGTGCGGTCTCTGCTTTTTTAAAATCACGATTATCTGTATAGGCAGTTCCGAGATCATTATAAACTTCGCCTGTATAGACGTGTTTTGCACCAAAAATGTCTAAGTGAATTTGCTTGGAGATTTCGAGATTTTCAATGGCTTGCTTATAGTCGCCTAGTTTTTGACAGGCAGTTCCGAGTCGCATATAACGATATTCCAGTTGATTATTATCGTCAATGTCTAATTGTATTGCTAAAGCAGTTTTAAAATGTAGAATGGCTTGATTCAGTTGTCCTAATTTTTCATAAAACTCTCCTCTGAAATGATAAGCCCGAACCAGGTCAATATCCTTGGAAAGACTTTTTTGCTTCGTCTGCTCTACTTTATCGAGTTGTTCAATAGCTTGTTCATATAGTCTTTTTCGCGACAGCGATATACCATATTTCAATTGGGCGTAAGCCAATGAATCCAATGAACAGCTTTCATTCCCTTGCATGTTCCCAATCAGCTTTTTATAATATTGATGAACAGCCTCAACAGATTTGAGTTGTTTTTGTGCCTGGTGGACTTCTTTTCTGAATTTAGGGGCATTACAATCTTGTGCCATTAAGCTGTGGGATAGCAGATATATAATGGAAAATATGATGATTTTAGCCATAATTCTTAAGTTTAAGATGAAGTTTAAAAAGTATGGTGTTGTCCTTGGTGTGTGTAACAAATTGCACTTTCTCTCTCGCCCATGGTTAAAACCATTGGCTACCAAATCATTCGTCGCCATGCGACTTGAGTAGCCCTTCAACTAGGCAGCTTTGCAAGTGTCATAGACACGACCTAGTCTGGTAGTAGGCGAATGAGACAACAAAGTTGGGCAATTTGTTACACACACTTGCCCTCGACTCCACTGCTACTTACCTAAATCTTTCACCAGGAACAGGATCTTGAAAAAGGTTTAGCAAACTCGCTTTTCCGCAAGGCTCCGGCACAAGTTTACGAAACCGTTGTAGCGAAGTCGAAACCCAATCATGGGTGACTTTTCTTCCAAATCCGCCAGATGATAAACAGTATGAGCAGTAAAATCAACAATCCAATGAGCAGGTTTTTTGCCCAGCTGGTCAGCTCCTGTGTAATGTCAATCTTCTTGGCATATTTGCTATAATGACTGAGTGCGGGTAAATCTTTTGTAGGAATATTTGACATGATTTCCTTAAAAGATGCATCTGGTGTGCGGGCAAGCTGAAGGGCGATTTCCCGTGTGACGAGTGCTGTACTTTGAGAAGTGCCAGACAAGACTTCTGTTTCGCCATGTAGTCCTGCGCCTTTGATACATTCGCCATAAGCCATGATGTCAACATGTGTTTGCGAGTAATTGGAAAAATCACTCACTTGGTCATTGGGTGCAATGGAACCGACCACAACCATATTCGGATGATTAAGCACCGCAGGATAAAAAGCCATAGAGTCGAGACTGACGCCATCGTTTCCTGCTGCTGCTACGACAATTGTCTTTTGCCTGCGTGTGCGGTCGAGTGCGGCTTCCAATAAGCTGGATTTTTCTCCGGTATACCCTGCTGAAATATTGATGACGGCTGCTTTTTTATCCAATGCGTAATGAATGCCGCAAATCATATCAAATAAAGTACCGCTGCCCTCTTCGCCAAAAGCCTTTATAGGTAGTACTCCGACGGGTGCGGTTTTATCCACATCCATCAGTGCAAGGCTAGCAACGTGATTGCCATGTGGATGTTTGGCAGTAACATCGGCGTCATTGTCCACAAAATTAGCTCCAAATTCACAGCCTTGTAAGGGGATATTGGTCTTGATTTTATAACCTTCTAATAAAGGATTAGGTTCGTAACCAGTGTCAATAATGGCTACTCTGACCAGTTGGGACGTGGCTGGACCTTCGATGATTGGAGCATCATCAAAACTTAAATCCCAGATGTCTGTAGGTCTTTTTTCTCCAAAGCGGATGTCATAATTATTATCCTGAACATCGCCTGATCTGGAATCACTTTGAGAGGATTCTTCTTTGCTGGTGGCATCAATGATTTCTCTCAGCACATCAACATCACCATTGATAATGTCCAATAATAAAATGCCTTTTTTCTTGTCGCAGCAATAATCAAGTACGGCAACATCGCCATTGTCTATCAATTCCTGTAATTTATCTTTCTGTGCTTGTGTAAGCTGGCTGAAATTGATAATCAATTCATTTGGGCGAATGTTTGCCCCATTTGCACCAGTGTTATAATTGTATAAAAGTACATCGTAAGAAATGAACTCCATGCCTAGGGTATCCGAAAGATTACTAGCCACAGAATAATACCTGCCTATTTGTTGAGGTGCAATGGCATCAATCTGGTAATTGGGACTTGAAGAAGCTTCCTGTGCTATTTGGTTGCGTCTTCTCCATTCAAAACGAGTATTATTGTCAATCGGTCCGTTATAATTAACGTTTAGTGTAATGGTGTCCCCGATGTTTGCCAGTATAGCCCGTGCAGGACCATGAAGTCCATATTGCTGTTCATAACTAAAACCTTCATTATTGCCAATAAGCCGATTAGGTAATAAGTTTTGTAAAATGTCAGTAGGAGAAAACTGATTATAAGTAATATCAAATATATTCAGCGTAGCCGCTCCTACGGCATTGAGCTCCATATTGGGCACTATTCCTGATAAATTATTATGCGAAACATCATAAACACCTAATGCAGAGAAAGACAAAGGAGGTAAAGTCCCGCTAAGATTATTAGAGGATAAGTCAATTGCAGTGACGACTCCACCAAAGCCTGAAGCTCCCGGATCGACTGTAATGCCATGCCAGGCAGACATAGGTTCGCCGGGAACCAGCCAATTGTCATTATTTGTCCAGTTTTCACCATTGGTCGAGTTGTATAAATTGACCAGTTCGAGTGAATCGGTCGTTTGAGCTTGTAGTGTGACACTGCTAGATAATAAGAGGACAGCAAGGAGTCGAAATAGTTTTTGTGTGTTCATTATCTGGTGTTTGTGCGTGTTTATAATCTTGTTTTTCATCTTAAAATTAAGGTTAATTTGTTAAAAATAAAATGTTTGCCATGAATAAATTAAAATTTATTTATATACAAAATAGGGATGCTATTGCTCGAAGGCAATGAACATCCCGTTCGTAAAAAAGAATCTTTGCTTGAATTAGGGCAGGGTGGCGTATTTTGTTAGTGTAGAGAAAGGTGTTCCCATAGTGTGGGAAAAAGGTTTATTTGGAATCTTCTTTTTTACGAACTATCTCTATATCCTTTATCGTAATGGAAAGTCACCCTGTAGCCTAAAGTATTTTGGCTCAAGCATCAATTAACCTTGAAAATTTATACATTGGTCTAAAAAAGTAGACAAAAGAACCTTGTATTACTAATTTAAGATCATCATCATTAACCATTAAATGAATAAAATATGATACCATCATTCGCACCATTGATTGTAGTTGGGCTAGTACTGATACTCCTGTCCTTTTTTACGGTCAAACAACAAACATCAGCCATTATCGAACGCTTTGGCAAATTTGTGAGCATCAGAAGTTCAGGACTGCAAATGAAAATTCCATTTATTGATAAAATTGCAGCAAGGGTCAGTCTGAAAATTCAGCAATTGGATGTCATTGTGGAAACCAAAACAAAAGACGATGTATTTGTACGCCTGAAAATATCTGTTCAATACAAGGTTTTGCCTGACAAAGTATATGATGCTTTTTATAAATTGGATTTCCCGCACGAGCAGATTACGTCTTATGTATTTGATGTAGTCCGTGCCGAAGTTCCTAAGATGAAGCTGGACGATGTTTTTGAGCGCAAAGACGATATTGCGAATGCAGTAAAAAGAGAATTGAATGAAGCGATGCTGGATTATGGTTACGACATCATCAAGGCACTCGTGACCGATATTGATCCAGATGCACAGGTAAAAGAAGCCATGAATCGAATCAACGCTGCCGAGCGCGAAAAAGTAGCGGCACAGTACGAAGGAGATGCACAGCGTATCCTGATTGTAGAAAAAGCAAAGGCAGAAGCAGAGAGCAAACGCCTTCAGGGACAGGGGATTGCAGATCAGCGGCGGGAAATTGCACGTGGATTGGAAGAGTCGGTAGAAGTGCTGAATGGAGTGGGTATCAACTCACAGGAAGCTTCTGCGCTGATTGTAGTTACGCAGCATTATGATACCTTGCAATCTATTGGCGAACATACGAATTCCAATTTGATTTTATTGCCCAATTCGCCACAGGCAGGTAGTGATATGCTGAATAATATGGTGGCTTCCTTTTCGGCAAGTAATCAGATTGGCGAAGCCATGAAGAAGAAAAATAAGGAACTGGGAGGCTAGGAATTGTAAAAAATTGTGTGATGGTGAAATTGTTGTGAAGGACAATTTTACAATCACACAATTCTTATTTTATTGCTTCACAAAATCCTGTTGAGCATTAATCTCTTTTACAATAGAATTGACGGAAACTGTAGCCCCGGAAATAGCATCAATATCTTTACTGACTTTTAGTTTTCCACCTCTTTTACCGATGAATTGTCGCAGCCAGTTTCTCGCGGTGATTTCATAGCCGCGCTCGGAATTGTATTCTATCACGCGAACACTGAGGATTTCACCATTTGCATTGTATAAAGTGGAGAAATAAAATTCATCGTATTCTGCGCCTTCTGCTTCATTTTCTATGGTGCAGCCTCCTTTTTTACAGCCATTCGATAGGGTGATAATGCCGTAGCCAAGTGCAGCACTATCGGGGTTTTTAACTTCAAAGAAATCTCTGTTGAAGTCGTCTGCCTTAGGGCGAAAAAAGCGGGTATGGAATTTTTCTACTTCAAAAGTTTTACGAATCTGCCGATCTATTTTTTTCTGTAAATAGTTGGGGTATAAATGAAAATCATCACCAGTGAAGCTATTGAAAAGCAACCAACAGAGCGTGGCTGTACTCAATGTCAATACGAATGTTTTGATTTTGATGTCCATTTTTAATTCTATGTTTTAAAGTTTTCCAATTGCTAATTTATAGATTTCAATCACCAAGTTTGCCTCACCTAACCTCTCCTTCCTTCGGTGGAGAGGGACTTCGCCTGCGGCTGTCCTGCTACGCGGACAACCTGGGGTTTTTGTTTTCTGACAACCAGTTACTAATTACCAATATCCCAATCCCCTAATTACCAATACCCAATCACCCCGTTTGCCTCACCTAACCTCTCCTTCCTTCGGTGGAGAGGGACTTCGCCTGCGGCTGTCCTGCTACGCGGACAACCTGAGGTTTTTGTTTTGTGATAAACAGTTACTAATCACCAATATCCTAATACCCCAATCAACCAATCACCTAAACCAAACCCCAATACCCAGATTCACGATGTTATCCCATTCATCAGATGCAGCATTTTTAAAAAATTGATAATCAGCTTTTAAAGCTAATCCATCTGTTAGCCGCCAGTCCACACCAGTTGTAATGACAGTTCTGTTGTAGGCATCATTTCGTGCTACATCTTCTGCAACGGCAAAATGGGTGTCATATTTTTCAAGTCGAACAAAAGGAATCAATTTGGTCTTTTCCTCGGTATGTTGAAAGACATTATAGCCTGTTTCAACATAAAAGCCAAATAACTTGCTTCCAATGTCTGAGCCTGTAAAGGCATTATAAGCACTGGAATTTCCTACATTGGCATAATTCAGTTGTCCTCGAATATGAAAAGCTTTCTTGTCGTATCTTGCATCCAGACCTAACATGGTCAGATTTACGGTAGAACTATCTGCTTGTGTTTTTGCAAAATCGTCTGACTTATCCAGTCCATTATACAAACTAGATTGTGTTTTGCCTGCATAGATTGACGCGCCAAGATTCAAGCCTTTCAGGCCATAATAGGAAACTTTACCAGCCAGATTGGGGGAAGAGATGACTGATTCTGCTCCTTTTTGTCTGCCTTTTCTGAAACCGTCTGAACCACGTAATCTTGCAGTACCATCATACCCCAAAAAGCCATTGACGAGGTATAATTGATATTGCAAAGAGGCTTCCTGAATATTGCCTGATAGACCTGCACCAATTTCACGCCAAGTTGTCGGAACAACATGTTTATCCAGAAGCGGACGCTCTACGCCGTAAAAGGTTGTCGGTTCGTGGTACTCATTAATAATGCCCATGGGAATCAATAATAAGCCACCGCGCAGATTCATATAATTATTGAGCTTATGGCTGAAAAAGGCCTGCTCTACATATACTTCACTGACATGTTCGTATTCTATTTCAGTGTAAAATGCTGTCTTTTTATTGAATTTATATCCAAATAATAAAACAAGCCGATGTACGTCCAATTTTCCATTCTGTCTAATGTCACTGCTCAAAGGCTGGTTATAATGAATGCCCGCATAACCACCAAGTAATAATTTCCCCCCTGAATCTTGCGACCATTGATTTAGGGTGTTTCCCTGAGCAGTATTGTCTTGCTGCGCTTTCGCAGTATAGCTGATTAATGCAATTGAAATTAACGCTACAAAATTAATAAATTTCATCCTTATTTACAATTAGACTTGTTCTAAATAGTACGTCGACACAAATGTAATTGCTATTTAGATTAAATCCAAATAGAGCGAACGAAAAAATAAAAAATATCAATATTTCAGAATAAAAGTAGGTGAGTTGCAGTCAATGGTCGATAGTCAATAGAAAAAACGTTGAATAAAATTCATTTTGCAAAGCAAAATATTTAAGAACTTGAATCAATTGAGTCGGTTGCCTTTCCAGCTATGGACTATCGACCATCGACACCTCACAAATGAATACAAACATTCTTAGGCTCTGTAAAAAAGCGCAGTGCTTCCCAGCCGCCTTCTCGACCTAAACCAGAACTTTTTGCCCCACCAAAAGGCGTCCGCAGGTCGCGGGTCAGCCAGGTATTGATCCAGACAATGCCGACATCTAGTTTTTCTGCCATGCGCTGTGCGCGGGAAATGTTTTGTGTCCAAAGGGTTGCAGATAAACCATAGACTGTACTATTGGCATAAGCCAGTACTTCTTCTTCTGTATCAAATGGCATAATCGTCACGACAGGTCCAAAAATTTCTTCCTGATTGGTGCGACATTGATGATTGAGTCCTTCTATGACGGTTGGTTTTAGGTAGTAACCGTTTTCGTATTTGCCGGTGACGGGTTCAGCTTCGCCGCCACATAAAATTTGTCCGCCTTCTTCTTGTGCGAGCTTAATGTAGCCGAGCACTTTTTCTTTATGTGCTTGAGAAACGACTGCACCGAGATCAGTTTTGTCAGAATAAGGATTGCCAATCGTTAGTTTTTTGACTCTTTTTACAAATTCGTCGCGGAATAATTCGTATAAATGTTTTTCCACAAAAATACGGGAACCGCAAAGGCAGACTTGTCCCTGATTGGAGAAAGAAGAGCGCAGGGTAGTGGTCATCATTTTTTCAAAATCGCAATCTGCAAAAATGATGTTGGGGTTTTTGCCGCCGAGTTCCAGCGAGAGCTTTTTGAAATGTGGTGCAGCGAGGCTGGCAATTTTTCTGCCAGTATCTGTTCCGCCTGTGAAGGAAACTGCTTTGACGAGTGGATGTTCTACGATTGCCTGCCCTGCTTTTTGTCCGTAGCCATGCACGATATTGAGTACGCCTGGTGGCAGTCCGGCTTCTATACAGGCTTTGGACAATAGGTAAGCCGTCATCGGTGTGATTTCGGAGGGCTTGGCGACAACACAATTTCCAGCAGCGAGGGCAGGAGCTATTTTCCAGGTAAATAAATACAAAGGTAAATTCCAGGGAGAAATGCAGCCCACCACACCCAGGGGACGGCGCATGGTATAATTAATCGCTTCTCTTTCCATCTGATGTGCTTCGGAAGCAAAATGGAGAATAGCAGTCGCAAAAAAGCGTAAATTGCTATGAGAGCGAGGAATGTCAATGGTACGGGAAAGTGTAATTGGTTTGCCGGTATCCGTCGTCTCTGCTTGAGCAAAATCCTCCAGATATTGTTCTACAATATCAGCGATTCGCATGAGTACTCTAAAACGTTTTTTGACGCCACAATTCGACCAGGCAGGAAAAGCACGTTCGGCAGCTTTGACTGCTCGCAAGACATCACGCTCATCCGAGTCTGGAATTTGGGCATATACTTCACCTATAGCGGGGCTATAATTGTCGATATATGTTCCAGAAATAGGTACTTCTAATTCCCCATAAATATAATTGCGAATGTTCTGGTCAAATTTCATACTGTTTCCTAATGAGTAAATGAGTAAATGATAAAATTAATAAATGATTTTCACATTTACTCATTTATTCATCTACTCATTCTCTCATTTCTTCAGTAGCCTAAGCGCAAACAGCCTTTCGACTATAGTCCAGTATGTTTTTGACAATTCTTTTCGGCGGAAAAAGTTTGATGATCGGCAAAGCCTGATAGCTTTCGAGCAAGAGTTCGTGTTCTTCGTTGAGGAAGAAGTCCGTCTGTAATGCCGATTTAATGTTTAATGTTTCTGTGCTAGTAGTTTCGCCGTAAATGTGTTGGATAAGTAGGTGCTGTGTAGATTTTTTAACCATAAGTAAAGATTGGTTGAGTGATGGAAAATCGTTGTGTTTATAATCACCTTAGAAACAGGAAAGCCTGAACGTTTATTGTTCAGGCTTTCAATTTTTTTATTATTTATAAGTGAAGTCGGTCTTTTCTGACCGAAACACTTATGACTTACTTCACTCTGTACCAGTATTGCGTTCTACCCAAGAGAGAGAATCCAATATAACCGCGTACCTTTAACTTATCTGCACCTTCCAATTCGATATAACATTTATATACTTTTCCGGTTTTTGGATCGAGTATTTTACCGCCGCCCCAGTAGTCTTTTTCTTTTTTCATATCCATAAGAATTTCCATACCTTCAATTGGCTGGTCTTTCTTTTTTCCAGGACATACGTCGCAGTTTTTGCCTTTGTCTTCTTCTATCAGCAATTCTAAAATTTTGCCATAGAGTTTGCCGTCTTTTTCATAAACCTCTACATAAGACTTTTCCTGTCCCGTTTCATCATCAACGGTTTTCCAGGTACCTATGGCCGACTGTGCCACTAGATAAGAGTTAGCAAATAAGATTGCGCTGAATAGGAATAAAAATTTTCTTTTCATGATTATTGACTTGATTAGATTATTGGTTATTGAGTGTACTGAAATATTGAGTTGTTGGTTATTGAGTAAATTACCCAATCAACTCAACATCCTCAATTCACGTCATGTGATACATCAAAGGTACTTAAAATACTTTCTAAAATCGGGTCATTTTCCGGTATATAGCCTTCTTTCAGGTCGTAGCCCCAGAGTTTGCCGAGGTTGTGCCACCAGGCTGCCTTTACGCCGCCTTTGAGGGATTTGATGATGCGGAATGTATTTGCACCAGTTTCACGCTCAACCATTTCCACCAAAATATGTCCTTGTGTTTTGGTTAGGTTTTTAAGCGGATCTTCAAATTTTTCTTTCAGGTCTTTTTGTAGTCTTTTAATATGCTTTTTGCGTTGACGCTTCTTTTTGTCTTGCGACCAATACTCCACTTCTCGGAATACCTTGACGGCTTCGACAGCATAAGGATAAACTTTTGCAGCATGGTATTTCATCCGTAAATAATAACGGTATTCGTCATTATCTTTGAATTTTCGTGGACTTTTTACCGACACGTCATCAAGGTCAGCAATGATGATGGTGTCGCCATTCTGTATCAGAATACTGACAATCTGACCATCAATTTCCATTTGCTCTATTTCCTCGTCTTCCTCCGCTTTTTTGTTCTTTTTATCTTTTTGCGCCATCATGGGCAAAGTGAGCAATAAGGCGAATATCAATAAAATGCTTGTCTTTCTCATAATAAAGTATTTTTTGGGTGAGCGAATATTTTATGTTTGGTTCGGTTCAGGTTCTACGTTTACTAAACCTATGTAGGTTTAGTAAACGTAGAACCTGAACGTAAGTTGCTGATTTTAAGTTGTAAATTTACACAGTCATTTCTATTTTAAAAGAAAAAAACTTTTCTTTGATGGGGTAAATTCAAATACTGTTCCAAAGCGCAAAGTTAAACTTTCAAATGAAAAAAATAATATTCTTTTTTGTTGTCTTATTGTTAATTGGGTTCATTAGTTTTACTGTAACTAAAACCTCAAAAGATACAACCGATGGTGCGCAGCTATTGACCTATATCGTTGATCCAACAAAACAGCAACTTCGATTTTATTGGAAAAATAAGAAAGGTGAAAATTATATTAACTTTCAGAACCTGAAGACAGATTTGGAACAAAATAATCAAGAATTAGTATTTGCGATGAATGGCGGGATGTATAATAAAGACTTGTCGCCTCAGGGTTTGTATATCGAAAATGGCAAAACGCTGGCAACCCTCAATACGACCAAAGAAGGTTATGGAAATTTTTATCTTCAACCCAATGGCATTTTTTATTTGACAAGAGCAGGAAAGCCGGGTGTTTGTGTGACGGATGATTTTGAACAGGACGAAAGCATCCAATACGCTACTCAATCTGGTCCCATGTTGCTGATAGATGGACAAGTTCATTCAAAATTTACCAAGGGGTCGAAAAATTTGCACATCAGAAATGGGGTAGGAGTCTTGTCCAATGGAAATTTGCTTTTTGCAATGTCGAAGGAGAAAATCAATTTTTATGATTTAGCCTCCTTTTTCAAGGAGCAGGGCTGCAAAAATGCCTTGTATCTGGACGGCTTTGTTTCTAAGACCTATTTGCCTGTAAAGGATTGGGAACAACTAGACGGAACATTTGGGGTGATTATTGGGGAGTCGAAAAGATGAAAGCTTTCAGCCTATTCGGTGAAAAAAATCAATTTTCATACAGCATTTTAATGAACTGCCCAATCAAAACGATAAAGTGACCTTCCCCCGCTACAAAGTCTAAAAGGTGGTCAATCCAAAAGTGAAGACTTTTAGAACTTGTTTAAAATCTAGACACAGGCTTACTGTTTTGTAAGATTTTATGTTTTATGTACAAAAAAGAAAAAGCAAGATAGGGGAGGAATGAGTCATGTTTTGTACTATTGCATAAAGACTGAAAAGTAGTCCCATTTTCAGGAAATGAAGGTGTCAAAAGTTCAAATGTTGAAAACTTCGGACGGTTTTTTTTGAATTTCCGACTTTCACGAATTACCTTTGACCTCGGTTTGAAAGCTATATTAGAATAACTTTTTTATTTGTCGCGCCAAATCGTGTTATTCTCGTTGTTTCATAAATTGTCATTCACAGCAGGAAATCTTTGATAAGTTCACTGTTTTTAATCGTACCCGAACTTTGATTTTCTAGGTGTGTTTGCATCAAATATCCACTGGAAACCAATATCCTATTTATTATGGAAATGAGGAAAGACAAATTTATTTATAATACCCAGACGCTGAGTTATGAGAAGATTGTCGTTACATGGCGACAACGTCTCCTCCAGATTTCCGTTTATGGTGCGTCTGTTTTTTTTACAGCTCTCCTGCTGGTATTAATGCACACTAAGTTTTTTCCTACCGCTAACGAAAGTGCTTTGCAGCAGGAAAATAAGCAGATGGAACTTCTTTATGACAACCTAACCGAGGTTGTTGGAGATTATGCCAAGATCATGGACAATTACCGTCTGCGCGAAAACAATACCTACCGTATGGTATTTGAGATGGAGCCAATTGATGATTATGTATGGGCAGCTGGTGTCGGTGGTAGCGACAAATACGAAGAACTCAAGAATTTTAGAAATAAAGACATCATGATTAATGCCTCTACGAAAGTAGATAAACTAGGCAGACAATTAGCGATGATGTCAAAATCGCTGGATACCATTCAGCAAATGCAATCGGAAAAAGAAGAAATGCTGGAAGCTATTCCTTCTATTCGTCCCCTCAGCAAACTTTCCCGCAGAATTAAATTATACTCTGGCTACGGAATGCGTATTCACCCCATCCACAAAATCAGAAAAATGCACTACGGTATTGATTTTACCGCACCAAGAGGCACACCCGTATATGCGACAGGTGATGCGAAAGTGTATAGAATTTATAAAAGTAAATCAGGTTATGGCAACCGTATCATCTTGGACCACGGTTATGGCTACAAATCTCTATATGCACATCTTCATACTATTGATGTGAAGAAAGGACAAAAAATAAAGAAAGGAGAAGTCATTGCGACAGTCGGAAGTACTGGAACATCCACTGCGCCACACCTTCATTATGAAGTCATCCACAAAGGCAAAAAAGTCAATCCAATTCACTTCTGTGTAGATGGTCTGACGCCGGAAGAGTACAAAGAAATGTCAGAAATGGCAGCTACTGTTAATCAGTCGTTTGACTTTGGTGGAGAAGAAAATTTAGATTAAAAAAACAGAGAAGCTCTGTTTTCAAGATATAAAGGGTTGTATTCGCAAGAATGCCGCCCTTTTTTTGTAGGAATTTGTATATTTGCCTCATGTCCAAAACAAATGATATACAGAAACTCTATTATTCCATTAGCGAAGTAGCAGAAATGTTTGGGGTGTCCAACTCTCTGATTCGCTTTTGGGAAACGGAGTTTAGTATTCTGAAACCTCGTAAAAATAGCCGGGGTGACCGTCGTTTTACCCAAAAAGACATCAAAAACCTTGAATTGATTTACCACTTGGTTAAAGAAAAAGGTTTTACACTGGAAGGGGCAAAACGAGAGATTCAACTCAATAAGGATCAACTTATTCAGAAGCAGGATAATATCCGGCGTTTAAAGGACTTGCGGCGCTTTTTACAGGACTTGAAAAAAGAGTTAGAGCGATTTTAGTAATCGACTACTCGATCCGCAATATTGAGGCGAATGCTTGCACCAATATAATTTCTGGTATATTCCAAATTGAGGTCATCGCTGCTTCGACTTCTATATTCATAATCAAGATCAACATATAAATTGTGGCGAAGCTGATAGCTGGCAGTTGCCCGACCAATCAGCAGTTGATTGCCGACCCCCTGGCCTGTTTTATGTCCATAATCTGGGTCTGTATTTGTAGGTGATGTCCTTGTTTTATAATCCAGAAAAAGATTTTGTCCGATATTTGTACTGTCTGTATCTGTCCCGAAAGTGGCATAAGTCACTCGTCCAGAAACAACAAGTTTTGGGATGGGTTGATAACGCAATTTTACGATTGTTTCTCTGAAATTTGCGCCCAGCGGATGCGCCAATGGCTGATTATAATGGGTGTAATTTGCTGTTTTATTCTGGTAGGTATAAGTGAATGGGCGAACCGTATTATGCTCTACCTGAAGATCCAAATGATCCAATCCAAAAGCATCAATATATTTCAAGCCCAGTTGATAACCATTTTTATTGGCCCACCAACCATTGCCACCGAATACTTCGCCAAAAACAAACTCGTCCATGACCAATTGTCCATAGAAAGAAAAATGTTTTAGAAAATTATATTTATAATGAATGCCTGCAATGACGTTATCGGGACTTCCGACTGCCTGCTCTACAATCCGATACACAATAATCGGGTTGAGGTATTGCAATTCAAAAGTATTTCCTCTGTCAAACACAACTGATTCGAAGAAACCAATGCTAAAATTGGGCAGCAAGTTATTGAAACTCAAATGATGCGCTGCCATGTACTTCTTTGGTAAAGTACGATCAGCTCCACCGGAAAGATGATCAGCTGCCAATTCCGCAAATATATTTTGATAATGGATTTTCCAAACCCTTGTGTTTAGTTTCAAATAAAAATAATCCGTGGCATAATCAGATAACAACAAAGAACGCATACCATTTCCAATAAAATGTCTGCCATGTCCCAAATGAATATTCACATGTTTAGAGATACGGGCAGCCAAATAACCATTCCCCCTTAGATAATCGTAGCCATTTGTGATATTGAAAATAGAGCTTTCATAATCTTTATAAAAACCGGCACCAGGCACAGCCGGATAAGTCCCGTTCTCAATCCCATCCGTTACATGCTGGCGAAAACGCGCCTGACTTTCATAGATCGTTGTATTAAACCAAAGGACATTATCTACATTACCTCGCACATTCACGCCACGGGTATTGAGAAAAATGATACTGGAATCACCAGATTCCCGACCAAATTTGAGATGAATAATGGGGTTGATCCTCAATTTGAAATTGTCTTTGTCCAGTTCAAATAAATTGGCAGGTGTTTTATAGAAATGTTTAAAAATAGGCTTTTTGCTCAACTGGTAATAGGCGTTTTTAGAAGTCGTGGACTTCGCAACATTCAGCTCTGGCTTATAAAACACAGAATCACTATCCGTGTAATTTTTTTCCATCGACCAGCGATACCGAGAAATATCGCCTGAATTTATTTCAAGACAATCATTATTATCTCTATACACATAACGAAAGTCCCAGTCATCCAGTTTGGAAGTAAAATCTCCCGTCGTGTCCTGTCTGATGGTGTAATGCGTAATATCCTGTCGGTCATAAGGCTTCATGGCAGTATGAAAAGGAGCTAATGCACCCGCCTTAATCTCTATCCTGTCCATGATATGGTAGGCGTCATTGCCTTCGGGGACATCGGTCGTTTGAGCCAGACTCCATCCTGGAATGATTAGAAAAAGCAAAAAGTATACTGTATTTTTCATGTTCTAGGTACAATGATGAAATGAGTGAATTATTGAATGAGTAAATAAGACACTACATTAATCCGCAAAAATTTGGGTTTTCCCTACAAAGAATCGCAAAACTACGAAACTAATCAAGACCACCAAGCACAAAATCCCTGCCGTTTGCCATTCTTGAAAAATCAATTTACCAATCAGAAACAGAATACCATAGGTCATCACGATAGCACTCAACCAACAAACCAGAAGATTGATAATGCGTGAATTAGATTTGTCGGCACTAAAGACTCCCCATGCTCCATCTGGTTGTACCTGATTATAAAAACGCAGCAAGGTATCCTTATTGGTAGGTGGTGTCAGAAAAGTAACTGCAATCCAGACAACCGTAGTAAACAAGACGGTATAAAGAAACAAGTCAGGAAATTCAAGTCCCATTGGATATAAGATGGCCATTGCTACAAAAGGCGCCAATGTGGCTGCAATTTCACTCCAGGCATTGATGCGCCACCAGTACCAGCGTAAAATCAAGACCAGTCCAAGCCCCGCACCGCATTGCATCAGAAAACCCCAGGCACCGGAGATGGTCTTAACCTGAGTCGTCACCACTAAACCAACCAACATCAATATCAGTGTACATACCCGCGAAGCCATCACCAAGTGTTTGTCGGAAGCATCCGGTTTGACAAAGCGTTTGTACAAATCATTAATCAGATAACTAGCACCCCAGTTGAGTTGTGTAGAAATTGTACTCATATAAGCGGCAAAAAATGCAACCAAGAGTAAGCCACGTAAGCCAGAAGGTAAAAAATCACGCATGGCAAATACAAAACCCTTTCCTGTATCTGCGGTATAAATCATCGCTTTATCCAGTTGCTCATCTTGCTTCGCAGCAGCAGCCAGTAGGTTATTGACTGTTGTGATACGAGAAAAATTTTGACTCACAAAAGCATCGTCTTTAGCTATTTCCGTAAGTTCTTCTTTATTCTTTGTAAAAATATTGTCTGCCAGATCAACATTGGCTTGTTGGGCATCACTTTGTAGAGCGATGACCTGCTGCTTGAGTTGTGGATTGACAATAGAGCCATTTAGATTATATAAAGAGATCGCACATAAGCCCACCAAAATCCAAGGCCATGGACGAATACAATAATGCGCAATTTGGAAAAACAAGGTGGCATAAATAGCATCCTTTTCAGATTTCGCACTCATCATACGCTGTGCTATATAACCACCACCACCTGGCTCTGCACCTGGATACCAGCTTGCCCACCATTGCACACCAATGTAGGCGAAAAATGCACCGATACTTAGTCCCAGTGTTTTTCCGACGCCTGCACCACCTCCACTATCGCCTATGGAAGGGAGGAAATTGAGTGTGCCTTCTGGTAAAGTTGATTTCAATCCCGCAATTCCGCCTACCTCCTGAGAGTTGAGGACCAGCACAGCCAGAATCACACAACCAATTATCGCAACGACAAACTGAATAACATCTGTCATAGCTACGCCCAATAAACCAGACAAAGACGAATAAATAGCGACCAGCAGCATGGCAAGTCCTGTCCACATCAGTGCGGTCGTACTGTCCATCCCGAAGAAGACTTCCAATAATTTCATCAGGGCTACATTCACCCAGGCGATAATAACAACATTGATAAATAAGCCCAGATAGACAGACTTAAATCCCCGCAAAAATTTAGCAGGTTCGCCGCTATACCGCAGTTCTATCAGCTCGACTTCTGTCAATACACCCGATTTTCGCCACAAGCGAGCAAAGAAAAAAGTCGTCAACATCCCGCCAGCCAGAAAACTCCACCAAAGCCAGTTGCCCGCGATACCGCTTTGTCCCACTAGCTCCGTAACTGCCAAAGGCGTATCCGCTGCAAAGGTCGTAGCGACCATCGAAATCCCGGCAATGTACCAGGGCAAATTCCTGCCACCAAGAAAAAAGCTGTCCAAATCCTTGCCTGCTTTGCGTGTATAAGAAAGCCCGACCCCGACAATGAGGACAACGAAGCCGATAATGATAGAGAGGTCAAGTGTCGTAAGTATCATGGTTTGTTTTTAGTTTGGACAAATTTATCATTTATCATTGAACATTTATCATTTATCATTGAACATTTGTCAATTTGTCATTGAACATTTTCCCTCGCTCGCCTCAATCCTAAAGGAAGTCCGCCCACTAAGAGATTTTTCATTTTATCATTCCTAAACCATTTTATCATTCACCATTTCAATATAAGTCATAATTCTCTCGGTAGCTCCTTTGTGTTTCTGCACATAATCTAAGCAGACTTGCGAGGCAGTGGCATAAGTGGTCTCATCGCTCAAACTGTCCAGTGTTTTTTCAAATGCTTTACTATCTTGAATGACAAAAGCTCCGCCTTGTGTGACCAAGTCCACAGCTTCTTTGAATTTGTTGTATTTAGGTCCGAAAATAACAGGTAGTCCATAGACAAAAGCCTCTTGTGTATTGTGGATTCCCGATCCAAATCCGCCACCGATGTAAGCGTATTTTCCATAGCAATACAAGGAAGACAACATGCCGATATTGTCGATGATCAGCACATCTATACCTTGTACATTAGCCTCATTAGCTTGTGAGTATCGGATGTTGGAACATGATAAATTAGCTTCAATTTGCTGAATATGCGCTTCATCAATCTGATGTGGAGCAAGGATGAATTTTAGATTGGGCTGTGTGGTTTTGATTTCTTGAAAGGTGGGAAAAAGCAAAGCTTCATCCGCAGGCCAGGTGCTTCCACAAATCAGCAGCTCATTATTTGCTTTAAAACTATCGACAATAGGAATTTTGCTAGCCTGTCGGCTCAATTGCCAGACTCTATCCATGCGGGTGTCCCCGACTACTGTAGCGTTTTGAATACCATTTTGCGAAAGCAAATTAAAAGAAGCTTCATCTTGCACGAAGATATGTTCAAAACAAAACAACATTCGTTTAAAGAATTGCCCGTAGGGGCGAAAAAAGACTTGTTGAGGACGAAAAACAGCCGAGACCAGTAGGGTAGGGGTGTTTCTTTTTTTTAAAGTATTTAAATAATTAAACCAAAATTCATACTTAATAAAAATCGCTAAGTCAGGCTGAATCAAATCTAAAAAACGAGCAACATTGCGAGGCGTGTCAGCAGGGAGATAGCATATATAATCTGCGGCATCATAGTTTTTCCGAATCTCATAACCAGAAGGCGAAAAGAAGGTCAGTACTATTTTATGTGTGGGATATTGTTTTTTTATGGCTTCAATGAGTGGTCGCCCCTGCTCAAACTCACCGAGCGAAGCTGCATGTACCCAAACGACGGGTGCATCAGGCTGAAATTCTTTTTTGATGTTTTGGAAAATGTTTTTTCGCCCGTTTATCCATTTTTTTGCTTTGGGGTTCCAGCGAGCAGCCAGGCGGATAGCGAGGATGTAGAGGTGGATGGATAGGTTGTAGAGTGACTTTAGCATTTAGTGATGATCTAAATATCGGATATTTTAAACACGTTCTGTCAAGTCGTTTTAGCCACGAATTAAATTTCAAGTACTTCAGGCTTCCAGCCTGACCCCGCGTAGCGTGTTCATTTAGCCACGAATGCACGAATTATGGACGAATGAAATTCTAAGGCAACCCGTTCAACCCACAACCCAAACGGAATATCGAATATCGAACAAGGAATATCGAATAACGAAGGAATGATTCAACCCACAACCCAAAACTCAATAAAACTGCTCATCCGCATCATAGAAAAACGGTAAGGTCCAGCCTAGGCGGATGCCGTACAACATATCTACCCGACTAGCCTCTTCTTTCGACATGGTATCAAAATTATAATCGCGGCGATTTTTGGTAAAGGCTTGCATAAACTCAAAGCCAAAATAGAAATTGACCTTTTGATTTTGACTAAAGTAATGATAGCCCACAAACTCTTTAAATGCCAGTCCATTGCTCAGTCGGTCATAGCCTTTTTTATAATCACCCAGCAATTGTGTAACTGTTGCAGAGCGATCATAAATGCGGATTTTGTGCTGAAATATCCCTGACCCCAGAGTGAGGCGTAGCCCGGAGCGTTGGGCATCAGGCAATATTGGGATAATCGCACCAGCCATTCCGCCAACATAAAAACCCCTTTCACTAATCGTCACATCAGTATATTCTCTTTGGTCGCCAATAATCGCCAGGTCTTCTGTGCGCATGGCAGCCAGCACATCTGTTTTTACATTTGCACCAAAAATATAATCGCCTTCTGCACCAAAAATGATTTTCCCAGCCATATAGTTCACATTCATACCAATAGCCGAACTGAGTCCGAATCGATCTGCCAGATCGCCGCCTGGTGCCTGAAAACCATAACTGAAATTGACCTGAAGCATGTTGGGCAAGTCTTTTTCTGTTTCTTCCTGTGCCCATACTGATGCCGTGAAGCCCATTATTAATAAAGTAAATACGATAAAGCGCATAAGCTTTTTTGATTCTTTTGTTAAATTATTTGCAAGAGTCCATTTTTTATACAAACTTTGCATTTCAAAGTTCTTTGTCTTATTGGGTGTGTTATTAATAGTTAAGTAAAGGTATATAATTTGGTGCTTTTTCGGCTCCTTAGTAGTGCTGTTTAACATCAAAACAGCAGTTTTCATAATACACTAAAAAAGTTTCATTCAGTTCAGTATCTTTGCGGCTTTAAATAGTAGCCTCTGCTTTGTTCCTTAATCGTTTTTTTTACGTCAAATGGCGAGAACAAACCTCTGGAGCTATGAATAAACTTAAATAATCTAATATGAACATTGCTGTAGTTGGCACCGGTTATGTAGGACTGGTCACTGGAACATGTTTTGCAGAAACTGGCAATAAAGTCATTTGCGTAGATATTGATGCAGATAAAGTCAGGAAAATGCAAGAAGGGCATGTGCCTATTTTTGAGCCGGGCTTAAACTTGCTTTTTGACCGAAATACCCGTGAGGGGCGCTTGACATTTACCACAGACCTTGCCGTGGGCATCAAGGATGCTGAAATCATTTTTCTAGCATTGCCTACTCCGCCAGGTGAAGATGGTTCTGCCGATCTTTCTTATGTGCTGAGTGTTGCCAATCAACTGAGTGTCCTTATTGAAGATTATAAAGTCATCGTAGATAAAAGTACGGTGCCTGTAGGGACTGCCGAAAGGGTACATGCTGCATTGGTGAAAGGAATTGATGAATCGTTATTTGATGTGGTATCAAATCCTGAATTTCTACGTGAAGGGGTGGCTGTAGCTGATTTTATGAAACCCGATCGTGTGGTGATTGGGACAAGTTCGGAGCGTGCGCGTGAAGTCATGAGTCGTTTGTACGAGCCATTTGTGCGACAGGGAAATCCGGTTATCTTCATGGATGAACGCTCTGCCGAGCTGACCAAATATGCTGCAAATTCCTACCTTGCTACCCGTATTTCTTTTATGAATGAAATTGCGAATCTATGTGAGAAAGTAGGTGCAGATGTGAGCATGGTGCGTAAAGGAATGGGAAGTGACAGCCGGATTGGGAAACGTTTTCTCTTTCCTGGAGTGGGTTATGGAGGCAGTTGTTTTCCAAAAGATGTGCAAGCATTAGCCAAAACAGCAGAAGAAAATACCTATGATTTCAAAATACTCAAATCTGTTATGACGGTCAATCGCATACAGAAAAGTATTTTGGTCGAAAAGATACAAGGTTATTTTGGAGATGACCTGACGGGGAAAACGATTGGTATGTGGGGACTGGCTTTCAAGCCAAATACAGATGACATTCGAGAAGCTCCAGCCTTATATATTATTGAAGAATTACTAGAAGCTGGTGCAAAAATAAAAGCATTTGACCCGGAAGCGATGGAGAATGTGGCGAAGGAATACGGGGATAAAATTGAACTGGTAGAGAAGCAATATGAAGCGATTGAAAATGTGGATGCTTTGGCAATTATCACAGAATGGAGTGTATTCAGAACACCGGATTTCAAAAGAATGCAGGAATTGCTGACGAATAAGGTCATTTTTGACGGACGGAATTTATATGACACCGAGCAAATGCGCGAGTATGGGTTTTATTATGAAAGTATAGGGCGCAGCATTGTAGAAACAAAAAAAGAATCGACATTATGAAGAAAGTATTAATCACTGGTGCAGCTGGCTTCCTCGGTTCTCATCTTAGCGACAGATTTATCAAAGAGGGTTTTCATGTCATCGGCATGGACAATCTGATTACGGGAAATATGAAGAACATCGAGCATTTATTTGCTTTAGAGCATTTTGAGTTTTATCACCATGATGTTTCAAAATTTGTTCATGTGCCAGGTGACTTGCACTACATTTTGCATTTTGCTTCGCCTGCCAGTCCGATTGACTACCTGAAAATGCCGATTCAGACCATGAAGGTCGGCTCACTGGGAACACATAATTTACTCGGTTTGGCGAAAGCCAAAAATGCTAGAATTCTTGTTGCCTCTACTTCCGAAGTTTACGGCGACCCGGAAGTTCACCCGCAAACAGAGGAATATTGGGGCAATGTAAACCCAATCGGCCCGCGTGGTGTATATGATGAAGCCAAGCGTTTTCAGGAAGCCATTACAATGGCTTATCACAATTTTCACGGACTGGAAACACGAATTGTAAGAATATTCAATACCTATGGACCCAGAATGAGGGTCGATGATGGACGTGCGCTGCCCGCTTTTTTCTCGCAGGCGATTAGAAAAGAACCTATAACTGTTTTTGGCGATGGTTCGCAAACACGTTCTTTTTGTTATGTAGATGATTTGGTAGAGGGTATTTATCGCTTATTAATGAGTGATTATCACCTTCCGGTAAACGTGGGCAATCCTGACGAAATTACGATCAAAGAATTTGCAGAGGAAATTATTGGTCTGGTAGAAGATAAGGAGTTAGAAATTATTTATAAAGATTTGCCAAAAGACGATCCTAAAAAACGTCGTCCCGATACCACCAAAGCCAAAGAGATTTTAGGCTGGGAGGCACAGGTCAGCAGAAAAGAAGGACTGAAAAGGACTTACGAATATTTTAAAAGCGTATTGAGTTGATGGAGTAATTAGGTTGATTAAGTGTATTGGGTTATTAAGTATATTGGGTTATTAAGTTAATTCAGTAGTAGTTATTTTGCTACGCAAAATACACACAATAACACAATAACACAATCAACACAATAACTCAATCAACTCAGTAACACAATTAACTCAACATGAAAAGTATATTAATCACAGGCGGTGCGGGTTTTATCGGCTCGCATCTGGTTCGGTTATTTGTAAAAAAGTATCCCGATTATCAGATAGTCAATTTAGATAAACTGACTTATGCTGGTAATTTGATGAACCTAAAGGATATTGAGCAGTCAGCGAATTATGTTTTTGAAAAAGGAGATATTGTAGATTCGGAACTGGTCAATAAGTTGTTTGAAAAATATGCCTTTGATAGTGTTATACATCTAGCAGCAGAAACGCATGTAGATCGTTCGATTTCAGACCCTTTGAGTTTTGTGAAGACCAATGTGTTGGGGACGTTTAATTTGCTCAATGCAGCTCGAATGCACTGGAAAGATAGTACAGGGAAGTTGTTTTATCATGTTTCAACCGATGAGGTATATGGTGCGCTAAAGCTGGGTGAAGATACCTTGTTTACAGAACACACACCTTATGATCCCCGGTCGCCATATTCGGCAGCCAAAGCAAGTTCAGATCATTTTGTGCGGGCATACTGGCACACCTACGATTTGCCAGTCGTCTTGTCCAATTGTTCTAATAATTATGGGTCTTATCAGTTTCCTGAAAAACTGATTCCCCTTTTTATAAACAATATTAAAAATAATAAAGCACTACCCGTATATGGTGATGGCTTATATACAAGAGACTGGTTGTGGGTAGAAGACCACGCAAGAGCGATTGATGTTGTGTTTCATAAAGGCAAACAAGGAGAGACCTATAATATAGGTGGACATAATGAATGGACAAATATGGATTTGGTTCATTTATTATGCGATACCGCAGATCAGGAATTGGGAAGAGCAGCAGGTACAGCGAGAGCTTCGATTACTTTTGTCAAAGACAGACCAGGACACGACCGACGCTATGCCATTGATGCATCCAAAATAGAAAAAGATTTGGGCTGGACGCCCTCCATTCGTTTTGAAGAAGGTTTATTAGAAACCGTTAAATGGTATTTGAATAATGAAGCCTGGCTGGACAATGTTACTTCAGGTGCATATCAAGACTATTACACAAAGCAATATACTTAAACAGAAACAAAAACTATTATGAAAAGGATATTCCTTTTATTCTTCATCTTCACTATTGGTAGTACGGCTATTTTGGCACAAGTACCCGTTTCGGAAGATGAATTTAGAGAAAGAGTTCGAGAAATGGGGCTTGATGAAAATGAAGTGCTGGAAAGTGTAAACAATGGCGATGTATCAAGTGGTGAAGTGATGGAAATACTGGACGAACGTCAGCAACAGATGGGCGGTACAGAGTTTATTGATCCGGCTGCTGAAGCTGTTAAAGAAGAACAGGCCAGTCAGGGTATGGAAGCCGCAGAAAAACAACTCGAAGAAATCAGAGAAGAAGCCGAAGCTGCTGCTGTTGAAGAACCAGGTAAAATCAAAGACGAAGAGGAGTTGATTCTAGTGCAGGCAGAAGATGAAGACGTGTATGGTAAAAAAGTATTTCGGAACAAAAGCCTGAATCTGCTCAACCAACTAGAAGACTTTCAAGCTCCCGATTCTTATATCTTAGGTACAGGCGATCGTTTTAATATTGCAATATGGGGAGCTAGTGACTATACGGGTGAATTTAGCATCAATGAAGAAGGTTTTATTAAGCCTCCAAGAATGGAACGCATCTATCTACGGGGCTTTACCTATAAGCAGGCAAAAGAGTTGATTAAGAGTACCTACTCCAAGCATATCAACCTCAAAGATGCTCAAATGGCGGTTACGCTATCGCATTTTCGGTTGATTACAGTGGGTATTTATGGTGAAGTATTCCAGCCAGGCAGTTATAATATGTCTGCACTCAATTCAGCATTTAATGCACTTGCAGCAGCAGGCGGACCCAATGAAAATGGGACTGTACGGAACATTACCGTGAGACGTTCAGGGCAGCCGGATAAAACTATTGATGTGTATAAATATCTTGAAAACCCTTCTATTGCAACAGATTTTTATCTGGAGGATAATGATATCATCCATGTGCCTACGGCTGAAAAAATTGTAGCCATCAAAGGGGCTGTCAGACGCCCATTCAATTACGAATTGTCGAATAATGAAGGATTAGTCAGTCTTATCGACCATGCAGGCGGACTCAATGCAGAAGCGTACAAGGGAAATATTCAGATTGAACGTTATGATGAGGATGAGCGCAAATTACTTGATATTGATTTTCGTGAGGTACTTGCTTCGGGCAGAGATTACCCGCTGATGCTTGGAGATACCGTGAATGTATATAAAGTCAAATCGACGTATAAAAACTTCGTAGAGGTATCTGGTGAAGTTGAAATTCCTGGAAACTATCAGTTGGATGGTAAAATGCGGGTATTGGAAGCGGTGAAAAAAGCGGGACTTATTGAAAATTCCCGATTGGATCAGGTGTATATTATCAGAAGAGAAGATGATTTGACGCGAAAATATATCAGGATAAATTTGGAAGAAATTTTAGATAACCCACAGGCACCGGGGAATATTGAGCTAAAGTCTATGGATAACATCAGAATTTTCGAGAAATCAAAATTTGAAGACCGATTCAATTATACTGTCTTAGGACATGTAAGAAGCCCTGGGCAGTTTGAGCATGATAATGATTTGAAAGTAGATGATGCGATATTTTTCTCTGGTGGCGTCAAAACGGATGCTGCTCGTTATGCTTATATCAAACGATCAGACGGAAATGATAGAAGAAAACTCATTCGGGTTGATTTGAATGAAGTCGTAGGCAATCCTGAATCGGAAAATAATAAGCTTCTATTGCCAGATGATACACTGGTGGTGTATCCTAAAGAGCGCTTTGAGGATAAAGATTTACAGATTAATGTATTTGGTGCAGTTCAAGATCCTGGAACGTTTAGTTATAGTCCTAACATGAACCTTTCGGATATTATATATCTGGCAGGAGGACTCAAAAAACAAGCCGCTGAAGGCCGGGTAGAAATATCCAGAATAAAAATGGGTGACGAAAAGCAAACCAAAATCGTTATCGCAACAGTAGCAGTAGACCGAGAATTAATATTAGAAGGAGAGGGGGGATTTAAAATTGCTCCCTACGACCAGGTTTTCGTCAGAGAAGCTCCCGAATTTGAACTTCAACAAAATGTAGAACTCAAGGGTGAAGTTTCTTATCCTGGTATTTATACATTGACTGACAAGCAAGAAACCCTCATGAGCGTTATTCAACGAGCAGGTGGTGTAACGGATGCAGCTTTTCCGAAAGGATCTACATTGTATCGAAGCGATAGTGATCTTGGGCAAGTTATTTTAGACTTGGAAAAAGTATTGAAAAATCCAGATTCCAAATTTAATTATGTCTTAAAAGCCGGAGATATTGTCACCATTCCAAAGATAAAAGACTTGGTATCTATAGCTGGTGCAGTGCGTTATCCGGGAATAGATGAAATAAAGAAAGTCAATGCTCCCTACCACAAGGGACGCCGGGCTAAGTTTTACGTCAATAAATATGGTGCAGGAGTGGACAGAAAAGAAAAGAAAGGACGCAGAAGATTTATCTCTGTTGAAAATTCTAATGGATATGTCCAGAAAACAAAAAATATAGGACTGATTAAAATATATCCAAAAGTGGATAAAGGAGCAATTGTGAGAGTAGGTGAAAAAGCAGTCAAAGAAAAAGAAGAACGAGAGAAAAAAGAAAACGACTGGGGAGAAATTTTTGCAACCACCATGTCGCAGGTTTCGGCTATCCTGACCCTGATTATTTTAGTGGATAGAACTTTTGGTACGACTCAGTAAGGAAATTTACTATGGAGAAAGAGAATAAATATTTTGACGATCAGGAGGTTATCACACTTGGTCAAATTTACCGTCTGATTAGAGACTATCTTGTTTTTGTTCTGAAAAAGTGGTGGTTGCTGCTATTGGTAGGCTTACTATTGGGAAGCTATCGGTACTATAAAGTCTATACAACCTCTACGTTATATGGGGCTAAACTCACTTTTACCCTTTACGAAGAAGCAGGTGGAGGCTCTGTGTCAGGTATCTCAAGCCTGATGGGGCAATTTGGTCTTGGGAATATGGATAATGTTGATTATGACCGAATTATGGAGTTTATGCAAACTCGAAAGATTATCGGTACAGCATTATTCAAAAGAGGCATCATAAGAGGAAAAGAAGATTATTACGCCAATCATTATCTACGAGAGTATAAAATGCATGAGGCCTGGGAAGAAAAAGAATCTGAAAGACTGATAGATTTTTGGTTCACCCATGATAATATAGATAGTTTTAATCGCCTTGAAAATGTTGCTCTCAATGTACTGTCCAAGAGAGTAGCCAATTACCACATGGCAATGGATCTTCGGAGTTCAGGTATTATAGAAACCAGTTTTAGTGGAACTTCTGAAACTTTTGCTGTTGAATTTCTTAATGTTCTTTATGATGAATTGAGCCACTTTTATACTTATAAACTAAGAGAAAAAGGACTAAAGGATTATCAACTCCTTGAAGTAAGAGCAGATTCTGTTGCTGCCGAACTTCGAGCAGCAGAGACACGTTATGGAAAGTTTCAGGATACGCATAAAAACCTTGTTTCTGCAAGTGCTTTAATAGAAGAAGTACGTCTTCGAAGAGATATGGAAATCTTAGGTAATATGTATATGGAAATAGTGAAAGGTATTGAAATGATGCGATTTTCATTAAAAACCAATAGACCTTATCTTGTACCTGTAGACCGGCCTGTGTATCCGTTGAACGCTATAAACGACTCGCCGGTCATAGCGGCTATTTTTTGGCTTATTGGGGGAATATTCCTAACTGCTCTACTGCTTGCAGGTTACAAATTCATCAGAGACATTATCAGGAATGAACAAGAGCGGGAACGACTGGAAGGAATAAGGAAAGGGAGTCGTGCATCAGCCTAATCTCAAGCTTGTATCGGTCTCAGTTTCTCCGATCCAGTCCCCAAGACAATTTATCCCGTATAGTGGACATGAAATTCCGGTCGTGTAAGCGGATAAGGTTTATCGTGAAATCTTCTTTACGAATAGCGATTTGATGTTTCGGTGTGATCGCTTCGAAGCGAGAATCCAGTGTACATAAGAAACTATCTGTACGTCCCTCTATTTCAAAAGAAACCACAGAATCGTCAGGAATTACAATAGGACGGACATTCAGGTTGTGCGGGGCAACTGGGGTGATGACAAAATTGCCTGAATTGGGAAATACAATAGGCCCGCCGCAGCTCAATGAGTAACCAGTGGAACCCGTCGGCGTAGCCACAATCAAACCATCTGCCCAGTAAGAATTCAAAAATTCACCATTGATATAAGCACTCACGACAATCATGGATGAAGTGTCGCGTTTCAATATTGTAAAGTCATTCAAGGCATAAGGAGCTGCACCAAATAGCGGGAAATTAGATTCAAGATGAAGCAATGTCCTACGATCAATAATATAGGCATTTGTAACCAATGACTCAATCGCCTGCGCAATCTGATTTTTCCCAATATTTGCCAAAAAACCCAGTCGCCCCAGATTGATGCCCATCATCGGAATATTTGAATCCCGAACAAGCGTTACAGCATCCAGTATCGTCCCATCTCCACCCAGCGTAATCATACTGTCGATTTCCTGCCGCAACAAATCCTCATAATCTTCAAAAACATCCGTCGGAGAAGGAAAATGAATGTGGTCTTTTATCTGCGCGAAATAAGCTCCATGCACATAAGGCTGCATACCCATCTTGTGCATATTGTCGAATACTTCCTGTACATAGGGAATATCCTTTTCTTTTAAGACCCGACTGTATATGGCAACGTGCATGTATTGAGTTGATTGAGTAACTGAGTTGTTGAGTAACTGAGTTATTGAGTAGCTACTTAATAACTTAATTAACTCAAATTACTCAAATCCAAAATTGAAATGTAAATATAAGCCTTTTTCCAACAAGTGATTGAAGCTGTATTCGAATTGCACAACAAAGTTGTGATACACCACAAAATCTAGACCCACTCCCCAGCCAACCAGCCAGTCATTGGCCAGCTCAGAGCTACTGTTCTCAAAACGATCCTGCACATAAGCTACATCCGTATGTAGCTTGCCATAGATTTTCAAGGGCATGATGCGCATAGCTTTGAGTGGCATGGCTTTCCCCCAATTGAACGCCCTATCTATAATCGAGTAGCGCAAACTGTTTTTCGAATACATGAAATCCTGCCCGTCTATTACATAATATTCATAACCTCGCAGATAATTTTCTTGATAACCAATTGCCCGCCTCAATTCATAGTAAGGCAATTTGTCAGTAAAAAAAACCTTTCTTCCTCTGATAATATTTTCCAGACTGAATTTCTTATTCAATGGCGTATAATAGGAATAACTAACATCTGCAAAGAGATTATTGACTTCATTAAAAATGCCCAGCCCGTCTTTTTGTACCCAGCCTTCCAGTAACCAGCCATTCAGCGGATAGGCTCTGATGTCGCGTCGGTCCAATTGATATTCATAACTGAGCGATAAGTAATTTTGCTGTGTTTTGCCTGATAATAAAAAATCGGGATTGAGCGCTGCAATTGTATCTGCTATTTCATTTCGGGTATATTCCAGTTGAAATATTTGTTTTGAAAACAAGCCAGGACGATAAATAGCCGCTGCGCTTATTTGTGTATAATTGTGGGTATAATCGTCATCATCTCTGAAAAATCTGAGGGTATCTCGCACACTATCGTAGCCAGTCTCGCGCTGACGTTTGTGTAAGCCGCTCACCTCCATGCCCCAGGTTTTTTGTTTATTGATATATGGAAACTGATATTTTATGGCATATAATTGTGCGTAGCCAAATTGAGCAACAAAGTTTAATTTATCAGCATTGCCCGTCAAATTTTCATGGTAAAGTCTTCCACCAATATTCAGCCTATTGAGAGCAGCACCATATTCTACCCACCAGATATTAAAATTCCTGTCGGCATATTCTACATAAGGGAAAGCATAGATATACCAGTTCTCTTTCAGATCAATAGTGATAACTGCCTGTCCATTTGCCCATTCTCCAATATTTAATTTGGCACTAAGGAAAAGCCTGGAGTTGAGTAGGTATTGTTCGTTTCGTGCAAAACGCTCATTAATATCTTGCATAGAAATACTGTCACCAATTGAAAAATCCAATTCACGCAACACAATGCCTTCCTTACACTTTTTCAAGCCTTTGAGCTGAATATCTTTGACCTTCACCATGCTCTCCTGTGCAGTAACCAGAAGACCAATGAGCAGAATGCTCGCAAGTAGTAGATACTTTTTATACATTTTTATCAATTATTGCTCAAATACAAAAAGAGAGATAAAATTTTCATTTTACCTCTCATTGGTTTACCTTGACTTTATGCAATAATGCACAAAATCTTAGGTTAAGGGACGCGTTATTCTTAATTCTTAGGCGGTCACACTATAGGCATGAGGTTGTAAAGCCGCTAGTACTTCAGGTGTGATGTTTCTAAACACATAACCCAACTCCGAAAAATGCTCCAGTACGCGAGGAAGCACATAAGTCAGGTTTTCTTTCGCTTTGATACTATCGTGAAAAACAACGATAGAACCTTGCCTTGTATTATTGAGTACATTTTTTAGGCATTGTTCTTCTGTGACTTTATGGTCGAAATCGCCACTCAGCACATCCCACATAATGATGTTATAATGTCGCTGAAGAAACTGTGCCTGAGTAGGCTTTAATCTGCCATAAGGGGGGCGAAATAATGAAGAATCCATCAGGGCAGCACATTTACGTACATTATGATAGTAATCAATATTATCATTCATCGTCCAGCCATTGAGGTGGTTGTATGTGTGGCTGCCCACAGTATGCCCTTCCTCTACAGTCTGCTCAAAAATGTCGGGGTATTTCTCTATGTTTTGACCTACACAGAAAAAGGTCGCTTTTGCCTCGTATTTCTCCAGCTCTTTCAATACCCAGGGGGTCACTTGTGGAATCGGACCATCATCGAAAGTCAGGTAAATAACTTTCTCACCATCAGGGATATTCCAAACAAAGTTTGGAAAAAGATTCTGTATGAAACGAGGGGTTTTTACTAAGTACATAGTCTACATAAAATAGTTAAAAATTTGTTAAGGATTTATCTTTATACCTGTAGCAAAAACTATTCCCGCTTTTAAATAAATTATATGATTTAAATAATTCCATTTAAAATTAATCAATAAAAAAAGACACTATCTAATTAAAGGCAATGTCTTTTCATTTGTTAATGATTAACAATCAAATCATTAATAAACTATAACTTTTCCGATGGCTTTGTTTTTTTCATTTTCCAGGTAGTAAAAATAAATTCCACTTTCCATATTTTCTCTTTTTATAAGAAATGAGTTTCCTCGTATTTCTTCATGCTTTTGAATGACACGCCCTGTAGCATCTGTAATTTTCAAACTGAAAATTTCATTTTTCGGATTTGGAAAAGAAAGCGTGGCTTCATCTCTCAGTGGATTAGGTGTAAGGCTGGCTTTTATCTCAAACTGTGTATCTTGAATACCGACTAACTGAAGACAGCCATTTTCTATTTTGTGTTCCGTTTGCTCGTAATCCTGATTGACTACATCAATGACAGATTCGATACAAACTTCTGCACCAGTCAGGCTCATATAATAAACTCGGCAAAGTGCCTGTGGCGTAAGAGATTTTAAAATAAGCGAATCTTCATACGAAATACCAATCACCATATTGCCTAAAGGAGCAGTTTGAGGACTAATCGGATAGACAGCGGGATCGACTAGATTTTCTACAGAAGAAATTTCCACACCACTCATTGTAAATTGATAAGCATTAACAAAAGCAGTTGGATTCGTGATGTCAATGTCGATGTATTGATCCACATAATTTATATCGTTAATACTAAAGGTTACGGTATCGAAAGGATTGGAAATACCTGTTGGAAAAGAACAGTGGTCATGCGAACCGCCATCAGGGTGAAAATGTCCTGTACCATAATTCAGGCAACTCGCCATCAATGCGGCGTCATAAACTGTAATAGCTTCGTCGGCATTCAGGTCGTTGCAGGGAGCTGGCGTAATATCATTGCCAAGAATAGCCGTTACATAGCTCTGTGCATCTACAAAATCCTGGACATTATTGGCATCCAAATCACCCATAAGTGCAGAACCATTACAATCTCCATTACAATCCGGCTGAGCAGGACCATAAACTTCTCCTGCACAATCTACAAAGGGATCACAATCAGTTGCCAATTCCATTTCTAGTGTCCCAGAAGAACGATCCAGCATAATGCAAACCTGAGCCCAGTTATTAGCAGAATCAGTTTCATAACGTCCTAGTGCATCGGGGGCATTATCCCAGTTGGTTCGTGCTACAAAAGTATAAGTGCCATCAGCTACATCCGTCACATCAATCCACTGACAAGACAAACCTGAGCCATAAATGTCGCCACAACCCGCACTGATGCCCATATACGAACAACCATATTGAGCAGTACCTCCATCGCTACACTCCAAGTCCATTACACAGAAACCGTTTTTAAAACCTATGGGCAATGCGACACCCAAGTCATCGTATAATATATACTCGGCATAGCCATCATAATGATTGTGATTATGGCAATTATCATAAGTAAACTGATCGGGATTGTCGGAAGGTGTGCCAATGAGGTAATCTAAATCTCCAATATTCTTGATATGTGTGGTGAAACGCACAATATCCCGATCACCATATCCCTGAATACAGCCTTCACTGATCGCACAATTATCTGTGCTATTATAGCTGTCCAGATAAATACTGTTTTCAATAACGTCCTGCAACAACCATAAGTCGGGACCAGTACATCCCGGATCACCAGTATAAATACAGATTGTATCCGATATCGTTGCCAGTGGATTATAATTACAGGCGTCGGGGTCGGTACAGCCCACTATTTCTCCATTATAGATCAATTCCCAGTTGATGCTTGCACCGGCACAGTCATCATTATCGTCTCCAATACGGATATAATAAGTCATTGCGGTATCCAGTGGCACATTAAGAACAGCTTGTATTCCACATCCGACGGGGTCGTCTTCATAATATATAGTTCCCGCATTGCTTTCCTCTATATCATTTGGACAAGCATCATATATCCAGATTTTGGTATCACAAGTATTGCCCAAGGCGCAGGTGGTAATTTTATACATCCCAAGATTTGAAGGTGTAAACTGATACCAGGTATCATCAAACAGTGTGGTATAAGCTCCTTCTATCACAGTAATGCCATCGGAGCAGGTAGATCCAGGCGGGCAATTGAAAGGCACACTTTCGGCATCGCTAAATTCGCCACCAGTAGCGACGACGACACCATCTACGATGACTTCATAGGTTCCTGTCCCATATCCACAGCATATCCCATCACCAAATTCATCAATAATGGTAAATACCATACAGGTGTTTTGTGGGACACAAATCGTATCTAAAAATAAAGTTGCATTGTCCTGATAAGTTCCAGGTTCAACATCGGCATAGGTATTGCCACTGACATCGCTAAGGTTCCAGCCTGTTTCGTATGCATAATTATCTGTTAAAATACCGATAATAACTTCAGATTCATTCGAAGCGCAGCTTTGACCAGAAATAGTATGGTGAAACAATAAAGATAAGAGGAAGGTGAACAGTAGTGTGAAATGTCTCATAATAATGTAGTTTGTATAAAGATAATACATTCTACTAGGAGACCAAGAATTTTTACTTAAATGTCGGGTAAAGTAAACTCAATTTTTGTTCCCCCGCCTATTTTAGAGACAATCCAGATATTTCCTCCATGTAGTTCGACGATTTTTTTGGATATGGCGAGTCCTATGCCTGTGCTGTCTTTATGATCTTGTTCGAGTTTGTGGAAAATTAAAAATATTTTATCATAGTAATCACTGTTGACGCCCATACCATTATCTGACACGACAAACAGATAGTCTGGCCCTTGTCGCTGAACAGTAATATCAATGCTTGGTTTTTCGTGGGTATTGAATTTTATGGCATTGTCAATCAAATGAAAAAACAAATCCCTTAACTGTGTTTTTTGTCCTAAAATAGTAGGTAATTTAGCAACACTTATATTCACTTTTTTGGACTTAATATCTTCTTTGAGTTCTTTGATTACGGAATCAACAAGTTTCTGTAAATTGACCTTAACAGGTCTTGTGTCATTTATTCCCAGAACAAGATACCCTAGTAAATCATCCAATAAATGACTCATCCGACTTGTTCCTTCTTGAATATACCGGAAACATTCATTTAAATCTTCCTTCTCGACTTCTCCATATTTTTTTTCCAGTAAAGTGGTAAAACTACTGATGGTTCGCAGCGGCTCTTTTAAGTCATGTGCAGTTATTTTAGCGTATTGCTTTAGGTCATCGTTGGCGGCAGCTTGTGCTCTTGTCTGACTTTTGAAAAATTCAAGTTCTTTTTCTTTTTCAGCAATTAAAGCCTCCAGTTTATCTCGCTGTTCTTTGAGTGTAATAGCAATTTGTAAATTTTCAGTTTTTCGGAGCAGTCGTAATGCTTTTCCTTCTTGATTTAAGGCTTCGGCATACAGTCGCTCATTTCTAAGGATAGTCAGTTCCAATAAGTCATAATTATTATCCTGAGCTGTCTTTAATGCTTTTTCATTAAGCTCTGAGGCTTTTTTATAATCTCCCATTTCGGCATAAGCCAGAGAAGTTTTGCTGTTACTTAGCGTACTTAGATACTTGTAGCTATAATCATTACTGATTTCGCTTGCATATTCGTAAAGCCCGCAAGCTTCTTTATAATGCCCTAGTTCAAAAAGAACATTGCCCGAACCAATGATCGCAATTGTCTTAGAATATGGGTTTTCATGTACATCACATATTTTTATGGCTCTTGCATAAAAACTCAAGGCATGTCCATATTTATTTTTGGTAAAGTTTATGTCTCCCGTGGTCGTTAAATCGGTAATTAGTTGCCCGTAGTTGTCTGTTTTTTGATTATAATTGATAGCCTTATCTAAATATTCAAGGGCTACATTAAAGTCTTTTTTCTCTTTGTAAAGTTTAGCTATATTAGAGTACGTTTCATTGCAATATCGATCATCATCCCATCTCAATACTTTAAAATAACAATCTAAAGCCTGTTCATAATTCACCCGATGTACGTATATTTCTCCTATTCTGTTTTGAAAACGAGCTTCAAATTCTCTACTTTTAACGGACTCACTAATATAGATGCCCTGAGCATAATACATAAAGGCTTCATCATATTCGCCAATCTTGTAGTGATAAAACCCTATATCATGAATGTATTTTAATTCTGTTATTTTATTTCCCTCCTTTATGGCGCGAGTCAGACCAAGGTAGGCTATTTTAAAATATTCTTTTGGATTTATATGTTTCTTTTTTCTTAGTATTTCCACTTGTCTAAGAGCTTCATGCCCCTCGTAAGTGGCTAAAGCTTTGGGAATATTCGTAGTGAATAATTCGAGTTTCGCAAGGAAGTCCTTGTCGTATATCATGCTAGGTGTATTGTATTTTTATGACCTATCTACATTTTTTTGTGTAGGGAATATTATATAGAACGCTATGCAAAACTATAAAATAAAAATGACTATCCCTTACATATACAAGGAATAGCCATTTCTAATAAAAAACGCTTAGAATATTTTCACATTCCTTAGTTCAGTAACTCATATATACCAGCAATTCCTTGTCCACCGCCGACACATGCAGTCACCATACCATATTTTTGGTCTCTTCTACGCATTTCATTGAATAGCTGAGTAGATAATTTTGCTCCGGTACAACCTAGTGGATGCCCCAGTGCAATCGCTCCTCCATTCACATTTACAATATCCGGATTCAGCCCGGCAGTACGAATAACAGCCAATGACTGCGCAGCAAATGCTTCATTCAATTCAATCTGCTGAATATCATTCAGGCTTAGCCCAGCTTGCTTCAATGCTTTAGGAATCGCTGAACATGGACCAATGCCCATATAAAGCGGTTCTACACCTGCCACCGAACAAGCCACCAAACGTGCAATCGGCTCCAGCTTCAATTCCTTCACCATGCGCTCACTCATCACCAGCACAAAAGCTGCTCCATCTGACATTTGTGAAGAATTACCCGCAGTGACACTGCCGCCCTGCGCAAATACTGCACGAAGTTTTGACAAGCCTTCTACTGTTGTGCCTCTTCTTATGCCTTCGTCTGTATCTACAGTATATTCGCGTTCCTGACGCTTATTGTCGGCAAAATAAACTTCTTTTACTTTTACCGGTACAATCTCGTCCTTGAACAAACCTTTGTCTATTGCATTCGCAGCTTTTACATGAGAATTATAAGAAAACTCATCCTGATCGGCTCTCGAAATGCCATATTTTTCAGCTACTTTCTCAGCAGTTGTTCCCATACCTACGATGTAGTCGGGATGCTGTTCAGCAGTTTCAAAATTTGGTGCCAGCTTATAGCCCGTCATCGGGATGGCACTCATGCTTTCTGCACCGCCTGCTACATACACTTCTCCCATGCCTGCCTTCACTTTGGCGACAGCCATAGAAATTGTCTCCAAACCCGATGCGCAATAACGATTCACCGTAACGCCCGGCACAGGAATTCCCAATGCACGTAACGCGATTTGACGACCAATCTGCAAACCTTGTTCCCCTTCGGGATTGGCGCAGCCTACTAGGACATCATCCACCAAAGCAGGGTCTAACTGCGGTGTCTGTTCCATCATATATTTGAGTACTTCAGTCGCTAAATCATCTGAACGGGTAAAACGAAACCCGCCTTTTTTGGCTCTGCCAACTGCTGTACGATATGCTTTTACGATATATGCTTCCATTTTGTTGTCTATTTAAGTTATTTAGTTGATTGAGTAAATCTATTCCGTGTTGGTGTGTTGATGTATTGACGTGTTGATGTACATCAACACATCAACACATGCGCACGACAACACGCTCTAGTTCCTCAAAGGCTTATTCGTACTCATCATGTGCGAAATACGCTCCAGTGTCTTAGGCTCTGTCACCAGACTCAGGAAGGCTTCTCGCTCGATGTCCAATAAATACTGCTCAGTTACTTTTTGTGAACTGGACAAATCGCCACCACAAAGTACATAAGCTACTTTTTTGGCAATCTTTACATCATGCTCGCTGGCATAATTTCCATATTGCAAACTAGCTGCTGCGGCATACAAAGCCGCCATACCAGTCCGTCCCAATACCTGAATATCGTTGCGTATAATAGGCTGTGTATAATTATCAGCAAGTTCCAGTACTTCTTTTTTGGCTTCTGCCAATGTACGAGAAGCGTTCACAGAAACTCGGTCGTAACCAGGAATCAGATAACCTTTATCAAAAGCATCATAACCAGAAGTCGCGACACTCGCCAGCGCAATGGTTTTAAATCGCTCGACCAAAGTCGGAATCTGAACATCGCCTTCAAAGAAAGCATCAGAAGTCCGCAAGGCAAACTCTTTGGTACCACCACCGCCAGGAATCAAACCAACGCCAACTTCTACCAAACCAATATAAGACTCCGCAGAAACCACTGCACGATCACAGTGCATCATCGTCTCGCAACCGCCGCCAAAGACAAAACCTTGCGTAGCAGCCACCACTGGAATACCGGAATAACGACAACGCATCATCGTGTCTTGGAAAGTTTTTACCGCAACATTCAGTTCGTCTGTTTGTCCGCCATAAGCCATCATGCCAATCATTGCCAGATTTGCACCAACAGAGAAATTGGTCGCATTATTTCCAATGACCACACCTTTCCAGCCTTCCGTTTCTGCCATGTCAATGGCTTTAGCGATGCCTTCCAGTACATCTGCGCCAATGGAGTTCATCTTACTGCGAAATTCACAACACAAAACGCCATCGCCCATATCATGGATCGCACAGCCTGCATTGCTCCACACCACAGAGGTCTCACGAGTATTATCAAGAATGATAAAGTCCTGCGCACCTGGCACAGCTTTGTAGCCTCTTGTCAAAAGGTCGTAATAATTGGGCAGTCCTTTTTCTGTTTTATAAAAAGAAGTATGTCCGGCAGCCACCATATCTTTCACCCATTGTCCAATGCTATATCCAGCTTCTTCACATAATTTGATGCCTTTCTCCAAGCCAATCATGTCCCAGTATTCAAAAGCACCTACTTCCCAGGCAAAACCTGCTTTCAGGGCATCGTCAATGCTGTACAGATCATCCGAAATTTCGGGAATGCGATTGGACACATAAGCAAATAAGCCCAGCAAAGAACCACGCACCAACTGGCCGCCTTTATCCTCCGCATCAAACATACTGCGTACTCGATCTTCCAGTTTTTCCAGTCCCCTGGCTGCACCGATACTGTCCATGCGCACCTTGCGACTTTCCACGTATTCCAGTGTATTCAAGTCCAGTGCATAAGTGGTCTTTGAACCATCTGCACCACGTCTTCTTTCGTAGAAACCTTTTTTAGACTTATTGCCGAGGAATTTATTTTCAATCAAAAACTCCATATACTTCGGCAAGACAAATGTGCCAGCCTGCTCGTCATTCGGACAATTGTCTTTAATGCCTTTAATCACCTTGACGGAAGTATCATGCCCAACCAAATCGCCGAGGCGGAAAGTACCCGTCTTCGGACGACCAATCAATGGACCAGTCAGTTTATCCACTTCTTCTATAGTCAGTCCCAACTGATCGGTCAGTTGAAATACTTTTGCCATAGCATACACACCTACACGATTGGCGATAAATGCCGGCGTGTCTTTGCACAATACCGTTCGCTTGCCGAGGAATTTGTCGCCATAATCCATAAAAAACTGTGTGACAGCCGGATCAGTCTTTTCTGTTGGAATAATTTCTAGGAGGCGCAAATAACGTGGTGGATTGAAAAAATGCGTGCCGCAAAAATGCTTCACAAAATCGTCGCTACGCCCTTCCATCATCAAGTTGATAGGAATACCAGATGTGTTGGACGTCACCAGTGAGCCTGGTTTGCGAAACTGATCCACTTTTGCAAAAATCTGCTTTTTGATGTCCAGTCGTTCTACCACGACTTCGATAATCCAGTCGGCATCTTTGATTTTCTCAAAGTCGTCGTCAAAATTACCCGTTGCGATACGATGGATAAAATCTTTCTTATAAAAAGGATTCAGTTTGGCTTTGGAAGCGGCTTTCAGTGCGCCATTTACAATGCGATTGCGCTGTGCAGGGCTTTTCCGTTCTTCATCTGTGATGTCAAACGGTACAATATCCAGTAACTGTACTTCCAGCCCTATATTGGCAAAGTGGGCAGCAATACCCGATCCCATAACACCAGAGCCCAGAACAGCTACTTTTTTAATTTTTCTACTCATTAATTATAACGATGAATGATGAATGATGAACGATAAATAATCAATGATATATGTTCAATGATTAATGTTCAATGAAATTTTTTCGCAAAAGTACAAAATACAATGCGTGCATTGAAATTTTTTTGGAGCTTATTCAGTCTTCTTTACAACTGGAATTGGGGGTTTATTGTTTAATTTGTTTATCAAATGGGTGGAAATTATAGTTTTCACCCATTTTAATTTTTGGGGTTATCAATGTTTTATACCTTAGTGTGCGGAAAAGATGCAAGCATTAAAATGAATTAAGCGTTTTTTGTCACAAAAAAAAATAATGAATAATGTAATTTACATATCCCCTTTTTTAGGAAAGCCTTTAACCGAGAGTAAAAGGAGAGAAATTAAAGATTTCTTTAACCACACTTTTCAACTCTATGAAAATTTGTATGAATGCCTAAATAGTAATGAGGCATTCTATCAGCGACCTGAAACATTAAGGCATCCCCTTATTTTCTATTTCGGTCATACAGCAACGTTTTTCGTGAATAAATTAATCCTTGCTAAAATCATTGATCAAAGGGTTAATGAATCCTTCGAATCTTTGTTTGCAGTAGGTGTTGATGAAATGTCTTGGGATGATTTGAACTATGATAATATTACATGGCCTAGAGTAGAAGAAGTAAGACAATACAGAAATACTGTTCAGAAGATTGTTAATCAAGCTATTGATGATTTGCCTCTCGGTGAGGGCATTGATTGGAATCACCCTGCCTGGATTATACTGATGGGGGTGGAACATGAGCTTATTCATTTGGAAACGTCTTCTGTTCTGATCCGGCAAATAGATATTTCATATATTGATCAACAAGTCGAAGGATGGGCAACTTGTAAGGAGTATGGTGAAAAAACATTAAAAAATTCGTTTATCAAGATCAAAGGTGAAAAAATACAGTTAGGAATCTCTAGCCCTTCAGATTATTATGGATGGGATAATGAATATGGTGAGGACATTCAGGAAGTCAAAGATTTTTTGGTCAGTCAGTATCTAGTTTCCAACGCAGATTATTTGGAATTTGTGCAGGACAGAGGGTATAGGAATAGTAAGTGGTGGACAGAAGAAGGGCTTTCATGGCTTGAATTCAAAAAACCGAGTCATCCTGTGTTTTGGGTAAAAGATGACGCACAACCCTGGGGGTACAGGCTACGCAATATGATCGAAGAAATTATGCTCCCGCTGAACTGGCCTGTAGAGGTTAATTTTTTTGAAGCAAAAGCATATTGCAATTGGTATTCTGAATCAAAAGGGATGAGCGTGAGACTGCCTTCAGAGCATGAGTGGCATTCTATGTACCATCAAAATTATATAGGAAATGATAGGGAAGAGCATGGAAACACTAATTTTCATTTAGCCCATTTTGCCTCTTCCTGTCCAGTTGACAAGTTTAAACATGGTGAGCTCTACGATGTATGTGGTAATGTCTGGCAATGGACGGAAAGCCCAATACGCCCATTTCAAGGATTTAAACCTCATCCATACTACGATGATTTTTCTATTCCTACTTTCGATGACAAACACAACATTATAAAAGGAGGAAGCTGGATTTCAGGCGGTAATTGCGCAAGAAAAGAAAGCAGATACGCATTCAGAAAACATTTTTTCCAGCATGCTGGTTTCAGAATGGTTCATACGGAGCATAAGATCAACCGAAATGTAAATTCTTACGAAACAGATGAAGCGTGTAGTATATATTTAGATGCACATTATGGTAGTAAGTCTTATTTAGGCAGAGAACCTTTCGCTGTAGCTATCATAAATTACGCTTCAAAATTTTGGAATGGAAGCCAAAAACGAAAAGCATTGGACGTAGGATGTTCGGTAGGCAGGAGTAGTTTTGAACTTGGTCGCTATTTCGACGAGGTAACAGGAATTGACTTCTCTACACATTTTATCCGATACGCACATCAATTAAAGGAGCTTCAGACGGTAAAATACCAAACACTCGTTGAAGGCAGTATCTATGAACGTAAATCCATTCATGTGGACGATCTCCAATTGAATGGGAGAGAGAAAAACGTGCAATTCTATCAGGGAGATGCGTGCAATATGTCGAGTAAATTAAAAGAACTCGACTTTGTATTGGCGGCCAATTTAATGGATAGATTATATAATCCACGTTTATTCTTGTCAGAGCTAAATATGCGTATGAATGAGGGCGGACTCCTGTTGATCACCTCCCCATTTACATGGAAAGAAGAGTTTACAGAAAAAGAGAAATGGTTGGGGGGGAATATGGAAGGAGACAAACCTGTCTATTCCAGTCGGGTAATCCGAGAAACCTTAGCTGATAATTTTGAATTATTAGATGAAACACAGGATATTCCATTCATTTTGAAAGAAACGAACAGAAAATATCAATATATTTTGCCTTACGTAGGTGTTTGGAAAAAGAAAGAACTAACAAAATGAAACATTCTATCAACACACATTTTGAGACAAAGGAAAGCAACAGGAAACTGCTAGAACAGGCAAACCTGGCTCGATATTCAGTTAAGAACCCAGACGATTTGGTCTTAGAGACCCTTTCGGGCAGATCATTTTTAGAAAAAGGAGTATCTCAGTGGAAGTTTTCTCTGTCAGAACCTTCACTGCTCAAATTAGAGAAAACAGAAACGGACAATTCTGAAAGAGTAATTGTTGAAGCTGAATGGTATTCTTCTGAAGCAGCAGATAAAAAAGGAATCGTCAGAAATTCTGGAAAAGACGCTAACCTTTTTGACGGAATGGGAGCACTACTGGTCTCCGATGATCTGAAAGTCCCTATTGTGGCGGCAGACCATGAAAGAATAAAATTTTATGGGCTTATGCTCATCAAGAGCGGCTCAAATTTTCCGATGTCAGCTTTTATGGCAGACACGCTTCTAATGGAATATGACTACAAATTTAATTATGAAAATGACTTTCTAACACAGGAAAATGGCGGTGGCGGATACTATGTGGAAAGACATGACTTCCCTCACATTCATATTCCTCTCAATAAGTATTCCCAAGGGCATATTATCATTGGGAAAAGGCTTTCGGCAATTCATTATAGCTTTACCGCATTTAAAATACCGTATGGGTATGCCTTATACACTCCTCCAGGTACGATACATGGAGATGGAACATTGAAAGGAAGGTATGCCATCAGTGTGGCGGGGGCAAATACCACAGCTGATACCGTACTCTTTTTGAATAAGAACACAGGGCTAAAAATAGATAATATTATCTAGTTTAGGAACGTGCAGTTTTTATATTCAAGCCTCACCACTTGAAAACGCCTAATAATTAATAAAAATGCGGGTGGATTCTCCCGCATGTCTATCGGGGGCAGGAGATAGAGGCGCGTGCGAGCAAACTGACAGACAGGAATGTCTGTGCTACTTCTCTTTAAATCATTGTCCAAATAAGCTTGGATACAAAAAGACTTGATAGATTTTTGAAATCTGTCAGGTCTTTTTGTGTGCCATACATGGCACTAATCTATAGGGTGCAAGTCCCGAGCGAGCCTATAAGGAAGGAATCGTTAGCTAAAGACAAGGGTGTCCATCGTGAGGTGGAATCTGAAGGAAGTCTTACGGCAAAAGTATCGTGCT
>CALFBH010000014.1 GCA_937951615.1 uncultured Saprospiraceae bacterium | reverse complement strand
GTTTGTTTTGCGGATGTAGCGATAATTCATGAATTATCGCTACATTCGCAAAACAAATTACATCAACACATTAACACCACAACACATTAACACATTTCTCACATCAACACAATTTTTTCTTTTTTGGAATTTGTTTTTTTCTACTTTAAAAATTTAAAAATTTTATCCTCTTGCTGGAAAATTAGTTATCGTGCCAACTGGAATATCAGGTGAATTTCGACGTAGGAAATAGGCGATAACCAGCAAAAGGATGATGAGTGCAATAGCTAACCAGATAAAGTCTTCTATTAGTATTTGAATTTCCAGTGGCAGCGTATTACCAAAAGCAGACCAGGCTGCCCAGTAATATGGATGTGCCATTTTTCCATTGACATAATTTTCCGCAAGGTAATCTAATTTTGCTTGTCGTAAGGCTTCGTTTTTGGGTATTTTATCGCCGAGATTTGTGTAAAAACGTTTCATTATATCAGCCGAAGCAGCATTTTCGGTATCCCAACGGGCTAGGATGACGCTTTCACTTTCCTGACTTAGTGCCTGCTCCATTTCCGTGACTGCTCCCTCATAAGAATTGAGAACGACCATGGAAGCATCCATTTTTTGTCTGAATAATTTGCTCAGACTTACATAGTCTTCGTCCAGCTTGATGCCGTTTTCGTCGGCTTGAACGGCTAGGTGGATTAGGTCAAATTCAGAGGCTTTTTCTCTAAAATCTACGTCCATAGCAGGCACGTCAAAAACGGTTTCTCCTTCGAATTTCCGCTTAATCTGAAGGACTTCATTTTTATTATCGGGGTCATTATTACTAATTCCGAGAAATTGTTTGCCGATATTGATGGGGAGTCCTTTATAGCGTCTGACTAAATCCGTTGCAGAATAGGCATAACTGATATTTGTCTTGCGAATCAAATAGGGCAAATTTTTGAAATCAAGTGCCTCAGATTCTTCCGTCAGCAGGAGTTCAAAAGGCAATTGGTGTAAAACGCCGTCTGGTACAATAATACAATTTCCCTGTTTTGGAATTGGGCGTAGATAACTGAATAATTTCAAAGCCACTTCTGCATACTCTTCAGCTTGGCTATCGGGTGTGCTGCTGGCTTTCAACATTTCATCCACCCATTTCTCCAAGGGAAAATCCAATGGAATTTTGGACAGGCTGATATGCTCTTTTGTTATTTCAAATAGGAAAATAGTTTCTCCAGTAACAAAATACTCCAACAGGAACATATCGTCTTTTAAGACTTTGCCTTGTAGTTGTCCAAGACTGATGACTTCGTGGTCATATTTGATTCCAAAATGTTTTGGGAAATCTTTTTTGAGTTGTTTTTTGAAGGTTTCGTATTCCGATTGTAAAGTCTGCAAACTATCCTTGAAGATGGGTTGAATAGTGCGACTGATTGTTTTTTCCAAATCAGCCAGTCGATGTCGCAAGGCTTTTCCATAAGCCAGCAAACTATCTGGTATCGCCTGCAAGTCTGTCATTTGAAAACTTCGATGCAGGTCGGTCAGTAAAAGTGTCTTGCAACGCTCTGCCCATTGGAAAGCCTGTTCGAGATGCCGGTCATTTTTTGTTTTATCAAAAATAGTGGATGCGGTTTCAATGGCTTTTTCATAAATCCTCACTATGCGTTCTCGCGCAAGCGGCTCTTCATTATTCATTTTGACACGAGCCATCAATTGATCCGTTAGCTCAAATGTTTCATAGGCTTTTCTGAGTCCTTCTGCATCTCCATATTTGGCAAAAAAAGTAACTGAAACTGTTGCTTTTCCTTCGAGTAAAGCTAAGATATCCGATTGATTATGCGAATTTTCCAGCAGTTTCCAATCTGGATTATTTAACACCATCGTATCTACAAAACCTGGAATTAAAGCCTGTAAAGCGGTATTATAATATTTCAAAGCCGCCTTGCTTTCACCAGATTGTACTGCATTATTGGCTTCTATATTCAGGGCATTCGCCAAGGAATCCCTCAGTGGAGCCTCTGCTTTCAGACCTGCAAAAGACAGACAACATGTTATACAAATAAAATAGCTTCGCATGAATGGATGAATTTGTATGAAATTACAGCTTTTTTGTGAAATTGCAATGCAAAATGAAAAATAGGATAACTTTAAAGCTAAAAATACAGCCATCAACCGTCGACTGTTCCACGATAGCTAAGTGCCTGGACTCAACTAAACACCACTTTCAATTTGACTAATTGACCTATTGTCAATAGTTTTTTGAATTTGAATTTGACGTTTGGATTTGTATTTCCACTTATCGAGAATCAACCTATTTCACACGATTAAAAAATTCCACTACCCGCGTCTCCTGCCAAAACTCGCCTGTCATACGCCAGTTGGTACTAAAGCCGACATGACCGCCATATTTTGGGGCTTCAAAATAAAAATACGGATTGTTTTCAGCTTCTTCGTAAGGATAACATTCAGGCGAAAGAAAAGGATCATTTTGGGCATTGATGAGCAAGGTCGGAATGCGAATGCCGGACAGAAATTGTCGGGAATGACATTGTTCCCAATAATCTTCTGCGTCTTTGAAACCATGTGCAGGGGCAGTATAAAGATTGTCGATGTCATAAAAATTACGGGCATTTTGCATCGCTTCAATACTAATCTCTGTCCTGGCGAATCTTTTGACTTTTTCAATGCCTTTCGGCACCAAAGACTTTATAAACCGACGGACATAGAGGACTTGATTGATGGGTTTTTGAAGTTGAACAGCGGAGGTCTGCAAATGGCAAGGAACGGATAAAGCCGCAGCCGCCCGCACTTCTTTTGGTATATTTTCGCCTTGCTCGCCTACATATTTCAAAGTAATATTCCCGCCGAGACTGACGCCAAAAATCAGAATATCCGTGTATTCTTCGACTTGTATCAAATGCTGCACGACTAAGTCCAAATCATCCGTTTTGCCACTGTGATAAGAACTGTAGAGTCGATTGGCTTCGCCACTGCAACCACGCATATTCAGCACCACACCATCCCAGTCGGCTTTGTTGGCTGCCTTTATCATACCTTTGGCGTATTGTCGGTCGGAACTGCCTTCTAGTCCGTGCATGAGTAGCAAAATGGTCTTGCTGCCCACACGAGAAAAGTCCAGATCAAGAAAGTCTTCATCGGGTGTTTCGATTCTTTTTCGCTGGTAAGTTATGCCTTCTACTTTTCGGAGTAGGTTGGGCATGATGGTGCCAATATGGTGGTGGCGGTAGAGGAATGGGGCGCGATAGGTGGAGGTTTTTATGTTTGGCATCTGACAACCATTTTATCCCTGAATAAGTACTTTTTTGTAACAGAGATTAAAGGTAAATATTGCTATTCCTCTTCAAACTGTTCTTTTGTCAGTTTAAATTGTTCTTCAATAATCTTAATTACCCTTTTAGAAACAATTTCGGAAATTTCTTCAGCAGACATCCCTTCTTTAATGGTTAATTTTTTTTCTTTATTTTGTTTAAACTTAGAGAGTACATCTTCAATGTCAGTAGATTTTTTTTTTGTAAAACCAGTGTTAAATGATAAAGTATTCATGTTGTTATTGTTTGAAATAGTTATCGAAAAAATGATGGTTTAATTTTGGGTTAAAATAATGTTTTCGTTTAATCCATATAAATCCATCTCCCTTTGAAATAATCGCTACATCAACAGGGCCTCCAACACTCTCTTCTGCAAAGGTAATTCTTCTTTTTAAGTAAGTCAAATATATTAGGCTTTCAGCCATTTCAGCTAGATCTTCTTTTGCCAAACTGATTACAGCATTGTGTAGCGGAATAACATAATGTTCCTTCCTTATTTCGTTATTTAATTTATCCAATTCTCCTATAATTATTTGATTATCAACATTCTTTATCTGCTCTGACAGTAATGGATTTGTATCGCCTATAACTCCCAATATTGCTTTATTATAATCCGTTAATATTTTATCAAAATTTTTCAGGTAAATATTATCTAAAGAAGGATCTATCCCTGTTAATATTGTATCTATTACATCCGTTTGAGCAAATCGACAAATCCCACTTGGATTATTATTTGAAATAGATGTATTTTGATCTTCGTCAATATAATATCGTAACCTATTATCCACTACCATCGATATGTTTATTGGGATTAGTTGTGGATATATTTCATCCTCGCCAAAACCAGTAAAAATCAATCCTGTATAATGATACGAGGTTTCCTTAGCTCTCAATATTATATAAACGATTTTTTCAATCTTCACCAATAGCTCATTTGATACTTCAAGCTCATTATTGAGAAAGCGAGATTCGAGAATTTTATCAAAAACTGAAGTAGAATACCTCTGAAACACTTCAAAAGTATAATCCATAAATTCGGGACAGTATTCAGTACTTCTACTCCAAAGTTCAATGTATGCATCGATTCTTTTCTCGAACAGCTTTATGAAAACTGCTTTATCTGCCGATGACATGGACTCAACTAAAAGCCTATTGTTTACTATAACTTCATCAATTGCAAAGTCAATAATATACAATGCAAAGTCTTGTAACCTATTAATTTGCGTGTCAGCATTAGTATAAAATTCCTTTGACCGAAGAAACTCTATGAAGTCTTCCTGATATTTTTTTATGGTTGGGAAAGATTCGTCTCCAAGTTTTTTGCGATAAATTTTTATTATCGTTTCCCAGGGAGTTCCCATGAAGGAAGCGGAATTATAAATCATTATCCCAACTGGATGTTGCTTAGATAGAGCAAATACTTTGTTTGCTTTGTTGAATATTTTGCGGTTATTTGAACTACCAATAGTTACTGCACTATCGGCTGCTATGGCAACTGCTTGTTTATTTAATACTCCGGCTACTGCTGTCATTGTGCTGATTTAAATAACAATAAAATGATAATTTATTTCTACAACTTCTCCCCATCCCTCGAATAAGGCGACCAGTCCGTAATATGCTCCCGTTCGTTAAAGTCCTGATCTTCTTCGTCGAAATCTTCTTCTTCGGGTTCTGGTTCGGGTTCGGATGCAATCGAAGTTGTCTCAACAATTTCTTCGCTTACAGGGAGGGATGCCTGTTCTTCTTCGCTTACAGGCAGAGATGCCTGTGCTACTTTATCGTACATGGCATTGGCACTGCCGAGCGCGAACAGGCGTGTGCCCAATCGGAAAAACATGGTCAGCGTCTGAATCCCGATCATGGTCAGAATTGCCATTGTGCTGGCCATGCCGATATTTTCCGCAAGGAAAAGATACAAGAAGTATAGACCGACCAACAAAGCAATGTCCAGCAAATACACAAAATAAGTGCGGAAGAAATAACGGAAACACATCCCAGTGCTTCTCAAAAATTCGCGCAGTACAAAATAGGTGTCATTTTTCACCATCCGCACTTTGGTATAATCGCCAATCATAGCAATAATCGTTGCGAGGAATAAGTGTACAGGAATGGCAATTTTAGCCGCATTAAAGAGAATCGTTTCATCTCTCAGGTTCGACAAATCAAAATCTAATGTAGCCCAATAAGCTCCGCCATAAATCACCGCCGCCAATACCCCCTGAAACAACAGCAACCAGGCAAACAAGCGGAAAAATCGCCAGAAATAATAGGTACTCGCACTCCAAAATCGTTGAAAACTAAAAGATTCTGGTATGGCATCGAAAGACTTCACCATACCGCCACTTAGAAAAATATACAGCAGCAAAAACAAAGGCGCCATCCACAAATTTTGCCCAAATATGCTATACACTTCACCTCCCGATACATTGGTAAAATCTGACCAGACCGTATGATCGTATTCTGGCAACAGCTTATTCAGTTCCAGCGAATTGCCGATGGTTTGTTGCATCACATTCGCAAAAGGTATCGCCACGGTTGCCGCCAGCACAAAAATCAGCAAAAACAACATCAGCCACATTCTGAACAGGCGGAAAGTATCCCAGATGCCTTTGAAAAATATACTTATTGGATTCATTATTTATTTTTTGGAAGCGGGAAGGGAGACCGCTACGCTGCGGGAAGCGGGACTTTTTCTCTCGCTTCTCGCTTCTCGCCTCTCGCTTCTTACGGCAAAGCCGTTTAAAAAAAGAAAAACATAGACTGCAACACATTCTGCACCCAAAACAAAACTTTTGATGCCCATTTGTGAATGGGCGCTTTGTCTGGTTCTCTCGTAATGCTGTTATTATTAAAATTGATGTCCATGTAAATTTTCTGTTCGGGATCAATGTGTGCCCAAACGATTTTTTCGGGACGCTCGTAGCGCAGTTCATAATTGCGCGACCTGCCATTCCAAAACTCGCGGACTTCTTCTCCATTATCGAACTTGACTAAAATTTCCTGTGGCATCGTCATATCGCCGAGGCGTTGGATGGTGACCCGAGATTCGTAAATTTTATCTTCTTCTTCGGATGCCTGATCAACTTCTTCTGCCCATTCTTTATCGCCATCTTTATCAAAAACACCTACTGGTTCTTTTTGTGTTCGATTGCTGATAGAAGCCAGTTTGTAATCGCAGACCTGCGTACCGTACAAGACCTGATCGAAAAACCAGTTCATATCATCGCCGAATTTATCGCCGTGTTCTTTAGCCACGACCTCATTCACTACATCAATAAAATCCGTACCACAGGGATGTCGGAATTTCCAGCGTTCAAAATAGGTTTTCATAATATTGTCCATCGTCGTCGTGCCAACCATTCGTGCCAACATTTCCAGCCAGGCACCCGTTTTGCCATAAGCAATGTCTCCATAGCCGCCAAATTTGAATTCCCAACCAGGTGTGGCACAAGGCGCAATACGCGGATTTTTCATGCCTGTATAACGAAGGCGTGAGTCCTCTTTGTCGCCTGTATGATAGCCGCCTACATCAGTCGTAGAAGTTTTTTCGCCGTAATAATGATCCATGATACGGTTTTCAAAATAAGTCGTGAAGCCTTCGTCGAGCCAGGCTTCTTCCTGCTCATTGGAAGCCACCATCTGCATGAAATACTGGTGAACAAACTCGTGTACTGTGACTGTTTCAATTTGCCGAATACCTTCATGAATGGTAAAACCCGGCACTGTGGTAATGAGCGTCGGATACTCCATGCCACTCGAACCAATACCATAAATCGGCGGAGCGATCATCGTTAGGGTGCTATATGGATAATCACCAACATGCTTTGCCAGATATTCCATGGAATTTTTCAGGGAGCTGATGTATTTATCCGCATTATGCTCGTGTTCGGCTTCTATCATCAACTTGATGTCTACCTGGTTCCATTTGTCTTCGATGACTTTGAAATCAGGATTGGCTGTCCAGGCAAAATCTATAACATCCTCCGCTCTGTAGCTGACTGTTTTAGTGCCATCTTCATTGTCTTTTTCATTTTGTAAAACCCCCGATGCCCCCACCACAAAACCTTTCGGCACGGTCAGATCCACATTATACACGCCAAAATCAGCATAAAATTCAGTATTGGAATGAAACTGATGGCAGTTCCATTTTCCTTCATCTACAGAATAACGTTCACCAGCTTCTTCGTAGACGCCAATCTTTGGAAACCATTGTACTACGAAATAGTAGTGGTCGCCTGCAAAGCCTGTTCTCGCAATAATGCGCGGCAATTTGGACACAAAATCAATATCAAAATTAGCAGACGCGCCTGGCTTAATCGGTTCTTTGAGTGCAACCCTGACCACCGTCTGGTCGTCTTCGTTATCGTCGTCAGGATGGATAAATTCAATCCTGTCAGTCAAATCATTTCCCTTCTCGTCTATTATTTTTACAATATCAACCCATCCCCAGCCCATTTCATCATCAGGCAAACGCCCAAACCTTGCTCCGCTGCGCAGGAAGGTAGAATTGGTGTTTTTAAATGCATTTAAATATAAATGAAATTGCAATTCTGTGATAAAATCGGGTGAGTCATTGCGCCAGTTGAGGCGTTCTTTACAAGTTAGCGTCTTTTTTGCCGTGTCCAGTTTCACCGATATATCATAATTGGCAATACGCGGACTGAGATTCGTTTCCCAGGCTGGTGTTTGGGCAAATACTAGTATTCCGTATAAAAAAGCAAGCGTGCTAATGAGTGTATGTTTCATATTTTTCCATTATAAAAATCGAAATTACAAAAGTTTTAGCTGATTTCAGAGCATGTTAGATACACAACATCAGCTACTCGATATTGTTGGACGTTTTTTCTACATATACTAAACGCTCTAAATGACCATTAACAAAATTACATAAACCACCCAACTGTTAAAATCATTTTTTAATTATAAATTATATAAGAAATTGTTTTTTGATTAATACAATAATACTACATTTGCAAAGACGAAACAATAAGAGCACGTTGGGAATTTGTTCTAAGTATCGTCACTCTCCCTGTGCCACACGATAGACTAAAATCAACTTTCTCCCCAAAAACAAGAGAAGTATTACAATAATCTTTAAACCTAATCTAAAATGCTGTACCTACAACTAAAAACCAGGCTGGTCATTCTATGCCTGTGCCTAACTGCTATTACCCTTCCCCATCAACTTTTTGCCACTACTGTAAACCCTTATCAGGTATGCGAATTATCCACCGTAATGCGAGAGACTTCCGGGATTGTCGCCAATGGAAGAGCTGGTTTCTGGACGCTTAATGATGGCACCAATGGCGCGAAAATTCATGCTTCCGACACCAGCGGAAATGTGTATAGAACTGTCCAGCTATTAAATGGATATAATTATGACTGGGAAGACATGACTAGTGACGAAGATGGCAATTTGTACCTTGCTGACATTGGTGATAAAAATGCCTCCTACTCACCAAGTCAGGCTTATGACGATTTATCTATTTATAAAATAGGCAATCCTGACTATCATTGTGACGCTTTTGTCTCTGCTGAAATCATTAGTTTCCGTTTTCCGGCAGGTAGCGGTGTAGATAATGCGGAAGGTTTATTTTACCATGATAATTACCTTTACATTGTAACCAAAATGCCTGGGCAGGCTTTATTATATCGTGTGCCTGCTACACCTTCCGCCTCACAATATACAGCGGAATACATTACCTCTATACAGTTTGGCTCTTCACAATATCTTGCAGGCGCAGCTGCGCTAAGTCCTGATGGAGAACTATTGGTTTTGATTGGCGAAACCAGAATGTGGATCATTAGTGATTTTACGGATGGTGTATTTTTTGATGGCAATGTAACTGCACTTGATTTTGGCATACAGTTGCAACGAGAATCTGTTGCTTTTACAGGCAATCGGGAAATTTATATCACAGATGAAGCAGAATGGAATGGCATTACAGATGGCGGCTTTTTGTCTTATCTCGACCTTTGCCCGTATTTAAATGGATCAAATGGCTGTTCGCAAAATTCTAAGGTTGCTCGCTCAAGAGCCAATCTTTATTATAATACTGCTCAGGAAACTTCCAGCGGACAAGTCAGCACGTCTTCCAATACAATCAACATTGGCAATAACCAACTCACCGGACTGCGCTTTGATGAGATTAATATTCCAGAAGGCGCGAAAATCACAAATGCTTATATTCAGTTCAGAGCTAGTTCGGCTGGAAGTGGTACGGCTTACCTTACAGTATCAGGAGAAGCTACAGGTAGTGCGGCTGCTTTTCAAACGGCTACCCATAATATGTCCAACCGACAAAAAACACAGCATGTTGTAAACTGGCTTCCAGCATCCTGGAGCATTGGGCAAGCCAAACGAGCCCAAAGAACACCAGATTTAAGTCCTGTTATCCAGGAAATCATCAGCCAGTCAGAATGGAATAACTTCAATTCAATTGCTCTTTTTATAGAAGGATCAGGTATTCGGTCAGCTTTTACAGAAGCTTCCTGTAGTGATGCCGCTCCTGAACTTATCATTGAATACTATGAACCGCTTCGGCTTAATGCCGGCGTTTGGTTAGACGGCGCTTATAATCCACAAACCAACTCCATGAACACTGCCATGAACACCGAGCAATATGTTTTGCCCGGACAAGTCAACACGCCAGCAGGACAACCTTACGATCCTGCTCCCTGGAATCATAATGGCTCAGAGGGACTCTATTATGCCAATGGAAATTATCCAACTGATATTGTCGATTGGTTACTGGTTTCTCTTCGTACTAGTCCACAAGCCAATTCCACGGTAGCCCAAAGTGCTGTTTTATTACGGTCAAATGGCATGATGATGCAGGTCGAGCCTTTCCGGCTGTCCGAACAAACAACAGGTGCTTTTTATATTGTAGTAGAACACCGAAACCACATGGGCATTATGTCTGCTAATCCAGTCACCGTCAATAATGGCGTATTGACTTATGATTTTCGCAATACCGATACCTATAAAAATTCGACCAGCTACGGACAACGACAGTTAGAATCTGGCGTATGGGGAATGTTTGGTGGTGATGGCGACCAGCTATCAGATGTCCAAAGCTATGATATTAATGGCAGTGACAAAGCACCTTATTCGGCAGATAATGGCGAATTTTATATTTATTCTAATGCCGATTTCAATCTGGATGGCGATGTGAGCGGAGGAGATAAAGAAGTTTGGGTGCGTAATCAAGGTGTATCTTCGATTGTACCGAAGTAAGTTTAAGTTTAAAATGAGGTGTTACCTCTGGCAACACTTATAATATTTAAACTTAATCTTACTGAACCCGCAACATTTGTTGCGGGTTTTTTATTGTTTATAAATGACTTACTTTTGTGCAAAACAAAATTGAGTGCATCAACTTAATACACTCACACACAATCAACTCAATTACTCAAGATATGCCAGGCAATTCTTTTGGACAACTATTCAACATCACCACTTTTGGCGAATCACACGGCAAGGCACTCGGTGTCATCATAGACGGCTGTCCGCCAGGCATCGAAGTTGATGAAGATTTTATTCAAGAAGAGTTGGCGCGTCGGCGTCCTGGACAATCCAAGATTGTGACTCAACGCAAAGAAGCTGACAAAGCCGAAATTCTGTCTGGCATATTTGAAGGCAAAACAACCGGAACGCCTATTTCAATGGTCATTTTCAATGCTGATGCCCGCTCGAAAGATTATTCTCACATCAAGGATAAGTTTCGTCCTTCTCATGCCGATTACACCTATTTTGCCAAGTACGGACACAGGGACTACCGAGGCGGCGGACGTTCTTCTGCCCGTGAAACAGCAGCGCGGGTAGCGGCTGGTGCAATTGCAAAATTATTGCTCCGACAGCATAATATCCACATCACAGCTTATGTAAGTCAGGTCGGCAGTTTAAAGTTGGATAAAAAATATTCCGAACTCGATTTTAGCAAAATAGAAAACACGCCCATCCGTTGTCCTGATGATGATATGGCAGCTCAAATGATTGCCCATATCAAAGACATTCGCAAAGCAGGCGACACGATTGGCGGCCTAGTATCGGCTGTGATACAAGGCTGTCCGGCTGGCTTAGGCGAACCGGCTTTTGACAAACTACACGCTGACCTCGGCAAAGCGATGTTGAGTATCAATGCCTGCAAAGGTTTTGAATATGGATCTGGTTTTGCTGGTGTACAAATGCGGGGTTCTGCACATAATGATGAGTTTGTACAGGAAGGCGGAAAGACCAAAACGACCAGCAATTATTCTGGCGGTGTGCAAGGTGGCATTTCCAATGGCATGGATATTTATTTTAATGTCGCGTTCAAGCCTGTCGCAACTATTGTCCAGTCACAGCGTTCGATTAATGAAGCTGGCGAAAGCGTTGAAGTCACGGGAAAAGGCAGGCATGACCCCTGCGTAGTGCCACGCGCCGTGCCTATTGTGGAAGCGATGGCAGCTTTGGTTTTGGCGGATCATTTATTAAGGCAAAAGGCGATTGAAGGATCGAGAATATCGAATATCGAACACTGAATTACGAATGACGAAGTTGAAGAATAGTTTAACTAAAAATATGCCGGCAATCACATCACTCCCGCTCATGGAGCAATTCTACACCATACAGGGAGAAGGATTGCATCAGGGAAAAGCAGCGGTATTTATCCGGCTGGGCGGCTGCGATGTGGGTTGTGTGTGGTGTGATGTCAAAGAATCCTGGGATGCTGCAAAACATCCGCCTACACTGGTCAGCGACATTGTTGCGGAAGCAAAAAAATCTCCTGCTCGACTTGCTGTCATCACCGGTGGAGAGCCTTTGATGTATGACCTGACTTATCTTTGTGAAGAATTGCATAAAGCAGGTTTTATATTAAATCTGGAAACTTCAGGTGCTTATCCCCTTACGGGAAAATGGGATTGGATTTGCTTTTCGCCAAAGAAATTCAAAGAGCCTGTTGCTGAATTTCCAAAGCAGGCAGACGAATTGAAAGTGATTGTTTTTAATAAACATGACCTCAAATGGGCAGAGCAATATGCTCAAATGGTGAGAAAGGATTGTGTGCTTTTATTGCAGCCCGAATGGGACAAAGAAAAAGAAATGCTACCGCTTATGGTCGAGTATGTAAAGTCCAATCCGCAGTGGCGTATTTCTTTGCAAACGCATAAGTATATGGACATCCCCTGAGGTTAATTACGAATTGATTAATTACGAATTACGAATGTATATGATGAGCGATTCGTAATTAAATGATTCGTAATTCGTAATTACTCCTCCCAAGCTTCCACCATCATCACCACCCGACTATAACTTTGCAGCCCTTCTGACACCCCCTGCGATTTCAGATAACCATCATATAACCAGTCGTGAAAATCGGGAAACCAAGTCTGATATTCTGCCCAGCTTTTTTTCAAAGATTCCAAATCATTGTGAATACCAACAGGAAATTCAGTCTCCAATGCCTGATAAGCCTCATAGTCCAATCCGCGCAAAGCTGAACGCAAATACCGCCAATACGAATATTGCCCAGCATACCGAATATATGGATCAGTAGAACGTTGGCAAGCCAGATAAGCCAGGAAATTGCAAGTGCCTTCATCGCCATGCCCGTAGCCGTGTGCCATCTCATGTGCAATGGTGAACGGCATAGAAAGATGGTGCAGACTTCCGTCAATATTGCCTTCGCCAATAAATGGAATATAGATGCCCGATGAACCCGTTCGTCTCATTATACCTTTCGGATAAATCAGTCGTCCGCGTACTCGACCTGGTGCAGTATAGTCCAGTTCTTCCAAAACCTCGACCAGCAAATCTCTCATTTTATGTTCCAACTTATCAGGAAGATAAGCTGCGGATAGCGCATTGGTATCTGTATTTGGAATGTTTTGACGGAGCGAATCCAGTAGTGCTGTATTTTTTATAAATGCTGCCTCAACTTCTTCATACGAAAGCGGTTCAGGTTGGAAATTGAGCTGGCTTTCCAGTGGCACACGCGCATAATTGAAACCCCATAACCACATAAACAAAAACACGGCTCCACCTGCAAATGCTCCTATAGACAATAAACCATTTCCCAGTCTTTTTTTCCAGCTTCGCTTTCGCTTAATGACCTTTATAATTGCCCAAACCATCCATACCAACAAGATGAATGCCAGTACATAAAACAGTGGGAAAGGCAATCGCGTCACCGTATAATCAAATAGCCAGCGGACGCCTGTGTACAGCCCTCTTGAATACACATTTTCCACGAAAGTGGGCATAAAACCAAGCAGCCAGCGCATCAATAAAGTCAGTACGCCCAAGCCAATCCAGATGTAGCGTTTGTCTATTTTTTTCATTGCGTCTGCAAAATAAGGAATAAGGGAACAAGAAAAAAACAGGCTACCCAAAATGGTGCAATAGATAAAGATGAGTAGCTTAGGAATGTGTACGAAATAACTACTCGCTGCTTTAACTACCAAGGAGTTCTACAGGCACTGAAATTGACACATCAAATTGAGTTTTTTTAGTTTAAAAAAATATTTTCCATTTTTTTTGAAACATTATTTGCGAATTTTCGCTAAAATATATAGATTTGCGTTAGAAAATTATTGCGAATTTTCGCTAAATATATTTTTTAACATGCTGAAACAATTGATATGGAAGACACAAACACAATAGAAACAGCTACTTATACTTTACCAAAGGCAGTAAACATCGAAGGTCGTTTCAAGCCTGAATATGCTGAAATACTCAGTAAAGCTGCATTAACATTTATTGCTGATCTGCATCGGAAGTTTGATAAACCCAGAAAAAAGCTATTGATTGACCGGAAAATACGTCAGGCTGAATTTGATAAAGGTATGCTGCCCGATTTTTTGCCGGAAACGGCTAATATCCGCAAAGACGACTGGACAGTAGCTGCTATTCCTGCTGACCTGCAAGATCGTCGGGTAGAGATTACAGGACCTGTTGATAGAAAAATGATTATCAATGCACTCAACTCTGGTGCAAAGGTTTTTATGGCAGATCTTGAAGATTCCAACTCCCCCACCTGGGCAAATAATGTAGAAGGACAAATTAATTTACGAGACGCTAATCTGGGTACAATTTCTTTTGCGCATCCTACAAAAAATAAAATTTACCAACTCAATAAAGATGTAGCGACACTGATGGTGCGCCCTCGTGGCTGGCATCTGACAGAAAAAGGAATGACTGTAGATGGCGAACCAGTTAGCGGCAGTTTATTTGATTTTGGTTTGTACTTTTTTCATAATGTAAAAACACGGCTGCGACAAGGTAGTGGCACTTATTTTTATCTGGCAAAACTGGAATCTCATCTCGAAGCAAGGCTGTGGAATGATGTATTTGTGTTTGCACAAAATGAGTTGGGAGTACCGCAAGGAACAATTCGGGCAACTGTTTTGCTAGAAACTATTACAGCCTCTTTTGAAATGCATGAAATCCTTTGGGAACTCAGAAATCACTCTGCGGGACTCAACTGCGGTCGCTGGGATTATATCTTTTCGATGATTAAAAAATTCAGCAAAAATCCTGATTTTCTGATGCCTGATCGCGCACTCGTCGGAATGGGCGTTCATTGCATGAAGTCTTATTCTCAATTGGTCATTCAAACCTGCCACCGTAGAGGCATTCACGCTATGGGCGGCATGGCTGCACAAATCCCTGTAAAAAATGATGATGAAGCCAATCGACTTGCTTTTGAAAAAGTGGGTGTAGATAAAAAACGGGAAGCTGAAAATGGACATGATGGCACCTGGGTAGCTCATCCTGGGCTGGTTAAGATAGCGATGGATACCTTCAATGATTACATGCCCGAAGCGAATAGTATCGCCAATAAGCGAGCCGATGTCAAAGTCATGGCAGCCGATTTGCTAGCTGTGCCGCAGGGTGATATTACGGAGGCTGGTGTGCGGGAGAATATCAATGTCGGCATTTTGTATATCGAGAGTTGGCTGAGGGGTGTTGGTGCAGCCGCGATTTATCATAAAATGGAGGATGCTGCTACGGCTGAAATTTCTCGTGCTCAACTCTGGCAATGGATACGAAATAAAGCCAAGATGGATGATGGGAGAACAGTAACGCTGGATTTGTTTGATGGACTTTTACCGGAAGAACTGGAAAAAATAAAAGCTTATGTAGGTGAAGGCAATTATGCGAATGGACGTTTTGAAGAAGCTGTTGATATTTTTGAAAAATTGATTAAAGCGGATGAGTTTCCTGAGTTTTTGACGCTTGGGGCTTATGATTATTTATAGAAACAATGAATGAATGATAGGATGATAGGATGAATGAATGTTTTAATAGTTTTTTCATTCAATCATCATTAAAATATTTTAAAATAAATTATAAAATAAAAATATTTATGATGACTTATAGTTCTGCAATTGAAAAAGTTCGTACTCTAAAAGGAAAATTCGGTAGCAAATGGAATGCGATTAGTGCTGAAAATACTGCTCGAATGATTGTACAAAATCGTTTTAAAACGGGATTAGACATTGCTAAATACAACGCTGCTATTATGCGTAAAGATATGGCGGAGTACGATGCAGATCCTGCAAAATATACACAATCATTAGGCTGTTGGCACGGATTCGTTGCTCAACAAAAAATGATTGCGGTGAAAAAACATCACGGCACGACTAATAAGCGATATATCTATCTTTCAGGATGGATGGTCGCTGCGCTGCGCTCCGAATTTGGTCCATTACCTGACCAGTCGATGCACGAAAAAACAGCCGTGCCAAAATTGATAGAAGAAATTTATACTTTCCTTCGTCAGGCGGATGCTATTGAATTGAATGACTTGTTCCGCAGATTGGAAACTGGTGAAGATGTTCAGGCAGAGATAGATAACTTCGAAACACACGTAGTGCCAATTATTGCAGATATTGATGCAGGATTTGGTAATGAGGAAGCTACCTACCTTTTAGCTAAAAAAATGATTGAGGCCGGTGCTTGTGCCATCCAAATCGAAAACCAGGTTTCGGATGCTAAACAGTGTGGACACCAAGATGGTAAAGTAACTGTACCGCATGAAGATTTTATTGCAAAATTGAACGCTGTGCGTTGTGCCTTTTTAGAATTAGGAATAGATGATGGCGTAATTGTAGCTCGTACAGATTCCGAAGGTGCTGGTCTGACACAAAAACTTCCAGTTTCTAAAGTAAAAGGAGATTTAGCTTCTCAATACTTAGATTTTGTAGAGGCAGAAGAAATTTCAATCGCGGACGCAGATGATAATGATGTTCTTATAAAAAGAGATGGAAGATTGGTGCGTCCTGTTCGTTTGCCAAATGGATTGTACAAATTCAAAGATGATACAAACATCGATCGTGTAGTATTGGATTGTATCACGAGTTTACAAAATTGTGCGGATTTGCTTTGGATCGAGACGCCAACTCCAGACATAAGACAAATTGCACAGATGGTCAACCGGGTGAGAGCAGTCATTCCTAATGCCAAATTGGTGTATAATAACTCTCCGTCTTTTAACTGGACCTTGAACTTCCGCCAACAAGCTTATGATGCGCTAATAGAAGCTGGAAAAGATGTATCTGAGTATGACAGAGATGCTTTGATGAGTGCAAAATATGATGACTCTCCATTATCAGCTCTAGCGGATAAAATGATTTTAAATTTCCAAAAAGAGGGCGCAAAACTAGCGGGTATATTCCACCACTTGATCACCTTACCTACCTACCACACGACTGCATTACAGATGAATAATTTGGTAGAAGGTTACTTCGGTGATGAAGGCATGTTGGCTTATGTATTGGGCGTACAACGCCAGGAAATCCGTAAAGGAGTATCTTGCGTGAAACACCAAAGAATGTCAGGATCTGATTTAGGAGATAGTCATAAAACTTTCTTTGCTGGTGATAAGGCATTAAAAGCAGGAGGTGCTAAAAATACGAGTAAGCAATTTGAATTAGTGGAAGCTTAACACTAAATTAAAACACAATTTTAAATTCTTTCTCATCCATATATGCTATGGAGAAATGGCCGGAGTTCCGTAAGGACTTCGGCTTTTTTTGTTTTAAACTGCCTTAGTTTTTTTGCTTATTGGACTTTCTCCTTTCTTTTATCTAATTTTATAGTTCAATACATTGATAAATATGGAATACAGAATACAGGAAATCAAGGTAGAAGGGCTTTTTGGGATGTTTGACCATACGATTCCACTCAATCAGAAAGAGCATATCACAATTGTGTATGGGGAGAATGGTATTGGGAAGACGATGTTGTTTCGGATTGTGGATGCTCTGTTTAATCAGAAATACACATATTTATTTACCTTACCTTTTTCGGCATTAAAAATCTCTTTTAATCAGGACTGTTATTTAGAGTTAATAAAAGAAAATGAAAAAATAAAATTTGTATACCAAAGTCAAGATGGTAACGTAGGACGGTTTAATCCGTTATCAGAAACATCTATTAGTGCATCTCGAAAGGATATTACTGATTATGTCGTTAAGAATTATCCTGAATATACATTGCACCCAGATGGCTATATTCTTGATGAGGAGGTAAATCATGCTTACAAGTTTGATGATTTTGTTAAATCACATCCGTATATACTTGCCCCTGCTGAGATTTGGTTTCCCGATGATTTAGAAAATTTATTAAATGGTGTAAAAATTAAATTTGTTGGTACGCAAAGATTATTGACAGCCGCTGATTACAGGGTTATTAATCACCCTCACAATTCTAAATCTTACCATTTAAATAAAGGTATATGGGGAGAAGCTGTAATTTATTATTCAAATCTAATCTCTTTTCTAATTGAACAGAAATATAAAGATTATATAAAGTTGTCTGAAAAATTAGAATCTTCATTAGGTAAAAGATTGTTAGACAATCAGGTGAAAACGGATTATACCTATGATGAATTAGTGAAAGAAGCTGAAATTGTAAATGAACGTAGGGCAGAACTGAAAAGTGTTGGTTTATTAAACGGCCAATCAAATGACGACTTCGTGCTTGATAAAGAAATGGACGATATTTCAAAAGCGGTTATTTCAGTAAATGTTCAGGATATAAAATCTAAATTAAAAATTTTTGATGACTTTTATACTAAACTTAAATTATTCACAGAAATACTCAATGAAAGACGTCTTTCTTATAAAAAAATATCTATATCACGAGAAAAAGGATTTACATTTATAAATGAAAATGGGCAGGAACTTACATTAGATAAACTATCCTCTGGCGAGCAACATGAATTAATTTTAATGTACGAGTTGTTATTTCTAATCCCTGAAAATGCCCTAATCATGATAGACGAACCCGAAATCTCCCTACATATTGCTTGGCAGAAAGAATTTTTACAAGACATGCAGGATATTATCAAGTTGAGAAATTTTGATATAGTATTGGCTACTCATTCTCCTTCTATTGTTAATGGTAATTGGAGTATGACAGTAGCATTAACTGGTAAAGAATTAGTTGAGCAGTGAGCGATATGAGAAATGAAATAGACAGTGCTTTTGTTTTCGGTGAAATCAAAATGTGGGACGTCAAACACAGAAAAAAACAACACATAGGCATCATCGTAGAAGCAAAAACAGATGAAAATTTATTCGGCAATATGTTCCAGAAAGATTGCTGTATATTTTTCCATGCCAATGGCTGGTCAAAAGCCATTCCTGCCATAAAACAAGTCAATCAACACAGTATCAAGGGTGTCATCTGCATTATTGATGCCGATTTCAGGCGTATTGAAAATGAAATTCCAGAAATTGACAACCTATTTATGACCGACCATCACGATGCAGAAATGATGATGATTGCCTCGCCTGCATGGGAAAGTCTCATTAATGAATACGCTGATACATCTGCACCGAAAAATAGTGGTTTATCCAAACTGGCTGCTTATGAAAAAAAGAGTGGATATTCTATTAAAGACCATTTGCTGCAAAGCTGTCAGCCGCTTTCTTGTTTGATTTTATTGAATGAACGAGAACATTTGAGTTTGGAATTCAAGAAATTTATAAAGAAAAAAGGAAGTTACAAATACCTTGATTATAGCAGATTTATAAACAGCAAAGATCTGTCAGTAAGTATTGATGATCTAATTAGTACAGTAGAAGGTTTTTCAGTCAGACACAACTTGTTCAGAGACAAACCAGAGTTAAGAGAAGCATTAGACGAGTTAATTGCTCAGGAATATGACTTACTGGAATTTTGTAACGGACACCATTTAATCAACATACTCAGTCTCGCGCTCGAAAATGCGATTGGCAATAAGAGCGTGTCAAGAGATGAGATAGAAACTAATCTTCGAATTGCCTACAGATTTGAAGATTTCCAACAAACCATTTTATATAAAGATTTGAAAAGCTGGGAAAGCCAAAACAACCCGCCTTATCAACTTTTTGAACTAGTTCTAAAATAATAAAACATGCCAGACAAGCACATAGAAGAAGCCGTAGAATTGATAGACATTGAGCTAAAATCCTTTGCATTAAAATGCACGCCAGATGCAGATGAAGTGGAAGATATGATAGATAGTTTTGCTCAAAATTATCGCTGCGACACCTATTCCAATCCAGATGATGAACTGATGTATATTGCGATGAACTTAGAGGTCAGTGCCTTGAATGAAGCGGAAGAAGCTGTAGAAGTAGAAGGTAGCATCAAAGTAGAGTTCACTTATCATGTGGAGGACTTAGCGAAATATGTCAAAACCACTACAGATGAAGTAGAACTTGAGCCGGATTTGATGTTTGTATTGATTAATACTTCTTACGCTACCCTGCGTGGAATGTGGGCGGTCAAAGTAGCCGGGACGATTTTATCAGAGCATATTCTGCCCGTTGTTCCATTGGAGGAATTGATGGATGTGTAACGGATGTTATTTTTATTGTTGTAAAGACAATTCATGAATTGTCTTTACAATAACAATAACCAATTAACACTAGCCTCCCACAAGCGGCGTCAATTGGACAAAACTGACGGAAGTATCGTCGCCGACCAAAATTTCCTGTTCGAGGGTTTCTACCTGTACATTATCTACTAAGACAAAGTAGCCGTTTTTCACAAAGGCGTCTAGTGCAATGTAAGTTTGCTTTTCTCCATCTATTGCTCTTCGATTATTGAGTTTGAAACCATTTAAGGTACGTTCTGCATTGGTGGGTTGTACCAGCCCGTTGAAGTATTCGGGTAGTTTTTTGTTGTAGGCTTCTACTTCAGCAAATACACGGGCTTCTATGATTTCTTTGACCGTTGTCAATTCATTTTCTACAGCAATCATAATCTCGTTGAGAATTTTTCCAGTCGCTGATTCGTCTTTAATAATTATATTTTTCATAATTTTTAAATTTAATCTCGCAAAGGCGCGAAGACGCTAAGTTTGCTTTTTATAATCTTGTCTTGACATCCAAAGCATCTCGAAAACCATTGCCCACCAGATTAAAAGCTAAGACCATGAGCATAATGGCAATACCAGGAACAATGGCAGGAAATGGATTATCACTTTTTAATAAAAAACTATAATTTTCTGACAACATTGTTCCCCAAGAAGGCATGGGTGGCTGCATGCCAAAACCCAGATAACTCAGTCCTGCTTCAATCAAAATTGCTATGGCAAAATTGGCAGCAGCAACGACCATCACAGGACCAAGAATATTAGGTAAAATATGTCTTGCAATGATACGCCGATGTCCAAAGCCGAGGCTATCCGCAGCTTCTACAAACTGCACTTTCCTGAGCGACATCACCTGCCCGCGTACAATCCGCGCAACATCCACCCACATCGTCAAACCTATCGCTACAAATATCTGCCAGAAACCACGCCCTAGTGCCAATACCAACGCAAAGACCAGCAATAAAGTTGGAATAGACCACATGGTATTGATGATGAGCATAATAAAATCATCTACTCTGCCTCCAAAATATCCAGCAATCGCGCCCATCGTAATTCCAATGGTCAGCGAAATCAAGACCGCCAGTAAACCTACCGCCAAAGACACTCGAATCCCAATCAACAGTCGACTTAATAGGCAACGTCCTAGCCCATCTGTTCCAAAATGATAGGTTCGGGTATAAATATGTTTTTGCTCTACTTGCTGCGCTAGTTCGCTTGTTGTCACTACTTGCTCTGTTTCATCCAGTCCGTAAAAAGTTGTCTGCCTAGCATCTGAAATAACTGACTGCTGGGTAACCGAAAGTGGATGCACCACATCAGCGAGGCTATATTGCGCAGCTTTGCCAGCAAGCTCCTCGCCTGCATACACTTCTACATAAACGGAGTCCTTTTTTATGTTATAATTATTAATCGGAATCAGTCGATATGGATTGTCTGCGCCCGACATCATTTTGGCGAAGAAGCCTTTTTTTTCCAACGCTCTATTCTTACGTACTTTCAACATTTGCACCTGAAAACCCGGTGGTTTCAGGTTGATTTCATTCACCTGATCATTGGCATTGGGCGTAGAGTCGGGCGTGATGGCATAACCCAAAATGGCAATCAGCACTGCAATAGCAATCAATACCATCCCAAAGATAGCAGGCTTGTTTTTAAACAAACGTTGCAAGGCTTTTTTGCCCGGCGAACTTATATTTTCTGATTGTTTAGACATCATTGAAACGGCTAAAAATACAGCAAAAAAAATTAGTAGCCTATTTTTTCTTAGTAGACTTTGGATGCGAGAAGCGAGAGGCGGGAAGCGAGACGCTAAACACTTCATAATCAAAACTATACAATCTTGCTTCCTGCTTCTTTTCGTCCAAAGTCCACTTATTCCCTTAAAACATTTTAAAGTTTAGCATATTTTCGCATCTTGGTCATTGTTATGAATCATTCGCTTAACATCGTCTTATTAGAGCCTTTTTTCACAGGCAGTCATAAAGCTTGGGCAGAAGGTTATGCGCATCATAGTCGTCATCGGGTGCAGATACTTTCTTTACCAGGCAAGTACTGGAAATGGCGGATGCATGGCGGGGCAGTTGCGCTGGCAAAACAGTTTAATGAACTAGACCAGAAAACGGATCTTATTCTGGCGACTTCTATGTTGGATTTGACGACTTTTTTGGCTTTGACTCGACACAAGTCCGCCCATATTCCTACGGCTATCTATTTTCATGAAAACCAATTGACTTATCCCTGGTCGCCAACAGATGCGGGCGTGAAGTTAAATCAGAACTTCCATTATGCCTTTATCAATTATGTCAGTGCATTGGCAGCCGATAAAGTACTTTTTAATTCTGCTTACCATCAAAATTCCTTTTTGGAGGCTTTGCCTGCTTTTTTAAAAATCTATCCCGACCAGAAAGGGCTGGATAGCATAGACAAGATCAAACAGAAAAGTGAGGTTTTACATTTAGGCATGGATTTATCTCGACTCGATCAATACAAAGTTGAAAAAACACATTCTGAACCTGTCATTTTGTGGAATCATCGTTGGGAATACGATAAAAATCCAAAGGAGTTTTTCGAGGCTTTGTATGTTCTCTCTGAACGTGAATTGTCCTTCAAGTTGATTGTATTAGGCGAAAATTATGCAAAACATCCCCCTATTTTTGCGGAAGCTCAAAAAAAACTAAAGTCTCACATCATTCATTTTGGCTATGCGCCAGATTTTGAAACTTATGCCCACCTCCTCTGGCAGGCAGATATTTTACCCGTCACCAGTCATCAGGATTTCTTTGGCGGCAGTATTGTTGAAGCTATTTATTGCAATGCTTTCCCCTTGCTTCCCAGACGTTTAGCTTACCCCGAACACATTCCTACAAAACACCATACTCAACATTTTTACAAAAACAATGTTGAGTTTATCAAAAAACTTGACTTATGGATTCGGAATTTTGATGAAAACCGTGTCTTTATTTATAGAAAATATGTTAAAAATTACGATTGGAGTCAATCCATCCATCAATATGACGACCTAATGACCCGTATTTAAGTCGTGAAATGGACAAAAAACTGTATTTTTACAGAGACGAATACGATAAGCAGGCAAATTTTCGATTATATAACCAGAGCTACTAACTTAAAATTTAACTCAGATGAATGAGAAGCCCATTTGGTTCATGGATAATATAGATGTTGTTGGCATTTTTTGTCCAAACAAGCAAGCCCACTCGCGTAATAATTTAGTCCATAAAGTTTTTAAGAAAGGAGAATACATTTATCTGCCGGACGAAAATGCTGACAAAATTTATTTTATAACCGAAGGAAGTATCAAAGTCGGCTCCTACTCGGACGAAGGGAAAGAAATCACAAAAGCCATTCTCACTAAAGGACAGGTTTTTGGCGAACTAGGATTGATTGGAGAGACGCAGCGCAGAGATTTTGCCATCGCACAAGAAAAGACAGAAGCCTGCATTATTACCGTAGAAGAAATGCAGGGACTGATGCGCAACCGCTCGCAATTGAGTATGTATATGATGAACCTGATTGGTTCGCGCCTGATGAAAATGGAACGTAGACTGGAATCTATGGTCTTCAAAGATTCAAGAACCCGTATTGTTGAATTTCTTTGTGACCTTGCTACAGAGAATGGACAACGGGTTGGTTATGAAACGGTCGTTCGTAAGTTTTACACCCATCAGGAAATTGCCAACCTAACGGCTACTTCCCGACAAACCGTCACGACTGTATTGAATGAATTGCGGAATCAGGATATTATTACGTTCAATCGCAGACGGCTCTTGATTCGGGATATGGATACGCTTAAAGCTAATGCTGTTCCTGTTTAGGAATTTTATAGCTATTATACAAAAATTCCGCTTCATTTTCACTGTAAAAAACGTCTGTATCTGCCGGGCGGAGTAGAAATTCATCTGCAATAATGCCAAGCGTCTTCTGGTCTTCAGATTCCAGATAAATATGGACACGATTGCCTGCATTTTTATACTTGAAAATAATTCTTGCCAATACCCATTCTCCTTCATTATAAATTTCGGTATCGTGTTTTGAATTGACCACATTCAAGCCGACCTGTTCTCCTTTATCATTGTATTGATAATGAAAAAATTTGGGGAAACCTGCCCGATAATCATCTCCTGCCAGCCAGACCGTTGCTTCCATCCAGACTTGTTGTCCCACATTGGGCAGTACGCCATCATACAAAGTTAGTTTCGGGCTGTCGCCACTATTTGCCGCGCCTGTTCCGGCAAATGTCAGGTCGCTGGGTTGCTCGTCAAAAGTGTTTAGTATAACTACTTTTGGCTCAGATGTGCTTAGGAAATTATCGCCTTTTACCAGACTGTCTTTTTTAGTTTGAAATGTATTTCTTATGCTTTCAAAACGGGTTTCAAAAGCTGTCAGCGGCAATTCGTAGAGGCTAATTTCTTTATTTTTATAAATCTGTTTTGCTTTTTTGACCAATTGCTGTTCGTCGGGTTTTAAGTTGCCATGATTATACACCAATAAAAGAAACGGCTGCTCAGTCAGATCAGGCAGTATCTTTTTTTCTATCAAATCGCTGCTGAGTAATTGCGCCATTTTAGCTGCCTGTGAAATGGACGTCCGTGGAGAATGTAAAGCGGATATGGGCAGCCCAGTTTCGAATGCGCATTTGTAAGCCTGCGCAGCCGCCCGTCCATCGCGGTAGATATACCATTTTTCAGAACCATTATTAAAATAAGGCAGCGGTAGAATTGCTTGAAAATCATCCGACTTATATCCAGCTTCTTTCATATACTTTCCGTAATCGTTATTGTCTTTAAACACATAATTTTCGTTTTTGTGTTTGTACATCGTCTGTGCTGTGGTATGGATATTTATACCTGCTTCAAAGCCCCAAAATCCTAAGACCAATATTGCCAGTGCTATTCCTACTTTTTTGAATATTGTTCGACCTGCACGCTTGTCCTCCCCCTGCGCCCCATTTCGACTACGCTCAATGCTTGCCTCCAAAGGGGGATATTGTCGTTCTTTTGTCCCCTTCTGGAGGGGGAATTGCTGAACTTCTGACTGGTTATTATGCAATTTACTAGCCACACCTTTTCTATTTGCTTTTTGAAATAGCCATTTGATCATCAAATAAAAATAATAGGCCATGTAAACGGAATACACATAATAAAAAGCCCAGGCAAAGCGACCAAGCGAACGAAATTGTCGCAATTTAGGCACCCAATCGAGTAAGAAACCAAACCAGAGGAAAGGCAGCGCAAAGGATAAGATCAACAATAAAACGGACGCCCAGAGGAAGCTGTTCAGTGTAGGATCGGCGGTGAGGTGCAAGGCTTTGTTGAATCGCTTTTTCCACAGTCTCCATATTAGGCGAAAGCCTGTCAAGATCAAAATCAATAAACCCCAGAACCCCACATAAGACACACCCTCCATATCTGTGCTGGGCAGTTTGGCAAAATCCCACCAAGTGCGGACAGGCTTGATATTGGAGAAAAATATAGCTTCAAATTTACTGACATACACCCACAGTCCATAAGGCGCGATGTGCCGATCGGCCACTGGATCAGTCACGGCGGTAAAGATGCCCAATAGAACAATGGGCAACAAAGCGGCTACAAACAAAAACAACAATGGTCGGGCATAAGCCCCTAAACGACGAATATTTTGCAGGGTATAAATTGTGGCGAAAGCCAAAACAAAAAAGCTACCCAGCGGCAGATAATAGGGATGAATCAAGCCGAAAAAACAGATGGCGATGATGATGATTAATGTCCAAAACAGACTTGATGAAAAAAAACGACTTCTGCCTTGCTTCGCAAAAGCGGTGGGTTTAAACCCACCGCTTTTGCGAAGCAAGGTTTTATCTTTTCCCCCATTAAAAGGAAGGCTCTTCTTTGTTGGTTGCTCTGTTTTTTTCAGTATTTTTAGTATAAAATACCACAGCATCGGCACATAAAACGCGAAAGCCAGGCTATAATGAAATTCGAGTCGGATGACTTGTGGCGATAAGAAACAAATGCATAAAGCGGCTGGCACAGCGTACCAGTTTGCCAAACCATAGTAGCGCAATATTTTATACAAAAACCAGGAACACAAACCAAAAGTCAGTAAGACGGTGAGATTGATTATTCCAACGGAATAGGGATGCAGAGTAACGAGATGATCGTCGATAAAATTCAGCAGCCAGGCATAAGCCGCAAAACTGTCTGTAAATAAAAGATGCTCGCCATAGGGATAAGTCATCCCATCGAACCACCAGCCTTTGCCGTGTTTGAGTTGATACGCAAAGGTGAAGTAATTTTTGATGCCATCTCCACCTGGGTTAAATAGTCGGCTGTTGGCTTCAAAGATAAAGCCGCCCAATGCGATAAACAGTATGCCATAGGTGCATAGCTGCAAAATAATAACGGGTGCATGGCGTCTAAGGAAATTCATGGAATCGCAAAGGTAAGAAATGGAGTAGTAATTAGAGCATATTGGGTTGCGCATCGGGGTGTTTTTTTAACCACTAAATGTCTAAATAGTTCTTCCTGTTAATAATGTCGGGTAAAATAAATTTTATATCTTTTGAGTCAGGTTTTGGTGCAAATTGTTCTATTGCTATGATTGTTAAATTGTTATCGTGATTTTTTGCGCAGCAAAAAACAATAGCAATGAAGCAATTTCAACAATGAAACCATCCTAATCACCCAATAATATTAACTTGACGAACCACTAAGGGCTTGCGCAAAGGGGGGTTTTTGTGGCTTTGTGGAATAGTTAAATCACAGCTTGTCATAAAACTGGTTTACTGATCTTGTCCAAATATTTGGGCTGCCTAGCTGACAGAAATGTCCTACGCCTTCCATGACGGTTAGTTGTGCTTGAGGGCAGATATGCTTTTTGAGGTAATGTGCCATTTCTATTTTTGCTACAGCGTCGGCATTGCCCCAGCAGAGATGAATGGGAATTTTGACTTGACTCAGTGCAGGTAGCCAGCGTGTTTTTTCAAATTGCTTGCGGTCGTTTAGGTATTTGATGGTCAGGTGGTTTTTACGATGTCCGTCTTGGAGTTGATTGCCTGCCCAAAGGGACTCAATGGCTGCTTCTGATAATTTATCATTGCCATGCGCACTTTTCACTTGATGTTTGAAAATGGACTTTAGTGCAAAATGTCGAAGCCAATGTCCATATCGGGACAATAAAATTTTCTGAATAATTCTCAACTCTGCTAAATCCAAGACCATGCCGCCATTGGTAAAAGTAAGGGTCTGAAAACCTGCATCAAACCAACCTGGCAATAGATCATTGACTTGTCTTGCCAGCAATTCTGTTGCCACACTATCGCCCACGTCATGCGCCAGTAGATGCCCGCCCTTCACACCAAAATGCTGCCAGACCTGTAAGGCAATATCTGCTTGTTCCAACAAAGAATAGGAATAATTATCAGTCGGCTTATCGCTCCAGCCATAACCAATCATATCAAAAAGCAGGATTCGCTCAAAGCGTTTTGCCAGTCCATTGACGACTGCATGAAAGGAAAAGGAAGATTCCGGAAAGCCGTGTAATAATAATAAGGTTTGCTCAGGTGCAGCATCTGCCTTGCCGATTTGCTTGACAAATACTTGATGTTTACATGGCCCGACTTTGATGTAGTCTCCAGTGGTTTTCCATTCTTGTAGTGTGGTGCTGCGCATGGCTCTTTTCTTCAAATTTACGATTTTTTTGTAATCTCGCCCATGGTTGAAACCATTGGCTACCAAATTAGGTCGTCGCTATCTTGAATAGCCCTTCAAATGATAGCTTTACAAAGTATCATAAATCTCGCTTCTCGCAATGCAATGGTCTCGCCTCTCGCTTCTCAACTATTAGGTTTTCTCCCACATTTCCACCAAATTTGCAAGATGTCTGGCTTTCCTCCATCTTTTACGCGCCAAAACCTGGCTTTTATTGCCTGTGTGGTGCTGATATTGTCCATCATCTTATCTAAGTTTATGATGACGGTCAGTATGGTGGCTTTGGCGGTCATTGGTTTGGTGCGACCGGATATTGGGGATGTGTTTCGACGTTTTTGGGACAATAAAGCGCATGTAGCCCTGACCCTCATCTTTTTTATTGTACTGCTGAGTGGTTTGTATTCTGAAAACACTGCTTACTTACTGGATCGACTGCGTATCAAACTCCCCTTCTTACTCTTACCACTTGCCTTTGCGGGTATTCCTCCTTTTTCGCGTAAGCAATATCATAGCCTACTTTATACGCTTGTGATTTTGATGACCTTATCCTCGCTCTTTGTCATCGTTGATATTTTTGTGTACTGGGGCATGTATATGGATCAAATTGGTAAAAGCGGTTCCGTGCCTACACCGATTGACCATATTCGATTCAGTTTGCTGGTCGCGCTGGCAGTGCTGGCTGGTTTGTATTTATTTAAACGCAAGTTTTATATAAAATATCCTTTTGAAAAGTACCTGCTACTGAGCTGTTCCATTTTTTTATTATTGTTTTTGCATGTCCTGTCGGTGCGTAGTGGATTGCTAGCTTTGTATATGGCAGTTGTTGTGTTGATTGCGCGATATATTTTGCTGACGAGGCGATATAAAGTGGGCTTACTGATGCTTGTCTTTATTGTTTCTTTGCCTTTGCTGGCTTATCAGTTTTCCAAAAGTTTCCATACACAAGTTCACCTAACTAAGCATAATTTTATTGAATTTTTCATCAAAGACAATGTGGGCGAATATTCCGACACGCAGCGACTGGCTTCTTATCATATTGCTTTTAAAACTGCTGGACAAAATAACGTCATCATAGGCGTAGGCATGGGAGATATCAAGGATAAAATGGGCGAATGTTATAACAAATATTACCCAGAAGTAAAACCAAAGTTACCGCATAATCAGTTTTTACTTTTTTATGTCGCGACGGGTATCTGGGGTTTGCAGGCTTTTATGTTTGCTTTTTTCTTTCCGCTTTGGTATCGGGGACATTATAAAAATGGTTTGTTGCTCGCTTTTTATGTGATGGTTTTCATGTCCTTTATGGTGGAGCCGACATTGGAAGGTGCAGTCGGCACTGCTTTTTATCTGGTGTTTTTATTGGTTATTTTGAATGCTGTGGATGGAAAGGAGGGGATGAATATTGTTGAATATCGAACAGCCGAATATTGAATATCGAAGTGGACAAAATACTCATAGTCCAGAATTAAAAATACAACATGAAGTTTTTACAAATAGTGCTGCTTGTGATTTGTTTATTTAGCTGTACGAATGAGGCAGTAAAGATAGAAAAGGAGAACAAAATATCAAAAACAGAAGAAAGTCAAACGATACAATTAAATGAGCCGAAGTTAGACCAAAAAGAATTCTCAAATAACGGGCTAACACAAACGGATATAATTGAAATGAATGACTATAGTCTGAAAATTAAAAACCAAGATGCAAAAGATAAGATAGAGCACCAAGATTTTCTGTTTGAGACTAATGTATTGACTCAAGAAATGATATTTTCACATAAAAACGAAGTTATAAATAAGATTAAATATCCTGTAAAGTTTAATAACGTTAAGACTCAATCAAATGAGAATATTCGTATTCAAGAGAATAAAATTTACGAATTGTCAGTCATCAAAGGTAAAAAAGACTGGTTTTATAAAGTGTCTGGTGTGGGAGTAATTTCCTCTCAATCTGAATTTTGTGGAGCATATTCTCCAAGTGGAAAATTATTATGGTATTCTTATTATACACATAGAAATTCTGGCAAGGCATACAAGGACGACCCAAATGAAGCTTATGGTGATTTTGATAAGTTATTGGCATTTTATGGACTTACTGAAAGTCAATTTAATAAGCCTGAAAAAAGTGTAGAAATACTTTTTTGAACTTGTATCTCCTTTCAATACAAGCCCTTGGTTTAGACTCCGCTCTATACAAGTAGTTGTCCGAGCGGAGCCGAGGACAACACTGACGATTGGTTTTGTTTTAAACTTAAACTTATTCTTAAACTTAAACTTCCCCCCGCAACTCCCCCACCTGCGCCAGCAGCCATTCTCGTTCAATAATTTTCATGCTGGCAAGTTTATTTTTTAATCTTTGCAGGTTTTCAGCATCACCTTTTGGTGTTTTTCTGAACTGATATAAGCGAAGCGTTACTTTGGCAAAATTGAGATAAGGCTCAAGAAAAAAAGGGCTGATTTGTTTTTGACTATTGACGTATTTGTAAAAAGCACTTCTTTGTTTGGGAAATTCTTTAATCGACGTATAATAAATTTTCAGTCGGAGTACTTCATAGAGTATTCTGTAAAATACATCGGGATAATCCTGCTTGCCAATGATCAACTCCTGCTCCATACTTTGAATCAATTCTAAGGCTGTACTGTAGGCAAACTCCTGTCCGATGGTCCGTTTATTTTTGGTATAATATAAATACTGGGAAAAATATAGCGCCGTGGTATTATATTGATGAACAAAGCGTTTTCGCGCCTGGTTTTTAAAATAAACCTGTGCCGCGTATTGCTTTTGCAAAGCCTCAAATTGGTCAAAAAGCTCTAATTCTATGAGCAACTGCATATAGTTTTTGAAGTGATGCAGAGAAATCTGTTTCTTACGCTGCTGCTTTCCAGTATAACAAAATGCTCTTGCAAAAAACTCGTGGTACAAATCCAACTGCCGTAAATTCCACATGCGAGGCTGCTGCTCATTGACCTTGAGTCGGCAAAAATTAATGAGTATTTGGAACAGTTGTTTTTGTTCGTATAATGAAAATCGCTGTCCATATTTGAGCAGCATATTTTTGCAGATGTCAAACTGTTCGAGTGACTCGTTTTCCCATAATTTGTTGATGTGATGATGGATATGTAATAAGGGAAAACTGGCAAGCGGCGTATTTTCGACGACTTTATTGACACCAATAATATTTCCATATCGAAACTGGTCGCCTGTGACCTTTGACCTGCGTTTCATCACACCAAGATAAATGATTTTGGTCAGTGCATGAAAACGATCAAGCGTATCAATAAATTCCTGAAGCAAATGGCTGTTGGCAGGTCTTCTGTTTTCATGGATATTGAAATAATTATATTTTTGCTCGGCAACCAATAAGTCGTGAAAATAGTTTTCCTGATATTCATTACGATTTGGCGAACCACCATTTTCGTAATTTTTTGCTTCCCTATTGACCAGTAATTTAAACTTATGATGCGCTTTTCTACTTTCTAGTCCGCGAAGCAGATAACGCTTTTGTGCCTGCTTATCATTTTCGTATTCTTCCTGCGCAATAAATCGGCGAACTAATTTTAGAATCCCAGAATAATCATCGCTTATTGCCGATGCTTCCTTTTTGGAAAAAACCTCCTGATGCAATATTACAGGGTCGATTTCCTGAAAGCTGGTCTTGCCAGTTTTTGCTTCCCATATCGCATCAAACAACTGTCTGAATCGTTCATTTTTATTAAAAAAATCAGCGTGAATATAGCGTTTCAAACGGTATAATTCGTCCTCTTCTACAGCATCTAAAAATGAGAACAAGCGATAATTATTCTTTTTTATCATTTTAATTAACTTCTAAATTCCTGCTTTTAAAAATTATACAAATATAAAAAATAATACTTTAACTTACAACTCAACAAGTGAGTAGTTGTCGTAATATATGTTTCACTTGAATAATGCCAGTACTTTTGTATTGTCAAAAAGATTAAACGACAAGTAAATTTTAATCTTAAATTTTTAAACAACTTTTAAAACAATTTAAAATGAAGACATTACAAGTAAAGCTGATTTATTTAAGTCTGCTAACAGCACTTAGTATCATGCTCATGAATCCTTTATCCGCACAGGATATTACTCCATTTAATCCGGGCATTTCTCAACCTGGGATATCGCAGCCGGGTGTGAACCCAATTAGCGAACCTTATCAAATTGCGACTTCTTATCAGGAATATCAGCAGCTTTTTCACAATAAGAATATAAATATTGTGAGAAGTAAACAAGACATGAGAAGATACATCGAAAAAAATCAATTCTTATCAAAAAGAATGAAAGGTGTCGTCCGGTTCCAATTTGTTCAGGCTATGAGATTCGGAGATAAGGGATTAATTACTTTTAAATATGGTATGCTAAAGGATAATCTTTCAAAGAAAGAATTCGATTTGGCAATGGAACTTATCTACGAGGGATTAGGCTGGGACATACCTGAAACTGGAGTCGATTACCAAGATTATCATTGTGCAGACACGGGTACTTGTGAGAAAAAAATGAACTGTATATGTATAGGTGAAAACTGTAAATAAACAAAAAATCATCGCAACAACTATCTGGAAAAAAGCCTGATATTTAGGTGACCATTCCAGGTAGTTGCCATTTCCAAACCATTGAATTGACCAAAATGAACAAAACAATCTTAACCATTACCATTTTGCTAATTACCAAAACAGCCTTTGCTGGCGAAACCCGCTGCCGAGACCTCATCTATCCCTTATGTCCCGACCAAGAATCAATTAGTCTTTGGAAACCAACAGAGAAAAGCAGTCAAGTTGATTGTTATTGCGACCAGATTCTACAACAGCCTGCTTATGGGACAGTAAGTTGCGTTGGACTAGACGGCAATGTGGATGACCTCTATCAATACGATACCAATACGACCTGCGCAACAGAAGATACATTTACGGTTATCGAATGTTGTATCCTGATTACGGGTCCTGTTTGCGATACGATTGAATATATTGTGCACATCTCTACAGACTGTGAAACCCCGTCCGACCTGTTCTGCTGTGTACCCAATAATCAAAATCCGATGATATGGAATGTGCTGTCAAACGACCAGGATTTCATTCTGCAAAACTATCCGAACCATACGCTGCAAAGTCTTGAAATACAAAATATCACCTCCCCGCCCCTATTTGGTAGTGCAAGTATTATACAGTCTTTCAGCATAGAATATACGCTAGGACAGCCGGGTTTTATGGGAATAGATAGCTTGAGTTATGATGTTTTTTATGAACTCATCAGCCCAATGAACGACACCATCACGATTTGTGATGAACAGACGGCTTATTTTCTGATAGAAGATTGTCTCGATACCAGTCCAGATGAATTTAGCCTTCTTGCAGGAGATACGATATACTTCAACCCACTTGACAATGATCTTATCATGCCAACGCTGAGTCTTTTGTATCCCGATTCGCTGGACTGTCAGAATCCACTTCCACAGCTCAATGCCTCTTCACTCGTCTTGCAGGATACGGGAGATATTGAAATCATTAATGGCCCGCTTGGAGAAATCTGGTGCTTTGCTTCCACAAATGGAGGAGACTTTTCCTATAATTATGAAATATGTACCACCGACAGTATTTGCAATACGGATAGTATCATCATACATGTAGCCGAAACCTGTGATTCCAATTTAAACATTTCTGGCAGTATCAGCAGCGGAACATATTTTGCAGATTTCCTGATTCTTTCAGCCGGAATAATAGATGACGTACCAGTCGATTTCAAAGCTGGCACACAAATTTTCCTAGATAGTGGATTCCAATCCGGTATCGACTTCTCCGCCAATATAGAAGACTGTGATTGTACAATAACTGACCGCGCTGCGCTGGAAGCACTCTATTTTTCAACAAATGGATTGGACTGGAATAATACCTGGGACTTAGCGACGCCAATAGACACTTGGTATGGTGTAACTTTGAATGAGAATGACTGCATAAGTCAATTGGATTTGTCCTATAATAATCTGGACGGTACTATCCCGCCAGAATTAGGCAATCTGACACAACTTCAGTTTTTATACCTGAACAATAATCAATTGCAAGACAGTATTCCGCTAGAATTGGGCGCATTGCCGCTACTCCGCGTCATGGCACTTAATGACAATCAACTCACGGGAAATATTCCTGCGGCCTTGGGCAATCTGGCAGAACTTCGATATATGCGCCTGAGCAATAATCAGCTAACAGGTAATATTCCTGTTCAGTTAGGTAATTTGAGCAAGCTGATCAATCTATTATTATATGATAATCAACTCAACGGTACTATTCCTGCCGCCTTGGCCAATCTGGCTGATCTCGAATATCTACGATTGTATAATAATCAATTAAGTGCTTGTTATAATGCTAGTCTATTAACACTTTGCAGCCAACTGAACCCTGCATCAAATACCAATTCATCCATTAGTAATGGCAATAGTTTTGATGCTGACTGGGAAAGTTTTTGTAGTAGCGGAGCAGGAATGTGTATGTAAGCATACGATAATGGTAGATTGCTTGAAATCGGTGTCGCCTCGCAAGAGGCGGCATTTTTTCGAATATCGAACCGCAGAATATCAAATGACGAAGTAATTTGATACCCCACAACTCGCAACCCATCAACCCGCAACTCAATCACTCAACTCCCCCACCTGCGCCAGCAGCCATTCCCGTTCAATGATTTTCAGCCCATCAATATCGCCCTTTACATAAGCCACACCCTGATGTTTTGAACGATATAATTTCAAAATAGCGGTAGCAAAATTCAGATAAGCCTGCCGATAGACGGGACTGGTTCTTGTCTGGTTATTGACGTATTTATGAAAAGCTCTTCTTCGCCTTTTAAAACCTATGGTCGCTTCAAAATAAATTTTCAATAATAATACCTCGTATATTACCTCAAAGCGTTTAATTTTTCCAGGAGCCAGGCTCTTTCGGGCAATGTTTGGATTTCGCTAATTTGCTGTTCGATGGCGTCTAATTTTTGCTGGTCTTTTTTGAGGGTGTTGTAGATTTTGTTGATGATATTGACAAAATCACGATTTTCCTGTATGTAAGCGGGAGGAATGCTGTCCTGATTTTTGTTGAGAAACTTTCGGAAGCTGTTCACCATATCTTCAAACGGGCTATTGATAGTTTTTTCGTAATACACTTTCATGTACATTCTGCGAATATCCATTTTTGTATAAATATCATTAAAAACGACCTGGTTGAGCAAGTCTAATACCTCGTCAAATTTTTTTTGCTCGAAGTACAGCCCTGCGAGGCAATATGTATATACATCTTCGCTGTCTTCGTACTCTGGTATAATTTTATGTTGATTCTTATGCAGAAAATTTGCTGTCCAGTCCAAATGATTAAGATTAAGTGCTACGGTAACAATATTTTTAAAAATAGCTGGCAATAGAAAGCCTTCCATATATAATAATTCATTTTTTAACTGAGTATCATACAATTTAAATAACTCCTGATGATATTGATGGCTGTCTTCAAAAATCTGTTTAGAGGTATTTTCCAAATAGGTGTATAACATTCTTTGTTCAAACTTATATAGTCGGTTTCTATGTTCTAAAAGCAGTTTTTTTAAACCATAAAAATAAGTTGAATCTCCGGGATTTAGCAAGAGTAGTAAGGCTTGATGCCACAAGGCAATAACAGGAATTTGGGTATAATCACTATTTGACAAAAGACTTAATATTTCGTCCATTAATGTCATATCATAATTTACATTAACAAGTATTTGGCGATTATGCATTTGACAGAGCAGATTCAGCTTTTTCGCCAGATAAAATATATCCAGCTTCTCCATAGCCCGCTGATGATTCATTTTTCCGGTGCTATTTTCAACTTTAACTGTCAGAAATGAATCATACTCTTGCTCTATGGTAAATTGATTATGGTAATAGTCTCCATTTCGGTGTAATTGCTCATCCTGTTTTTTTTGAACTTTTTTATGGGCATTTTTAAATGGAGTAGTTAGGTTTTTTCGGTTGTAAAACCGCATAAGTGATAATTCTATACCCGGCAGATGCTGCATTTCGATATCGTAATGGATGAACAATTCTATCACTTTAAAAAGGCGCGACTGTAACTTTATTAAAGTTGCTTCCTCATATTTTTCATTTGGAGTTACAAAAAGGGCTGCATATTGAGCTATAAATTTTTCATGGTTAAAATCAGGAGCATATTGGTAAATAAAATCAAAGAGCAACCGTACTTTTTTATCTGTATTGAAATAAGGCGAGTGTACAAAATTTCTAAGCCTTTTTAATTCCGGCTTAGAAAAATGCTGAATAACATTAATGAGTTTTGAGTCTTTCAATTCGTCCGTTTTTGGTTTTTTGGATTTTAGCCTAAAAAGGTAATTACATATCTCTATCTTAAATAATAACTTTGTTGAATTAACGAGAACTGCTATACATTAAATTAACTAACAAATTCAAAACATTAAAGTTATGAAAAAAAACAGAACATTATTCTCAATTATACACATGATAATGCTAGTTGTCATCTGTAGCACCATCTTTTTTGCTGGCTGCGATGATGAAGAACCAGACAATTGTCTGGCACCTACAGAATTGGGACTTACTGATATTGGTACAGAATTGGAACTTGACACCTTTAATAATACTAGTTTTATTGAAGTCTCATCTGCGACGCTCACCTATGGATGGATGCCTTCTATCATAGCAGAGGGATACCAGTTTATACTATACATAAATGGAGTCACGGTAGACACGCAATTCACGGTAAATCCTGTAGTAAACGTTGAAATGAGTCCACTTATACAGGATGGCAGTACGGTAACAGCAGAAGTAAAAACTATTTGTATAGATAATACTGAATCAGAACCGATTACAGATAGTTTTGTGGCAGCATGTCCGGCACCTACAGAATTGGGACTTACTGATATTAGCACGGTGAATTTTACATCACTTACCTATGAATGGACGCCTCCTGCCATAAATGTACTGGGATACGAGTTTATACTATACATAAATGGAGGCGCAGTAGACACGCAATTCGTGCAAAACCTGCAAAACCCTAGCGCAAACTTTACATCACCGGTCTTATTAGAGGTTGATGATGTGGTAGAAGCGACAGTACAAACTATTTGTACAAGTGGTACCGAATCTGACGAGATTGTGGATACTTTTACATATAGAGGTGGTGCTGCAGCAGTAGCGGTTGTGTATTGGCCGCCACAAGGAGGACCTGATTTTAATTCCCTATGCAGTACTAATTGTTATATAAAATTCGGCGAATCAGGAGTAATTTGCGGTGATTTCATTGAGTTCAATCGTGAAAAATGGTACTATTATACAATAATAGACTTTTGTGGTGATTGTCTAGAAAATTCCTGTGGAGCAGAGGAGTTTGTCGAGTGCCTGAATACTAAAGACAAGTCTGTATTCATATCCGACAATCCTTGTTAGCCCTGTAGCCATCATAAATTTTTTTAAAGCCTGTTCATGAAAATGGACGGGCTTTTTCTTTGTATCAACACAGGTACAGATTTTTTTGGATTTTGCCTCCAAACGGTAATTTGTTGATATGTGAAATGCCTACATCTTTGTAGTGTCATTTAGATGACAGCTTCGAAGCTAATTACAACAATACGGAAGCCGAAAAGTGTATAGAGTAGGCAGTACTTAAAATTTATTTTTTAACTAAAAAAGATTAAAGTGGGTTGTTTTGAATAACGAACGGATGAATGTCGAATGACGAAGTAATTTAGCCAATCCATAACCCCGCACCCCAGAAAGAAATAATCGCTTCACCCCATTTTCAACTCATATTTCTCAACCTCGGCATAGTCTGTAAAAAGACTATATGGGCTGACTATGCCTGTCTCGAACTAAAAACAAGCATTGTGAAGTATTTATTTAAACCAATAAATCCCCCTCAAATGAAGCAGTTCAAAAGGCTAAATGGTACTGCTATGCCTTTTTTGAAAATTTATTTATTCACTATTTTAAATCATGTTAAAATGAAAAAGATTATTTACCTCATGCTATGCACACTACTGATGTGTGCAAGAGCTTACACACAGATTTGCCCTTCTGATCTGGTTTTAGACATATCTAATGGGAACGATACAGTTACCGCAGTAAACGCTATCATTTCTTCAGCCGAATTACCAGATAACAGTACTGTCATTTACAAAGCAGGTATTCGCATTAAACTTGATTCTGATTTTTCCTCTGGAACAAATACAGCGTTTTGTGCAAAAATTGAGCAATGTCCAGGTCAGAATCCTTATGCTTCAGCTCCCATTTCGGGACGTATAGCGGACGAGTCCGGTGTAGGAATCCCTGATGTCAACATTTGCATTGCCGATCAACCTTATAGTTATCTTACCGATAAAAATGGATACTTCTGGATTACAGACCCGGTACAAGACAGTACAAAAATATTTATTACGGCAAAGAAAGATGGCTATATATCAGGTTCAAAAACCTACTTCCATGTAGGTGAGGGTGGTATGGGATATGTAGAAATCTGGCTGATATCATCAACGCCTATCGGCTCAGTTCCCGCCAATACGGGAGGAACCATTACTCTAAACGATGGAGCAACGGTATCTTTACCACCTAACAGTGCTCAAACAGAGGATGGCTCTCTCTACACCGGAAATATAAACGTTGTTGCAAAATGGTTAAACCCTGATTCCGGTGATTTCCCTCTACTTGCGCCCGGAGAGCTTGAGGGTATAGATGAGACCGGTGCAGAAGTGCTGTTACTTACTGCGGGAGTGATAGTTGTTGAACTAATCGCAGATAATGGAGACCACCTTGACCTCGCTGATGGAGCCACAGCAACGCTTACTGTTCCTATTAGTGCCAGTATCATAGATGTAGCACCTGACACTATTCCTCTCTGGAATTTCGATCATGAACAAAATATATGGATAATAGACGGAATAGCTGTAAGACAAGGTAATAGCTATATTGCCGTAGTAACACATTTTTCTCACTACAATTTCGATCTTTCAGCAGGATCATGTAAAGTTCGTGTGTATATCACAGTGGTAAATAGTGACGGGGAGCCAATGGAGGGTATTTATGGTCAGGTGAGTTGCTGTGATGGCTATAATACTAAATATTTTCATACGAATTCTAATGGAAAAGCGAGTGGCGCAATTCCAAAAGATGAACCCATAACATTCCTATTTAAAGCAGCGTGTGCCTGTGATGTCTATATTGGCACAACAGTCGGTCCTTTCACTGAAAACACCAACATCACTTTTACTATTCCATCCTATTTGACCACAAAAGTTTCTGGCAGGTTAGTAAATTGTGATGGTGATCCTGTCAATGATGGATATGTATATTTTAAGTTTGATGAAGATCGCACCAGTCCGCTCAATGTCAATGCAGATGGTACTTTTTCTCAAGTACTAATGTCCTGTTTTTTAAGCGAGCCAGCTATGCTTATAGCGTATGATAGAATGACAGATATTGAAAGTCTGCCAACACCTGTATATATAGGCGGTGGTACTGTTGAAGATCTTGGAGATATTGAAGTATGTGATTAGTGCATGATTGGTATAGAAAATCGAAGCCTGTGAGGTGTATTCTACACCGTATTTTACCTGAAGACTGAAGTCCTGCGTGACTTCGCTATCCTTTGTTCATATTTTCGAACCTCGGCATAGTTTATAAAAAGACTATATGGGCTGGCTATGCCCATAACCAAACTGATAACTAATAAGATAAATCAAATTATTTTTAACAATTAAAAATTAATATCATGAAAAAATTAATTTACGTAGCATTGTTGAGCTTTGCTCCAATGTTTTTATTCGCACAGATTTACGTTACTGCGCCCAGCGGACACACAGGCATCGGAACCAACGCACCTACTCAAAAATTAGACGTTGATGGCAATGCCGTCGTAAGAGGAAACTTCCTCAATGTAGGTCAGGATGCTGGTGCTACGGCAGCTTATGTCCGCATCGGTTCCGGCAGAACGGCTTCCGGTATTGCTGCTATTGACTGTATCGGCTCCACGGCTTATCCTTTATATGGATTTAGATTTGGGTACACCGGTGCGGGTAGCAGTATTATGTTTCACAGAGGTACAAATCCATTTCTGATTCAGGCTTCTGAAGCGGCAGACGTTCACATCCGAACAAGTGCTGCCAATAGAATGGTCGTAAAAGCTGATGGTAAAGTAGGTATCGGCACTACCTCACCGGGTGCCTGTGGTTCCTTACTTGATGTCAATGGCGGAATTGCCTATAATGGCACATTATGCAACACCAGCGACAAGCGATTGAAGAAAGATGCCAAAGACTTCAACTATGGTTTAGACGAAGTGCTGGCATTGTCTCCAATTTACTATAAGTATAACGGCAAAGCCGGTACAGAGTCAGAGGAAACACATGTCGGTATCTATGCTCAGGATTTGCGTAAAGTCGCACCTGAATTAGTCGGCGAATTTAAGTACGAAGAAACTGAAATAGAAGTCATTGAAGACGGACAAGAAGTAGAAGTAAAAACAAGCATTGAAAAATCAGCCGAAACCTACCTGAATATTCAGGAAAGTTCTATCAAATACATGCTCATTAATGCCATCAAAGAGCAGCAGGTTCAACTGGAAGAAAAAGAGGCAGCCATTCAGGACTTAAAAACAGAAGTGAGTGAACTGAAAACCTTAGTTCAAAATGCACTGAATTTATCTTCGGCATCTCAGACAATAGAATTTGGTACGCAAGGCGAGTTATTTCAAAATCAACCCAACCCTTTTAGCGAAACGACTCGCATCAAATACACCTTATCCAGCAAGGCCCAAAACGCATCCATGCAAATCACGGGCATCAATGGTAAATTGCTGAAAACAATACAATTAGATAAGGCAACAAATGGTGAAGTCATCATCAAAGCACAGGAACTGAATGCAGGCACATATTTTTACAGCCTGATTGTTGATGGGCAGATATTGAACACCAAAAAGATGATTTTAACGAAGTAAAGAAGAATCGTTGTATGCCCCAAAAAATGCGTTGTTTATAACGCTACACGCCAGCCCGCAAGGGTTGGCGTTTTTATTATTTGAATCGAATAACGAAGTGATTGAGTAATTAGGTGTATTGAGTTAATTGAGTAAGTTTCAACCCGCAACTCAATTAACCCAATTACTCAATCAACTCAATCACCCAATTCACCAGCCATTCCCGTTCAATAATTTTCAGCCCATCAATCTCCCCTTTCACATAAACGACTCCTTGATGTTTCGAGCGATATAATTTCAAAATAGCGGTGGCAAAATTCAGATAAGCCTGTCGATAAACTGGGCTGATTCGGGTTTGATTGCTCACGTATTTATAAAAAGCATTTCGATGCGTAGAAAAGCCTTTGGGCTGGGCAAAATAGATTTTCAATAATAAAACTTCGTACAAAATTTTGTAAAATAGGTCAGGATATTCCTGCTTTCCTGTGGCAAGTTGGCTTTCCATATTCTGAATATATTTCAAGGCATTTTCATAGGCAAATTCCTGTCCGATGACCCGTTTTTCTTTGGTATAAAATAAATACCGAGCAAAATAAAGTGCCGTCGTATTATACTGTTCTACAAAGCCTTGTTGCTCCGCATTTTTGAAAAACACCTGTGGCGCGTATTGTTTTTGCAGGTTTTCAAACTGCTCAAATTCGTTCAGTTCAATGAGCAATTGCATATAGTTTTTATAGTGATGCAGCGAGATTTGTTTTTTGCGCTGTGACTTACCGGTGTAACAAAATCCGCGTTCAAAAAATGCCCGATACAGAACCAGTTGGCGACTTTTCCACAAGCGAGGCTGCTCGCCCAATACATTGAAGCGGCAATAATTGATCAAAATCTGGAAAAGCTGTTTCTGCTCGTACAGAGAAAAACGTTCTTTATGCTTAGACAAAATGCCTTCACAGATGTCAAACTGTTCAAGTGACTCTTTTTCCCAAAGTAAATACATATTATAATATATCGACAACAGTGGAAAACTATCTGGCGACATATCTTTTACAATCTCTTTCACGGCCGTTATGCTTCTGTATTTAAACTGATGCCCAAGCAATATATTCCTTCGTTTCATCACGCCCAGAAATCTTATTTTTATAAGTGCGTGAAAACGATCTATGCTATCCACAAACTCCTGCAACATCCGATTGGTAGAAGCCTTGCGATTTTCGTGGATGTTATAGTGTTTATACTTTTGCTCGGCAATCAACAAATCCTGTAGATATATTTCCTGATACTCTGTACGTTTTACATCTCCATGCTCATAACCCTTCGACTCACGATTGATGAGCCGTTTAAATTTTTTAAAAACTTTCCGGTTTTCCAAACCTTTAAGCAGGTAGCGGGTTTCTGCCAGCCCGTCATTTTGATATTCCTCTTGTGCAATAAAGCGGTGTACCAGCTTCAATAAATCAGAATAATCATTATTCATCATTCTTAGGCTACGATTTGGACAAACTGCCTGATACAAAGCCTTTATATCCATATCCTGATAACTGATATTTCCGGTTTTTGCTGCCCAGATAGCACCGAATATCTCTCGAAGTCGCTGATTCGTATTGAAAAAATCAGCATAAATATATCTTTTCAAGCGATAAAACTCATTTTCATCTATCGAATCCAATAGAATGAAAAGTGAATTTGACGTTTTTTTTTCTATTATTTTTTTCATAAAAAATTATAAGTCATAAAATTACACATTTTTTTATAAAATTTCAAATTCTAAAATAGTACATTAAAAGTCACTGCAATATCAGTTTTATATAGCTAAACCCACTACATTTGTAACACATTAAGTTTTAAACTTGATTGTTCGTATAAAAGAAGTACAAGATCACCGAAGCATTTGTTCTCCATCAACAGAACACATCTTTCTCTACAAAAAGAGCATTTCAGAAAGAGGCTCTTCCCTATTAACGAGTACTTCTTTTACGAACGTGGGATGTTTACTACCATTAGGTAGAACATCCTGCGCTTTTATCTCAATTCGCAATCATTATTAAGAGATATGAATAAAATTATTTGTACAACGCTATTGTTTGCACTAATGATGCAGCTCTCTTTGACAGGACAGTCACTCAGGTGTGACGACGTTATTTTCCCGGCTTGTCCTGGTAGCGGCGGCGGCGGATTTACTGCACCTACGGACACGGAAGTAAATCGGTCGGCAAGTACAAGCGCGTGCAGTTATACTATTTTACAAGAACCACTTTTTGGTACATTGACAATCTCAGGTTTTTTAACGCCCGACAATAATATTGATAGTATCTTTTTCTACGAACCGAACTCCACCTGTTTCCCTGAAGATAGTTTTACAGTACTTGAATGTTGTGATGATAATAATGGCGTTGTCGTTTGCGATACCGTCACCTATATGATACACCTTGAGTTTGTCTGCGAAACACCGCCGGATAAGTTCTGTTGCCTTCCGGCTAATGGTCAGCCTTTATTTTTAGATGTGTTGGAAAATGACCAGGAGAACTTAATGGTGGATTTCCCAACTTTTTCTATCGGGCAACTCTCAATTTCCGATATCACAGAACAAGCTTCAAACGGAACAATAGATGTTGATCAGGCAACTGGTGACCTTATATACTTCCCCGACCCTGGATTTACGGGTGTCGATAGTGTCACTTATGAAGTGTTCTATTCAATCAATGACGGTATGAGAGACATCACGATTTGTGATGAACAAACAGCTTATTTACTGGTCGAAAATTGTAATGTAAGTCCTGTGCTCGACCAGCATGTTACTACAATAAACGATACCATATATTTCGACCCCACGCTCAATGATGTGGTTTCCCAATCTTTTGAAGCTTTTTGCCCGGAAGGGCTGGAATGTCAAAATCAGTTGCCACAAATTGCCCTATCTTCTTTTGAGTTGCTCACTGACCCAAACAGTATGCCCCCTCAATTTTACCCGACGGGTACTGGATTCTGGTGCTTTACTTCTCCGGTTGCTGGTCAATTTGTTTATGATTATCAGATTTGTCTGACTTCAGGTTCTTGTGATGTAGGAACTATCGTGGTAGAAGTAAACGAGTTCTGTCCGCCAGATTTGGAAATTGGACCAACGGCTATTCAAAGCAATACTTATCAGGCAGGGCAAATAATTTTTTCAGATGGTTTTATCCCGCCCGGCAATAATGTCGTTTTCAAAGCAGGAGAAATCATTATTTTAGATGCAGGATTTAGAGTAGCCCAACAAGCCAATTTTGCTGCGGGCATTCAGGGCTGCGGCATTGAATGTTGGGATTTTAATGAAAATGGACAATGCGAAAGCTCAGAAGATCTGAACGGCGACGGGCTTTGTGACGACTTAGATTGCCCCAATGGACTGTAATTGAATAAACAATAATTTAATCCACTATTTATAACACAATTTGGCATAGTCTGAAAAGGACTATATGGGCTAATTATATCCTGAGCTGAGTTAGAATATAATCAACATACTCCTGTAAAACACCGAAACTGTTTTCTTTTTTATCAAAACACTTTGAGATATGAAAATGACACTTAATTTACTAAAAATCAGCCTTTTTTCCTGTTTATTTTTACTGGCAAACAGTAGTTTTGGACAATGGTGCGGCACACCAAATCCCGATTTTTGTCCAGGCAATCAATTCGACAATGGAAATTTTGAAACCGTCACAGATGATCCATCCGTTCTGACTAGCAACGACATCAATCTGGCAGTCGGTTGGTCGGAAATCTGGCAGGCCGGCAGTCTTGCCGACTTGTTCTGCGAAGGTACATCTCCAGGCATGACCCCACCAACTCCGCTGTCTGGCAACTTCGGTGGCATGTGGATTTCCAATACCGATGAACTCACTTCCGCTACATGGCGGGAAGGCATGTTCAATCAACTTCTCACACCTATTGCATCCAGTTCTGGTTCTTATACTTTTGGATTTGATGTGGCTAATCTACAACCGGGCAACACCGCAGGTGTAGAAATTGGTATTTATGGTATCAATTATGACCCGTCCACTCCCCTACCCGCAAGTCCTACTGGAAGTCATTATCCAGACAACTCGAATTTATTTGGACCGGCTAATTCTGTTGAGTTAGGCGTCATTCCGGTAACGGGCTCATGGTCGAATACCTGGGCACCACAAACCCTTACTTTTAATTCTGGTATGGCAGGATTTCCAGCAGCCGGAATTACGCATATTATGATTACGCATAGTGAATTGAAAACGACTGGTGTACAAAAAAGATACATGGGTTTTGACAATTTCTGCCTACAATCTGATTGTGTCAAACAACCCACTACACAAACTTTCAGTGTTATTATTGACTCCCCCGATCCATCTCCTTCACTAGATAGAGACGACCGTGGATTCAGCGGAATTGAAGACAGCAATGGCAATGAATTTTGTATTGCTGGAGAATCTTATGGCTATAATGCACAGGATGTTTTTGTAAACAAACTGAACGCAGCAGGCAACCTTACTACTTCTATGATTTGTGAAGCACCAGCACCAGCCGGCGCCATCTCCAATGAAGGTGCAAGATGGATGAATGAAATCCTGATTCCAAGTGCGAATGTGCCTAATGGAGGATATGTTTATACAGGGGTAGTTGGTGATTCGCCCAATAGAAATATGTTTATCAAAGCAACTGATAAAACAGGTGTTGTCGCTTACGCTCAAATATTTGACCCAGCCAATACAGGAGAAGAGATTGGTAATTGTGTTATTCAGGATAGCCAGGGACATTTTGTAGCGGCCGGAACAAAGAATGGACAATTTGGTAGTACCTTATATGCAGCCGGGCTTGGTACCAATTTCTTTCCTAATAAATGGGTCATGGAATATATGGTGACTGGAAGTGATGTCGGTTGGTCGGTTACAGAAATCCCTGGACTTCAGGGAAGCAGTGGCGGTCCGGTTTATGGTATTACAGGTAGAAGTGACACCCGAGTTGTGCTTTTATTGGTCAATGCTAATGATGGTTCGCCTTATTTACCGCAAGGTGCTATTTTATACGATTTGGATAATAATCCAAATACTTCTGAAGTTGGATATTCTATTACAACAGATTATGCAGGCAATGTACTCATAGCAGGTGGAGCCAATAGATTAGGTTCAGGTCCGGTCGCACTGAACAGCACTGAGATTTTTATTCTTAAAATCAGCATTGCCAATTTACAAAACTCTCCTGGCGTACCTGTGGGTGCATTAAGTTCATTACTGTTTTACGATGTGCAGGATAGTGATAATGAATGGGCAAGGCACATTTCGGTAACGGAAGAAAACAGCTATATCCTGACTGGAAAGCATGATGTACCCCAGGCAGTTATTTTCGGCGCAGATGAAGGCGAAGCCTTTTTATTGTCGGTACAAGACAATGGCGCAGTCAATTGGATCAACACATACACGGATCCCGATTACGAAGGATCTGAAGGACGTCGTGTGGAGCCTGTCGCTTCTGGCGGTTATTTTATGACGGGTAGTATTTGGGACCATCTGGATGCAGATGGAGATGGACTGAATGAAACTTATTATAACCAGTTTGCTGTCCGCACTGATCCACTTGGCGTATTGAGCAATTGTGATTGCTGTGCCCCAATTCAGGTGGTCGTACTAGACGGCTACACACAGCCACAATATACGCTCGAAACCATCCAACCTGAAGAAATGCCTGATGTTTGGAATATTTTTGAAACAACAGAAGTAGACGCACTACAGGAAGATTGCGACTTGGATGTACCGCCAAGCGGTTGTAGTTCGGTATGCGACGCCTTTGCAAGCCTGAATGTCAGTACAGGTGTAGATGCCAGTGGCACACAATTGCCTTGTACCGTTGGAAGCGTAGATCCATTTTGGCGACTTATCAACAACCCACCTATTGAGCCTTGCACCAATCCACTTATCGGCACAATAAACGGCAGTGCTTTTGTCATGAGTCATGATAATCTGGGTGGCAATATTTGGGCAAACCAAACAGGTGTAGGCACACTTGCTCCAGTAGATGGCAGTTGTGATACTAACTTTGGCTGTAATAACCTGCAAAATTCAGCAGGGCAATATCTACCTTATATTTTTGAACGTACTTTCTGTATGTGCGATGAAGACAGTATCAGAATGAGCCTTGGTGTAGAAGGGGACGATCAGGTATTTTTAGAATTATGGGATATTTCAAATTCTACTTTACTGACCACTAGTCCCACCTATAATTTCACTAATGGAACAACACCTATTTGGAATTACAGCACCACGCTACCCATTGGTACTTATGCCCTTCGGGCCAATCTTGCCAATACCAATTCAACTGTATTAGGATTCAGTATTTCCGGCAGCATTGTTTCTTTTTCTGGTCAGCAAACGGTCATCAACGATACCATTTGTTGTGAAAACAACACCGTCAATGTCAGAAAAATACTGGATTACGACTGCGACGGAACAGTGAGTATGGGCGACCAGGTCGGCGCAGGCTGGGACTTTGACCTCTACGATTCAGCTGGTGGACTGGTGCAGTCTGGCACGACTAATCTCAATGGAGAACTATTTTTCAATAATGTGCTAGCAGGTACTTATACCATCATAGAAACGCCACAAAGCGGCTGGTTTCCTGGCACACCTTCTACAGGACAAACAACCATTACAGTATCACCGGGTAGTTTCAATGTCGTTGATTTTTATAATTGCCCAGATGATATTCCAACTTGTGATGATTTAGAAATTAATTTAGTTCCTAATTCTATTAGTAATACAGAATGTTGTTATCAGATAGATATTGCTAATAATTATGGAAATACGATTATTGGTTTAGAAGCAGAAATCCTGACACCCGGCTGGATATTTAATACCGTAAATATCAATGGAGGTATTGGCTGGAATGGCATACCCTCTTCTACCAATATTGAGGTCAGTCACAACTCTGGCAGTTTCCCACTCGGTGCCACACCAAATCTACTAGATTTCTGCCTGGCAAATACCGTAAGTACTGCTGCCAATCCGCAGCAAATTGAATTTACCTGGTATGAGTTGGTTGGCAATGACACCATTGCAGTTTGTGACACCATCCTACTTACAGATTGCTTCCCTGTAGATATTGACCCGCCCTGTGCAGAAATTGAGGTAATTGATGTTGAATGTGATTCTCTGAAAGATGTTTATAAAATGACCTTTACGGTAACAAATAATCATCCGACCAGTGCAGCCACTAACATTATGCTCTCCGGTGCATCGGGATACTTATTCGGAAGCAATCCTGGCGGTCCATACACCACAAATATCATTTTACCCGTTTCCATTCCCCCAATGGGAACATCAGGTCCAATATGTGTGTATATATACTCCACCTCTCCTGTGACCTCTCCAAGCAATATATGTTTCAACTATGGAATTTGGGGACAGGACTTCTGCTGCCATTCGCCCGACCCCGTTTGTGTAACCCTAGAGCCTTGTTGTCTGATTACTTCAAACATCAGTCTGGTTTGCGATAGCAATAAATATTTGCTCACCTTTGACGTGACCAATAAATCATCACTATCCCCCGCAGCAACGGCACTAGTGGTTACTGTTAAAAACCCAGTAGCCTCCGGTATTACTTTGACACCAACGGGTGGTTTCTTTGACTGGTCGGCAAGTCCATTGCCGTATAATTCGACAAGAACAGTGACGACTTGTGTAGAACCCTTCCCGATTAGCGATCCGGATTTGATATTAGGCTACGTCCTCCATCATGGACCATTCCCATTCCAACAGGATTCTTGCTGTATCTCAACGGTTTGCGACACCATTCCTATACCAACCTGTGATCCTTGTTGTGATGATTATGACCAATTCTGCGACCAAGTAGATGCAGGATACACTTACACGCTGAACCCTACGGACTGCGAGATAAGAGTGCTACCCAATGCACTGGATTCCTGTCAGTATGTGATTTGGGATTGGGGCGATGGTACGACAACTGGCCCTGTTTCTGCGGTAAGCGGCCCATTCACACACGTCTATTCTGGCTCTGGCGGATATGCGGTTTGCATGACGGTTTATGAACAGGATGCCGATGGCAATATATGTTGGGAAAAACAATTCTGCGACCAGTTCTCAATTACCTGCGATGGCTGTTGTTCAGATTATCAGGCTTTCTGTGATCGTGTAGATCCCGGTTTCTTATTCTCCATTCCTAGTGCCTCGAATAATTGTACGATGAATGTCGGCATAAATAGTCTGACTGATTGCGACAGAGTGACTTGGGATTGGGGTGATGGAACAACAACTGGTCCACTACCCGGCACGAGTGCTTCGACCTCTCACGTTTACACTTCTGGTTCTTATACCGTTTGTATGATTGTAGAAGAAGTAAATGCAGCAGGAGAAGTTTGCTGGGTCAAAGAGGTCTGTTATGACGTCATTGCAGATTGTGATCCAACGGGATGTTGCTCTAATTACCAAGCATTCTGCGATCGCGTGGATACAGGTTTTGCAATAGCTTTCAATGACCCGACAACCTGTACCATTGGCGTATCTCCACTTGGACTAAACCAATGTGATCGCGTCATCTGGAACTGGGGAGATGGCTCAACTTCGGGCGGAACATGGAACACCAGCAACACACATACTTATGCAGCATCTGGTGTATATACAGTTTGTATGATTGTTCAGGAAGTTGGTGCAGACGGTACAGTTTGCTGGGAAAAAGAACATTGTATTGAAGTTGAGGTAATATGTGATGGTTGTTGTTCTAGCTATCAGGCATTCTGCGACCGCGTGGATACAGGCTTTATCATAGCTTTCAATGATCCGAACAATTGTACTGTTGGTGTATCACCAAGTGCACTCAGCCAATGCGACCAAGTTGCCTGGGATTGGGGAGATGGTACTTCATCAACTGGAACATGGAACACAAGTAATACCCATACTTATGCCGCTCCAGGCAATTATACGATATGTATGCTTGTCCGCGAAGTTGGTGCAGACGGTACAGTTTGCTGGGAAAAAGAACATTGTATAGACGTCGTCGTCGAATGTCCTCCACCGCCATGTTGCACAGATTATCAGGCATTCTGTGATCGTGTGGATGCAGGTTATACTATTGGTTTTAATAACCCAAATAACTGTAGTATCGGCGTATCTCCGAATGGCTTAAACGAGTGTGATCAAGTAACTTGGAGCTGGGGCGATGGTACAACCTCTCCTGGAAGTTGGAATACTGGTGTTCCTCACACTTATGCTGCACCTGGCGTATATACCGTTTGTATGATTGTTCAGGAAATTGGTGCGGATGGAAATGTTTGTTGGGAAAAAGAATACTGTTCAACTATTGAGGTACAATGTGATGGTTGTTGTTCAAGCTATCAAGCTTTCTGCGATCGTGTAGATGCAGGTTTCCTACTCGGCATCAGTACACCGAATAACTGCGCTATTACAGTAGCTCCTATTGCACTGAACGATTGCGACTGGGTCACTTGGGTTTGGGGTGATGGAACCTCCACTGGCCCATTGCAAGGTCCGAGTGCTGGTGCGACACATACTTATCCGGGACCAGGTACATATACCGTTTGTATGATCGTTCGTGAACTGGATGCGGCTGGTAACCCTTGTTGGGAAAAAGAATACTGCTCAACGATTCAGGTACAATGTGATCCAGTAGAATGTTGTGTAGATTACGATCTTTTCTGCAATCAGGTTGATGTAGGCTTTACGCCAACACTAAGTGGTAAGACCCTCAATGCAACACCCAATGCACTGACCAATTGCCATAGAGTCACCTGGGATTGGGGCGATGGTTCGCCAAATGATTTCTCCACAGGCAGTGCTTCTGTATCTCATACTTACGCCAATGCGGGTATCTACTGGGTTTGCATGATTGTTATAGAAGAAAACCCACTAACTGGCGTCGTCTGCTGGCAGAAAGAATACTGTAGAAAAATAGCGATCCTGGATGTCGAATGTCCACCAGTTATTGTGATTGGACCAGTTGCTATTCCAAGTGGCGTTTATCATGCTGCCGAAGCTGTCAATGCGCGTGGTAATGTCATATCAGAAACCGGTCAAGAAGGCGGTGTAAATTTCAAAGCAGGAGAGATTATCCTCTTAGATAATGGCTTCAGCACAAGTGGAAATACAAACTTCTCTGCTGAAATAGAAGATTGCAACGACGCTTTTCCTTGCTGGGACATCAACCAAAATGGTGCCTGCGACCAGCAGGAAGACACCAATGGCAATGGCACTTGCGACAACTCAGATTGTGCTGTTATTGGTGATGGAAATTAATTTACTCAAAGTGTTTTCAAAAGGTTAGTTTAATATGAACGCCATCCCGTGAGGGGTGGCGTTTTTTGGTTTTTTAGTTTTACCTACCCGCGCCTCGATTCTGAAGGAAGCCTCACCCGCTTGTGGTTTTCGAGTTTGAATTTTCCTTCTTAGATGGGTCAGGCTCGAAGCCTGATTTGCTTTGGAATTTAATCGGAGTTCAGTTCTTCAATTTTATCTGACAACCACCGCTTATCGCTAATAAATTCATACTTATCCAGCTTCTCTTTCAGTCGTTCTTTGGTGACTCTGCTTGCGCGGTGGCGCACCCGATATAAATTTACCAGCAGGCGGATAAAGTTTCTGTATGCCCTTTTGTCTTTTAAAACCAATGATTTATTGCTTTTGATAAAACGTTCTGCCATCAGGAAAGTCCGCATAGTGCGCTCGTCGTATTCTTTGTCCAATTCATAATGAGATTTCAGGAGCATAATGCGACAGTTGATGTCATAAGCCGTATTCACTTTTTCTACCCGTATAAAATGAGATAAGGCGGTTTTAAAATCATTTTGATAAAAGGCTACTGCGCCCATATTAAAATGATATACACTATCCGCATGGTCTTTTTCCAATACAGGACGATACTTTTCTATGGTTTCCTTTGCCCAATCAAATTCATTCAGTTTGCAGCACAAGGTGATGATGTTTTTAAGTTTTGCCGCAGGCATAAAATTTCCTTCTTTGAGCAAATCTTTGTTATCCATTATTCGATACAGATCAAAGGCATGTTGGTAAAATGCCTCATCTCCTCCTATAATTTTTTCCCCACAAACATTCACAGCAACTTTATAAAAATTATTTAAATCCTCATTAGAAACCAAAGCACGACACTCTTCCAATAAGTCCAAAAATTGACGATAAGAATCTACATCATTAGTCTCCGTCAGTACAATAGCCATACGATGCAGACGAATAAGCGGATGGCTGGCATATTGTGGCAAATCCATCAAAGTCTCGACCGCTTTCATTGGCGTATAATCATAGGTTTTATTTGCTGCAACAAGGCTTAACGCAAGGCAGGTCGTATGTAGGTTCAATTTATTGAGCAAATAATAAATGTCCAATTGTTCAATTAATTCAGGCAAATTATCTTCCCTCAAAATCTGCCCCCGACGATGCAAATAATTCAGTCGCCCCAACTCCATCCTAAACTGATGCGCATATTCCTCCACCCCCTTCGCCGGCTGGGCAGCAAGCGTTTTTTCATCCTTAGTCACTTGCCGCTTAAACAACTGAAACTGATTACGCGCTAAGATTTCTCCATACAACAACTCCGTTTTGCAGGCTGCATTTTTCTTTAAGGCTTCATGGCATAAAAAATCTTCCGCCACTCGCATCAGCAAATTCATCTTTGTGACCAATAAGGCTTTTTCTTGCGCTTTCAACACCTTTTCAGGCTCGGCTTTTTCAGGAAATACCGCCTGATATACTTCACACTGTACCACATCATCAAAGTCCTTTTTATGAATCACCTCCTTGATCAGCACTTTTGCCAATACCGCTACATAACGATCCGTATTGAAATAAGCACAACCCGCAAAATCAGAAAAATTAGACAATTCCCGCTTCGAAAATGTATTCAGCAAGTCAATTAACAAAAACGGACGAGGCTTCTTTTTTTTATTTTTCATTTCATTCAAAACTGATAACCAATTATTTACAAAAAAAACGATACTTATAATCTCGTATTTTAATCACTATATTGTATATAAATGTATGAAAAAAGCAGCATACTTTTGTACCAGTCAACAGTACCGACGACTTTAGCCGTCGTTTTTTATACATAGGACTGAAGTCCTACGCTTTTGCGAAACAAACGTCATTATTCGCAAAAGCGGCGGGTTTCAACCCGCCGTATATATTAAGTCATTAAAAAAACAGAACCATGAAACAGACCACTTATTTCAAAACACTTGCACTAGCACTCTGCTGTTTATTCAGCCTTTCCACCTACGGACAAACCGAACAAGCCAAATACGCCCCCGGACAAGTCCTCGTAAAAATGAAAACCAACAGAACAACAACACAAAAGAATGCCCTCAAAAACCAAATGAACGCCAGTCTACTCCGCAGCAAACCCAACAGCAATATCGAAGTCTGGGAGATTGACCAAAGCAAAGGTGAAATAGACATCCAACAAATCATCAGCCAATACCACAAGCATCCCGACATTGAGTATATCGAGCCGAATTACTACTATTATTTGACGATGGAGGATTGTTTGGAAGAACCAACACATCACACTAAGGTAATCTCGCCAGAGATTACATCCCCTCTTGAGAGGGGAAAAGAGGGGTGTGTTGACTATGCAAAGCCACCCAACTTTCCAGCAGACACACCCCTACATTCCCCTCTCAAGAGGGGACGTATTTCGCTTTGCGAAACACCTTCATGGGGACAAACAGCCCTTAACACCACCCCAAACGACGCCCTGTACCCCCACCAATGGAACCTACACAACACTGGACAAGCCGACCTGCTCACTGGTAACGCTGGAACTCCTGATGCCGATATAGACGCTCCAGAAGCCTGGGACATCGCAACAGGCAGCTCCTCCATAGTAGTCGGACTAATTGATACTGGCATAGACTGGAAACACCCCGACCTAATAAACAATATCTGGCAGAATCTCGGCGAAGATGCCGACGGTGATGGACAAGTACTCGAACAGAACATCAACGGTGTCTGGATATTCGACCCAGGCGATATAGACACTATTGATAATGATGGCAATGGTTATCTCAATGATTTCATCGGCTGGGATTTTATTAATAATGATAATGATCCTTTTGATTTGCCCGGTTCGTCAAGTAGTGGACATGGTACACATGTAGCCGGTACGATTGGAGCAGAAGGCAATAATGGTATCGGTGTAGCAGGCGTAACCTGGGATGTACAGATAGCCGCCTTACGCGTATTTGCACAACAAACCACCACAATAGATGTCATAGCAGAAGCATTGGATTATGCCGTCATGATGGACATGCCTATCAGTAATAACAGCTATGCCGAAGGGGAATATTCCAATCGTATGATAGAAGCCTTAGATAGCGCAGAAGTGAATGGACATCTATTCGTAGCCGCCGCCGGAAATTTCCGAAATAATAATGATACTAATCCCAATTATCCATCTTCCTACAATTTTGATAATATCATCAGCGTAGCTGCAACCAATCGCAATGACCAACTTTGGGTACAATCTAATCTTAGAGGCTCCAGCTATGGCGCAACTAATGTAGATATAGCTGCGCCTGGAAGAAGGATAAAAAGTACCTATCCACAAAACAACTATCGCTATAATACAGGAACCTCTATGGCTACGCCTCATGTTACGGGTGCTTGTGCTTTATTGTGGGAGCAATATCCTGATAAGACTTATGGGGAGATAAAAACTGCTGTGTTAGGTTCTGTGGATGTACTGCCTGATTTAAGCGGAAAATGTGTGAGTGAAGGGCGGCTGAACCTTTATGGGGCTTTGACTTATTTTGAGGAGGATACTGTTTCTCTTTCTTGTCGGGAACGGGATTCGCTGGCTTTGGTGGCTTTGTATGAGGCTACGGACGGGGGGAATAGTTGGTATGGATCTGGCACTTCGGTATGGGATTTGACACAACCGATGAATACGTGGAGTGGAGTGACTTTAGACGGGAATGGGTGTGTATCTTCATTAATTCTGTTCAATCGTGGATTGAACGGCAGTATTCCACCAGAAATCGGAAATTTAAATAACCTGACAGGTTTAGTTTTAGCATATAATCAACTTAGTGGTAGTATTCCTCCTGAAATCGGAAACTTAAACAATTTGGCATCTTTATCTTTATCTAACAATCAACTTAGTGGCAGTATTCCGCCCGAACTCGGAAATTTAAATTATTTAGAATCTCTGAATTTATCTAACAATCAACTTAGTGGTTGCTATAATATAAATTTAAACTTTGCTTCTGGCTCTAACTCTACCATAAGCGACGGCAATAACTTTGATGCCTCCTGGCAAGATTTTATTAGTAACGGAGTTGGAGCGTGCAATCCATATATCTCCTGCCGCCAAAGTGACTCTCTCGCCCTCGTAGATCTATATGATTCCACTAATGGTACAGGATGGACAAATACTTGGGATTTAGATCAACCAATAGATACCTGGTACGGCGTCACTTTGAATCAAACTGGGTGTCTGACACATTTGCATTTGCCCTCCAATCAACTCAATGGAAATATCCCAATTGAAATCGGAAATTTAAACGACTTAATATCCCTGGGATTGTACACCAACCAACTTAGTGGGAGTATTCCGCCTGAAATAGGAAATTTAAATAACCTGACACATTTATATTTGAATAGTAATCAACTCAATGGAAATATTCCAAATGAAATCGGAAATTTAAATAATCTGGAAGTCCTATTCCTATCGTTCAATCAACTCAGCGGAAACATTCCATCTCAAATAGGAGATCTAAATAACTTGACAACCTTACATCTATACAGTAACACACTTAGTGGAAACATTCCATCTGAACTCGGAAATTTAAATAATCTCAGAATACTATATTTACACAATAATTATCAACTCAGTGGCAGTATTCCACCGGAAATTGGGAACTTAAGTAATATGCTATATTTACAATTATTTAACAATAACCTTAATGGCTGTTATGACAATAACCTTCTAAGTCTTTGTAGTCAGATAGCATCTAATTCTAATTACTACATCAGCAATGGCAACAACTTCAACGCCCCCTGGGAAGACTTCTGCAACACCGGAGCAGGCACTTGTACCCCAGTCTGGCCTAGCGACTACAACTACGACGGCACCGCCAACGAAACAGATGCCCTATATTGGGGCTTAGCCTTCGGCAATGAAGGGGATGCACGCCCCAATGCCACAACAATATGGGAAGGACAACAAGCTCCCGAATGGTTAACAGCAGTAGAAGGCATCAATGGCAAACACCAAGACGGCAATGGCGATGGCATCGTAAATGGTGCAGACTTACAAGTATTGGATGATAATTTTGGAAACATACACGCCTACACACAGTCGGTCTATATTGCCAGTTCTATGGTCTATCGACTGGAAGAAGCAGAGCTTGTGGCAGGTGATCCAAGCTATGACTTGTACGTCACCGATACCAATGGAGATTCCATCGCAGCACATGGTCTGGCAATAAATATAGATTTCGGAGATATTCCCATAGACAGTGTAGAGCTGAGACTGGATAGTTCTTCTCTGCTGCCAAGCCACAGTCTTCAGGTCATGGATACTATAAATAATCGCCTCCACCTTGCCCTTACCCGCACCGATGGAGATAATCCATTCTTAATCGGTCCAGTAGCCAATTTCATAGTCGTCACACGCGACATCCCAACAGGCGATTCCCTGAAAATGGACATCGAAAACGGTACGGTCATACAAGCCAATGGCGATATGGCAACAATAGCCGGAATGAGTTTTTACCCTTATGATCCTGCCGGTCTTTCAAATAATAGTTTAGTCGTCAGTGCTTCCGTTATTCACGAGCAATGCACCATGCCCGGCTCTATTTCCCTAAGCGTGGAAGGCGGAGAACCACCATATAGCTATCGCTGGAATACGGGCGCGACCAGCAGTAGCCTCAGCAATCTTACGCCCAATATTTATGCAGTCACCGTCACTGGCTTAGATGATTCCACTAAAGTATTATCCGTAGAAGTACAGGGAGAATATATCTCTATACCCGATGAGTTCGGTATTTTTCCAGATTGTATCAATAGCCCCTGCCCTACCCTGCTCACGCCAAGTGGCACAGTCGGTGCAGGCACATACAAAGCAGGTACAGCCGTCAATTCAGATGGAACAGTCGATGGTGCGGTGGAATTCAAAGCTGGTGAAACGATTATTCTGCGACCGGGTTTTGAAGTGCCGCCTGGTACTGATTTTTCAGGGGAGATTGAAAATTGCCCGTACTGACGACTTTAGCCGTCAAGTGACTAACATTTCCTAGGACGGCTAAAGTCGTCGGTACGATTAAGACTTAATGACTTATATAATAAGTTGACGACCGAAGCATCTTCACCTTGTGTGGAGATGCTTCTTTTAATACGTCATCCCACCACTTTTAAGTCCTCTCGAACCACTTTTTGCCATGAATGCACAAATCAGCTTCGCTTTGATTAGGCATGGATTAATACAAACTTTATCTTTTAGTTCTATTTTACTAAAAGTAAATCACTCATTTTCAAATAATTATAAACCATTCAATATTTCAAAGCCCTTATTCAAAGCAGATTTTAGTGGTTTCAAAGGCTGAAAAACAGCCATACATTTGCAACAGACAAATACAACATTAAATGTAAACATTTAAGTCGATAGTTGGCAGTCGATAGTCCATAGCTAGATTCTCGTATTACACGTTTTACACGCATTTTACAAAGCAAAAAAAAGACTAAAACGGCTGGAATACTTAAAAACAGCCATCGACTATGGACTATCGACCATCGACCTAAATTGCTACATATTATTAACCATTAAAATCAAAAACATGAAGACGTATAAGCATTTTAAAAACCCACTGACCGCCTTTTTGGTCCTATTACTTTTTATCCCAAATGGATTTCTTCAGGCTCAAAAAAACAACACCACCAGTCCTGTAACCGAGCAACAAGCAAAAGCAGTTCAATACTTCATGAGTGGAGTAGCAAGTGCCGATGCACTGGAAAACAATATACCAAAAAGCCAGTCTGTACAAACCTGTGGTACGCAGGTCGTCTATCGCAACATAGACGGGCAATGCAACAACATCAATACTGCTGAATGGGGCGCTGCCCATATTCCATTATTCCGCGAATTGCCTTCAGCCTATGGTACAAATGACCCTTTGAACAGCATTGGCGGTCTAAATCGTCCCAATCCGAGAAGTATTAGTAACCTTATTTTCCAACAGGATAGCACCGTCTTTCCTTCTACGACTTTGAGTTCTTTTGTCTTTAGCTGGGGGCAGTTTCTGGATCACGACATTGGTATTTCGCCTGAAGCCGAGACGGAGACTGCAACGATTTTCCCAACTGGTGAACCGGGTGATTTGATAACTGTACCGATTACTTTTCATCGCTCGGAGGTATTTCCAGGTACAGGTGTCACGACGCCTCGCGCACAGGAAAACATCGTCACAGCATGGATAGATGGCTCGCAGGTTTATGGCTCGGAAACCATCAGAGCCACCTGGCTAAGACAAGGCACAGAAGGCAAAATGCGCACCTCTGCTGGAAATTTCCTACCTTATAATACGATAGATGGCGAGCCGGGAAGCCCCACAGATCCCAACGCACCAGCCATGGCTACTGCCGGACTGGTCGACCGCTATTTTGTAGCCGGAGACATCAGGGCAAATGAACAATCAAGTCTGACTGCTTTGCATACTTTATTCGTCAGAGAGCATAATCGTATCTGTGATGAGATTATTCTGAACAACAGCAATCTTAACCCGATTTGGGATGATGAGACGATTTATAAAATGGCAAGAAAGCGAGTCATTGCCCTACTCCAGCGCATTACTTATAATGAATTCCTGCCTACTTTGGGTGTTAATTTAAATACTTATAATGGCTATAATAATTCGATTCAGCCAGACATTATCAATGGTTTTTCTACGGCTGCTTATCGACTAGGGCATACGATGGTGACCAATGAATTATTATTATTGGATGATGATAATAATCCGGTAGGGCAGGGAAAAGTCTCCTTAATACAGGCTTTTTTCAATCCTGGCATTATCGCTATGAATGATATTGATCCTATTTTGAATGGGCTGGCTGCTCAGTTTCAGGAAGAAATTGATGCCAATCTGGTGGAAGAGTTGAGAACATTTTTGTTTGCAGGCGGGCCGGGTCCAGGGCTGGATTTGGCGGCTTTGAATATACAGCGCGGACGCGACCATGGGCTGGCAGACTATAATGCTTATCGCAATCATTTTACAGGAAGTCTGGCAACTAATATGGCAGATATTACCAGTGATCCGCTTTTGCAAAATCAATTGAATGCTTTATATCCTGACATCAATGACATCGACGCCTGGGTTGGTTTTTTATCGGAAGACAAGTTGCCCGGCTCACAACTCGGTGCGACACTTACTGCTATGCTCGCAGAGCAGTTTGGCAGGCTGCGTGATGGCGATTATTATTATTATTTAAATGACCCTGCATTGGTCAATGATATTTCTACTATAGAAAATACACTGTTGTCAGATGTTATCAAACGTAATACAAATATTCTGACGCTTCAGGATAATGTTTTTAATGCAGAATGTGATGTGGTGGCGGGCAATTGCTGTCGGCTAAACGACTCGCTCAGCCTTGTTGCTTTATATGATGCCACCAATGGCGCAAGCTGGACAAACTCCTGGGATCTTGACCAGCCAATGACGACCTGGTATGGCGTGACGCTGAATGGAAATGGTTGTGTAAAGACACTAAATTTATCGAATAATAATTTGATAGGCTGGTTTCCTGTAGAAATTGGCGATTTGCAATCGCTGACCTATTTGAATTTGAGTTATAATGTAATAGATGGAAATATTCCGCCTTCTATTGGCAATTTATCTACATTGGGTTTTCTGGATCTTCGTAATAATCTGCTGGATGGAAATATTCCAGTAACGCTGGCAAATTTGTCTATTCTGACCTTTTTACATTTGGAAAATAATCTTCTGACCGGAGAGATTCCGCCTATATTAGCCAATATGAGTAGTCTTGCTTTTTTATATGTCAGCAATAATAACCTAAGTGGCTGTTATGATCCTACATTAGCGGCATTTTGTACACGCCTGAATCCTGTTAGCAACACCAATGCTAATATCAGTGATGATAATAATTTTGATATTTCCTGGGAAAGTTTCTGTAGTGGCTCAGTTAACTGCGGCAACACTACTGGCAGTGGTGCTGATGTATGGCCCGGCGACATGGATAATGACGGTGATGTAGATGAAGATGATCCGCTATTCTGGGGTATTGGATTTCTCCAAACTGGTCCAGCACGCCCAAATGCAACAACAAACTGGATAGCGCAGCCTGCCCAAAACTGGCAGTTTGATGCAAATATGATCAATAATAAACACCAGGATGCAGATGGAAACGGTGTTGTTGATGGAGCAGATTTACAGGTCGTTGATTTGAATTTTGGGCAGACGACAGGTGCTCCTACTCTGGCTTCTTTCATTCCAAATACCCTGAACTATTTTCTGGAACCTCTGCCACCAGCTAGTGGAAATATACGCTACGCGCTTCATGTAACCGATTTCGACGGCGCAGCAGTCATGGCACATGGTCTTGCTTGCACCATTGATTTCAGTGATATACCTATTAGTACCGTAAGCGTGGATGTAACGGGGTCTTCATTAGTTCCTAACGAGGTATTTGATTTATATAATGCCGATCAAAATCGACTGGCACTCGCACTTACCCGTACTGACGGAGTGGACGTACTATGTGATGGTGCAGTTGCCACAATTACGATTGCCACAGACAATGCACCTACAGGGGAAAGTTTCAATTTCAACATTAATAAAGGAAATAAAATTGTGATCAATGGCGACTTAGATGGCATAGCCGACATGACTTTTTATGACAATTATATTGGCTTCGGACCGGCAAGCAACAATCTGGTTATCACAGCATCCGTTATGCACGAGCAATGTAATATGCTGGGCAAAGCTTCTGTGCAGGCTTATGGCGGAAGCGCACCTTATTATGCCTATATGTGGAGTACAGGTGCCAATACAGCGACAGTTGAAAATCTGCCATCGGGAACTTATTCCGTCACCGTCACAGATGCCGGTGGACTTACGGAAAGTCTTACGGTACAAATTAATGGACAGGAACCAATTTACGACAATAATGGCAATATGATTTGCGCCAGCTCATGCCCTGATTTTGTTGCCCCAACAGGTAGCATCGCCAATGATGCTTGTCAGGCTGGCATATCTGTCACTTCAGACGGTACAGTTCCTACAGGTGGTGATGTGCAGTTTCAAGCTGGAGAAGTCATTATTCTCAATCCCGGTTTTTCAGTAGAACCCAATGCTGATTTCTCAGCAGATATTGAGGATTGTGGGGGGATTGAATAAAAATTCAAATCCAAACGTCAAATTCAAATTCAAAAAATCATTAATAGTAAAGGAACAAAAAAATTCCAAATTCCAAAGTACTTCAGGCTTTCAGCCTGACTGGTTTGCTTTGGAATTTGGAATTTAGTGCTTGCCTGCCTGGTGCCTCACCTAGCCTCTTCATCCTTCGGTGGAGAGGGACTTCGCCTGCGGCTGTCTAGCTTCGCCGACAACCTGGACTTCTGTTATCTTTTGCTCCCTCTCCGCCGAAGGATGGAGAGGGCTGGGGTGAGGCAAACGTCGTGTTTGTCCTGCTACGTGAATTAGTTGGACTCAATTAACTTAATCAACCCAATTACTTAACCCAATCATTTTTTCAGCCTAGTCAGGCTGGAAGGCTGAGATACTTTATCATTTCGGTACTCGCGAAGAAATACCATTATTAATAAACCATAGGGCTTTGTCTTGCCCATTTATATCACCATCCAGATTAAAATCTGGCGAAAGGTAATAGTCAAAAAAACCATTGTTCTGAACCCAGTTGTCGTACAACCAACGACGGAGAAGCTGAAAAAGAAAATTCCAAAGTACATCAGGCTGAAAGCCTGAGATACTTTTAAATTCCTACTTCGTACACATTATAGGTCTTGTAAATTTCGCCCTTAATCAATTCCATACCACGGCGCATCATGTCATTATCTTCTAGTATCCAACTAGCTTCTCCATACTCTACGCCTAGCGTTTGTGCGGCTTTTACGGTTTCATAATACAACACTGCATCTAAACCCTTACCGCGATATTTTGGCAAAATACCCAGCAGCATGACTCTTGCCCAGGTGATGTGTTTCTTTTGGGTAAACATTTTTATAAAATTAAACGGCAATAGGCGTCCGTTCATTTGTTTGAAGATATAATTATAATCCAGTAAAGAAACTGCTGTGCCCACCGTTTCGCCATCTATTTCAGCAAAGAAGATGAGGGAAGGTTCTGCAATTTGTTTGAAACCTGCTGCGTATTCGTCTATCTCTTTGTCCGTCATTGGCACAAAGCCATAATTCTTTTCCCAGGCTTCATTATATATTTTTCGCAGCAGCTTAATTTCGTTTTTAAGGTCTTTCATATTGATGGAGCGAATTTTTACGCCCGTCCGCTCTCTTACAATTTTATTCCCGCGTACCATTTTCGGATCTTCCATCACGCGCTGTGCATCAATTTTATAGGCAAATAAGCCCATAGATTTTTTGAAGCCGTAATTTTCCAGTAAAGGCTGATAATAGGTTGGATTATGCACCATGCCCAGTTTGGGCGAGGTATCAAATCCATCGACCAGCAATCCGTAGTCGTGGTTACTCGACGGACTAGCTGGTCCGTGCATGATGTCGCGTCCGCGTTCCTGCAACCAGGCTTTTGCCGTGTCTAGTAGCGCATTGGCAACTTCTTGGTCATTGATACATTCAAAAAAACCAAAAAAACCAGTTTTGTCTTCGTGTTCTTTATTGTATAAATCGTTTTGAATGGCAGCAATCCGTCCGACTATCTCTCCATTGCGATAAGCCAGATACATCTGCATGGTACCAAATTCAAAAAAAGAAAACTTTGGCGAGAGTTTTTCTTTAATATCCATCAATAAAGGCGGCACCCATATTTGATCGTCTTTATAGATTGTCCAAGGAAATTTAATAAACTGTTTTTTCTCTCTACTGGTTTCAACTGGTTTTACAGTAATCATGGTTTTGGTTTCTCTCTTATAAATACAAATTCAAACGCCAAATTCATCCCGACAACCATCGGGACAACAAATTGTTGTGGTCGATGGTCGATAGTCCATAGTCGATAGAAAATATAACAAGTGAGATTCATTTTGCTTCGCAAAATGCACAAAAGAGTCTAAGTAAGTGGAAATACAAATCCAAACGTCAAATTAAAATTCAAAAAAGTATTGACAATAAGCCAATTATGTAAATTGAAAGTGGCGTTTAGTTGAGTCCAAGCACTTAATGGTCAAAAAATAAGTTCCTCATTTCAGGTGAATTAATTTTTTGACCATTACTAATACACTTATTGTACTTTTTAAACAACCATCGACCATCGACTATGGACTATGGACAATGGACTATGGACAATGGACAATTACGCCGCCTGCGGCGCATTGCCTAGCATTTTCAAAACCCTCAAATGCGAAGCAACAGCTTTCGTAAACGTTGGATATTCAAAGTAACTCAGATTACACTCTTCTGCCGTTTTTTTCACAATTTCAGAAATCTTTTTATAATGAACATGGCAAATATGCGGAAATAAATGATGTTCTATCTGAAAATTTAGTCCACCGACAAACCAGGTAATCAATCGGTTATTTTTAGCAAAATTGGCTGTTGTTTTGAGTTGGTGAATTGCCCAGGCATTTTCCATTGTCCCACTGGCTTCCGGTGTAAAATGTTCAGGACCTTCTACGACGTGTGCCAGTTGGAAAATAGTTGTAATTACCAGTCCGGCAACCATGTGCATGATGACAAAACCCAATAGAACTACCCATAAAGAGACGCCCAATAATAAAGGCAGGGCAATCATATACATCAGGTAAAGCACTTTGGTTCCAATCAGAATAATCGTTACTGGCACAGGTTGGAAACCACATTTTTCGGTCAATCCTTCTTTATGGTACAATGCCATTTGCCGGAAATCCTTCATCAGAATCCAACTGATTGTCGCCAGACAATACAGAAAAGGTGCATAAAGATGCTGGAAACGATGATGTTTTTTGAGTTGTCCGTGTGGCGAAAGCCTTAGAAAAGGCTTGTCATCAATATCTTCATCGAGTTCATAAATATTGGTGTAGGTGTGGTGCAGGAAATTATGTTGCACCTTCCAGGTAAATGAACTTCCACCAATGAGATTCATCGAATAGCTCATCAGTTTATTGACCCAGGGTGTGCGGGCGTAAGAACCATGATTGGCATCGTGCATGACACTTAGTCCAATCCCGGACAGACCTATCCCCATTGCAAAATATAATAAAATATTTGCCCAATTGGGAAAGACCTGTGTAAGCACGAGAATAAATGGTATAAAGTACATCGCAAGCATCGCGCTTGTTTTGGTATACATTCTTATATTTCCATTCTTACTAATGCCATTTTCGTCAAAATACTGATTCACCCGTTCACGGATGGTTTGGAAAAACAATTCGGGGTCTTTTCGTGAAAACCTGATTGTTGGCTGCATGATATGTGATTTTTTTCAGCGTGGAAGGGGACTTTGTGTGAATTCTTTTCAATTACAAAGGTATGAAACGCAAAACGATATTCATAAGTTGTGATAAACAAGTAACATTTCTATTTCTTATTCAAACCGAGGCTAAGCTTATGACTTTGAGATAAAAGCGTTTAAACTTTAGTACCTTCTATTTGTTTTTGTTTTTTATTTTAAAATAATTTGTTTCTTTTTTAAATTTATTGTATCTTTGATGTGAATTTAAATAGAAGAATTATGAAAAATTCAAACAAAAACACTTATTTTAAACAGGTTTTTGAACAACTTCAAGAAGCTGGTATTATTGTCAAAAAACATAAGCACCGTCTGGATTCAGGGGAATACAATAAACGTACTTTCGCTGACCGTCTTGGGACTTATACTGGCGTTATTCCTGCCATTATGAATGGTGAACGTGGTGTTACAGAAACGATTATCAGAAATCTTTGCCAGTATTTTGGTGTTAATGAGGCCTATATACGTATGGGTGAGGGACCAATATTCAGTGCGGACACTGTAGAGCCTCCTCCTACATTTGGAAAGCGAAACATTTTTTATTCTGCTGTTTATGCTACTGCCGGAGATCACCTCACAGAGCAAGCGCCAACTCGTGGCGATGTAGAGTTTGGCATTCCGGGTTTACAGGGAAGCCTTTTTGCTTTTGATGTAAAAGGAGATAGTATGGAGCCGATTTTACACCCTGGAGATATGGTTTTTTGTCGCCCAATAGAAAGTCAAAAAGAAATTCGACAAGATGAAATATACGCTATTTATGCCGATGGACGTGTTCGTATCAAATACATTGAACTTGAGCATAATAACTACCAAACAAACCTCAAACTGACTTCACATAATGACATAGATCATCCACCTATCTATGTTGATCCCAACCAAAATATAAAAATATACCACGTTGTCCATTATCTAACCGATATGGGAAATAGGCTGGGCTTGTTATAGCTTAAGATAAAGATAAAAGGTATAAGCCTATTGACACGCGGGTTTTATCAGGAAAAAGTCCTCCAGATTGAAAAATTTGGGGGCTTTTCCATTTCTAAGTTTAAGTGCAAGTTTAAGTTTAAGTTTAAGTTTAAAACGATGGCAATTAGTTTTTTATTCAAAATTTAAATTGTAAATAATTCTGTTCAATTACTTATTAGCAATCACAGTGGCAGTTTCAGTAGCAATGACCATCACTCGTACCTAAGCCAACTCGCAACTCAATAACAAAAAGCGCATCCTGTACATTTTTAGCCACGAATGCACGAATTATGGACGAATAAAATTCTAGGTACTGTTCGATTAAAGTATGGAATAGTCGGCAGACGAAGGATTTTATGAACATTCGTGGTTTATCTCCTTAAATTATGCTGTATTTCCAACCGAATTCGTCTGACGACAACGGAACTTACTCAATCATACTTTAGTCGAGTACTACCAAATTCTAAAAACAACTCGTAACCCAGCAACTCGCAACTCAATTACCCAAAACCTCCCCCTTCTCAAAATCATATAAAGTCAGTCGCCTGAGTTCATAATGTGTCGACCAAAAACTCCGAAGTGCCTGCATCAGCCTTTGTCTGGAAGCTGTCTGTTCATTGAGTGCGAGGTTGAGTTCTGTTACATCAATTTTTCCTACGGTATATCGTTTTTTACTAATATCGTAGCGTTTTGCTGCGGCCTCTCCTGCTTTCTGTGCAATCTTGAGTTGGCTCCGTACAATATCTAATTGGCGAATTTTTGAGCGGATAGTTCTTTCGAAATTGACATTTTCCTGTTCTATGGTTTGTTGCAACAATTCATAATCCGATGCTGCTATTTGTTGATCTATCTTAGCCCGCCCCCAATCGACCAAAGGAATGCGTACTCCAATTGATACCGCTTCCTGATCTTCGAGCGGCCAACCATAAGCACCAGGTAGCGTAGCCTCCGACCTTGATAATCCAAAATTTGTGGATACATCTACGTCTATACCACTTTCCTTTTTGCTGCGTTCGATATTTCGCTCTGACTCTGTGAGCTGGCGTTGCTGCGTCAGCTTATATTTCCTACTTTTGGCTGCCTGTTGTATGGCTACTTCCAGATTTACCACGTACTCTGGCACATCCTCTGGAACTTCCAGTTCAAACTTTGTTCCCCGCGCAACTTGTAAAAAATAGCTAAGGTCATCAATGCTTTCCTGTACATCCAATTCTGCTTGCGCAATTCGGGTTTCTGCATTCATTACGCCTAATTCCATTTGCAACAAATCCGTCTCCGCAATTTTTCCGACCTTATAACGTCCCTGCGATAAAGTATATAACTCATCAGCATTTTCTTTGTCCATTTTAGCGTCTTCCAATTCCAACTGTGCAATATACAAACTAAAAAAATGCCCTACTGATACATGTGCAATATCCGCCAGTTGCTCAGCATATTCCCGTTCTGCTTCTTCTACGATGAGTGGTTGTATTTTTTTATCCCATTTAAAACCATTAAAACCAAAAAATGGCTGGGTAAAACCGATAAGAATCGGACTAGACAGATAGGAAGTCAAATTTCCACCTTCTGTATCAGGAAAAAAGTCTATACGCTGCTGCAATCCCGTGGAAGCATACACACGCCCACCTGTATTTAGTACTTTAGAAAGAGAAAGGTCAGCATTAGCCGACAAAGACTGGTTTCGTCTAAATTTCTGTGTTCCATCTGGTTGTGGAACGGGATAAGTTATCCTACTATACCTCGGCAGTTGCCCATTAAGTTCCAGTAAAGGTTTTCTATTGATTTGAAATTGATCGTATTGAAGTTTGCTGCGCTGGAGGCGTGCTTTTGCAATATTGACTTCTGGGGCATTGCGCTGTGCCATATCAATGACCTGTTCGAGATTGAGCCGAAGTGTTTTATTTTGACCAAATACAAAATTACAAGAACACAGGAGGAATATAAAAATCAGGTGTTTTGGGTTCATCATGGCTTTTTGTTTGCGTGATGTATATATAATTTGCCACGAATTAAAAACGTAGTAAGGGGAATTCATGAATTCCCCTTACTACGTTTTTAATTAGGTTTTCCTTTTCTTCTTTTTCGCCGCCGGAAACAGGATATTATTTAATATCAGGCGATAGCCTGGCGAATTAGGATGCAAATTCAGGTCAGTTGGTGGATCGTGTACATAGTGACGAAAATCTTCGGGGTCATGTCCGCCAAAGAATGTCCAGGTACCAAAACCAGCTTCTCCGTGAATATAACGCGCTTCACTTACAGCCTTATTTTGCCCCAAAATAAGCACATTAGATTTGATTTCATCTTTGCGAAATGCCGTTGTCTGCCCCATAAAACCTTTCACGGTACGAGTGTGGCATTGTGTCAGCATCGTTGGAACAGGATCCCATTTTGCCGAAAACTCAAACAGGGTAAAGTAGTCCAGTTTCATCGGCACTTTACGGGTTTGCGTCACATCAATAGAAGAGTATTCGTATTCTAATGGATTCTTTTTTAATGTAAATTTATCAAAAGCAAGTGTTTTTGAAAAATCCAGTTTATTCTGTGCATCAGGATCTGGCTTATCACCATCGTACATGTGGTCACAAATATCTACACCATCAGCAGCCAGCGCAATGTCATAAGTATCTGTTGCCGAACACATAGCAAACATAAACCCGCCACCAACGACATAATTCTGAATTTCTTTGACTACAGCCAGTTTGAGTTGGGAAACCTTCTCGAAGCCGTGCTTAGTCGCCAGTCCTTCCAGCCGTTTTACATATTCCCGATACCAGGGACGGTTATTATAGGACGCATAAAATTTCCCATATTGTCCCGTAAAATCTTCATGGTGTAAATGTAACCAGTCATATTCCAGCAACTTGCCCTCTAATACCTGCGTATCATAAATCACGTCGTAAGGAATTTCGGCATAGGTCAGCACCAATGTCACCGCATCATCCCAGGGTTGTATTTCTTCCCCCTTTGCATTGACTTCAGGAGTGTACACCGCTATTTTCGGCGCGACTTCCAGTTTGATGGCATCCATATTGCGTTCTGGGTCATTGATTTCCAGCAATATTTTCGTGTATTGCGCATCTGGAATAATCTTGAAAGACACATCTCGTGTCACGCATTCTTCCTGGAATTTAATGTTATTTTTAAACGCAAAACTACCGCCTTTATAATTGAGCAGCCAAAACACTTCCTGCTCGGCTTCCAATATCCAGTAAGCAATGCCATAAGCCTTCAAATGATTCTTCTGATTTTCATCCATAGGAATGAGGATATAAGAAGCTTGCGCAGATAAGGCGAATAAGAGCAACACAAAACTCAGTATTAAAGATTTTGTCATTAATGGTATATACTTCATGCAGGATGTTTTTGTTTCAGAATAAAAATCATTTTCAAAATAACACAGATAAGTTGATTACAATATTTTAAATACTTATTTTAACACAATTTTAATAAAAACAAATCTTATAAGTGGACAAGAACGTGTTTAAAGTACTGATAAAGTCATTTTTACTATGCTTTAATTCAGCACATACCTTGCCATTCGTAGAGAAATTGTATTTTTGTCTCACCATTGACTATTTTTTACGAAAACTATAGAGAAAAGTTTACCCGATATGAAGACTCGTTTATTATTCTTATTTATTTTTATAATGGCTGTTTCTGCCGCTCATGCCCAACTCAATTTTGTAGATGGCTATGTTATTACTAACCGTAATGATACTCTTTTTGGCAAAATTAAATATTCTACGCCTGCTTTGCGTTCCTCCAAAGTAATTTTCATAGAACAGAATGCCAAGGAAAAAACGCGCTATAAACCTTTCCAAATCAAAGGTTACTATGTAGAAAAAACCAGTTACGATTCCAAAATCTATGACATAGATCCTGCCCTACCCTTTGGCTATGGTACATTTATGGAGCGTAGAAATGAAGGCGTTTTGAAAGTTTATTATTATTGGAACACCGATAAGGAACGTGGTTTTACACAAACCTTTCTGGAAAATGATGGCGACTACTTGATGGAAGTTGATTTTATAGGCTTCAAAAAACAAATGACTCGCTATTTTGAGGATTATCCAAAGTTGCAATCCAAAGTGAAGCGAGGCACTTATAAGAAAAAGGATTTAGACAAAATGGTTGCCGAGTATAATGAGTGGAAACGCGGTGACTGGTAAATAGGAAAATTCCAAAAAGACAAATTCTAAATTCCAAAACTCTTTGAAAGGGAAATTTGGCCTTTAGAAGTTGTAAGTTGTTCCTAACTTGCGTTAAATAAAAATTCAATACACATGAGCAACTTCTCTACCCTTATCATGGGGACTATGCGCCTCGGGCTTTGGGGCGTCAACTATAATACACAGCAATGGCAGGAATTTATAGAAAACTGTCTTGAACTCGGCGTCACAACCTTCGACCATGCAGATATTTATGGCGATTATACAACGGAAGCCGATTTTGGAAAAGTATTAAAAGCCCAGCCTGGTCTGCGGAATCAGTTGCAGATTATTACCAAATGTGGCATCCGCCGCGTCTGCAAACAACGTCCTGACCACCGCATAAAGTCCTATGATTCTAGCAAAGCACATATTATATGGTCGGCAGAAAACTCTCTGAAAGAGTTGAATATCGACTCTATTGACCTGTTGCTGTTACATCGTCCCGACTGGCTCATGCAGCCAGATGAGGTAGCAGAGGCTTTTCACCAATTACAGGAAGCAGGAAAGGTCAAAGCTTTTGGTGTATCCAATTTTACACCTTCACAATTTGACTTGCTCAATGACAGATTTCCGCTAGTGACCAATCAGGTAGAAATTTCCATTTTGCATAGAAATAGTTTTGAGGATGGGACATTGGATCAATGTCTAAAACATCATATCCGCCCGCAAGCCTGGTCGCCGATGGGTGGTGGAGCTATTTTCAACAAAGGTGGCAATGAGCAAGTAAATCGGATACAAGACGTCCTCAATCCCTTATCCGCAAAATACAATGCCACACCTGACCAGATATTGCTCGCTTGGCTATTGCGCCATCCCGCAGGTATCCAACCCGTATTGGGCACAACCAAAATAGAGCGGGTTCGGGCTGCCGTGAAAGCACTTGAGATTCAACTGCTCCAAGCTGAATGGTACGACTTGTGGCAAGCTGCTACGGGAAAAAAAATTGCTTAAGTAATACTCAAAAAATAAGCTGTTGATTTGAGACGATTCTTAAGCTATAAAGTGCTGATGTATTGAACGACAACACATCAGCACAACAACACATCAACACACCAGTTATGCTTATAGATTTCATCATTGTTATTGTCTACTTCGCTATTATCATGCTCATTGCTATGACTGGAAAACGCAGCAAGGAAATGACGAGCGATGAATATTTCCTCAGCAATCGCAACCTGAAGTGGTACTCCATTGCCATTTCTACGATTGCTACTAATATTCATGGTTATCAGTTTTTGGGTATGATGGGTTCGGCTTATCTATATGGTCTTGCGCAAGCCAATTTTGAAATCAATGCCATACAGGGCATCTGGATGGCAGCTTTCATTTTTGTGCCATTATACCTGAGAGATAAAATCACCACCATCACGCAATTCATCAAAACTCGTCTGGGCGAAACCGTCGCACTGGTCTATTCTATTGGCAGTATGATTTTGTTTGCAACATTGGGCTTGGGTATTGCGATGCTTTGGGGGGCTTATGTGGGCGAATTGGCCTTCAGCGAATACATGTCGATCATCAGTGAAAACCGACGGACGCGGGTGGCTGTGCTGATTATTTTCCTAGGCGTATTTTCGGCTATTTATACTTATTTCGGTGGACTGGCTGCTGTAGTGCGGACAGATATTATGCAGTTTAGCATCCTACTGATTGGTGGGACGATTATTTTATGGGTCTGTATCAACAAATTAGGCGGTTGGGGACAATTATACGAAAAAACGCCAGAACTGATGCACCTCCATTTACCTGCCGATCATCCCAAATTGGGTTGGCTAGGAATGTTGGGTTTGTTCTTTTTGAACATCAATTATTGGTGTGCCAATCAGAGTGTGATACAGCGGTCGCTTGCCGCAAAAAGTCTGAAACATGCCCAAGTCGGGCTGATTGCTGGTGGTGTGATGAAGTATTATATTGCGCTGATTGTGATTGTGCCGGGTATAGCACTAGCAGGTATTGTAGGCAAAGAAGCACTTGCTGCCGAGCCGGATCAGGCTTTTACTTATATCCTGGCTAATTTCCTTTCACCTGGTCTGCGAGGCATCATTTTGTGTGCTGTTTTTGCTTCGCTTATGAGTACGATTGACTCTATGTTCAACTCGCTGGCGACCTTATGGTCTATCGACATTTACAAACCTTATATCAATAAAAATGCAACTGACCAGCAAGTCGTGACCGCTGGACGCCGGACGATTATTGTGACTTTGTTTATCGGCATTGCAATGGCTTTTTATCTGACGGATTTGAAATTTGCTGCCCAGCAAAACGCTTTTACGCATACGCTGAATGAACTGCGGTATTATTTCAATCATGGTTTTGTTGTGGTAATATGTACTGCGGCATTTCTGTTAACGCCTAATAAAAAACTGGCTTTGGCTGCTTTCTTGCTTACTGTTCCACTAAATTTTGCTTTGCAGAATTATGCGACTGGACTGCCTTATCTGGTCAGGGCTTTATTGGTCATCACGACCTGCTTGTCTCTTGTAGCGATTCCTACCATTATGAAAAATGGCTGGCTTTCAACTAAGGCGTTTTATCAGTCTGCCAGTCCTAAAGTCACCCGATATGGAATATTATTGCTTATTTCTATGGTGGTGGTGCATGTCGTTTTAGGGATAATGGCTTTGATTGCGAATGGGTGACCTTATTGTTATCTTTGGTTTAGTTGTTCTTGGATTTCAGCAACATAAACAGTATCAACTTCAGAGTATTCAGCAATTTTACTCAGTGATAAAGTGCCATCTTTCAGCATATTGATAATCGCTGATTTTTTGTTTTTCTCAATGCCTTTCTCAACACCTCTTTTGAAAAGCGCGTGATCTTCTATATCGTAAACTAATGGCATAATATTAACTGTTTAAACAGATAGAAAGTATCGGTATTTCTACTCCCTGCTTAATTCTTGTTGGATTTTAATGACGTCATCTATAGTCACGTCTTGATATTTTGCAATCTTATCCAATGGAACGTCATCCTTCAGCATATTGATAATCGCTGATTTTTTGTTTTTCTCAATGCCTTTCTTAACACCTCTTTTGAAAAGCGCGTGATCTTCTATATCGTAAACTAATGGCATAATATTAACTGTTTTAGCTGTTTCTTCATCCAATTTACGCAATTTTGAGAGAACTTGCAATTGGCTGATAAATTTTTTCAAGTCTGCTGTACTCGTACTCACCTTTTTCAACTTCTCTATAATAGAACGTATAATCTGTTCTGGTTGTTCGCCGCGAAAATCGCTGAGTATCGCAAATACGACTTCTTCAGGAATTTGAGATTCTATTAATTCATTAAACTTCAATTCGCTGACGTTTAGTGCTTCAAACCCACTGAAAATTTCCCACTCTTCAAGTTGAGTACGCATATTCATTTTAGAACTGCCGAGATAAATGACATAATGCCGAATTTCAAGTTTGTACTTACGCTGAATAATACCGTCGTATTCCTTTATACGGTAAATCATATCTCGCTCATTCTGACTCTGAAATTCTATATGCAAAATAAATCGCTCCCCCGATGTTGTTGTCACAATTCGTATAATGTCTGTTTCTCTCTCTATCGTTGTTTGTAGTTTAGGGTCTAATTTTTCTGATTCTACAATGTGGATATTCAGATATTTGCCCAACAAAGGCATTAATAAAGACTCAATATTTTCTTTGAGTATCTTATCATATTTATTAGCTTCCTGTTTTGGTGTTTGTTTGTCCATAATGCGTTAAAACTGAATTTCATCTTATAGTACCACAAAATTATAAATAAAAACCAGAAACGAAAAATAATTTGGTTTAAAATTAAACTTTTTTGTTTTAAATCTTAATTAATAAAAAATCAATTCCGTCCTGCCACTTATGTCATTGAAAACCTGTACTTTTGTCCTCAATCAAAATTCAGTTTTTAACATTTACTACATTTGAATTTGAATTTGTTTTTTGAATTTGAGTTTAAATTGAAGTTCCCCCAAACGATTTTAGCACAATAATATGGCAATAGTAATCTCTCTATTGAATCACAAAGGCGGCGTGGGTAAAACCACCTCAGCCATCAGTATCGGAGCAGGATTGGTAGAATTGGGTAAGCGGGTATTGCTCCTTGACCTTGATCCACAGGCTAACCTGACCTTGTCTCTGGGCATCGGCAGGCAGCCCACATCTATCTATGAGTCTTTGCGTGGTGAAGCTGATCTCGCTCCCGTAGAAGCCAAGCCAAATTTGGATGTCATTATTTCTACCCTCGACCTGTCGGGCGCAGAAATGGAGCTCATCAATGAGGCTGGGCGGGAATTTATCTTACGTGATTTACTTGATCCTTTGCATGACGATTATGATTTTGTTATCATTGATTGTCCACCTTCATTGGGTTTGCTGACTTTGAATGCATTGACGGCAAGTCGCTATGTATATATTCCGCTGCAAACAGAATTTCTAGCTTTGCAGGGTCTGGTCAAATTAAAACAAGTCATTGATAAAGTCCGTTTTAGGATCAATAAAGAACTGGAAATTGGTGGAGTTGTCGCAACGATGTATGATGCGAGAAAAGTATTGAATCGGGACGTGGTGGCTACGATACAAAAACATTTTGGCGATAAAGTATTTAAGACTTATATCCGCGATACTGTTGCATTGGCGGAAGCTCCTGCTTCTCGCAAAGATATTTTTGAGTACAGTCGAAATAGTAATGGTGCGCAGGATTACTTGGATTTGTGCAAAGAAATTTTGGAGCGGGTGAATGGGCAAGAATAATTAAAGAACACCTATTTTTAAAGCATGAGAAAGAAAAAGTCCGCAAATTGAAAAACATTCCGAATCCTGATAATGAGTAAAAAGAAAAAAACATTTTCATCTGGCTTTGACGATTTGTTCAGCAATGTGCAAGAACAGAAGGAAACGTCTGCCCCTGCCAAATCAACTTCCAAAAAGAATTTTTCGGATAGCCTCGATTCTATTTTCCAGGATGCTATACAGGATGCTTTCAAGGAAAAAGCAGAACAAATTGCGGAAGGAAAAACCGTCAAAAAAACAAAACGCCGCACCAAACCTGTCTTTGGGCTAGATGCCTTAATTCGCCAAACCGTAGAACAAAGCGAAATCAAACAAGACAAAAAACGGGTGACCTTTACCTTTGAAACGGAAAAAATCGAAAAACTCCGCAGTATCGCCAAACTGGAAAAAGCGCGTATTCGGGATATTGTGAATGAGCTGGTTTCAGATTATATTCAGAAACACGAAACGAAGAAAGCCTAATTCAATTATTGAATTAATTAGAGTTGTCCCCCAATTACCAATCAACTAATCACCAATCACTACATCACCGCCTCGGCTTATACTTCGAACCCGTCAAAATCTTCTGTGCATCCCTTTCCATAATCAATTCCTGTAAAGTCGTTTCAGGGAAACGTTCCATGTATTTTTCTATAATTTTATACCCAATATAAGTCCCCGTATTGCCGGGTGACTCTAAGGGCATACCAGGAGAAGTTGGGCTGGGATTGATATATTTTGCAATCTCTCTTATTTTAGAAGAATACAGAAAATTTTCTTTCACAAATACTTCCCACATTTGTACTTCATTTGATGGAACTGTCAACCAAGCCATCTGTTTGCCTGTATGCTCAAAAATGACACTATCGGCTGCATAGGGAAGCAATTGTGACAAGATATAGCGTTTTTTACCATTATGAATCATTTGGTCGAGCAGGCGTGGACCCGGTGGCGGGCCGACAAGGTCTTCTACCAGTGAGTTCATCGTTCTGGATACTAGGTGGTCTTTATTATAGGTACGCGTCAGATAAGCAGAAAAATTGCTGTTGCCAGGATTATAGACCTGGTACGGATAATCACTTCCAAGAAACATATCCAGTCCGACTGCCAGTTGGTCATTGCCATAAATAAAACTACCAATGACGTATTCCGACACAAAAGTCGTGAGGTCGGGACTTGGCTTTTCGGGGAAATAATATTTATAAAACTTAAAGGCTTGTTCGAAATCAGGCGCAAATTCATTGATATTCGGATATACAATCATGCAGGTATCGTATAGCTTGCGGGGAGCTGGATGTTTTAGCATTCCGGCAATATACAGTTCTGCTCCTTCTGGTGCAATGCGGGCATCATCTGCCCCGATGACCTGTCGGAAAACAGGCAAAAAGTCAGGATATTTTTCACTTAACTGCTCCAGTCCTGCGACTATCTCATTGGTATCCAGCCCAAAAAAATCCTGCTCAAACTGCTGAATTTTTACTGGTACAGATATATCAGAAACATCGGGAATATTTTTACCTTTGCGACAGCTATTCAATAAAATTATAATAACAAAAATAGCTAAAGAAAAAATTTGAGTATGGTTTTTGTAACTCATGCTTTGTTTTTTTTACAAATATAAAATTCCGTAAAATACTTTGTATTCCCCAAAATGCAAAACTTATTTAATTTACAAAGTAGTAAACATTTCAATCATGAAAAAAATTGTCTTACTGGCAGCACTTATTTTTAGCTTAACAACTATGTACGGGCAAGAACTGCGTCTTGGATTTCAAGGTAGCCCCGTTGTTTCCTGGATGGGTACAAATGACAACTCTATCACAGGAAACGGTAGTAATGTTGGTTTCAAACTCGGTTTAATCACTGAATACTATTTTCAGGATAATTATGCCGTCACCTCTGGTTTGTCGCTTGTATTCAATCAGGGAGGAACCTTAAATTACACCACTGGAGGTAATTTCTTTCCCAATTCAGAACTTAGTGATTCGACTTATTTTGATCTGCCAAACAACGTGGACATCAATTATAAATTACAAGTACTTGAAGTGCCACTGGGTATCAAACTCAAGACCAATGAAATGGGCTATTTCCGCTATTATGGAGAAATTCCGTTTTTAATCCATATCAAAACTCAGGGACGTGCAGCTTTTGAAGACACCACTAAGGAAAATGTAAGTCCAGATGTTGGGCTATTGAATGTTTCTTGGGGCGTCGGTGGTGGCGTAGAGTATAGCATTTCAGGAAATACTGCTTTGACGGCAGGTGTTTATTTTCACAATGGTTTGCTAGACATGACGACCAATAAAGCCACTCAGAATACAGGACAGGCAGAAGATGCCAAGTCAGTTATCAATTCGCTGACTTTCCGGTTTGGCATACTCTTTTAGAATGATGAACTATAAATGATGAATGATGAATGTGTTATTACATTTATCGTTCATCATTACATTATTGGTCAAACAAAGTCGGTGGTGTATTCACTTCTTTATACAAATCCGGTGTATTAACCTTCACGGAATTCACTTTCTTCGATACTGGAAAAACTTTCAGCATATCATCTTCTAAAGGCTGTAATAAAGCCATCGCTTCATACAAATCTTCTTCCTGCAACCAACGGGTCTGCAAACCTCTATTTGGCAAAATAACAGGCATGCGACTATGAACTTTCGACATCTCTGCATTCGGACGAGTCGTGATGACCGTAAAGCTATATAACTCCTCCCCCCTTTCTCCTTTCCAAACATCCCATAAACCAGCAAAAGCCATGACTGCACCTTCTTGCAGCACAATGCGATAAGGTGTTTTTTCACCACCTTCACTCCGCCATTCATAAAATCCATCCGCCAGTACGAGGCAGCGTTGTTTACGAATCGGAATACGAAAAGAAGGCCTGGACGCAATGCCTTCACAACGAGCATTGATGAGATTATTATTCACTTTTGGGTCATTTGCCCAATAAGGAATCAAGCCCCAACGATACCGCTGAAGCATGTCTGGTGCTTTATCTGTCACTACATAGGCCTCTTGCGTAGGCGCAATATTATAGTTTGCCTCTAAAGTCTTTTTGACTCGAACACCTAATTGCTTTTCAATCTTTTCCTTAGAAGCTGCAAATGAATAACGACCGCACATATATTTTTAATTGTAAAATTGCTTGATGGTAGAATTGTATTGGTAAAGGTAGGTTTTTTTTTGGAGTAGTTTTTTGGTTGCGAGTTTTTGAGTTATGTGTTTGTGGGTTGTTTTTGGAATTTGCTCTGTTGCCTCACCTAGCCTCTCCATCCTGCGGTGGAGAGGGACTTCGCCTGCGATTGTCTCGCTTCCGCTCACAATCTGGACTTCCTTTATTTTTGGAATTTGGAATTTTGCTCAACAAGCTGTACCTTAATACGAACTACAAATACACGTTAGATGTCCACAACATTAATCCAACAAACTGCTGAAGAAGTTATCAATGACTTTGCATTGGAAGCACAGGAAGCTCCCCAAACAGAGGAAGCCTTGCTGGATATGGTCAGTAATGTAGTGGCTTATTTGATTGAAAAAAGATTGGAATACCTGATGCAAGTCCTCTACCGCCTCGATGTCGATGAAAACCTCATGCGACAAGCCTTCGCGCCAGATAATCCAGCCCCCGTAAATGTCAGTCTTGCAAAAACTATTATTGACCGGCAGAAAAAGAAAGTTTTAACCCGTGAAGAATATCGCCCTGCTGAACCTAGGGATTGGTTTGATTTTTAGAAAATTCTACACCTGATTAGCATCTCCACTTACTGATTCCCCCCCCAGCCAAAAGCAAGGCTTCTACTAAGTGATGAACCATTGTACAGGGAGCTTTTTCGTGATTGGGCTGGTCATTTGAATAATGAGCTTCGAGGGCTTTGGCACGTTGGATGGCAAGGTTTCTGTTTTCTTCAAATTCCAGATACGGTCTTACAATTTGAATAAAATCATTTTTCCCCTTGAAACTATCTTTGTAATAAAAATTCGGATTCTGAGTCTTTATCTCTATCAAACACGCATCAAATATGAGGACTGTTATCAACTAATGACGACCTGCCATCCTCCTCTTCAATCAAGCCATTCAACCTGCAATGCGAAATGGCACGATTTATATTTTGCTGGCTACTCTTCTGATTTTCTATTGCAGTTATTTTAACTCCTGCCTGCTCAAATATCCTGAAGTAACACGGCTCACTTACTTCATCTTCGCAAAACAAGATGAATAATTCCTGCGTATCCGCTTCGCGCTCGTCGCTCTCTCTAAGTTCCCAGGGTTGTTTAGACATCTTCTGCAACAGTTTCGTTTTTGAAATCTTTCAGCACAGGCACTGCGCCATAATATCCAGCTAAGTACTGACGGGCAAAGTCGGCATCATTGCGTATGCCCTTTAGGTCGGCAAGTGAGTACAGGCGAGTAGCATCCTGTTCATCTTTTTCTGTAAAATAAAACTGATCGCGCCGCATGATAGCAGGGGCAAGTAAGTTGGTGTCGTGACTGGTGAATAGGAGTTGTGCATTGGATTTGTTGATTTCGGGGTCATTGAACATTTGGATGAGTTTGATGACTAAGGCGGGGTGGAAGTTGCTGTCTATTTCATCTAAGACGATGGCACCACTTTGTCCTTCTGGGGCATTGAATATATTAATCAAAAAGCCGACTAAACGAAACAGCTTTTTTGTTCCCTCAGATTCATGTTGCCTTAAATTGAGCGTTTTTGAGTGTTTTATAAAATCAACTTCATATTCCCCTCTGTCTTTCGGATGACGAAAAATATTCACATCTGAATAATTTAAATTAAAAGCGTTTAAAAAACCAAGCACCTTGTTTTTATTTACTTCGTTTTCTAATAATTCAATAGTGTGATATATGTATGGAGAATTACTATTAGGTAAATCTATTTTATTTATAAAATGCCAAATAGCCGCACAAATGCCTTTATCAAATGAGGCCGCATGGGTCAAAAATAAAGTATAGGGATAAGGAATATCTGGAATACGATTCCCGTCAGGTAATTTTTCCTTATCTATTTTCATTCCTTCTCTTATAAAGTACTTTCCCTGATTTTTCTGTTTTACACCGTAAAGCCACTCATTTGTTATAACTGATTTGCGATTTTCACCTTTTACAGTGAAACCATAGCGATATTTTTTATTTTTAATTAAAACAACTATTTGAAAAAACACTTCTGAATTATTTGCATCTTCCTGAAAAAGAAATGGGTCAAATATTCCAGGTGCACTAAGCAACGGATATGCAGGGAACAAAGCTATGTGAAACATTTTCAAAGCCTCAATAACATTACTCTTCCCACTAGCATTCGCCCCATAAATACCAACCGTTTTCAACAAACGCATTCCACCCACCTCAACAACATTATTGCCATCCACGTCAGGATGCTTCTCTGAATTGCTATCCAACTTCGTTGCCCGAAAACTAATCGTCTGCAAGTCTTTGATGGAACGGAAGTTTTTTACACTAAATTCTACAATCATTTTTATCCATTTTTGCAAATATTTTACAAAATAAGAAAAAACATGGATAAAAGCACGCTTCTTTACACTTGATTTTGCAATTACACGCTTAAATAGCCACAATTTCACAATCACACAATCACAACAATTCCCCAAAACCACCCGCAACCCAATTGCACAAAAAAAGCCTTACCTTTGCCCAATTCATCTTTAGTCGTATATTCATATATGAAAATCAGCTTGAGCACTCAAATAGATTTTTCAGCTAAACCATTCAAAAGACTTTGAAAAAGTCCAAATAAATGATAGATAAAATCATCCATTTTTCCATCAACAACAAACTCATTGTCGGGCTGTTTGTGGCGATTTTAATCGGTTGGGGATTATATTCCGTGCAGCATCTGCCTATTGATGCTGTGCCAGATATTACGGACAATCAGGTGCAGGTCATCACCAATGCGCCGACGCTTGCTGCGCAGGAAGTCGAGCAACTGATTACCTATCCGCTCGAAATGATGCTGGGTAACATTCCTAATGTACTGGAAATTCGTTCTATTTCCCGTTTTGGTTTGTCGGTCATTACCGTTGTTTTCAAAGAAAGTACCGACATTTATCTGGCTCGACAACTCATTGGTGAACGCATTAGAGACGCTAAATCCGAAATTCCCGAAGAACTGGGCAATCCCGAAATGAGTCCCATTACAACAGGACTGGGCGAAATTTACCAATACGTCATCTATGCCGATGAAGCCCATAAAGACCAATACACGTCTACCGATTTGCGGAGTATTCAGGACTGGGTCGTCAAGCGACAACTGACGGGTATTGAGGGCGTGATAGAAATCAACAGTAGTGGCGGACATTTGAAACAATACGAAGTGGCTTTTGAGCCAGACAAACTGAAAAGTATGGACGTCAGTATTGATGATTTATACCATGCTATCCACGACAATAATAGCAATGCGGGTGGGTCTTATATTGAGAAAAAAAATTACACCTATTTCATACGAGGAGAAGGGCGACTCAACACGATGGAGGACATTGAAAATGTCGTCGTCAAAAGTGTAAACGGCTTACCTGTCCTGATAAAAGATGTCGCAAAAGTACAAATCGGGCACGCGCCACGCTTTGGAGCAGTCACCATGAATGGCATGGGAGAAGTCGTCGCCGGACAGGTCTTGATGCTCAAAGGCGCCAACTCCGCAGAAGTCACCGTTCGGGTAAAAGAGCGCATGGAACAGATCATAAAATCTTTGCCAGAAGGCATTGTCATTGAGCCTTATCTGGATCGCTCCAAACTGGTCGATAGAACCATCAGTACGGTGACAACCAACCTGATCGAAGGTGGTTTGATTGTCATTTTTGTCCTGATTTTATTGTTGGGCAACTGGCGTGCGGGGCTGATCGTGGCTTCTGTTATTCCGCTGTCCATGCTATTTGCGATTTCCATGATGCGGGTCTTTGGTATTTCTGCCAATCTTATGAGTCTAGGTGCCATTGATTTTGGGTTGGTGGTCGATGGCGCGGTGATTATTGTAGAATCTATTTTGCACCATCTTGGTATTAGAAAAGCTGGCAAGCAGATGACCGCTGAGGAGATGAATGCCGAAGTATATACGGCTTCTAGCAAAATCAGAAAATCGGCTGCTTTTGGCGAAATTATTATTTTGATCGTCTATATCCCTATTTTATTACTGGTCGGCATTGAAGGCAAAATGTTTCGCCCGATGGCGCAGACGGTTGGCTTTGCGATTTTGGGTGCTTTGCTCTTGTCGCTGACTTATGTTCCCATGATGTCCGCCTGGTTTCTAAGTAAACACATCAGCAATCGCCGCACTTTTGCCGACCGACTGATTGGTTTATTTCAAAAAATATATCTTCCTGTACTTCGTTGGTCTTTTAAAATAAAAACCCTCATTCTCCTCGCTACGATTGCCCTATTTGTATTCAGTGTACAACAGTTCAATCGGCTGGGTGGGGAATTTATTCCTACACTCGAAGAAGGGGATTTTGCTTTGCACCAGATATTGCCCGTAGGAAGTTCAATCGCCAAAGGCATTGAGGTTTCGGCTGAATTGCAAAACATCTTGCTCGACAAATTTCCAGAAGTAGAAAAAGTGGTCACAAAAATCGGAACTGCCGAAATACCAACCGACATCATGCCGATGGAAGCCGGAGATATTTTTGTGATTTTAAAACCAAAAGAAGAATGGACAAGCGCAAAAACGAAGGAAGGTTTGTTTGAAAAAATGAACGAAGAACTCAGCAAGTATCCAGGCGTGATTTATGAGTTTACCCAGCCGATTCAAATGCGTTTTAACGAACTCATGACGGGCATCCGCCAGGACATTGCCATCAAAATATATGGCGAAGACCTCGGTATTCTGGCCAAGAAAGCCAAAGAAGCCGAGCAAGTCATCAAGCGACTCAATGGCACGGCAGATATTCAAGTAGAACCCACCGCTGGACTCCAGCAAATAGTGGTCAAGTACGACCGGAAGAAAATGGCGCGTTATGGGGTCAATGCAGATGTGATCAATCGCGCTATTCGCGCCGGATTTGCCGGAGAGGTTGCTGGGCATATTTTTGAAGGCGAGAAAAAATATGAATTGGTCGTTCGCTTAGATAAAGCCTTTCGAAGTGACATTGATGATTTAAAAAACCTGTTTATTCCATTGCTGAATGGCGACCAAATTCCATTACAAGAACTTGCTGCCGTGCAATTTGAAGACGGACCTGTGCAGATTTCTAGAGACAATACGCAGCGACGCATCACCATCGGCGTGAATGCGCGGGGCATGGATGTGGAAACAGTCGTCAAAGCGATTAAAAGTCAGTTGAATGCCAATGTCGATTTGCCGGAAGGCTATTATTTCACCTACGGCGGAGCTTTTGAAAATCTGGAAAATGCTAAGAAACGGCTTTATGTGGCGGTGCCGGCTGCCCTTGCCTTGATCTTTATTTTGCTGTATCTGACCTTTCATTCTATCAAACATTCGCTGATTATTTTCACGGCTGTACCGATGTCGGCGATTGGTGGAATCTGGGCTTTGTCCCTTCGTGGGATGCCTTTTAGTATTTCTGCTGGGGTTGGGTTTATCGCTTTATTTGGTGTGGCGGTGCTGAATGGAATCGTGCTGATTGCTTATTTTAATCAATTGAAAGAAGAAGGAATGACGGATCTGCGTGAACGAATTTTTAAAGGAACACAAGTCAGGCTGCGCCCCGTTTTGATGACGGCTTTGGTGGCTTCGCTGGGCTTTTTGCCGATGGCCATTTCTCATTCTGCAGGGGCTGAGGTGCAGCAGCCTTTGGCGACCGTTGTCATTGGCGGACTGATTTCAGCTACTTTTCTGACTTTAATTGTCTTGCCGATTTTGTATTATTTTTCAGAAAAAAAATGGCGGTTTAAAAAATCTACAGTCGTCACAGGCTTGTTTTTCTTATTGCTTTCCGCAAATGGTTTTTCACAAACTTCAAGCCTCAGTCTGGAAGAAGCGATAGAATTGGGCAGCAAAAATTATCCTTTGCGACAAGCCCAACAACTGCAAATAGAACAAGCCAATAAACTGAGCGATATAAAAACGGCTGTGCCGCCAACCAATATTTATATAACAGGTGGAGAATTTGATTTTAATGAAAATAAAGGTGTACATGCCATTGGCTTTACGCAAAGTTTTAATCCGAAAAAGGTCGGCTCAAGTCAGCGTGAATTGTATAAACAACAAGCACAATTAGCGCAAAGCAAGCTCCAAATCACCGAGCAGGAACTGGCTTATCAAATCAGTCTGGCCTATTATCAATTGGTGTATCAAAAACACAAAAAAAACACCTTACAAAGCATGACTGCCGCTTATGAAGACCTGGTCGAAATGAATCAGGAAAAATTCAAGTTGGGGCAAACCGGAAAGCTGCCACTACTCACCGCACAAGACCAGCTCAAAGCTGCGCAATGGGAAATAACACTCGCGCAAGAGGAAATCAAAGCCGCCGCTGCCGCTTTGCAATATCAGCTCTACGCAGATGAAGCAGTGGACAGCGACTTGAATAAATTGCCTGTTCCTGCCGACTTAGCTACACCAGAATTTGCAGGACATCCGATGGTGCAATATTATGAGCAAAGTCAGGAAGTCACCCGTGCCACCATAGCAGCACAAAAAGCCAGTCTAAAACCACAATGGCAAACCGGGTTAGAATTTCAGACCGTAGAAGGCAATGTTCCCTTTTTGGGTTATCAGGTCGGCATGGCTGTGCCTTTGTTCAAAAAGAATCAACATGCAAAAGTAGAAGCCGCCGAGGTGCAGCTTCAGGTGCAGCAAGCACAAAAAAACGCGACGCTCCGCCAGTTGGAAATAGAAGCCCAACACATCAAAACGAGCCTCCAAACCTACTTGGTAGCGATGGAGCAGTTGCAGTCGGAATTGCTGCCTTCGATTCGTAGCAGACAGGATTTTGCAAAGGAGGCTTTTCGGTATGGAGAAGCAACTTATCTGGAATATATTCAGGCGATTGAAGAACATCAGCAATATGAATTGCGGTATTTGGAATTGCTGCGGGCGTATTATTTGCTGGAGGTGCGGCTTAGGTATTTGGGAACTTAGTTTGCTCACGCTCGCCCCTTGCCCCTAACCCCGATAGAAATGCGGGGGGAATCTTCCCACAAATGATTTGTCAGGTCAAAGAAAAAAGAAAAAATGAAATTATTAAGTGCATATATCAGAACATTATACATTTTTACAAAGACACTAAACTATCCTTCTTTGGATGTAGGAGTGATTAGTTCTAAAAAGCAACATTATAAAGAAGGTGTTTCGCAAAGCGAAATACATCCCCTCTTGAGAGGGGAATATAGGGGTGTGTTAAGCCCTGAGAGCCCGTTTGATTGCATATTGTTGGCCAGTATTCCAGCCAACACACCCCTCCGTTCCCCTCTCAAGAGGGGATGTAATCTCTTGCGAGATTACCTTTATCGCACACTTACAATACTTCTACAAGTGCTATCAAAATCAATTATCCCTGCTTCAAGGAAGAAAATTGTCATTCAAATTGAAAAAGGCAGAACAACCCTTCCATATATCCTTTTAGGAATCCTAAGTCTAACGCTGCTTACCGCCTGCCACAACCACGACCACAGCGAAGGCGGACACAGCCATGACACCGACACCGCACACGCTCATGCAGAAGACAGCCATGCTGGACATGCGCATAACCCTGATGGTAGTCATCCCGATTCTCATGCCGCACATGCACCACACAGCGATGAAGATGAAATCACACTGACTGAATTGCAAATGGAGAAAATCGGTTTGCAATTTGGCACATTTGAAGGTAAAAATTTGGAAGCCACCCTCAAGGTGAATGGCAAATTGGAATTGCCGCCACAGAGCAAAGCAAGTGTCAGTTCCATGACTTCCGGTAAGATTACCGATATTGCTGTTGAGCCAGGCCAGTATGTAAAACGGGGTGCAGTACTCGCCACCATTCACAATCCTGATTTGATTGGCTGGCAGCAGGAATATTTAGAAGTACAAGGTGAATTATTGTTTTTGGACAAAGAATACCTTCGACAAAAAAAGCTGGTCGAAAAAGAAATTGCCCCAGAGAAAAATTATGAAAAAGTCGTTTCTCAACGCGCCATCGCCCATGCAAAAATAGCCGGACTCAAAAGTCGGATGAAATCGCTTGGCATTCCCGTACCAACTTCTGCTGACGATGAGCTGGCGACTGGGCTGGTCATTACTACGCCACTCAGTGGTTATGTTCGGGAAATAAAAGCCAATACGGGTCTTTTCGTTGAGCCGCAACAAGAGTTGTTTGAAATTGTAGATAACCGACGTTTGCACATTGACTTTTTGGTTTTTGAAAAAGATTTGCCCTACATCAAGAAACGACAAATCGTCAAATTTGGTCTGCAAAGTCAGCCCAAAAAAGTGATGAAATCGAAAATATTTTCTATTGAAAAAGCCATCAATGAAGCCGACCGTTCTATCTCCGTCCATGCTGAAATCATTGATGGCACCAGCGAACTTATCCCTGGCATGTATGTGGAAGGGCGCATTGTTTTGGACGACAAAAAAGTAGCTGCTCTACCCGAAGAAGCCGTGACCGTGGACAAGGGTTTGTATTATATTTTTGTCAAGGCAGAAGCGCATGATGGTGAAGTGCATTTCAAAAAAGTACCGATACTCAAAGGCACTACTGATCTTGGCTATGTAGAAGTCACGCCAATTGATGAGCTAGATACTAAGGCAGAAATCGTCACAGAAGGTGCTTATTTTTTAATGGCTGAATCGAAGAAAGGCGAGCAGGCAGTTGGGCACTCCCACTAGGCGTGGGAAAATTTCAAAATAGGAAATTCCAAATTCCAAAACAAACAAGCACCAAATTCCAAATTAACCAGTTGGTTTCGACTCCGCTCAAGCAACTCCAATTCTACATGGAGTCAAATATCGTTTGCTCAGTTTAGTCGACTTTGGAATTTGGTACTTTCTTCTTTGGATTTTTCTCCTTACTTGACACTTAGGCGAATACTTTCATGCAGCTTTCCATTGATGGTTATTTTATCAAAATAAATATCGCTGCCAGCGACCATATAAGCTCCTCGGACAAAACTGCCCATTAGTTTGTTTCGATTTTTAACGTAAGTTTGTACTACTGGGTCTTTTCCTTTGGGGACGACAATTATTTCTACCGAAAAGGTAGCCGCTTCTTCGCATTGCGCTCCACCTGATTTGACAACTTTCCATTCTTTATTCAAGAGTTTGTTTAGTTGAGTTATAGAAATGTTGCCACTCTTCAAGGGATAATCATCCCAAAACAACGTGTAACAAGGTTTGGGATGTGTTATAATTTTAATTGTTTCTTCAAAGGTATCTGGATTAAAAGTGATGATAGTATCTATTTCGGCTTCTCCTAGTGCAAGCGGTTCTTGCTCCTGTATCGGCTCGATTTTAAATTGTCTTTTCAGGCTATTTTGATATTCTTCTAAAGGTATTTCCGACTTCACGATTTTCACACTTTCTTCATACGTGTTCGGATCAAAAGTAAAGATGGTATCTATCACTTCTACCACTTCTTCTTCATAAGTCATGAAGCTTACGCTTTCCTTTCCTGTGTTTGGATTAAAAGTATAGATGGTGTCTATGACGCTTATTGTTTTCACATTAGGCATTACAGCGCTTTGGGCAGACAAATGCAAAGACGCAAATAAAAAAGATAAAGTGAATAAGAAATTCCAAGTTAAGCAACTAGAGTAAATTGATTTGTGTAACATAATTATTCTGTTTTTGATGTGTTTATGAAGTCATAATGCGGAAAGGAATAAAAGATACAGCACCTCAGGTAAATTTCAAAAGGATAAAAATCCAAATTCCAAAATAGTTGGAAAACATGCGAGGAGAGCGTCCTTCAGGATAAGAGGCGCGTGAAGGCGATTGAAAAACCCCAAAACCACCCACCAAAAAACAACAGTCCTGCATCTATCAGTATATAAAATCAAATCAATATACCATGAAACATTTATTACTACTGATGGCTGCTTTACTACTCAGTCAATTCATATTTGCGCAAAGCCAATCCATACAAGGAAAAATTTATGATGAAAAAACAGGAGAAACTTTGCCTTTTGCGAATGTAGTACTTATAAAAGACAACATTCAAATCGCTGGCACGACGACTGACTTCGATGGAATCTATTCCTTTACTGAATTGAAGCCTGGAATTTATAATGTTGAAGTTAATTATGTTGGCTATTCAAATTATAGAATTGAAGGGATACAAGTATCTTCGAGTGAGACTGTACCGCTTGATGTAGGTATGAGTGAACCAGCTCAAATCATTGGCTGTGATTTTGGTTTCCGGTACTACACCACTCCTTTAGTTGATCATGATGATACCTCAACGGGGAATACGATGGATAGTCGGGAAATCTCTAGGATGCCTTTTTAGTAAAATTTCAAAACAAACAAAATCCAAATTCCAAAGAAACATACTTTGGAATTTGGATTTTTTTATTTGGTGCTTTTTTCTTTTGTGCTAGTCAGGCTGGAAGCCTGGTTTACTATTCTCCTCCACAATTTTGTATCTGACTGGAGAATTCTGCGCCAACTTCTACAGAGAAGCCCATGCCCAACTCAATAACCTCTCCTGCTTTGAATTCTACACGCTTACCTGATTGGATAGTCGCGTCGGAATCCAGTGCATAATCAGCTTCATAAGTTCCACCCGATGTCATGGAGACAGACAGGCTTTCATTCACAATTCCACCGTCAGAAGAACCATAGAATAGCGCATCATTAATGACGGATACTTCACCATTCCTAGACATCATAGCGCCTTGGGAAATAAAAGCTGTAAACGGACAGGCGGAAGTGACATTGTCTGTAATCACAATAACTTTTACCATGACGCCGTCAATGATCGGGTCTGTTCCATCGGTGCGAGAGAGCGCAATGTCCAAGGTACTTGTCGAGGCATGAAATACGTCTAAATCTTCATCGGGGTTCAAAGCAGAATTGGAAAAATCTGCACTTATATTATTAATGATTAAATTGCCGAAATCAATATTACAGGCAAAGCCGTATGTATTAATAGGCTCGCCAGTCAAAGACTCGACATATAAATCATAAGTACGTGTAGTCGAAGTTGGCCCAAGCACACTACTCACCAATTCTAATCTGTATCTCACATCGGCTATAACAGAAGCTGGTGTAGCAGGAGAATGGATACCGCCATAATTTTGAGCCAAGACATCCAAATCATCGGCATTGACTATTCCGTCACCGTTACCATCTTGGCATTTGCTGTTGATTCCATTGACGGATGATGTCCAGTCGACCGCTCCTTGCTCTGTCCAGTCGAGTGTTGCATTCGGACGAACTGCACCTGTGTTTCCTGTTGCGACTGCCCAGTATAACAAATCTCGATTATCGGCTATGCCATCATTATTAAAATCTCCTGGCCAGACAGGACTTTGGGAAACCATAATATCAGCATTCTCTTCAGACAAATCAATAGCAGTAGCAGTGCCAGATGGCAGGATTGAATTTTGCTGGGCATGAAGCTGAACAAGCATCAGGCAGCATACTATTATTTGAATCAGAGTTTTCATGATATTGTTTCCTAAGTTATTTTCAAGTTAACAAAGTAATTGAACAAGTGCAAGTTAAGGCACTACCTTTTTTGGGTAATTACAGGACAAACCTTATTTTTATTCGGAATTGTCCATTAATTGATTTGCACGCCTATTTCGCAAAAGCAGTGGGTTTAAACCCACCGCTTTTGCGAAATAGGCGGATGGAAAGCTCATTTTTTAGCACCTGAATCAATTAATAGTCAATCCCGTTTTTATTTTCCTACTTATTTCGAAGATACACGTATATCTGCATTTTTTTGCAAAAAAATCTTCTTCTTATTTCTCACATTACAAATGTAAAGAGTATTTTCGATACATTTGCACACTGTTTTTCACAATAGCCCAAACATATATTTTATTTTATCTTTGTAAGATGCTGTAAAAAAAAATATTATGACAAATAAAAGTAATTCAGAATCGGGAAAAAATCAAAATTTTCTTTGTATTGAGTTATTAAAAAAATTTTCTGAAAAAGAAATAGAAGGCTTTAATCATTTTATATCCTGTCCATATTTCAATTCAGACCTTCAGCTCATCAGCTTTTTTGAAGTTTTAAAAAAGAAAGCATTGGGTAGGAAAGATTTCACCCATGAACTGTATTGCCGCATTTATGAACAGGTTTTTTCTGAAAAGATAAAAAATCAAGCACCCAATCGAGTACAAAAAAAACGATTCAATCATAAGTTAAATTTACTACTTCGCCTTGCAGAACATTTTTTATACATAGAAGCAATTGAAGAAAACAAAACCTACCGTCTTGATTTATTGTATCAAAAAATATTAAAAAAAGAGCAATTCAAATTATTTAATCGCCATATTAATCGAGAGAAAAAAACATTGGAGACACAATTAGAAAAAGATGTTCATTATCACGAACAAAATCATAAAATTGAAAAAAACATCCTAGACTATCTCCATCGCAGCGGCAGGTTGTTCAAAGAAGATAATCTGGCAGAGCTTAATACGCAATTAGATATTCAGTATTTATTGGAAAAACTCAGCGTTTACCTGACGATGCTTTCGCTTGGTGATGCCATCAAAAAAGACTACGATACTTCTTCTATGGAAGCTATCGATCACTTACTTGATTTGCCACAATATGCCGACCATCCACTCATTAAAATTTATCGAACGATAATAGATTTGATAAAAAATCAAAACGAAGCTGCTTATCTCCACTTATTGCAACTGCTTGATGAGTACGTGTCGGTTATTTCTCATGAAAACATCATTGGTTTTTATATCGCTGCGACCAATTTTTGTGCCCAACAAATCCGTCAGGGGAATTTTGGCTATGACAGGTTATTTGAGTTGTATCAGATTATGGATAAGCGAAATTTATTGATTGAAGGAGATTTTATACCTGTCGGTAAATTGAAAAATGCCGTCACTTCAGGTTGCCGAACGGGTGAGTTCGACTGGGCCAGAGAAACGATTGAAAAGTACCGCGATTTTATCAGCAAACCCATAAAGGAAAGTGTGTATCATTTTAATATGGGCATCATTGCTTTTTATCAAAATGACTACAAAATGGCTTTGCACCACTTCGTCCGAGTAGAACGGGTCAATCTCCACTACGATAGCGATTGTCGGGTAATGATGGTAAAATCACACTACGAAACCGACCAGGAATACGATGAACGAACCTTACAAATTTACCGCTCAGCGGAAAAATATTTTAAAACACATTCGTCTCTTACGCCGCGAAATAAAAAAGCCTATCAAAATTTTATCCGCATCCTCATCAACCTCTATCGTATCCAGCATCGTGCGACTAAAATGACGCTAAGCAGCCTAAAGGAAAAACTAGAACAACAGGAAGTGAACAGCGATAAGCAATGGCTTTTGAAAAAAATCAATGAACTAAAGTAAATCAGGCTTCCAGCCTGACCAGCCCAGCTCAGGCTGGAAGCCTGATTTACTTTAGTTTCCACTACAATCCTCAATCTCACCAGAAAATGTCGCACCAGATGGAATGCTAAAACCATTGTCCAGCTTGATGACTTGTCCAGCTTTAAATTCTACTGTCTCACCAGGCGAAATAGTCGCATCTGAATCCAACGTATTATCTGCTCGATATTGTCCATCGAGAAGTCCGCCTGTGGGGGCAAGAAAATCAGGACAGGCATTATTGCAAAGTGAATTTCCAGCGGCATCAAAGATGGGTATTGCGCCATTGATTTGTATGGAGATGGCTGTACTGAGACTACTGGCGTCAGTAACGGTGACCGTGTATAAGCCCGAAGGCAAATTAGTAAGCTCGGCACTTGTTGCGCCATTGCTCCAGACGTAGGTGTACGGAGCTGTGCCGCTTAATGTTTGTACCCTTGCCTCACCTAAGGTATTGCATTGCTCATCAGTAGTGGATACCGTAGCCAATAATGTAGGCGTAATGCCACCATTATCAAGCACTCCATAAAATGAGGAACCGCTGACTGTCGTTAAAATACCATCATTACTGACGATACCAACTGCCGACATCATACTGCCATTGTTTACAGTAAGTGTATAAAAACTGCTGCCACCGCCCTGTACAAAGTCTTCTACCACAATACATTTTGCGACTGGTCCGTCCAGGAATTGATTGATGTTATCGGTACGGCTAAGGGCGAGGTCGAGTTTTTGCTGCGTGGCATTATACATATCCAGATATACGTCAGGTTCAAGTGAGGAATCTGTCGTATCTATTGTAATATTAGTGATGCCGGGCAAGTTGCTAAAATCAATCGTACAGGCTACCCCATGCGTACTGACTGGTACACCAAGCGAAGATTCAAGGTATAATTCATAAGTATGTGTCCTTGTGTTATTGCCGCTTGGAATACTGCTGGCAAGCTCCAGTCTAAAGTCGAGTGGACTATCTGAAAATGCAAGTGGTGCAATGGTATGTGTACTGTCGTAATTTTGAATCAATGCCAGTAGATCGTCACTATCAATAAGACCATTTCCATCTCCATCCTGATGCTTGCTATTGATGCCATTGACCTGAATTGCCCAGTCGGGGCAGTTTTGGGCAGTCCAGTTGAGGCTGGCATTGGGGCGGGCAGGGCCCGTTTCGCCTTCGGCGAGTGACCAGTAGAGTAGGTCGGTGATTTCTGCTGTGCCGTTGTTGTTGAAATCGCCGGGCCATACTGGCCCTGAGCAACCGCCTGCCCCATTACTACAGAAGTCTTCCCAGGGGGCGTCGAAGTTGTTGCCACCGGAGATATTACTATTGCTATTTAGCTGACTGCAAAGATTTAGTAAATTGGAGTCGTAACAGCCGCTGAGTTGATTATATCCTAGTCCCAGATATACCAAATTGTTTAGATTACCAAGTTCTGGAGGAATACTGCCACTAAGGTCACTCTGGGTCAAAGCCAAAGTTGTCAAATTAGTTAAATTACCAAGTTCCGAGGGGATGCTACCGCCAAGGGTCTCATTCCCAGTCAAATCCAAATGAGTTAAATTACTCAAATTGCCAAGTTCTGGAGGAATACCGCCACTAAGACCAACATTTAAGCTCAAATCCAAATGCGTCAAATTAGTTAAATTACCAAGTTCCGGGGGAATACTGTTAAATGTATTTAAGCTCAAATTTAAATAGGTCAAATTAATTAGATTACCAATCTCGGGAGGAATGGGAGTGTTACCAAGTGCATTTAAGCTCAAATCCAAATATATCAAACTACTTAAATTACCAATTTCAGGAGGAAGGTTATTTACAGATGATAGACCAGCTAAATCCAATGTATCGACACACCCTGTTTGATTCAAACTAACTCCATACCAGGTATTCATCGGCTGGTCTAAATCCCAAGTTGTGCCATTAGATAAAGCCACGAGAGCCAGCGAGTCGGTGTATCGGCAGGTGGCAGGTGGGCAACTACCTGCTCCATTATTGCAGAAGTCTTCCCAGGGGGCATCGAAGTTATTGCCATAGCTGATATTAGCGTATGTACTTAACTGGTTGCAAAGCGTCATTAAATTGGAATCATAACAGCCACTAAGGTTGTTCTGGCTCAAATCCAAATAGGTCAGATTGTTTAAATTACCAAGTTCTGAAGGAATACTTCCACTAAGTGTATTTGCGAGCAAATCCAAATGCGTCAAATTAGCTAAATTACCAAGTTCTGGGGGAATGTTACCACTAAGATTAGTATTTAAGCTCAAATCCAAATAGGTCAAATTAGTTAAATTACCAAGTTCTGGGGGAATACTGTTAAAGGCATTTAAGCTCAAATTTAAATAGGTCAAATTAATTAGATTACCAATCTCGGGAGGAATGGGAGTGTTACCAAGTGCATTTAAGCTCAAATCCAAATATATCAAACTACTTAAATTACCAATTTCAGGAGAAAGGTTGTTTACAGATGATAGACCAGCTAAATCCAATGTATCGACACACCCTGTTTGATTCAAACTAACTCCATACCAGGTATTCATTGGCTGGTTTAAGTCCCAATTTGTGCCATTAGATAAAGCCACCAAAGCCAGCGAGTCACTATATCGGCAAGTGGTAGGTACTGTGCAAGTCCCCACTCCCACAGCACACCAAGCCGCTTCCGTCTGCAACACTTCATCAGAACCAGCCCCATACAAATCAACAGCCGCCTGTATCGCCCCTGCCCGTGCATCTACATATTGTGAATTAGGAGTAAGATATTCCGTAAGGTTACGATAAGTAATAGCGGCCGCCTTATCCATACCGATACCACTTACGACATAGGCATCACCATTATCATTTGCACCACTACCTCCTTCTGAAAGCAGATAAAACCAATAATTCTGTGCACCGCTATTCGTATGTACGCCACCATTATCCCAGCCCTCTGTTTGCCAGTAATCACCAAAATAAGTGTCTGGCTGCTGCGTGATGGCGTCTGAAGCATTAGGGTTACTCAGATTGCGAAGGGTGTTTTTTCCGGCTGCTATGGTGAAGTCGCCTCCCATCAGCCAGTCATTTGTGCCACTCATATAGTTTTCGACTATCTCACCAAAGATGTCAGAGAAAGACTCATTGAGTGCGCCGGATTCATAGCTGTATTCTAGTCCCGCAGAATAATTTGTCAGACCATGTGCAATCTCATGTCCCACGACATCAGGAGAAGAAAGAGGGCTGAAAGTGACCCCATCACCATCTCCGTAAACCATGCCAATACCAGGCGACCAAAAGGCATTATTATAGCCTTGTCCGTAATGCACCCAACTGTATAGGGGCATGCCGTTTCCATCAATGCTGTTTCTGCTGTGTACATCAAGGAAATAGTCATAGGTTTTTTCGGTTGCCCAATGTACTTCATTGGCTATCCGGTCTTCCTCAAAGAAACCGTCAAAATCTATTACTGCATTCTGTACAGTACTATATGTTCCAGCTGAACTGAATACCTGCATGCCACCACCTTTGGTGTTTCGGAGTGTGTACATCGCGCCTATCTGACAGGTCGTAAAATCTTGTGTGCCGGAGTATCTGGTGAGTCCGGAGGCTGGTAGGTTGATACAGTTATGAATCAACTCCATCGTTTTCAGAATCGTACCATTCATAGCATCTATATATACTGCTTCACGACTCAAGGGAATGGTAGCATATACGTCAAACTTATAAGCCAGTCGGTAATCTTCTGCCTTTCGGCTAAATTGGCCGTCCATAATCACCAATTCCCCAGAGGGGTAGAAAGTAGCAGAAGGATTACCTTTGACTTGCTTCAAAATGCTTTCGTGATTTAAATCCTGCCAGGCATACTCCGTCGCATTGGTGTACTTTAAAGCAGACTGCAAGGCAGCGGTTTCGCTGATGCTGGGCATCGTGTTCAGGTTGAGGTCATGAACGAGCTTGCCATTGGCATGTTTTACCTGATTGTTTTTTTCGTGCATCAGGTATATCGCGCCTTCTACGGGAATGCCTTTATAGGTCTGTTGATAACGATAATGGCGGAAACCGAGCTGGTCGTCATTGGTTTTCAGGAGTTCTAAATCGTTATTGACTTCTAATTGCAGACTTGTTTTGCTTTGCGCTAATTGTTGAGCAGGGATTTGTTCTGCTGCTTTGAAAGTTATCCAGTCGGTACTTACTTTTTGTTGAGCATCCGCTTGATTCGGGCTTTGTTGTGCATACAGTTGCACGAACATGAGGCTACAGGCTAAGATTTGGATAAAGGTTTTCATTTTTTTATTGTTTTTAGTTGAAACGTACCGACGACTTTAGCCGTCGTAAAAAAAAGTATGATAAGCACAGGACAAAGTTATGGGACAATATTTGGATTATTTTACATAATTTTGTAGTTTTAAGATTGTTTTTTATGTTAAAAAATATTTGTAAGTAACTTTTAATCAGTCTATTATTGTTTTATTTTGATTTATAAAAAGATTATAATGTTATAGATTTTTAGTTTGGACTTTGAATTTACAAGTCCCGAAAGAATAAGGTGTTCAAAATCACAGGAAAGAGTTGCGACCTATTTTATAAATTTGATTCAAGCTCTGAAAGAGCGAAATATATCAGCGAGGGACATCGTCCTTTCAGGACTTTGGTTTAGAATCATTATCCCGCGACGGCTGAAGTCGTCGGTACGGTGGGGCTGATAAATAAAAAAGATGCTTTGTATTGACTTATTGAATACTTTTTCTGAAAAAGAATTACAGGATTTCAGTCATGTAGTCCATTGCCGGTATTTTAATACGGATGCAGGAGTGACTACTTTATTTGAGGTGTTGTGGAAATCGGTATTGGGCAAAAAGACATACAACGAGCAGGTGAAGACGATGTTGTACCAAAAGATATTTCCTGACACAGCAGTTGCCGATGAAGGCTTAACTAAAAAGCAGCGCAATACTTTACAGAGCAAAATCAATGCACTAAAGACATTAGCAGAACAATTCCTGATGCTGGAAGCAGAAAAGGAAGATGACCGCTGTAAATATATTTTTTTGTACCCCAAGCTGCTGGAACGCAAGCAGTACAGCTTGTTCAGTCGGCACGCTAAGAGAGACAAAAAACAACTGGAAGATAAAGCCGCAAAAGATACCGCCTATTATGCACAGCGATACAAAATAGAAGAGGGACGAATAGATTATTTACACCAGAATGGAAAGTTGCTGGAAGAAGATAACCTTGAGGATTTAAATTATCATCTTGACTTGTATTATTTGCTGAGCAAACTAAAACATCACCTGACCACGCTCTCCCTAAAACGAGTTTCTGCTGGGAAGTACGATTTGGATGCGGTAAAAATGACTGATTTATTATTGGAAAATGTTGTTTATGCGAAGCATCCGCTGGTACAGCTTTATCTTGCTAATATTGAATTATTTGACCAGCCTGGTGATGCAATTTATATCCGTTTGTTGGAATTATTGAATCGCTATAATGAGGTCATACCCGTTCGCTTACTGAAGCCTTTTTATACCAGCGCAATTAATTATTGCATGTATCAAATCAGAACGGGACAGTCCCTCTATTTTAAAAACATGTTTGAGTTATATCAAATTATGGATGAGAAAGAATTGATTATAGAAGATGGTTTTGTACCGATAGATACGCTCAGAAATATGATAATTAGTGGCTGCAGGGTAGGCGCGTTTGATTTGGCAATACAACTACTTGAGCAATACTATTCATTCATCAGTCGCCCTGTACGGGAGAGTGTGTACAATTTTAATATGGGACTAATTGCCTTCCACCAAAAAGATTATGAACAGGCACATGAGCAATTTATTCAAACAAAACCCGTCAATACTGCTTATGATATCAATGTTCGTGTATTGACACTTAAATGTCTTTACGAAAGCGGAAAGGAATATAGTGAACCTACCGTACAGGCTTTTCGTACTGCCGAAAGCTATTTTAAAAACCATAAATCACTGACCGGTAGGGCCAGACTGAGCTACAAAAACTTCATCCGCATCCTCATCAACCTGTATCGTATCCAGCATCGTGCAACTAAAATGACGCTAATCAGCCTAAAAGAAAAACTAGAACAACAAGAAGTGAATAGTGATAAAAGATGGTTGCTAGAGAAAATCAATGAACTGTAGTTATAAAATTCCAAAATGAAAAAATCCAAATTCCAAAACTAGCACGACTTGTACGGGGTATTGGGTTATTGGGTTGATTGTCACTGAAACTGCTACTGAAACTCAAACTCAAAAAAGTCCAGGTTGTCCGCGCAGCAGGACAGCCGCAGGCGAAGTCCCTCTCCGCCGAAGGATGGAGAGGCTAGGTGAGGCAACTGAAAGGCAAAGCCCAAAATTTTAGGCAACAAGAAAAAAATAACGTACTATTGTGTTCAACGAAACAGCACAATACAACGTTCAGGTAAAAGACTTTCAATTATGTGCAAAGTAGCATGAATTTTGCGTACAATTGGATATTTCAACAAACCAACAAAACTTTGAATATGAAAAAACTTTTGTTCTTATTGACCCTCGTCATCGCTTTCACAGGTTGCAAAAAAGCCATTTACGAACGCAATTGCTGCGCTGAATCCGGACTCTTTGAATTCTTTTTCGGCGGCTTTGTTACTATGCCCAATGCTTTTACGCCTGACGGCGATTTCAAAGACGATGTTTTCGAACCAATTCAGTTTGGTGTCGTCGAATATACACTGAAAGTCGTCACAGATGACGGAACTGTTTTTGAAGCCACCAACCAAGGTTGGGATGGACGTGTGGACGGCGGTGCTATCGACCAGGGTATCTATGGTTATGTACTGGACATCACGACTGATAAAGGCGATTTTTTCACTTATCGCGGACAAGTTTGTTCTATTCCTGACCCAGCAAATGCTTGTTTGGAAGAAGGTGGAAGTTGTTTTTTCGCCAGCCAGTTTGTGCCTGATAATGGCGATACCGGTGGCGAATATGATGCCGTAAGCACGCCTGGTCCGGTCTTTTGTGATGAATAGATAGAGAAATACAAATTCAAAGGTGTATTTCATTTTTTCGCAATGTGGGCTGATTTTTCTTTAGGAGTCAGAGGCGGCGTGTGGGGAAAACGAAAAAATGAAATGCACCCAAATTCAAACACAAGATTTGTTTCGCAAAAAGCGGCAGGTTTGTAGCCTGCCGCACCAATTTACCAGTCACCAATTACCAGTTACTACACTACGATGAATTATCTTACGATAGAAAACGTCAGCAAATCCTTTGGCGAAAATATTCTTTTTGAAAATTTGTCTTTTCATATCGAACAAGGTCAAAAAGTAGCATTTGTTGCTCGAAATGGAACAGGTAAATCTACTTTGCTGAAAATCATTATAGGCGAAGAAGCACCTGAAGGGGAACATCCCAAACTTCAATTGTATAAAGGATTAAAACTTGGCTATCTCGATCAGTCGCCTAAGCTAGATGGCAACCTCTCTGTCATCGAAACTATCCTAGATACAGATAATCCAGCCCTGAATGCTGTACGCAATTATGAATTGTGTATGCTACAGCCCGACCAGCCAGAAGCCCTGCAAGCTGCGCTGGAAAAAATGGACGAACTGAAAGCTTGGGACTACGACGCACAAATCAAGCAAATTCTTTCCAAACTCAATATTGCGAATCTTGAACAACAGATTTCTACCCTCTCTGGTGGACAGCAAAAGCGGGTAGCCCTGGCACGCATACTGATTGATGAGCCAGATTTCCTGATTATGGATGAGCCGACCAATCACCTGGATCTGGAAATGATTGAATGGCTGGAAAAGTATTTGGATAAATCGAAACTGACCTTATTGATGGTCACCCACGATCGTTATTTTCTGGAACGGGTTTGTAATACAATCATCGAACTGGACGAAGGCAAGCTATATCGCTATCGCGGAAATTATTCTCATTTTTTAATCAAAAAACAGGAAAGACGAGAACATCAGGTACGCGAAGTCACCCGTGCGCGTAGCCTTATGCGCGGCGAGCTGGACTGGATGCGCAAGCAACCCAAAGCGCGTGGCACAAAGGGCAAAGCACGTATCGATGCCTTTTATAACCTGGAATCCAAAGCCAATAAAAACATCAAGGACGAACGGCTGCAAATGGAAATCAAAACGACCCGCATGGGGAGCAAGATTCTGGAACTGCATAATGTATCGAAGGGTTATGATGATTTGAAATTGATTGAAAAATTTGATTATAAATTCAAAAAAAGCGATAAAGTCGGGATCGTTGGTAAAAATGGGGCAGGCAAATCGACGCTGCTCAATCTATTTTTACAATTGGAAAAACCAGATGGCGGAAAAGTCGTGAAAGGCGAGACGGTGCAGTTTGGTTATTATTCGCAAGACGGCATCCAACTCAATGAGCAGAAACGCATCATAGATGTGGTGAGAGATATTGCAGAGTATATTCCCTTAGAAGGTAAAGGTCGCAACCTGACAGCAACGATGCTTTTAGAGCATTTTCTGTTTCCAAAAGAACAACATTACACTTTTGTACACAAACTGAGTGGTGGTGAGCGGCGGCGATTATATCTGCTGACCATTCTAATGAAAAATCCGAATTTCCTTATCCTGGATGAGCCGACCAATGATCTCGACATCCTGACGCTGAATGTACTGGAAGAATTTTTAATAGATTTTAAAGGCTGTCTGGTCATTGTATCGCACGACCGTTATTTTATGGACAAACTGGTTGAGCATGTTTTTGCCTTTGAAGGCGATGGATTGATTCGGGATTTCCCTGGCAATTATTCCGATTATCGGGATCGCAAAGAAGCGGAAGAATTGAATGCTCCAAAACCAGAAAAGCAGAAAAAGAAAGTCGAAGCTCCAAAGCCAGCAGAAGAAGGCGAAAGAAGAATCAGCCGAGAAGAACGCAAAGCACTCAATAAATTAGAAGGCCAGATTAAAAAACTGGAAAGTCAAAAAACTGATTTAAATGCTAAGTTCAGCGATCCCAATCTCGACCCAAACGACATTCCCGCCCTCGCCAAAGAACTCGACGACATCAAAAAACAAATTGACATAAAAGAAGAAGAGTGGATGGAAATGGCGGAAGAACTGGAAAGCTAGATAAGTTTAAGTTCAAGATTAAGTCTAAGTTTAAAATACGCTCTAGGTGGTCAGTCAAGTTAATATTGTCCGGTGATTAGGATGGTTTCATTGTTAAAATTGCTTCATTGTTATTGTTTTTTGCTACGCAAAAAATCACGATAACAATTTAACAATCATAGCAATAGAACAATTTGCACCAAAACCTGACTCAAAAGATATAAAATTTAATTTCCCCGACATTATTAACTGGAAGAACTACTTAGTCATAATGAATAAATGACACGAAAGATTACATCATTAGAGATAAACACCAAGCGTTTGTTATTGTGCCCATTGACACCCAAATATTCGACAATGGTCTTGGACTATCATGAGCAGAATAAGGACTTTTTTCGCCCTTGGTTGCCTGCCTATAATATCCATTATTTTTCAGAGGAATTTCATCGGCTTTGGCTCAAACGGGACATAGAAGAAATGCGTACAGGGCAACGACTCAAATTGTTTATTTTCCACAGCGATGACACCCAGAAAAAACGTATTATCGGCGATATTTCAGCCACTAATCTGGTTCGTGGTGTTTTACAATCCTGCTTTATTGGCTATAAAATGGCGGCTTCCGAAAACAGCAAAGGATTGATGACAGAAGCTCTGGCACACACGGTACAATATCTTTTTGAAGAAATGAACCTGCATCGGGTAGAAGCCCATATCATGCTTCACAATATAGCCTCGCAGCGCGTCGTCGAAAAACTAGGTTTTGAACAAGAAGGGCTTTCCAAATCTTACTTAAAAATCAATGGCAAATGGGAAGACCATTATCGCTATGGACTCCTCAATCAAAACTATCGGGACTGATTGATTGTTTAAAATATTATGACACAATCCATCAAACTTGGTAAAATCAGTGGCATTCCAATCAATGTACACTGGTCGTTTTTCTTGATTATTCTTTACTTTTTATATGAAGGTTGGCAAAACAATCTGTCCCCCATTGATTTGATTTGGCTGGTTGGGTTTATTTTGGTCTTGTTTAGTTGCGTATTGCTACATGAGCTTGGACATTCTTTTGCTGCCAGAAGGTATGGAATTGGTACAGAAGACATCACATTGCTGCCAATTGGCGGACTGGCTAGGCTTCAAGGTATGCCCAAAAAGCCTACCCAGGAAATGGTCGTAGCTATCATGGGACCAATGGTCAATGTTGTGATTGCCGCTCTCCTCGGACTATTTTTCTGGCTGACTCCTTATGGTTTTATCGAGCCACTGAATGCCATGGATGAAACAAAGGGCTTGCTTGTCAATCCCAGTAATTTTTTGCCGCTTTTATTGCTTATCAATATTACTTTGGTACTTTTTAATTGCATTCCTGCTTTTCCGATGGATGGCGGGCGGGTGCTGCGAGCCTTATTAGCAATTCCGATGAATCGGGTAAAAGCCACGCGCATTGCTTCACTCATCGGGCAGATCTTTGCGGTCGGTTTTATTGCTGTTTATTTTCTATACCCAGGACATAGTCCTTTTCTGATTTTGATTGGTCTTTTTATATTTGTAGCGGCTGGTAGTGAATACAAAATGGTCAAACGAGAGGCCGCTCTTGAAGGAAGCACGGTCAGGGATGTGATGCGGACACAGTTTACCGAATTATCAGAAGAAAGCGCATTGGAAGATGCCATGGAAAGTCTGACGAATAGCAAAGAAGCTGCTTTTCTGGTGACTGGTCGCGTATCGGATTATGAACGAAATGTTATTGGCTTTGTCAGCAAAAGAGGGCTAAAAAGAGCTTTAAAAACAAAACAACCCGATCTTATCATTCGCAATATTACCAACAAGAATCTCTATAGAATAAGTCCTGATATTCAATTGAAAAAGGTATATGAAGACATGACACGTTATGGTATTCCTATTATGCCAGTCTATGAAGAGGAAGCACTAATTGGTACGATAGATTATTACCAGATTCATGATTTTATAAAGTGACGGAATGTCCATAGTCGATGGTCGATAGTCAATAGCTAAAATTTAACAAGAATCCTGTTTTACAAACTTTACACGCATTTTGCAAAGCAAAATGAAAAACTGGAATATTTGGTACTGTTCGATTAAAGTATGGAATAGTCGGCAGACGAAGGATTTTATGAACATTGGTGGTTTATCCCCTTAAATTATGCTGTATTTCCAACCGAATTCGTCTGACGACAACGGAACTTACTCAATCATACTTTAGTCGAGTACTACCGAATGTTTGAACATTAAAAAACAACCATGGACCATGGACTATTGACCATCGACCAACGACCAACCCCCCTACTCCTTCTGCGCCTGTTTCCCAACCGCATCTATATAATAAAACAAATCTGGAAAAGTACTGCTATAACCCATGACATCATCTTTTGTCAAACGCATTCCATCTACATAAGGAATCACTGTTGCCTCTTCATAGCCTTCCTGCACCAACTGTAAGCGTAAGCGTTCAGCTTCGGCAAATCGTTGTTTCAGTCCAACTGAATACAGCAGATATGGAGAAGAATGTAGTGTCTCCATCATGGTGTGCCTGTGCCGCATCAAGGAGCGATCTTCAAAACGCTGACGTGTTCTTTTGACCTGTACTTTATAAGATAAGCCAGCAATTGATTTGCGATACAAATCTACCTCAGATGTTTTAATCACAGGATTGATGGTCGGTGGAGCAGTTTCTATACGAACAGGTGTTGTTTCAGTATTGAATACACGGATTTCTACTCGGCGATTCAGTGTTCTGCCAATCGCATTGGGCGTACCGTCCTGATTATTATTGAATGCCTGTGGATAATTATTACCGCAACCTTTCACTACAATACGAGCAGGCAATACGCCTCTATCTGCCAGGTAATTGGCTACAGCTTCCCCACGTTTTGTAGAGAAAAATAAATTATTAAAATCCAGTCCGCTATTATCCGTATGTGCAGTGAGTTCCAGCATCATTTGCGGATATTTCGATAAAATACCTGCCAGTTGATCTAATTTAATAATAGAAGAAGAAGAAAAAGTCTGGTCTTCATTCTTATAAAAAACTGGACCAAATTGATACGTTTTAATCTCTTCTGGTGCTATTGTAATCCGAGGCTCATCCGTTTCTACAACGGCAATCGTTTCCTCTGGTTTTTCCTGATTATAAAAAGCGACGGTAGATGGTCTGACTGTTTGCTCTGCCTGATAATTATTGAAATAAGCCGTATAAATATCCTGTCCGCCTGCTCCGCCTGCACGTACTGAAGAGAAATACCCTTTCAGACCGGTTTTATCTAAGCGAAAATACATATCATCGCCCGGTGAATTGATTGGAAATCCTAGATTTTCAGGACTTGCCCAGGTATAGGAAGAGTCATTAAACGTTGTTTTAAACACATCATAGCCACCGACACTTTTCATATTATTGCTACTGAAGTAAAGTGTCTGCCCGTCCTTGGATAAGAAAGGAGTATCTTCATCGTATTCCGAATTGACATCAGCTCCCATGTTCACGGGTTTTTGCCAATCGCCTTCCTCATCTTTCAGCGTATAATAAATATCTTTTCCACCATATCCACCATCGCGGTCACTCACAAAAAACAGGACATTATCATTATAAAAATAACCATTTCCTTCCCAATCGGAAGAACTGATGGGACGTGGCAGTTTGGCTGGTGCATCCGTTTCTTCCTCGTCGGCAAAACGACTGATGTACATATTTCCTTTATTCAGGTTATAACTACGATACATCAAAATCTCATCACCTCTGCTGCTAAAATCCAGCAGCATATCATTTTGGCGACTATTATAACGCAGTCCTAATGGAACCGCTATACTCCATTCTCCTTTCTCCAGATTCGTCACATAAATATCACTCCGTGGATGTCCGGTTAGCGTATCTATTTTGCCATCGTCGTTGCGTAAACCACCTTTATTAGACTTGCGAAAAGAAGTGAAATAAAGTGTATTGGCATTACCGGGACTAATAATGGGTGCAAATTCATCGTCCTTGGTACAGATGTCGGCAATCTGCTCCACAAATGCGAGTTGTTTCTTGAATTTCATTTTATCCCCCAATACACAACGCTTGATATTTGCTTTGATGACGTCTCGACTGACTACAGCTTCTTTATCTCCTAGTGCGCCGAGGTATTTTTTATAATACGCAATGGCGTCAGGGAATTTTTGCTGATCGTGGTACGATTTTGCCAAATAATAAAAAGCTTCCGCTTTAGGTTTTTTAGCGGCAATCGCAAACTTCATATAGTCCTCTGCTGCCTGTGGGCGGTTCACATTGACATAACATACTCCCAGCATATATTTCAAATCTGTATCCTTCGGTGTCGCATTCTGTGACTTGAGCAACAGTGGAAGTGCCTGATTATATTTACCATAATAGTAGTACATCTCCCCTCTTGCCCGGGCTTCTTTTGGCGTCATTTGCCCAAATGCCATCACAGCACAACTTATCAGACAAATTACGAGTAAACACGATTTCACATTCATAATTACTGGGTTTGTATCTGGGAAATTGGTGACTGGTTATTGGTAATTAGGTTTATAAAGTATTTTACTTCGTAAAACACATTTACCACTTTACCTGTCTTCCGCAGACAATATTTTAATTAACAGTTAGACTGTTGTTTTATTTAAAAAAAGCTAAATTGTTCACTGAAAATATCGTACCAAGTCAGTTATTAGCCAAATATTAGAGGTATTTATTGTTTGAAATCTTACATTCTTGGGTCATTAGGATATTGGGGTATTTGTATATTGGTGCTTGGTTTCGGCTTCGCTCAACCAACTGAAATTCGGTTGTCCGAGCCGAGTTGAGGATAACACTTTGGTTTCGTAAACTTGCGGGCAAGCCCTGTGAAGAGGAAGTTTGCTAAACCTCGCTTTAGTCAGGAGTCAATGAAGGTTTAGCAAACTCACTTCCCACAAAAGCCCACACTCAAGTTTACGAAACCGATGTTCTAAACCTCCCGATTCGGATCAAATGCTTCCAAGTAATCCCCTACTTTGCGTAAAAAAGAACCGCCGAGGAAACCATCCACTACCCGATGATCGTAGGATAAGGACAAGAACATCATTTGCCTGACGGCAATCACATCGCCGTATTCAGTTTCCAGTACTGCTGGTTTTTTGCGAATTGCTCCAGTTGCCATAATCGCCGCCTGCGGCTGATTGATAATTGGTGCGCCCATGACATTGCCAAATGTTCCTACATTAGTGAGCGTAAAAGTCCCGCCTTGTATTTCATCTGGCTTGAGCTTGCCAGCTCGCGAGCGTCTTGCGAAGTCGTTTACTGCTTTGGTCAGTCCGACCAGGCTAAGATGATCCGCATTCTTAATAACCGGAACAATCAGATTGCCCGTCGGTAAAGCGGCTGCCATACCGATATTGATATTTTTATAGCGTAAAATATTATCGCCCTCTACTGACACATTAATCATCGGAAAATCCCCAATTGCTTTGGCGACAGCCTCTACAAAAATAGGGGTAAAAGTGATTTTCTCTCCATATTTTTCCTGAAAGGCATTTTTCATTTTTTTGCGCCAGTTGAACAGATTGGTCACATCCACTTCCACATAAGAAGTCACGTGCGGAGAAACCTGCTTCGACATCACCATGTGCTTCGCAATCAACTTGCGCATCCGATCCATCTCTATGATTTCTACATCACCATTTACACTTGGTGAAGCGGCTGCCATTACGGGTGCAGCCGAAGCCGCAGGCATGGTCGGTCTTGCCAGCACTTGTAACTGAGGTGCAGTCGTTCTGTTGCTGACATAATTCAGCATATCTTTTTTGGTCACCCGTCCGCCACGACCAGAACCAGCAATCATTTCCAGTTCTGCTACTCCAACTCCTTCCTGCTTCGCAATATTGCGCACCAGCGGCGAATAAAAGCGTGTTGATTCCGTCATTATAGCCTGCGCAACGGCAGGTACAGCATGTCCATTGCCAGAAGCTGCGGCCTGTTGTGGAGCAGGTCTAGGTGCGGGCGCAGGCGGTGGTGTAGCTACCACAGGAGCTTTTTCAGCTATAGGTTTTACTTCTGCTGCTGCTCCTTCCGTTGCGATGACCGCAATAACTTTCCCAACTTCCACGACATCGCCTTCCTGATATTTAATTTCAGTCAGTACGCCATTCACAGGAGAAGGGACTTCTGTATCTACTTTATCCGTTGCAATTTCGAGAATTGTTTCATCTTCTTCAATCGTATCACCGACTGATTTCACCCATTTCAGGATGGTCGCTTCTGCAATACTTTCGCCCATCTTGGGCATGATCAGATCAAATTGTGCCATGTGTAAATTGTGTTGTCGTGTTGTCGTGTTCTTGTGTTGTTGTGTTGTTGTGTTGTCGTGTTGTCGTGTTTTGTTTCGCAAAACGAACCACATCAACACATGCGCACATCAACACCTCAACACCCCAGAATTCCCTGCAAAGTTACTCGAATTATTGCGCTAATAAAAATTTCCTCAGCAAATTGAGGGTATAATTGGAGGTTATTTGAATATTTCTCATTCGATTATTAGACAACAGAAGTTTTTGGGTTTTAATCTCTTGCCGATTGCCTACGGCAGTCCAGATGAGTCCAACGGGTTTGTCAGCTGTTCCACCAGTCGGACCAGCAATACCAGAAACGGCTACGGCATAGTCCACATTTAGTGTTTCTAATGCACCTTTTACCATCTCTTTTACCGTCTCCTCGCTGACTGCGCCGTGCGCCTGCAAAGTCGCTTCTTTTACCCCAAGCATCCGCATTTTGATGTCATTAGAATAAGCCACAATCGAGCCGCCAAAATAAGCCGAACTCCCAGGAATCCCTGTGACTTGATGTGCAATATATCCGCCCGTACAACTTTCCGCTGTGCCAAACATCAGCCCACGCTCTTTCAACATCCGCCCCACGACTTCTGACAAGGTTTCTTTTTCGTATCCAAAAATGTATTGAGGAATCAGTTTTTGTAGTTCCGCTTTTTTAGCTTCTAATAGGTCATTCAGCATCGCTTCATCGTCGCCAGTCGCGCTCAGTCGCAGCCGCACAATACCTCGCCCCGGCAAGTAAGCCAGCTTCACAAAATCCGGCAGCCCCGCTTCAAAATCTACAATAATATCAGCAATTACAGACTCGCCCGTTCCCACAGTCCGAATGGTACGATGCACGATGGGTTTCAGTCGCTTATCGCCTTTCAGTCGCGGCAGCACGCGGTCGCTCACAAGGTGCTTCATCTCGGAAGGCACGCCGGGCATTGATACAAAAATCGTCCCTTTGTACTCAAACCACATGCCTGGTGCTGTGCCCTTGTCATTTTTCAAAACGGTCGCATTCGCGGGCAAAAAGCATTGCTCTTTGTGAGAAGGTGAAATGCGGTATTTTCTTTGTTCAAAATAATTGACAATGCGCTGATAGGTCGCATCATGGAAAGCCAAGTCCACGCCAAAATATTCCGCCAGTACTTTTTTGGTGATGTCGTCTTTGGTCGGTCCGAGTCCGCCTGTCATCAAGACCAAGTCAGCGTCTTTCGCCGCTTCCAGCCCACGCCATATCGCCTCCCGCGTATCGCCTATGCTGATAATCTCTTCTACTGTAATGCCTGCCTGATTGAGTTGCTGTGCCATCCAGGCGGAGTTGGTGTCCACGATTTGTCCGATTAGAATTTCGTCGCCTATGGTTAGGATTTTTGCTTTCATGGGGCTAAGGTACGGAGGAATTTTAAATTCAAATTCAAATGGCAAACTCAAACTCAAATTTAAGATTGTGGGGTGAATATGTAACTTTTTTGTTGCGGTTTGACATATACGTTTGAGCGCTGTTTGTTTTTCCTTGAAAATGAGGGATGTGAAAAAGACTGGATTTATAGGAAAATAATATGCTTTCGTGGGAATGAGGTGGTATATATGGATGGTTTGATTGTTCTTTGGGGTGTAATTACCCATTTATCTAACTACACCTACTTAATGCCGTCTCATGAAAAAGATAATGATTTTAATCCTTGGGCTATCTACGATTGTTCTTAGCCCTGTGGAAGGGCAGTCTAATAACTGGCAGGAGTCACTTGACAAAAATAAGCAGGAAATTGAGGATATGCTTGGAGAAATGGAGGGTTATATGAAAATCAGCGAATTAAGAAAATTAATAGACGAATATAGAACTTATTTAAAGCCTGATACTGCTTCTTTGACAAATGGTGAGAAACTGCACCAGTATTATGTAGAGATAGGAGATAAACTACTGAGTCTTGCGCCAAGGTATGACCCTGCTAATTTTAAAAGGCGGCTTAATATAATTAAAACAAATAGTGCTAAAATCAAGTCGGAGAAAGACTACCGCAAATGGAAGAAAGAATTTGTTGTACTAAAACGCAGATATAAGAATAACAAACCTGGCTTTTGGGCAATGCTAAATATATTTAAAAAGAATAAGGGTAAAATTGGCATGGGGGATATCTATCGTGAAATAGGTGGGGGATTACTAAGTATGGACGAATATATTGAAGATTTTGGTAAAAAAAATCGTCTTGATTCTCTGGAAATGGATAACTTAAAGAGAGATCCAGCAAGATATATTACACTAATAACTATGGAAAATATTGAACGATATGAAGAGTTGGAAGTGCAAACAAAAGAACTGGAAAAAGAAAGAAAAAATCTCGATTACTCTACTAAAATTATAGTGAAATTAACAGCCTCTCTTGAAAACCAAAATGTAATATTAGCAAAACACAATTCGGACTTAGCATCTGTAAGAAGTAGTAAAGAACAGGCTTTACAGAGTTTGGCGGATAGAGAAAATGAATTAAAGACAACATCAGATAAATATGAAAACCGAATCCAGCAAAAAATAACTGAATTGGACTTACTGAAATCGGAAGCAGATACTTTAAGAGAATTTGCAAATTCATCAGCAAATAATTTTGTAACGAAACAAGAAGAATTACACGAGCTGGAAAAAATATATAACGAATTAAGAACAGATACTGATAGTTTGCAAAAGGAGAAAGCAAGAATAGTGGCAGATAAAAAAGAATTAGAAGAAGCAAAGGAAACGGCAGAGAATGGACGGATGATATTCTTATTAAGTACTATCATCCTGCTTTTAGGGATGTTAAGTTATGTTTTCCTTGAGCGGTGGAATACCATAAAAGAGAACAAACGCCTTTTGGAAGAAAAAGCAATATTAGAAAAGATTTTAAAAAAGAACAAAGCAGGCTTTTATGATGAGTATGCAAAAACGAGTAAGGCCGAATTAGCCGTACAAAGAGAACGCCTCAGAGACCTAACAGAGAAATTGCAGGAGAGTCAAAAGCAGATAGTTACGGAAAGGAACAAATTGAGTAGGCAAAATATCGTCATGTTACGCGAACTTAACCATCGAACTAAAAATAATCTACAAATGATTTCCAGTATTCTGGGCATTCAGTCCATGAGTGTAAAAGATAAAAAAGCAAAAGAAGTCTTATTGAACAGTAAGAGTCGCATTCATGCTATCGGATTGATTCACAAAGGAATGTACACAGAGGCATTTGACGAAAAAATACAGGTCAAAATGAAATACTATGTTGATAATCTGGTTGATAGTTTAAGCAAGTCATTTCAATTTGGCACACAGGTAGCTATTCAGAAAGAAGTAGAAGATATAGTGGTTCAGCCAGATAAAGCGTTACCTATTGGACTGATTATCAATGAAGTTGTGACTAATGCTTTTAAACATGCTTTTTATAAACAACCGAAACCAAAACTCAAAATTATTCTGAGACACAAAAGTAACCAGGAACTTTATCTCTCTATACAGGATAATGGCAAAGGAATGAATAGCAACAATACAAACACTAAATCTTTTGGACTGAAGATGATAGAAATACTTTCTGATGAATTGGAAGGGAGGCAATGGTTTGAAAATGATAACGGTCTAAAATTTAGTATGACTTTTCCAATCAAATATACATTAAACATGAAAGAAATAATAACGGAAATCCGCTGATTTTTTCACTAATTTTTGTTTCGACTAAAATCCAAAACACTATGAAACATGTATTATTACTCGCCATATTTACATTAATTGCAATACCTGTATCAGCCCAAAATTTAGAAAGACGGGTCGCACAAGACATACAGAAAATAAAGCATATAATGGCTGATATGAAAGGCTATATAAAAGCTGATACCTTAAGGGAATTATTAGAAAAATATCAACCTCTTTTTGAAAACGTTGAAGGTTTTAAATCAGACCACCAACACCTTCACATGTATTACGTGACGAAAGGAGAAAAACTACTAGAATATACACCAACATATGATGCTTATGTTTTTCACGATGATCTCAAAAAATTAAAAATTAAGTACAAGAAAGTCAAATCAGCCAAGGAATACCATACACTACATGGTGAACTTGTCAAGTTAAGAAGGAAATACAAAAAGAACGAAGTTAGTAGTTTAAAAATGTTGAAAATATTTAAGCCTGAAGGAGAAGAATTTATGAAAATTGGCTTAGGGGATATATATCGGGAATTGGGAGGACTCATCATAAATATGGACAACTACATTGAGGATTTTGGCAAGGCGAATAACTTTAATAAAGAACAAATGGATAGCCTGAGAAGAGATCCTGCTATGTACATTACTGCTATGACTATACATAACAGTAATAGATATAAAAAATCAGAGGAAGGTTTAACAAATTTAGAGGAGCAGAAAAGCCAACTGGATAATTACAAAAACAGGATAGGTGAATTAACGGATTCTCTTGGACGCCAAAACGTCATATTAACGAACAACAATTTACTGCTGGAGAATATGGAAAGTGAAAAGCAACGCGCCCTCAACAGCTTACAAAATATAGGAAATGAATTAGAAAATAAGAATAGGCGGATAATTCGAGAAAACAATAAGGAACTGCATTCATTAAAATGGCAGGCAGATAGCCTACGAGCAATAGTTTTTTCATCTACTGATAGTTTTGTACTTAAGGCGACTGAATTACAGAAGTTAGAAGACGTATCAAAAAATCTATATGAAGAGATAGCTTGTCTTGAGACAGAAAGAGAGAAGATTATAGCAGAAAAAGCAGAACTATCGGATAAAAAAGAAACGGCAGAAAATGGACGTCTTATATTCCTAATTAGCACCATTGTCTTATTATTGGGTTTGTTGAGTTATGTTTTAAATGGGCACTGGGAGGTAAAAAAAGAACATCAGCGTCTTCTAAAAGAAAAAAGATTATTAGAGAAAAATATTAAATACAAAGAAGGCTTTTATGAGGAATACCTAAGAACCAGTAAGGCAGAATTTGCCATAGACCGAGAAAAACTTAGAAATGCCAATGAAAAATTGGAGAAAGTAAATCAGCAGTTGAAGGAGAAAGCAAAAGAGTCAAAAACTATGCTCCGAGAGCTCAATCATCGGACTAAAAATAACTTGCAACTGATTTCCAGTGTTACTGGCATTAAAGCGATGAAAATAGCCGATGAAGGCGGTAAAAAAGCTCTATTAAGTTTAAAGAAACGCATACATGCAATCGGGCTTATACATGAACAAATGTATAAGGAAACCTTTAGTGACCCTACCCTGCCCATTGACATGAAAAAATTTATCAATGAATTGACCGATTGGTTGAGTGGAGCTTTCCAATATGACGTACCAGTAGTTGTCAATAAACAAGTAGAAGATATTATTATCAATGCAGACAAAGCCATTCCCATAGGTATGATTACCAATGAGGTAATAACCAACGCTTTCAAACACGCTTTTGTGGGACATCCCGCTCCACAATTGGAAATTGAATTTAAATACAAGAAAAATAGGGAGTATATTTATTTGATTATTAAAGACAATGGAAATGTACTTCCCGAAAATGGTAAGTGTGAAATAGAAAAAAATACGGGAGGACTAATAGTAGATTTATTTACTAAAGAACTAGAGGGACAATATAATTACTGTAAGCGAGATGGTAGTCTGTGTTTTTGGTTGAAGTTTCCTGTAAAGTCAAAGCAGTATAAAAAAATTAACGGGACAAAGGGAGTAGTTGCTCTTATGTAACAATAAAAAATATTTAATTTTACCGAACTGGGTAAAGTTTAAATCTACTAAAAACCATCAATAATGAATCCACATATTCTAATCGTCGAGGACAATCAAATTACCGCTTACGAACTCAAAATGCTGCTTGAATATCAAGGATATGATAATGTAGAGACTTGTGACTATGGTGAGAATGCTATTAAAAAAGCACAGAAAAACCTTAATATTCCTAGCTTATATATTCTGGATATAGGCTTGAAAGGTCATATAAATGGCATAGAAGTCTCTAAGAAAATAAAAGTTATTAATCCTAATGCAGAGTTTATATTTGTATCCGGGGAAGAAGAAAAAATCAGACAAGCCAGATTAATAGAAGGTGTTCGATTTTTGTTTTCTAAACCGATTGATAATGAAGAGTTAATCAATGCAATTACTCAACTAATGCCATTAGCAACATAATTAATTAATCACCTTAAATCAAAGCTATGAATCCACGTATCTTAATCGTAGAAGACAATCAAATCAGAGCTTATGAACTTCAACAACTATTAAAGGGACAAGGTTATACAGATGTTCATATCTGTGGCTATGCAGAAGAAGCACTTGAAAAAGCTCGGAATCCAGAACAATCCCCCCATTTGTATCTTATGGATATAAGCCTGAAAGGGGAGATGGATGGTATAGAGGCATCCAGACACATAGAAAAAATCAACCCTAAAGCTAAATTTATTTTCATCACTGGACAGGACGAGAATATAGATTTAGCTCAAGCAGCTTCACTTATTTTATTCGTTAAACCTGTTGATGATGAAGCATTACTAGAAAGAATACACAGAGAGTTATCTGAATGGTTGTTTTCAGAAAAGCCATACCTACTGGAAAGTAGTATTTTTATTAAAACCAGAAAAGCTATTGAGCGTGTAAAAGCCGACGATATATCGGTATTAGAGACAGAAAAAGGAACGACAAGTATTTTTACCCAACAAGGTAAAAGATATGTTATTTCAATGGGACTGACTGCATTCATGAATCAATGGAATAATCATGTTGCTGAAGGCAATCTCCCAAATTCACTCCACCATGTTAGTAGCAAATATGCCATTAATGTGGCTAATATCCAGAGCTACGGCAGTGAAGGAGGAATTAAAATCGAAGGTTATGATAAATTCATTCCTTATTCAAGGACGATGTGTCCTTACTTTGGAGAGATGTTCATAAGAATAAAAACAACGAAATCGCTCAAAACAACATAAAAAAGAGTAAAAACTATCGGAATTGACCAGTATTAGAGTTGAAAAGCCAAATTCAAACAGCTTTTTATGGGAAATTTATGCCAAATAATTACTGGTCAATTCCCAATACGTAGATCAACTTATTTGTGTTAAAAAATCCGAAATATGAGTAGCAATTTCTGTTCCTTGATCTTCACACAGAAAATGTCGGGCATTTTTGATTTCTCTATTGACAATAGTTGCCTTAGGCATATTATGTTGATACCACAATTGTGCATTACCGACGATACGGCTTTGACCTAACTCGCTATACATGAGTAATAATGGTTTGTTCCATTCTCTTAATCTGTTTCTGGCAATCTTCATATGTGCTACCATAGGATTAGCAGTGTTTTCTGGTAGCATCAATGGAAAAGCTCTTGCGCCATTTTTATATTCATTAGATGGGAAAGGAGCATCATAAGCCGCAATCACATTTGGTGCTAATGAAGTAAACATTCCGTGGTTTATAATATTTCCAACTGAGAAATCCGGTGTGTGCTTTGCTAATTTTCGCCATTGAACAACTGCGTCAGAAAGCGAACGATTTCCCAAAGGGAGATAGGTATTCATAATCACAATACGTTCAAAATATTCTTCAAAATCAACTAAAGCACGCAAACCCAACATCCCCCCCCAGCCCTGCACTACCAGAGTCGCACCTTGCACATTCATGTATTCAATAAAAGAAAGGAGCGTGTTCAAATGCATTTCATAGGTGTAATATCCCATCTCACCATACTTGTCAGAACGACCAAAACCAACAAGATCCGGAGCAATAACACGATACTCAGGTAAGAGTTTAGCCATTAATTTCCGATAAATAAAACTCCATGTAAGATTACCATGTAGACATAGAACAGGATTACCCTGTCCCTCATCTATATAATGTATCCTCATCCCATTAATATTTACATACTGTGGGCTGTATTGAAAATCAGCTAAGTTGTTAAAGTGGTGATTGGGAGTTCGAAGCAGTCTCGGCATAAGTGTTCAATTTCTTTTCACATATAGAAAGGCATATTAAATTCTCATCATTTATAACACAACTAATAGCAGTCAAAATTAGTATTTTAGTTATTAATTTCTTTTAGCAAAAAAAATAAAATCAATCTAATGCGAATATAATAGATGCAAAATAATGGGCTTATTACTACGGAATACGATGAAAAATCAATTATCCTAAAAGTTGTACTAGAATAATTTCATTTTTGAAGAATAAAGGTTCTATGCGTTCATTGTAAGATAGTGGTGTTTTATAGGATTTTTTTCACCTACTGTATAGATTGGGTAGCATCCATAAGATATTGATACTACCTTGCAGGTAACAATTCAAACAAAAGCTCTTTGAAATATTGGAGGTCATTATCCGACAATCAACCTCATATTATAATCATAAAACAAATGGCAAACATAAAAAAGCCGAGGAAAAATTAGCGTTTTTCTCCGGCTCAGTCTTTGACCATAAAATGCAGGTCAATAAGCTTTTAATTGTATTGTAAAAATAACTTTTTTTTTACGAAAAGCAAATAATTTGAAGTGTTTTAACCTTAAACATTTCCTCCTGCATCTTCAGGTTTTTAAGCTGATTTATGTCGGTCAATTTTTCAACGCAGTAAAACTGTATAGATATGCTAAACGACAAGCAAAAAAATCGAACTAAAACCTTATTAATTCACCTGGTAAAAATTATTTGCAAATGAAAAATTTATGTCTAATTGTGTTTTTGAGTTTATCAACTCTTTTGAATGCCAATCAGATGGCTCATATATTACCATTGCCATGCAATGAATGTATTCTTATGTCCCCTGGAGGCGGCATTCTTGATGTTCAGCAGAGAACTATCTCTTTGAAAGATAGTGCCACTATCAATTCCGTCTTACTAATTATTGTTGATGGAAATGGCTTTAAGTTAGCCGAGATTAGATTGTCAAAGAACGGTTCTATTACTTTAAAAGAAGCGGATTATCCACTTCCTGTTAAAGTAAGCGTTAAGGGGTCATCTAATCCACAAGACAAGAACTTACGAGTGCCATCAAACTAATTCATAAAGTTGGAACTATTGATGAGAGCAATCCTGTATGGATTGCTCTTGTCATTTATATTCCTCCACTATTTTCGATAGCCAATCATAATATGCAATCCTATCGTATTGCTCTAAATCACTTCTAGCGGCAGCTTTATCTTCATATTCTGCATTATTCAGTTTTGTAATAAAATCGGCAAAATTAAAATTACTTTGCTTAATTACTTTACTGTAGCCTCTTTTGGCAACTCTCTCTTTATATAAACTGGCTTCATGAGAGGCTGTATAATATTTCCCATCACTAGGGTCTGTATATTCGCCCATTTTGTATAAGCATTTTATTTTTAGTGAATTATAGTGAAAAAAGGCAGAATAATTTCGTAGTTCGTTTATCAATAAATTGACATATACATTTTCGTATTTACCATCATTAAAATCCCGATATGCCAAACAAAGCATCTGTATCGAACGCTGAAAATCACTTTTTATCTTTCGCAAATATTTATTTAAGATTACTGCAATTTCGTATGCTTTACCTGCCTCTGCACTCAGATAACAGTAGTTAATAAGCAAGTGCGGTGGAAAGAACCCTTCATCTATGTATATATCATTCTCAAACCCAAATTTATAGATACTCAAATTAATCTGATTGGTAGAGTGTTTGAGGCGTGCTGCCCAGACTCCATAGTTGATTAGTAAAAATAATATATCGCAGACGGCCGTAATATTAATAGCCTCATAATTTTCAAAAACAAAATTCCTTAACTCTAAAAAAGAAGCTTCATTATATTTATCTGTGCTAATTAATTCATAGTACTTACTGTAAATATTGAGCAATATATTATTACCTATATCCATAGTGCCCAGTTCCTCTACTACACCTCCCATCAATCGAATAGGGTTATCTTCTTCCAGAATACGTTTTCTTGCAATTGCTTCGCTACCATATTTTAATTTTGCCAAACAGATAAATTTATCAAGACTATCCATTAATGTGCTAAAATTAAGCTCATCACTTACAAATTTTCTCGTATCACTATTATAATACAATAGATGACTCAGTCTGTACACATCTAAATAGCTAAACACACTCCGGTTTTTCTGTTTGTTGATTTTCTTAAAAATGTTACGGATCTCTCCAGCATACCATTTTGACAACCGTTCATCAGGGTCACCTGTTATACTGCTTTCAGCAAGTTTTCTTTTCAAATAATTAATAAGCAGAATATCCCTTTGAAGGCTATCTTCCCCTTTAAGTTGCAGTTGAATAATATAATTTTCCAGAATTTTAAGTGCTACAGAACGAAGATCCGTTAATTTCCTATCCTTAAACACTTCATCTTTAAACACATACTCAAATACACTTTCTTTAGCCATTTTTTTAGGTTTATCATGATTTCTTTTCAGGTACTCAAATAAGCGATGTATCGAAATATGCTTCTTTGTCTGTTCATGATTTTGTTTTATATCCCATTCTGCAACTAATCGATTCATTTCTTTCCGTTCCAGCGTAGTATATAGCCGGACTAATCTTGTGTTGTGCATTTTTTAATTGTTTTTATGGTAAAAAATCTTTCTGTCTCTTGTCGCTGCTACAGCGACAAGTTTAAGGGTAATTATCTTGTACTGCAACTTTAATCCGTTTTCTACTGATTTTCAATAAAATTGCAAATAATCATAAAAATTTAATAATCAAATACTTACATCCCATTTTTTGCCTGAAAAACGTAATCCATTAAGTCAATTTTTATACAAAAAAATTGATTTTTTAAAAAAGTACACCACTACATTATAAAGAATACCCACATCTTCACCCCGAATTAAACAAATACAACCATGAAAGAAGAACAAATTGTCCAGCAACTAAGCTCAGAAAATGCAGCACTACAAAATGCAGCACTGAACACCATTACCCAAAAAATGAAGTACCCTGTAATCTCCAAAACAAACATCCCTGTTTCTGTGGACAGCAATGAAGTCTGGAATCTGGCTTTGATTGCTTTATGGAAACACATTTGCCTAAGCAAAAAGAAATTTGACTGTAGCAACCAGAATGCCATAGAGCGTTTTTTATATACCGTTTGCAAACGCATGGTGATAAGAAACATCAACAAAAATAAAAAATATGTGCTGGATAATAATGTCTTTCTACCGCTTGCGGATAGTACTGATTTGGAAAAAACATTGATTGAAATGGAAATTGTAGAGGAAGTCAAATCTTTATTCTCCCGCCATATCAGCGAAACTGCGCAGGAGATACTGATTTACAAATATTACCTCGGCATGTCTTACCAAGATATATCCGAAAGAATGAACAAGTCCTGTGATTCCCTAAAAACCACCAAATGTAGAGCTATGAATAAACTCAAAAAAGCAGTTCGTCAGAACCCCGCGTTGAAAACTTATCTCTGGCTACTGTTAGGAAAGACTGACGGTATGCCCAGAGCATAGGTGCTTTTTCATTTTCAAATTGCCAATATCATGAAATTTACCGATGACGACATCGAAAAATACCTCAGAGGACGTATGCCCAAAACGACAACACTTGCCTTTGAGCGCAAAGTGAAACAGGATGATAATTTTGCCCTGGAAGTACAATTGCACAAACTGGTGATGAAAAGCATTCACTATGCTGGTTTTTGTAAAAACATGTTTAATCAATAATAGAATTCTCAACATAGGTTTAGTAAGCAAGAGGGATGGCACTTCCAAAAGCCCATCCCTCTCTTTCTTTAAATTTGCTTCCCAAAAAAGAAGGCGGTATATTCGCAGGCATGAAAATAAAAAAACGCTATCTGCTGCTACTGCTCTTAGTCGCAGTCATTTTACTGGGTCCCAGGAAAAAATATCCAGCATTTGAGGGAGGGATTACTGATTTGAATATGCCTTTATCGGAAATTGAGGGTTATGTGGCTGCGCAGGAAGCGCGGGTGGACAAGTTGCGCCCTGGCAATGAAGCGCAGGTGGTGTGGGCGGACTCCATGCGACAGACCGAGTATAGCCTCGTGTATCTACATGGCTTTTCTGCTAGTCCGGTGGAGGGCGACCCGATGCATCGGGATTTTGCAAAACGGTATGGCATGAACCTCTATCTGGCTCGACTTGCCGGGCATGGCATTGATGATAAAGAGTCTTTTTCGCAGACTGCACCGGGCGATTGGGTGGCTTCCGCCAAAGAAGCGATTGCGCTGGGTAAGTTATTGGGCAAAAAGGTGATTGTGATGTCCTGCTCGACGGGCGGCACACTTTCTATGTATCTGGCCGCCAATAATCCTGATGATATTCATGCACAGATTTTGTATTCACCTAATATTGCTTTGCACGATAGCAAATCTGCCCTGATGACCATGCCTTGGGGCTTGTCGATACTCCGCAAAATGGTGGGCAGCAATTATCGAACGATTCCAGGCATGCCGAAATCCTGTGATCCTTACTGGACAATGACTTACCGACTAGAAGGGCTGGTTGCCATGAAAACTTTGCTGAACAGAACGATGACCGACCAAACTTTTTCCAATATTTCCACACCTTTTTTTACTGCTTATTATTATAAAAATGAAGAAAAACGGGATAAAGTCATTTCCATTGAAGCGATTCAGGATTTCTATGAACAAGCAAAAACACCAGATGACCAGAAAGTGATGGTGGCTTTTCCGAATGGCACGCATGTTCTGCCTTCCAAATTGCAATGTGAAGATTTGGATAATGTACGTGCCAAGACTTATGATTTTGCAGAGCGGGTACTTGGATTAACTGTAGCCAAGTAAACCTACTTTGGACAAATAGCTAGTCGTCGATGGTCGGCAGTCCATAGTCCATGGCTGCAATCTGAGCTTATTAAGCCAACAATAATAATACAATCACTCAATGTGCGTGTAACAAATTGCACAGAAAATTTCCGTCAATCCACCCCCTTCACCCCCTCCAAAGGGAGACAATCAACTGATTAACAAACAAATATCCCCCTTTGGAGGGGGAACAAGGGGGTGGACAATTGTACAACGTTGTGCAATTTGTTGCACACACTCACTCAATACACTTAATCAACTCAATAACCCAACACCCAATTTCCAGTCAAATCAGTATCTTTGCAGCCATGAAACTAAATTTAGACATTGCAGTACCTAGCAAACCAGAATGGCTTGATGCCGTGATGAGTGATTTCAACAGCTTTTTACAGGATCATGCAGATTGTGAGCGTAAGGCTTCTTCGATGGCCATGAGTTTTGTCGCTAAATATCCCAATCGGGTAGAAATTATTCCAGAATTGATTGATACGGCCGTAGAAGAATTGCAGCATTTTCAGCAGGTTTATGCGATGATGGAAGCGCGAGGTATTCAACTGGAACATTCTATTGGTAAAGACATGTATGTGGTGAACTTGATGAACCTTTGTCGACATGGGCGTGAAGAGCGTTTTATGGATCGGCTCCTGCTTGCCTCTGTATTGGAAACGCGGGGTGCAGAACGTTTTCGAATGATTGCGGATGCACAGGAAGATGCAGAATATGCCCGTTTCTATAAAGCCTTATGGGTTTCAGAAGCTAAGCACGGGCATATTTTTGTCAAAATGGCTTTAAATTATTTCGACAAAACGGAGGTCTATAAACGACTGGAATTTTTTATTGAAAATGAAGCTGAAATTATTAGTGAAATAGATATTCGGGCAGCTTTGCATTGATTGTTGTTGAGTTGCGGGTTTTTGGGTTGCGGGTTTTTGAGTTGCGGGTTTTTGAGTTGCGGGTTGCGGGTTTTTGAGTTGCGGGTTGCGGGTTGCGGGTTTTTGAGTTGCGGGTTGCGGGTTGCGGGTTTTTTTTGGAATTTCCTTTTTATGCTGGTCAGGCTGGAAGTCTGATTTACTTTTTTCTGACTTTCACAATCTTCCCCTTTCGGTCAATCCGATAATAATTGGAAAACTGAAATTCTGAGTAATCAATACTGTTTTCGGCGTAGCTGTATTTTTTCGGGTTTTTCTTCCAGATGTTTTCGTATGTTTTTATTTCAATATTCAGATTTTCATCTACTAGACCTGTTTTATATTTTTCAGGATTGGAGCTATCCACAAAACGAAGTTGAGCAATGCGTTTGCCAGATGGCTCATAAGTCACTAAGTTGTAATAACGATAATCTCTACCTTCTGGGTTTGCTGGATAGCCTGCATAAATCACCGCTGAATAACGGGGCGTTTTTTTCAAAAAAGCAACAAACACAAAATGCTCTTCTGGCATATAGGTAGCCTTATTGCTCACAAAAGAAATCAGCGGATCGTATAGGCGATAGGTCGTATTCCACGATTTACTCAGTTCTTCTACTTCTATTTCATAAGGAAAATTGACTTCCGGGAATAAATTAACAAACAGCTCCGATTTTTCCTGCTCCAAATATTTTTTCTGCTTGGCAAATGTTTGCAAATACATTTTATTATAGTCGTAACTATATCTTATGCTATTCAGCCGTCTGTCTTTTAGAAAAAAAGCTTTATTGGCGTAGCCTTCGCTCACCGCCATACGCAAGTGATTGACTGCCCGCCGCTTTCCATCAAAATCAGAATCATCCATAGCAAAAGCACAGGCCATATTATAATACAAATCGCAAAGCGGTTTATAATCCAGTTGTTTTGCAATATTATAAGCGTCAATTGACTCTTCGTAACCTTTAAGTTCCGTCAGGATATTGGCCAACTCAAAATACGCTACAGCATCAGGATAATGCAAAATGGATTCGCGCAACAACTTTTCCCCATCCGCCAATTTGTCTTCTGTACAGGCAAATAAAGCACTGTCATATTTTTCTTTGCCTTGTTTCTTTTCTTCTTCTGTCGCTTCCTCCCGAGCTTTTTTGACCTGGTAAGTATTATAAATATGCTCCTTTTCCAGGGCATACGATTCTACAAAAGGATTTAACGCGACTTCCTTGGTGCTTACATTTTCTTCCGTAACTTGTTCTTCTGTTGCCACACGTTCTTTACAGGCAAAGCAGGTTGCACCTAAAATGCCAATGAGCAGACTATATGTTAGCAAAGACTTCATGGGTTTTAAATAAATCTCAAAAAACAAATTTCAATTTTCACTTGTTTTACTAATATACATCTTTTGTTTACAAACATGATACCTTGTTCTAATAAAAAGACGCTTTTTTGACTAAAAGTGGTGTAAAAGCTATTTTAGGTTGCTTAGAACAATCATTTTGTATAAATAGGTTATCAATCTTGACAGAGTACGTCTCAATTTTGTAATTTTGCATGATTATTTAAAATCGTCAGTCATCAGACGACGGCAACCGATAAACATTAAAAACGAAACAATATGTCTGGAACAACAGGAATCCCCTCCGTGGATTTGTCGAAGTTTACTTCTGGCAATCCGGCTTTAAAACAAGAATTTGTGCAGGAAATCGGCAAAGCTTTTCATGAAGTGGGCTTTGTCGCAGTGACCAATCATGGCGTTCCGCAGGATTTGATCGACAAATTTTTTAGCTCAGCAAAAGCATTCTTTTCCTTACCTGTAGAAACAAAGCTCGGCGCACAGATCCCCGGACTAGCCGGGCAGCGTGGTTATACTGCTTTTGGTATCGAACATGCCAAACAATCACAAGTAGCAGATTTGAAGGAATTTTTCCAAATCGGACAAGAAGTAACGGATGAAGACCCGATAAAAGATGAATACCCGTCGAATGTTCGCGTAGAAGAAATGCCAGAATTTTCTGATTTAGGGCGGGATCTATATGCTTCTTTTGAAGTAGCTGGTAAAAATCTGCTTCGCGCTATTGCGATATATCTTGATTTGAATGAAGATTATTTTGACCAATATATTCATAATGGCAACAGTATTTTGCGTGCCATTCATTATCCGCCCATTACACAGGCACCCAAGTCGGCTATTCGTGCCGAACAACATGAGGATATTGACATGATTACCTTGCTCGTTGGTGCATCTGCGGACGGACTAGAGCTGCAAAACGAAGCTGGCGAATGGGTCGCTATCAAAGCAGGTGTGGATGCTATTGTCATCAATGTCGGCGATATGTTGCAACGTTTGACTAATAATTACTTAAAATCGACGACACACCGCGTAGTGAATCCGCCTAAAGAAAAATGGCACATGCCGCGCCTGTCTATTCCTTTCTTTATGCACCCGCGTTCAGAAATGGATTTGACTTGTTTGGAGAAATGTGTAACAGCAGAACGTCCATTGCAGTATGAACCCATCACAGCAGGTGAGTATTTGGATGAACGCTTACGCGAAATTGGGCTTAAAAAATAGTGTGTTGATGTGTTGTGGTGTTGTCGTGTTGATGTAACACACGACAACACTTCAACACTTCAACACAGCAACACAACAACACAACAAATAACATGAGAATAGCAGTATTCAGAAAAGCACATTTTAATGCAGCCCATCGCCTGCACAACCCCAAGTGGTCAGAGGAGAAAAACAAAGCCGTTTTTGGATTATGTTCCAATCCGCATTATCATGGGCATAACTATGAGTTGGAAGTCAAGGTAACGGGGGAAATTGATCCTGAAACTGGTTTTCTTATTAATCTCGACATTCTGAAAAAACTCATTAAAGAACACGTTGAAGACCGTTATGACCATAAAAACCTCAATATTGAAGTCGAAGAATTTAAAACCTTAAACCCCACTGCCGAAAATATCTGCTATATGATTTGGCAGAATCTGCGTCCACATTTGAATGAAAAATACGGACTTGCTGTACGTTTATACGAAACACCTCGCAATTTTGTAGAATATCCAGCTTAAGTATTTCAGGCTTCCAGCCTGGTTATAGATTAGGCTGGAAGCCTGAAATACTTTATATTATGAAGAGAATACTCAAATCCGTACTCGGCGTCGTCTGGTTATTGCTCACCATTTTTCTATTGGCAGGACTGTTATTTCCACAAGTTGAATACGATACACAGACAAGTATCAATCTGCCACTTTCGGAGACTTTTACTTTATTCAATGACACCGAAAAAATAAAAGAATGGATACCTGAAATCCAAAGCATCACACCTATAAAAGAAACGTCCGGCATCGTTGGAAGCCAATATAAAATGGTCATACAAAACGAAGGCACAGCCATAGAAATGCTGGAAACAGTAAGCTATTATCAGGTTGACAAAAAAGTAGTCCTGGAATTTGATGCAGATATGATGTCCAAAACCGACCAATATACTTTTGCAGAAAAAGATGGAACAAGCATTATCAGCCACCAGTCTACGGTGCAGGCTAAAGGTTATATCAATCGTTGTTTTTTTGCTTTCCTGAAAGGTTCTTTTAGAAAAATAGACCAGGTTGGGCTGGATAATTTTAAAAAATATGCGGAAGGATTATAAACAGTTTGCAACTGTTTTTGTCCATAGTCCGCAGTCGATAGTCGATGGCTCTTTTTACGCATTTTGCAAAGCAAAATGAATGCTGTGAAAATTATAAGACTAGAAAACAGCTATGGACTATCGACCGCCGACCATCGACCTACTCATAAAAATTATTCTCCCATTTTAAACCTCTCTCCATTTTCATAGTCCAACAAAGGCGTGGTGCAAACAATCAAACATACCATCTCTGATGAAGACATCATTCTGGGACTGCAAAAAGTAGACCTACAGAATGAGGCCTTTCAGCAACTGATGACGAAGTATCAGGAACGCCTGTATGCACATATCCGTCGCATGGTACACGAACATTATGATGCCGACGATGTGTTGCAAAACACCTTTATCAAGGTCTATCGGGGTATTGGCAATTTCAAAGGAGAATCGGGTTTATACACTTGGCTGTACCGAATTGCGACCAATGAATGTCTGACCTTTTTGAAAAAGAAAAAAAAGCGAAACAGCATGTCTATTCATAATGAAAACACGCATGTAGCACAACAACTCAAAGCTGACACCTGGTTTGATGGCAATGAAGCGCAGCGACTACTGAAAGCCGCTATCGCTACGCTGCCGCACAAGCAACAACTGGTTTTTAATATGCGCTATTACGACGAAATGACGTATAAAAATATTTCAGACGTTCTAGGAACATCGGTAGGTGCTTTGAAGGCATCTTATCACCACGCAGCGAAAAAAATTGAAGGTTTTATCAGAAATAATCAATAATTATAAAGTGAAAAATTCACCACATATACAAGACGAATTAAAGGACATCGCACCTTTATTGTCTGAGATGGATAAAAGTCAGGAGGGCTTCAATGTGCCGCATCTTTACTTTGAAACCTTACAGGACAAAGTCATGAACAGGCTTGCTGAAAAGCCAGAACCGGAAGGTGTTTTTAGCCGATTCTTCAAGACCTTGCTTCAGCCTCGCTATGCAATGACACTTGGTGCTGTCTTGGTTTTGCTCCTTGCGACTACCTTGTTTTTGCGCCCTGTTGAAAACCAGCATACGGATATACTTGCCAGCATCAGTACAGAAGAATTATCCAGTTATTTAGATGAAAATATTGATGATTTTGATTTAGACCTCTTGATGGAAAACAATGCCAGCAGTACACTAGACTTTTCAGACGGCATGAACTTTGAATTAAATGAATTAGAAGAATATATTGACAATGATTTTATCGACCAGTTGGATGACCAAACGCTGGAAGACTTTTTATAAAATAGAAATATCATGAAAAAACTATTGTTTATCCTCTCTATATGCAGCTTTGCTGGTTTATCTGCTTTTGCACAGCCAGGACATCGCGAGATGTCTGAACTGGAAAAAAATCCAGAAATCAGAAAAAAAATAGAATCTTATCGCACCGCTTATTTCACAGAAAAACTGGAATTGACGCCACAGGAAGCAGAAACTTTCTGGCCTTTATTCCGTGAAATGAATCAGCGGAAACACAAGCTTAAAAAAACGTATAAACCTAAAAGGCGTCCTGCTGATTTGACTAAGGCGACAGATGCAGAAATCAAATCAGAAATTAAGCAGCATTTTGAATTTAAACAAAAAGCACTAGACTTGGAAAAGGAATACGCTTATAAATTCATGGAAGTGCTACCTGCCCAAAAAGCAGCGATGCTACCCATGTTGGAACAGGAGTTTAAACGCACCATTCTAAGGGAATTTAGAAAACGGAAAGGGGAAGATGGTCCGCGTAGGCGGAGTTATTAACGAGTTACGAGTGAGTGAGTTACGAGTTGGTGGGTTACGAGTTTCGGGTTGTAAAAGAATTCACCTACGGTGAAACAACTCGCAACTCGCAACACGAAAACCCGCAACTCAAACAACTCAAAACAAAGTCCCTGCCTGAGCAGGCGGTACAGCCCCAAGATGCTGATACGCTTTATCTGTCGCCTCTCGTCCGCGGGCGGTGCGTTGGATATAACCTTCCTGTATTAAAAACGGTTCATGTACTTCTTCAATCGTTCCTGCTTCCTCGCCCACTGCCGTTGCAATCGTGCTGATGCCGACCGGACCACCTTTGAACTTATGGATGATGGTAGATAAAATTTTATTATCCATTTCGTCTAGTCCGCTTTCATCTACATTGAGCGCAGCTAGTCCGTATTTCGCAATTTTTAAATCAATCGTGCCATTGCCCTTGATTTCTGCAAAATCGCGGACACGGCGGAGCAAAGCATTCGCAATACGCGGCGTCCCTCTACTGCGCCTCGAAATTTCCAGCGCACCAGCTTCTTCTATCTCTACTTCCAGAATACCCGCAGAACGCTTTACGATTTGCGTCAGCGTTTTTACATCATAATAGTCCAGATGGCAGTTAATGCCAAAACGTGCCCGCATAGGCGCAGTGAGTAAACCCATTCGAGTAGTTGCACCGATGAGCGTGAAGGGATTCAGCGTAATCTGAATACTCCGTGCATTCGGTCCGCTGTCAATCATAATATCAATCCGATAATCCTCCATGGCTGAATAAAGATACTCCTCCACCACATTATTCAAGCGGTGAATTTCGTCGATAAACAGCACATCGTTTTCATCTAGATTGGTCAGCAGACCAGCGAGGTCGCCCGGCTTTTCCAGTACAGGGCCTGAACTCATTTTCAGTTCAGAACCCAATTCATTCGACACAATATGCGCCAAGGTCGTTTTGCCCAGTCCCGGCGGCCCGTGTAATAAAACATGGTCTAATGCCTCCTCTCTTTTTTTAGCTGCACGAATGAAGATGTCCAGGTTTTCCACCAGTTTAGGTTGCCCGGAAAAATCGCTCAGCGACTTAGGGCGCAGGGCGCGTTCTATCTGCCGGTCTTCCGGTATGAATTGTTTATCCGTTGGATCAAGATTTGAATTTTGCATATAGACTCCAAAAATACAAAACTATTTGAGTAATTTTGTGGCAAATTTAAAGACCTGTCAGCTTTTAAAAAAGCTGACAGGTCTGAATGGCATAATTTTTGGCTTTGTTAGCAAAGTCATAATTTTTTAAGAACATTTTTTTTGAAATTTTCAAAACCATATAATCATGAAGACTAATTTTTTAAGAACTCTTGTTCTGGCAATAGCCACCATTGGTATCTTTTCTATACAATCTTGCGACACAGATCCTTGTAAAGATGTAGCCTGTGGTGATAATGGTGTTTGCCTGGAAGGTACTTGTATCTGCGACGATGGATACGATGGTTCAGACTGTAATATTGTAATTAGAAGCCTATTTCTTGGCACATATAATGTTGAAGAGATTTGTGACGGCGTACCAAATTTCACGGACAACTATGTATCCAAAATTACTGAATCCTCGCAAGGTACTGGATTCATTAATGTTGATAACATTTATAATTTTCCCACTTTCTTCCCAAGTGTTCAACCCGAAGATGCTACCGCATTAGCTTCAGTAAGCGTGTCGGGTGACGAATACGTTTTATTGATTGAAAGTCAAACATTTACATCTGCTATTCTTGCAGATTTTGAGGTTGCAGGTTCAGGAATATATAATCCATCGACTTCTGAGATTACCCTTACTTATTCCATCACAGATACTTCTTTGGATCCTGTAGATGCTGGTTATATCGACAACTGTACACAGATTTATACCCCTCAATAATCTAATTTACCGTTGATTTCGACTACACTCAAGCAACTGTAACACGGTTGTCTGAGCGAAGTCGAAGACAACATCTGGTTTTCAGTGTATTAAAATCTGAACATAAAATATCAGCCTCGCCAATTTTGGTGGGGCTTTTTTTGTGGACAATAAGGTTTAAAATATTACTTTTGTGCGAATAATTTTTTTAAAAACACTTTAAAACCAATAGACTATGAAAATTAACTTGCTAAGAACATTTACTATTCTCGTCGTTTTATTCAGCATGACTATTGTACAATCCTGTAGAAAAAGTCCCTGTGAAGTAGCCAATTGTAATGGAGCCTGTGTAAATGGAACTTGTATTTGCGAGGACGGTTATACTGGACCAGATTGTAGTATTCCTCCCGACCTTTGTTTAAATCTTAACTGCAATAATGGGGCTTGTCTCCTTGGTGCATGTATTTGTGACGATGGTTATGACGGTACGGATTGTAGCATTATAATTAGAAATTCTTTCATCGGTATCTATGACGTTGCGGAAGTCTGTACCAACAACCCTACTGTTACAGTTAATTATGTCTCTGAAATTAGTGCATCTGCACAAGGCGCAGAGTACATTACAATTAACAACATTTATAATTTGGGCGAATTGCCCGATATAGAGCCTGACGATGCAACAGTACTTGCCTCTGTGAGTAATACTGGAGAAGAATATGCTGTAGTAATTGATATGCAGACGTTTTCATCCTCTGTATTATCTATTTATCAGGTTTCGGGTTCGGGTACTTATGATGCGACTACCGACGAAATTACAGTAAACTATTCTATTACAAATACAACTTTACCAGCAACTGACCCGAATTATATGGATAGCTGTACGCAAATTTATACGCCTCAATAATAGTCGTTGATTTCATTCAAGCAACTATAACACGCTTGTTCGAGCGAAACCGAAGACAACATCTGGTTTTCAGGGCATTAAAACCTGAGAATAAAATATCAGCCTCGCCAAAATTGGCGAGGCTTTTTTGTATATAAATACGTACTTTTGCGTCTTATTTTTAAAATAGACTTTATTCTAAAACTTAAGGTTGATACAATTGACCAATTAAAAAAACTTAAACATGAACAATAATTATCTAAAATTACTCACGCTAGCACTCACTGTATTTGCAGTATTCGGAATACAATCCTGCGAATCTGATCCTTGTTCGACCATTGACTGTAGCGATAATGGAGTATGTTTTGATGGCTCTTGCCTTTGCGATACCGGTTGGACGGGTGCAGATTGCAGCATCCCCGACACTGCTGATCCCTGCGACGGTGTAACCTGTAGTGGCAACGGGACTTGTATTAGTGGCTCTTGCGACTGCGCTACTGGCTGGACTGGTGTAGATTGTAGTACACCTGTGAACACAGACCCTTGTGATGGTGTAACTTGTAGCGGAAATGGAACTTGTGTCAATGGCGATTGTGACTGTGATACTGGCTATACTGGTACAGATTGTAGTGGACTGTCCAGAGATTTGATCCTCGCCACCTGGAATGTCAGCGAAACCTGCTCTAGTGATCCAAGTTTTACAGACAGCTATACCTCCGATATTACCGCAGACGCAACTAATGATACCCGTTTTTACATCAACAATCTCTATAATTTCGGTTCGCAAGCAGGTATCAGCGAGCAAGACGCTACAGTCGTTGCTACGGTCACCGGACAAAATGGAAATTCATTTACCTTCACCGTACCAGGACAAACTTTCGCCTCCAATACTTTGTCTAATTTCTCTATTGGTACCACCTCTGGTTCTTATGATGCCGATAGCGACCGCATTACCCTGAATTATACTTTGACAGATAATAACACCAGCTCTACTGATGATTGTCAGCAGACTTATACTCGATAAGGGTTTGTTTTGAAGATATTGAAGCCTCCAGCGGAAGTTGGGGGCTTTTTTATTTTTTATGCGATTTTTTATTCTTCCAATTAGACAGTGTCCCTTTAGTAACCTTATCTCCTATTTTTTCAAAATGTTTTTCTGCTTTATCCATAGACCCAAACTCCGAGATTGCCCATTCTGCGAATTGTGCGTGAAATTCAGCAATTGCTTCACGTGGTTTTTGACTTCTGGAAAACTGATAAACGATTGAATTATTAGTTTGGTGATATTTTTTAAATTCCGCTTTTGCATAAGCTACAGGTGTAGTTTGTGCCAATAGTTTTTTTAAGTCTTTGGAGAAAGTCAGAAAACGATTATAATAAATCGCAATTTTCTGTAAATCCCGAAAGTTACCATACAATTTCAAGTCTTTTAACCATTCAATTAGCTCCAATTCTACTGGCAAAGGCGGAGATGATTCAAAATTTAATTCTTCCCACACCGTTCTCCAATCATCAATTCTATCTTTAGGAGTCGCACGAAGCGAGGGCAATTCGACAACTAATTGGGCAATACGGTCAAAAAAATCGGGTAGAAGGTGAGTTTTTAATTCCTCTATCGTTTTATTTGTTGCTGCAATAAAGGTAAACTTTACTTTTGTTTCTTTTGTGTCTCCCATTTTTCTTACCGTGAAGTTATTTTCTTTGTCTGTACCCAATGCTCGCATAAGTTTTGCCTGTACATCTTTAGAAAGATGATGTATTTCATCTAAAAAAAGGATATCTCCATGAGCCTTCTGAAAAAGTCCATCTTTATCTATTGCATTTGTATAGGCACTTTTTACTGTTCCAAAAAGTTCAGCTTCTGCCTTGCTATCATCATCAAAAGAAGCACAATTTGCTGCAATAATTATCGCCCCTGAATTTTCCTTAACCAGCCGAGTTTTCCCTGTTCCCCGCTCACCAATCAGCAAAATAGAAAAGCCTGCCTTTATGTAGTTTTGTATTTTGAGATTAGCCAACTTACGTAAATTAGACTTGGGTTTTTCATAAACACTAAATTTACTTCTAATCGTGGAAATGATTGTTGTAGGGCGGGTTTTGATATAAAAATCTCGAAAACGTTTATTGATAAGTGTATTGCTTTTATCGTCATAGCTCGCAATAAACTGTGTATTAAGCGGTAGCAGACCAGCCTCTGCCAGACAGAACCATACTACCTGCGTCTCATAAGACCCCAGAGAAATATTAAACGTAAAACGGGCATCAGGGTGAGTTTTTTTAAGCTCCTGTACAAATTCATGAACAGCATTCGCAATCTGAATATAGTCCCGAAGATCCTTCACACCCTTTTTGGTCATATTAATCGTCTCAAAACGATTTTCAGCATACTTGCTAAAATTACTGTATGTTGTGAGCCATGTTAGCTGATCTTTTATTGTATAATAATTGATGAATCTCCAATATTGATTGATTACTTCGTCCTGTCGTTTTGGAAATTCCTGACTAAGATGCGTAATCTCATCAGCAAAATTTTCTTTTCCATTTTCAAATATATCTTTCCAACTTTTTTCTGTACCCGCCCCCTTTATGAGATCATCCCTTTTCAAGGCTTCTTTCCTGCCCTGCAAACGAAACGTAGAAACTTTATCCAATATGTGCTGCTCAGTATGTAAATAATAAATCTTATCAAAAAGAAAGCCATCTGAATCAGTTTCAAATACAGCCTCCATTTCAAGCTGATTTACTTTGATATCAATATCTTTTCCCACACTACAACTGCCTCTAAAAAAAGCAGCAGCAATGTTTTTTGTATAGCCTACTCCATGTGTGGCCAAATGCCATGTGATGTAAATATTTTTTCCCATTGTTTAATTAATTAAATTTTAAAATACAAAATTAAACATTATTTTTTAAATTTTATTTATAAAATACTGTATAACATGTTTTTATAATTTTGGCATGATATTTAATTTAAGAAAATTATTATTTAATTATAAAAAACAAAATTATGAGTAAACCAAAAAAGCCGACTCCGGCAGACATCGAAAGAATGAAAAAACCTTTCATTAAAAAAGGAAAACCCATCCCAGATCATGTAAGAAGGATTGAAAAACATGTTGAAAAACCTAAAAAAAGGTAAATTCATGAAAATCCTTAAAGTCATTCATGGCTACCCTCCGACCTATAACGCCGGGTCGGAGGTGTATAGTCGTTCCATCTGTGAAGAACTGGCGAAAAAACACGAAGTCACCGTTTTTACCCGTGAGCAGGATGAATACCGCCTCGACTTTGACCTACGCCACGACACGCAAAATGAAATACCGCTCATACTGGTCAATATGCCTCGTGAAAAAGATGGGTACGACCATCCTAAAGTCAATTCGATTTTCGATCATCTTTTACAAAAGACTCAACCCGATGTCGTCCACATCGGGCATTTGAACCACCTGTCCACAGGACTTGTGCAGGAAGTGAAAAAACAAAATATTCCAATAGTATTCACTCTACACGATTTCTGGCTGATGTGTCCGAGAGGACAGTTTTTACAACGCAATTTTGATGGGCAACATCTTTACCAACTGTGCGAAAAACAGGAGCATAGCAAATGCGCTGCAACCTGTTATAACATGTACCATTCCTGTAATCCCAACCACCGCCAAGAAGACACTGCACATTGGACTTCCTGGATTGCCCGACGCATGGAAGCTACCCGAAAAGTAGCTGAGATGATTGATATTTTTATTGCGCCTTCTCACTATTTACGGAATCGGTTTATACAAGATTTTTGGCTACCTAAAGACAAGGTTTTATATCTGGATTATGGTTTTCCTTTACATTATCTGAAGCCTGTGCCTAAAGTAGCTGACCGCAAATTTACAATCGGCTATATTGGCACACACATTCCTGCCAAAGGTATCAACCTACTCATTGAAGCCTTCAAAAAACTGAAAGGAGAAGCCTGTTTAAAAATATGGGGGCGTCCTTCAGGACAATCAACGGCTGCGCTCAAACGACTTGCTGCCGATTGTTCCAATCCGATAATTTTTGAAGGTGAGTATCTCAATCCGAACATTGTCAAACAGGTCTTTGCTCAGGTAGATGTGATCGTTGTGCCGAGTATCTGGGGAGAAAACTCTCCTTTGGTCATACACGAAGCACAGGCTTGCCATGTTCCCGTTATCACAGCCGATTTTGGTGGGATGAAAGAGTATGTACAACATGAAATAAACGGACTTCTGTTTGAACACCGCAATGTCGAAAGCCTCGCAAAGACCTTACAAAGAGCCTGTGACCATCCCGAAGCATTAGCAAAAATGGGTAAACGTGGCTATTTATATCACAAAACCGGACAAGTGCTTTCCATTGAAGAACACTGCCGACAATTAGAATTAATTTACCAAAAAACCATACAACAACATGAATCAACACAACCTCTGGCGAATCACCATTGATACCAATCCTGAAGATTGCAACCTGAAATGTATCATGTGTGAAGAACACAGCCCTTACAGCGATTTTATTCCTAATCTATATAAAGAAACAGGCATCAAACGCCGCCGAATGCCCTTTGAATGGGTGGAACAGATATTTGAACAGGCAAAAAAATTGGGCGTAAAAGAAATTATTCCTTCAACGATGGGAGAGCCCTTATTGTACAAAGGTTTTGACCGCATTTTTACACTAAGTCAGGAAACAGGCATCAAAATCAACCTGACCACCAATGGTACTTTTCCTAAAAAATCAGTCGCAGAATGGGCGATGCTAATTGTACCGAATACTACCGATATTAAAATTTCATGGAATGGCGCAACAGCAGAAACTGCTGCGAAAGTCATGCAGGGTATCGACTTTGGGCAGTGTATAAAAAATGTAGAAGAGTTTATCAAAGTACGGGATTATATCCATAAGGAAACCGGATATTTCTGCCGAGTAACTTTCCAACTGACCTTCATGGAAAACAACATGCACGAGCTAGCAGACATGATAAAACTGGCTGCCAGTCTTGGAGTAGATCGGGTGAAAGGACATCAGTTGTGGGCGCATTTTGATGAAATCAAAGGCCTCAATATGAAACGCAACCAGGCAGCTATTCAGCGTTGGAATGGCTATGTAAAAGAAGCCTGGACAGCCCGCGACAATCACCTCAAACCCAATGGTGAAAAGGTGTTATTGGAAAACATTATTCCACTGAAAGAAGAAGAACAACAAGCCGTTCCCGAACACTATGACTGTCCTTTTTTGAATAAAGAAATATGGATTTCAGCTACAGGAAATATATCGCCCTGTTGTGCGCCCGACAAGTTACGCCAAACGCTCGGTAATTTCGGCAATTTTCAAAACCTGACTATTGACGAGATTTTACAAAGTCCTCAATATCAAAATTTAGTTCATAATTATAAAAACATTCCACTATGTCAAACCTGCAATATGAGAAAACCTTAAATTGGAGAGATTATAATATCCATAATACACAATTGCCAACCAGAAAACTATATCGTTCATCTACCCTGTCTTTGTACGAAAATACAGAAAAAGTAGGTCACTTATTGAAGCAATACAATATAAAAACAATCATTGATTTGCGTGCAGACAGAGAGCTTGAGGAATATCCTTACAAAACAGATGTACTAAAAAACATACATTATGTCCATGCTCCCTTTGATCCTTGGAATCAGCCCAAATGGTTTCGACAAAACCATCATCAGGGTGACAATACCGAAATAGCTTATCGATTCTTTTTGATTGCTTGTCAACCCGCCTTTCAAAAAGTAATTGAAGCTATTATAAATACTCCAGAAGGTGGGGTTCTGATTCATTGCCATTCAGGAAAGGATCGTACAGGGCTATTGATTGGTGCAATTCAGTTTTTATTGGGTTGTACAAAAGATGCTATGTTAAAAGATTATCTGGCGAGTGAAGCTGATACGACCAAAGAACGTTTTGAAATGTTGTATGAAGCTATTGAACAACAAGGAGGTATTGAAAAGTTTTTCAACTATCAAGGTATCAATCTCAGTTTACAACAAGCATTAAAAACCAAACTATTATCCTAAAAATGAAAACAATACTCGCAATATATGGCATACAAGACCGAGGTAAACTCAAATATCCCGGCTACACCCACGACCATAATATCTGTGTGATGCAAGATGGACGTATCATACAATACTTACACCTCGAACGCTATACTCGCCGCAAGTATGACAATCGCCTTCACCTGTTTATTGAAGCATTAATAGATGATGGTTTATTAAAATTGCCGAAAATTTTTGATGTGGCATTGGTCAATTCATTTGTAGGCAGGGCTTTTATTTCTTCTTCGGGAAAAATACGGATTGAACCGACAGAAATACAAGTTGTCAGCAATACCGCTGTGCCTTCAATTGCCTGGATTCAACAACACGAATGGGAAGGTTTTGCACCAAAATCCTGTGAAGTATCCCATGAGCTGGCGCATGTCTTTTCCTGTCTCCCTTTTTATGGCAATTTAAAAGAAAATAGTCTCCTGATTCATTTTGATGGTGGTGCAAGTCTCGGTAATTTTTCTGCTTTTTCCTATAAAAAAGGCAAGTTGAGCTTATTGGAATGCCATTGGCAACTTGGACATTTATCCAAACTTTTCAATGATAATGGACTTACTTTTGCTATGCTCAAGGCTGCCCCTGGAGAACATTGTAGTGTAGCAGGAAAACTCATGGGTTATGCTGCAATGGGGCAGGCAAGTTCCAAAATGAGAAAGTGGCTAAAAGCCAATAAATACTTCAAAGATATCTGGGAAGACCATAATGTTTTTTACAAAAAAGCCAAAGCAGATTTTAAATGGACAGGCAAGCTTGAAAATAACAAAGATCAGTTTCTGATGAATATCGCTGCTTGTTTTCAAGCTGAATTTCAGGAGCAGGCACTGGCAAAAATACAGCAACTACAAAAGCAAACCAAAGCGGATTACCTGTATTATGCTGGAGGTTGTGCATTGAGCATCATCACAAACTCTCAACTTATAGAGAAAGACTGGTTCAAGGATGTTTTTATACCGCCTTGTTGCAATGATTCAGGTTTATCTATCGGTGCAGCAGCTTTTGTACAATGGCAGGCTGGGCAAAAAATCAAACGACACAGTCCTTATTTAAACAATATCAATTTAAAAAAGAAAAAGCTGGTTTATACCCAAAAAACGATTCACGAAATCGCTCGGCGTATAATGGCAGGCGAAGTTATTGGTATATGCAATGGTTATGGAGAAGCAGGACCAAGAGCATTGGGCAATCGTAGCCTCATTGCTCGCCCAGATTCTGTCAAACTCACCAAAAAAGTCAGCATGAAATGTAAAAAACGCGAATGGTATCGCCCAGTCGCTCCTATTATGCTTGAACGCAATGCACAAAAAGTCACCGGCAAACCAGACATTCATCACCTCGCACGCTATATGTTACTGGATTTTAAAATTTCAGACCAATACAAAAAACAATTGGAAGGTGTTGTGCACAAAAATGGTACTGCACGAATTCAGGTTCTTTTCAACAAGAAAGAAAATCCTTTCATGTACGATTTGCTCGATTTTTTAGATAAAAAATATGGCTTATTAGGGCTCATTAATACTTCATTCAATAAAAGAGGTGAACCCATTGTCCATACAAAAGCAGAAGCTACAAAGTCTGCTCAAGAAATGAAATTAGACAGTCTAGTCATTAACGGAACACTAAAAAAAATCTAAGATGAACACCAATTGGAAACAAATACAACTCAATGATTTTACTAAAACTTTCACGCTCCATGGGCAGCCCATATTCAAGCAAACTTTCAAAGATGCTCTAAAGTTTCACGCACCTGGTCTCGCGCCTGTTTGCGACGATTCAGGCTGGTATCACATCAATACAGAAGGACAGGCTATCTATTCACAACGCTATCTCAGGGCATTTGGATATTATTGCAATAGAGCAGCAGTTATTCAGGACAAAGGCTGGCTGCACATAGACATCAGCGGCACAGCAATCAGTGATAAACGATACGCCTGGTGCGGAAATTATCAGGATGACTTATGTCCGGTTCGAGATGCCGCAGGACATTACTACCATATTGACTTAGACGGCAATGCCGTTTATGATGAAAAATACACCTATGCTGGCGATTACAAATATGGCATTGCCTGCGTGATGAATAGTGCGAAGTTATTTACTCATATCGATAAAAAAGGTCAGCCTTTACACGGTCAGTTATTTAAAGGCCTCGGTGTTTATCACAAAGGTTTTGCCACAGCAAAAGACGACAAAGGCTGGATGCACATTGACTATCAGGGCAATCCCATTTACCCCCACCGCTTCACAGTAATAGAACCTTTTTATAATGGTTTTGCTTTTACTGAAAATGAGTTTAATCAAAAATGTATTGTCAATGAGATGGGGCAGGTGAGCGTATTGTAAGTAAAAATATTGCCTCCAATTCTCCGCAGCCGCATAAAAACATCCGCTAAAATTATTCAAAGTCCATTTTGACACAAGGTACTGTTCATTAACGTACCCAAAAATTCCCTATCTTCGCAAAAACACCTCTCCCACTTTTTTGTTAAAAAATATAAACATTTCGCAAAGCGAAAACAATTCAGCAATCAAGCAATCACAACAATATGTCAATACCAGTCGCCAAACCATATCAACCCAAAAACAAAATCCGCCTCGTCACTGCTGCGTCTTTGTTTGACGGACACGATGCTGCTATCAACATCATGCGTCGCATCATGCAAAGTACTGGTGCAGAAATCATCCATTTGGGGCATAATCGCTCCGTGCATGAAATCGTGAATACAGCGATACAGGAAGATGTGCAGGGCATTGCCATCACTTCGTATCAGGGTGGGCATAATGAGTTTTTCAAATACATGTACGACCTGCTCAAAGAGGCGGGCGCAGGACACATCAAGATATTTGGTGGTGGTGGTGGAACAATTTTACCCAGCGAGATAGAGGACTTGCACAATTATGGTATTGTACGCATCTATTCGCCAGATGACGGTCGGGCGATGGGTTTGCAGGGCATGATAAATGATGTGCTGGAGCAATGCGATTTCCCAACAGGCAAAAACCTCAATGGTGAAACTAAAGACCTGCCTGCCAAGAATAATTATGCGATTGCACGACTCATTTCAGCGGTAGAAAACCAGCCCGATGAGACCAGCACTTGGTTACCCGCCATACAGACCGAAGCAAAAAAAGCAACTACGCCAACACTCGGTATCACAGGAACTGGTGGATCAGGTAAATCTAGCCTAGTGGATGAATTGATTCGTCGCTTTCTGACTGATTTCCCTGAAAAAACGCTGGCGATTATTTCCGTCGATCCTTCTAAACGGAAATCGGGCGGGGCTTTGCTGGGCGACCGGATTCGCATGAATGCCGTCAATCATGATCGTATATACATGCGCTCACTGGCTACCCGACAATCTAATCTGGCTTTGTCGAAACACATCGAAGACGCTCTAAATATCCTCAAGGCTGCCGACTTCGATTTGATTATTCTGGAAACTTCTGGTATCGGACAATCGGATACTGAAATTGTCGACTTTTCAGACACTTCCTTATATGTGATGACGCCCGAATACGGCGCAGCTTCGCAGTTGGAGAAAATAGACATGCTAGATTTTGCAGACCTCATTGCTTTGAATAAATTTGATAAAAGAGGCGCGTTGGATGCTTTGCGTGATGTGCAGAAACAATATCAACGCAATCACCAACTTTGGGACAAAGCTACCGACACCATGCCTGTTTTCGGTACGATTGCTTCGCAATTTAATGACCCTGGCGTGAATCGACTTTACGTCAAATTAATGAATACCATTGCAGAAAAAACTGGCGCAGATTTGAAGTCTGGTTTTGCTTCCGCAACGGAGATGAGTGAGAAAATCTATATCATTCCGCCCAAGCGGACTCGCTATCTATCAGAGATTAGTGAAACGTGCAGAAATTATGATAAACAGGCGCACGAGCAGAGTGAAATTGCCCGAAAATTATTCGGTATCCAAAACACGATTGACATTATAGAAAAAAGCGGTGATACGGAAACCGCCGACAAACTCCGTCAGACTTACGAAGATATTGGACTAAAATTTCTAGGCGAAAACCGACGTTTGCTTGAGCAATGGGATGACAAAGTAAAAGCTTATAAAGCCGATGAGTTTGTATATAAAGTGCGAGGCAGAGAAATACCTGTCCCCACATATACGACTTCGCTTTCGCATAATAAAATTCCGCGTGTCAGTCTGCCGAAATACAAAGACTGGGGCGAGATATTATTATGGAGCTTACGCGAAAATGTGCCGGGCGAATTTCCATTTACAGCAGGTGTATTTCCATTCAAACGCAAAGGCGAGGATCCGACCCGGATGTTTGCCGGAGAAGGTAATCCTGAACGCACCAATCGCCGCTTTCACTACCTGTCATCCGACATGCCTGCGGCTCGACTTTCAACAGCGTTCGACTCCGTGACCCTCTACGGCGAAGACCCCGATTATCGTCCCGACATTTATGGCAAGGTGGGCAATTCTGGCGTTTCTGTGTGTTGTCTTGATGATGCCAAGAAATTGTATTCTGGTTTTGATTTATGTGAAAAAACAACTTCTGTTTCGATGACCATCAATGGTCCCGCTGCCACGATTTGTGCTTTTTTCATGAATGCAGCCATCGACCAGCAATGTGAAAAATATATTCGGGAACATGGTTTGGAAGCTATGGTCGAAGCCAAATTAAAAGCAAAATATGACGATAGGAATCAGCCACGTCCACGCTATAATGGCGATTTGCCAGAAGGCAATGACGGACTGGGTTTATTATTGCTCGGCATTACTGGAAATGAAGTTTTAGAACCTACCGTTTATAAGGAACTTAAAGCAAAAGCCCTCACCTCGGTACGTGGTACCGTTCAGGCAGATATTCTGAAAGAAGATCAAGCACAAAACACCTGCATTTTCTCCACTGAATTTTCGCTGCGACTGATGGGCGATGTGCAGCAGTATTTTATCGACCAGAAAGTTCGGAATTTTTATTCGGTGTCTATTTCTGGTTATCATATTGCAGAAGCTGGGGCAAATCCGATTTCCCAACTGGCATTTACGCTGGCAAACGGTTTCACTTTCGTGGAATATTATCTGGCAAGGGGCATGAATATTGACGACTTTGCACCAAATCTTTCTTTCTTCTTTTCCAATGGCATTGATCCTGAATATGCGGTAATTGGTCGTGTAGCGCGACGAATTTGGGCGAAAGCCATGAAAGAAAAGTATAACGCCAATGAGCGTTCGCAAAAACTGAAATATCATATTCAGACTTCTGGTCGCTCGCTTCATGCGCAAGAAATTTCTTTCAACGACATTCGGACAACCTTACAGGCTTTGTATGCCATTTACGACAATTGCAACTCCCTCCACACCAATGCATACGACGAAGCTATCACGACACCAACGGAAGAATCAGTGCGTCGTGCAGTCGCTATTCAGATGATTATCAACCATGAACTAGGCTTGGCGAAAAATGAAAATGTACTGCAAGGTTCATTCATTATTGAAGAGCTGACCGACTTGGTAGAAGAAGCTGTTTTAACAGAATTTGACCGCATCACAGAACGTGGCGGCGTACTGGGCGCAATGGAAACGATGTATCAGCGCGGCAAGATTCAGGAAGAAAGCATGCACTACGAAATGCTGAAACATACAGGCGAATACCCGATTATCGGCGTCAATACTTTCTTGTCGAAAGACGGCTCTCCCACCATTCTACCCAAAGAAGTTATCCGTTCAGCCACCTCCGAAAAAGAAGCCCAAATCGTCACGCTGAACAATCTGAAAGCAGCCAGCGCAGCCACTTCAGCCGGACAATTAAAAACGCTCCAGCAAAAAGCGATTGCGAATGAAAATCTGTTTGAAGCTTTGATGGACGCGGCACAGTCCTGCTCGCTTGGGCAGATTACGAATGCGCTGTATGAGGTTGGGGGGCAGTATCGGCGGAATATGTAAGGCTATGAATTAGAGCGTCCGGCATTTGTGAATTTAAAGAAAATATTGTATTTTGTATAAAAATCTAAGCGATGACAAAGCAATTAAATATCCAACATATTAAAGACGAACAAGGCAAGCTTACCTTCGTGCAAATCCCTTATGATGAATGGGTGCATTTTCAAAAAAATGTCAATGCACTCATTGAACAAGTCCCGCTTGCCATGAGTTTGAGAAATGCTTTTGAGGAAGTACAAGACATTATTGAGGGCAAAAAAGAACCCATGTATGCCGATGATTTTTTAAAAAGACTTGCGGAAGATGACTAAGGTTATTGCCATAAATGAGTTTCTTCGTAACGCTAAAAAACTCCGCAAAAAATATCGTTCTCTTGATAGTGACTTAGGGAGATTAATAGAAGAATTGAAGGAAAACCCACCAAAGGCATCAAGGTAGCAGACGATGTCTATAAGATTCGACTCGCCATAAAAAGTAAAGGAAAAGGTAAAAGTGGTGGTGCAAGGGTCATTACTTATGTTTACATTCAAATAATTGAGGAAGAAATAGATACAGACGTATTTCTCCTTACGATTTATGATAAGTCAGAACAAACAGCTATATCGGAAGCTTTCGTTGACAGCCTCATTGATGAAGTAAAAAATCTAATCGTAGAAAATCAATCCGAAGACAATACCACTGACAATGAAGAAGAGTAGTTGTTAGCTGTCGCCAATGAAAGGAAGCGGCGCAGTCCTGCTCGCTTGGGCAGATTACGAATGCGCTGTATGAGGTTGGAGGGCAGTATCGTAGGAATATGTAAGGCTATGAATTAGAGCGTCCGGCATTTGTGAATTTAAGGAAAATATTGTATTTTGTATAAAAATTTAAGCGATGACAAAGCAATTAAATATCCAGAACAATTTAGTCACGAGGCTGCTAATTATTTAACGACTCCGATTTCGGGTCTACATTATCGCGGCAGTAAAAATACATCATGTCAAAAGACCTTTATCACGACCATGTAAGAAGGGCATTGGAGAAAGACGGTTGGAAAATCACAGACGAACCATATATTCTCGAAAGCGGAAAAATCAGATATAGGGTTGATTTAGGCGCAGAAAAATTATTGGCAGCACAGAAAGGAAAAAAGAAAATTTTAGTCGAGATAAAAAGTTTTGTCGGCCCTTCGGATATCAACGAATTTCATCGGGCGGTCGGTCAGTATGTGGACTACATCGTTATTTTAGATGATGTAGAGCCAGATAGATTACTATTTTTAGCCGTTCCCGATTTTGCGTGGAATGACTTCTTTCGGGAAAAAGCTATCCAAAAATCACTCGATTTTATCAAAGCAAAGGTTCTCGTTTATGATCCTGTGCAAGAAATTATTATAGAATGGGTAAAATAGAAAAATACCAAGACATCATTATTTCATTTTTGGAAGAACAAGTCAAGCCCACTTCGGGCATGGATTCCACAGTCCGAAATGAAGTGATTGTCGATAGAAAAAGTAATAACTTTCAGCTCTTGCATGTGGGTTGGAAAGGTGTTCATTATCAATTCTTTGTCTCGCTCCATTTATCCATTATTAATGAAAAAATTTGGCTGCAATGGAATAGAACTGAACACGAAGTTGTCGATTATCTGCTAGATAAAGGTATCCCGAAAGAGGACATTGTCTTAGGATTAAAACCACCTCACGTGAGAGCGCATACAGGGTTTGCCACAGTTTAGTAGCGGTTAGCATGAAATACAAAGAAATATACCAAGAACTACGCAAGCAATACAGCGATGAAGAAATCGTAGATTCCATGCTCATTCCTGCGGATTTGACAGAAGAAAAAAAGGCGGTATTAGGAGAAGAAATGAAAGAAATCAGGCTGCAAAAATTACGTGAAACGACAGAAGAACAGCAGATCGTAGCAGATGTTATGCGACTAAGGTTTCAAATTGAAAACTATCTTAAAAAAGAGCCATTTTCATCGGAGAAAACCTTTGGTCAATATTTGAAGGAGTACATGAGAATCACTGAAAAGACAAGAAGAGAAATTGCCGAAGACTTATCTGTGCATTATACCAAATTAAGCCGCATTATCAATGATAAAGAAGAGCCTAACATTGAACTCAGTTATCGACTTGAAAAACACTCTGGCACTCTGATCTCGGCTGAAAAATGGTGGAAATTAATCATCAAAAAACAGGAATATCTTATTTCGAAGGATGCGGCAACCCGAAAGGTAGAATACCTGAAAGTCAAAAACCAGATTCGTGCCTGAACACTTTTTGTATATAATTGGGTAATTGCTAATTCAGTTGAATTTCCGTATATTTGAGACACAGAATTAAACCCAAAAATCAACAATTAAAATTTTTATAATGAACAGCTTAGAATTAAAAGGCGGTATCCTCCAAATGATTGCAACTATTGATGATAAAGCAGTCTTAGAGGAATTAAAAGAATTAATAACCAGTTTTGCTGAGCATCACGCTCAAGAAGGTGACTTTTGGAATGAACTGAGCGACTTTGAAAAAAGCGAATTGGACGAGGCCATTGAAGAAAGCAAACATGAAGAAAACCTCGTACCCCATGAAGAAGTCATGAAAAAATATAGCAAATGGCTCGACAAGTAGTTTGGAATAAAAAAGCAATTCGCAACTTTGAAAAAATTGTGAATTATTTGGAAAAAGAAATATCAGAAACAGCTGCGGCTAAATTTATACAAAAAATAGACATGCTTATTGAAAAAGTCCATAAATACCCTGAAATCGGACGAAAAGCAAGCAAAACAAAAACGATTCGGCAGTATAGAATTGACAAATACAGAAAAATGTACTACCGTAAACGAGGAAGAAAACTAACCATAGTTTTTATTTTTGATGACAGAAGGAATCCCGACTCGAATCCCTATATTTAGTTTCATTTGAATGAAATCAAAACACTCCCCAATTCAAACTTATTCTTATTCTTAAACCCATCAAATCCCCTTCCCACGATCCCACATCAACTGAAGCGCGTCCCCAATACCACCGTCACGGGCTTCCTCTCTTGCTTCTCGGTCTTCTTCCACGACTAGTTTACCTGCTTTTTTCACTAGGTTGAATTTGAAAACATATTTAGGTTCTTCTCCTGCTTCGCCGCCGAAGGCATTCATGGAACCATAGCGCAGGTCATTCAGTTCATAATTGCCATCTAATTTTTCGGTGACATTAAAATAGCCATTGGAAAACCAGCGGAGTGTCTTGATTTCGTAGGTATCTTCATAAGGCTTTAAGACTTCGTGGTTTTTGTCCACTTTTGTAAATTCAACATGCGGACGTTTATCATTGATCGAATACACGCCCGAATAATATCCATCCGGGCCTTCTGCCACGCCTTGCCAAAGGACATTATTAAAAATCAAAGGAGAAGCCATGTAGCGGGAATACTGAATACCACTGGCAGCCAAAGATGCCTCAAACATATTGTCCACCCGAAATTTATTATACGTACAAAATAGCATGTATGTACTACTCAGTCCAATGCCCAGCCAGTTGATAATCGCTCGACGCTTTGTGTTTCGGCGCAGTACAAACACGCCAATCAGACACAACACAAAAGGAATGGTATAAAGCGGATCCGCCACAGAAATCACATTCAGCGCAACCCGATAATCGGTAAAGGGCAGAAAAAGTTGTGTCCCATAAGCCGTCAAACTATCCAGAAGTGGATGTGTGAACACGCCCCAGAAAAACAACCAGGACCAGTCGCGCCAAGTCGCCTGTTCCCCTGTATCACTCCAGGTTCGTCGCCAATACCGCCACAGCCAATAAAACATCAACCCACTGATACACAGCACAAAAATACTTGTACCTGAAAATTCGCCCCGAATCAATGGCATAAAAACCGTCGTTGCCAAAAGCCCCAAAACAGGCAAGCCCACCAAAGCTGTAATCAGTCCTTTATAATTTTTTGAGCGGTCAATTTTTCGTTGGTATAATTGCCAGACCAGCCAGCCAAAAACTGGGGCTGTGATAATGGCAAATACTATAGAATGACTAAAGCCCCGATGAATCGCCAGGCTGTGTATATCATCTGTGAAAAAATTGGCTATAATATCCAAGTCGGGAATGGTACCGGCTACTGCTCCCCAAATCATGGCGCGATTCCCAATCTTTTTTCCTAATACGACTTCGCCGACTGCCGCGCCTAATGCTATCTGTGTTATTGAATCCATATCTGTGTTTAATCTCTGTATCTGCAAAACAAACAAAACTACTGGAATACGGTTGTACTTTTTCGACGAATTTCCCATAAATCTCGAAAAGATTAATCTTGAGAACAAACAAGCTTTATTAGTAAATATTATTATGTCATCACAAATTTAGATGCCAACAGACAGTGTAATATTCATCAAAATCATTTTTTCGACCAAATTGCAAAAAACTAATTATCAAGACCTTATAAAGGCAATGTTCTAAAATACAGTTAGAAGAAAATACAAGCAACTGATTATCAGATTTTTGTAAAAAACACTTAAATTGTCCAACATCGCGACTTATGCGTATAAAGGGGTTTAATTTCATCTCATATTGTTGTACATTTGTATGGTCTGATATTAAAATAATAATATTTTGTTATGAAATTTGGCGAATTACCTTACACTAGACCCCTTATAGAAAATTACGAAACTCGATTTAATAAATGGCTCGACAAGTTTGTTCAGGCAGAAACTGTAGAAGCTCAACATGAGGCTTTTGAGCAGATTGCTAATATACGAATGGAATTTGAATCCATGAATCAATTGTGCAGGATTCGACATTCTATTGATATTTCCGATAAATTTTACGAAGACGAAAATACTTTCTTTGACCTCAACTATCCTATTTACGAATCGCTCAACACTCAATTTTATCAGGCTTTGGTAGATGCGCGTTTCAGAAGTGAGTTGGAGGAAAAATGGGGCAATCAACTTTTTGTCATCGCAGAACTCAGTCTGAAAACTTTCAAACCGAAAATTCTGGAAGACCTCAAAACTGAGAATCGCCTAAAAAGCGAATATGGTAAATTTAGGGCTTCTGCCAAAATACAGTTTCAGAATAAAGAATACAACCTATCTTCCATCACGCCGCTCGAAGTGTCGGAAGACCGTCATATTCGCAAATCTGCCAGCGAAGCCAAGTGGGATTTTTACCAAGAAAATAGCGCGAAAGTCGATGACATTTATGACCAGATGGTGAAAACCCGTCATGGCATGGCGACCAAATTAGGCTATAAAAACTTTATTGAAATGGGCTATGCCCGAATGTTGCGCTCAGACTATACGCCAGATGCTGTCGCTAATTTTCGGAAAAACATTCTAAAACATATTGTCCCTGTTGCAGTAGAATTACGCAAGCGTCAGGCAAAACGAATTGGCTTAGACAAGCTCAAATATTACGATGAGAATTTCCAGTTTAAGTCAGGCAATCCAAAACCTAAAGGCGAGCCGGAATGGATTGTAAACAATGCAAAAACCATGTACAAAGAATTGTCTGGCGAAACAGATGAATTCTTTTCTTTTATGGTGGACAATCAGTTGCTGGATCTCGTGGCTAAAAAAAGTAAAAAACCGGGCGGCTACTGCTCGTTTATCAACAAATATAAAGCACCTTTTATTTTCTCCAATTTTAATGGCACGAGTGGCGATATTGATGTCCTTACACACGAAGCTGGACATGCTTTTCAGGTCTATTCGAGCCGAGACTATGAAATACAGGAATATGCCTGGCCCACTTTTGAGGCTTGTGAAATTCATTCTATGAGTATGGAATTCTTCACTTGGCCCTGGATGCATTTGTTTTTCAATGGCGATACAGACAAGTATAAATTCATGCACCTTAGCAAGTCTTTACTGTTCCTGCCTTATGGTGTGTCTGTTGATGAATTTCAGCATTTTGTGTATGAAAACCCAACAGCTACGCCAGCAGAACGCAATCAAGCTTGGAGAGAAATTGAGAAAAAATACCTACCTGATCGCGATTATGGCGGACATGAATTTTTAGAAAGCGGTGGTTTCTGGCAACGTCAGGGACACATTTTTTCTATGCCTTTTTACTATATTGATTATGTGCTGGCGCAAATTTGTGCTTTCCAATTTTGGGTAAAAGACCGCCAAGACCATGACACTGCATGGAAAGATTACATGCACCTCTGCAAAGTTGGTGGCAGTATGGCTTTTCTGGACTTAGTTAAATTGTCCAATCTGAAGTCTCCTTTTGATGAAGAAAGTATTGCCTCCGTCGCCAAAGAAGTCAAAACCTGGCTGGATACTGTAGATGATGAAGCCTTTTAATAAAAAGGGTAAAAAAATAGCTGCTACCCCGACGCATGATGCCGCGCTTGCTCGCTTACAAAAGTATTGCGCCTATCAGGATCGTTGTCATCAGGAAGTACGCAATAAGCTATTGGAACTGGGCATGTACGGACATGACCTGGAGGTCATTATCACCGAGTTGATTGAGGAAAAATTTTTGAATGAAGAGCGTTTTGCCCGTTCTTATGCACGGGGGAAATTCAGAATAAAGCACTGGGGGAAAACAAAAATAAAACTGGAACTTAAGAGAAAGAATGTTTCAGCTTATTGCATCAAAAAAGGATTATCCGAAATTGATGACGACGATTATATCGCCGCCTTACAAAAAGTAATTACCAAAAAACAAGCCACTACAAAAGCTAAAAATACTTACGAACTCAAAAATAAATTAGCCCTACATGCCATCCGTCGAGGTTTTGAGTCTGCCTTGGCTTGGGAATTTATTAATGAGCTGATTGAAAATAAATAAGAACGTATTTAAATTTTCCTGATTGAGCGAAAATTTGCCATTTGCAGCCAATTGAGGGGAATTTAAACACGTTCTAAGGCGATTACCCTTTCAGACAATCGCCTTAACGCCTTTTGATATATTGTGGTATATCAGACAATTACATCACTTTCAAATCAATTAAGTCGCTTTTGAATTTGATGTTTGTATTTGAATTTATTGATGTACGCAGTACCCTGGAATCGTAATGGTTCTACCGATAAAATCTTTACCAATCAATTTGCCGCCTGTGCAAGGATTTGGCACCAAGTAATCACGCTTTCCATTATCGATTAAAACCTCTGTAATTTCTACTTCATAAGTCGTTTTGCTTTTCTTTTTAACGATACCCTTCCATCCTACATTTTGAGGTTCAGTCATGTACGCTATCTCATCTCCTTTGCTCATCGTCAATTTGATACCTGCCGCCGCTGCCGCAGTCGTTAGTGTAGTTACAGTATTGGAAGGTGTAATCGGACGCTCCGATTTGCTTGGTAATTCTGATGTTGTTTCCAGCGTTTTTGTTACATTGACTTCACTGCTTCGCTCCTCTACTTCTTGCTCTACACGTTTCGTCCCATCTTCTATGACTGCCTCGGGCTTGTCGTAGCCATCATAAATAAAAGACCAGAAAAAGTAAATCAGCAGGGGTAATAACATCAACATGACAATCTTCTGGTAGGACTCAAAATCTTTTTCGCGTGTTTCCTGTTCGGGTGTCATGCTATTATTTTTGCTCATGGTTTTGTATTTTTATTCGTTTTATTTCACTAACTATCAAGCAGTTAATTATTTTTAATAAATTATACTTTTTTAACAATTCGTCGTTTAGACCACTTTTTTTTTAATAAGTCACTCAAAAATTATTTACAAAAATAAGCACTTATTTGGAATAATTCCTTAACATAATAGGCAATCTGTCCAATAGACTTTATTCTAATAATAAAGTAACAGGATAATTCTTCTACCTTTGCAAAGAAATAAATCAATATAAGATGAACAAGAAACCAACTATACTGGTCACCAATGACGATGGCATCACCGCACCAGGCATTCGCGCACTCATAGAAGCAGTAAAAGACTATGGTCATGTCGTCGTCGTTGCTCCCGATAAGCCTCAGTCTGCACAGGGCCACGCACTGACCATTAATATGCCTTTGCGCTTACGCAAAGTAAAATTATTTGACGATATAGAAGCCTATGAATGTTCCGGGACACCTGTCGATTGTGTCAAGTTGGCCAAAGACGTTGTACTAGGTGATCGCGGCATCGACCTTTGCGTTTCAGGCGTCAATCACGGCTCCAATGCCTCCATCAACATCATCTATTCCGGTACTGTTTCAGCAGCGATGGAAGCTTCGTTGGAAGGCATCAATTCTATTGGGTTTTCTTTGCTTGACTACTCTTTTGAAGCTAATTTTGAACCCGCCAAAAAATATATCCGCCACCTGGTGACTTATGTCTTAAAAAATGGTTTAAAAAACACCAAATTACTCAATGTCAATATTCCGAACCTGCCAGCCGAGCAAATAAAAGGACTCAAAATTTGCCGACAGGCAGAAGCCAAATGGATCGAAGAATTTACTCGTTCTAAAGACCCGCACGGGCGCGACTATTATTGGCTAACCGGAAAGTTTACTAACTTAGATGACGGGGAAGATGCAGATGTAAAAGCTTTGGAGAATGGTTACGTTTCTGTCGTCCCCTCACAGCACGACCTTACCGCTTATGATGCCATAGAAGGATTGCGCGAAGCAGAACAACTTGACATTGGTCATTAAACATTTATCATTTTTACTTACGAATCGTAAACATTCATCGTTCATAATTCATCGTTCATTTATGTTTTCAAAAGACTCAATACTATTCGGCATTATCATGGGATTCGCCGTTCCTATTGTCGCTTATGCCATATTACTGATGCTCAATGATGCCATTTACGATTGGGAATTGATTCCTGTCGGGAACAATTTTTTCCAATTTAGCGAAAAACTACTTGTCACAGTTGCCGTTTGTTCCAACATTATCCCTTTTCAGTATTTCAAACGCAACTGGATGGACTTCTCCATGCGCGGCATTATCTTCCCCACCTTGTTTTATGTCGGGCTGTGGATGTATACCTATTTCGGACAGCTTGGGTTTTAAAAATGTGTTGTGGTGTTGATGTGTTGTAGTGTTAATGTTCAAAACACGACAACACGACAACACGACAACACACCAGTATGCGCTACTACATCATTGCAGGAGAAGCTTCGGGCGATTTACATGCCTCCAATCTTATGGCTGCCTTGCGGCAAAAAGATACCTCAGCCGACTTTCGGGTATGGGGTGGTGACCTGATGCAGCAGGCTGGTGGTGTTTTGGTAAAGCACTACCGCGACTTAGCCTTCATGGGCTTTCTGGAAGTGGCTAAAAACATTCGCACTATTCTCGGCAATTTCAAATTTTGTAAGCAGGACATCAAAACCTATCAACCTGATGTGCTTATTCTTGTCGATTATCCGGGCTTCAATCTGCGTATGGCAAAATGGGCAAAGCGGGAAGGCATTCGGGTATTCTATTATATTTCTCCACAAATATGGGCATGGAATGCTAAGCGTGTACACGCCATAAAGCGCGATGTAGAACGCATGTTTGTTATCCTTCCTTTTGAAAAAGATTTTTATAAAAAATACGACGTAGAAGTGGACTTTGTCGGGCATCCTTTATTAGATGTTATCCCACAGAACAAGCAAAAACAAAACGATAATAATACCATTGCCCTGCTCCCTGGCAGCCGCCGACAGGAAATCAGTCGCATGTTGAGTATTATGTTGGAAGTTGTTCCATTTTTCCCTGAATACCGTTTTGTCATTGCTGGTGCGCCGAGCATTCCTGCCGATTTTTACCAGCCCTTTTTACAAAATAAAAAAATAGAACTGGTCCATAATCAAACTTACCAACTCCTGCAAAACGCTCAGGCTGCACTCGTCACTTCTGGTACAGCTACGCTGGAAACAGCCTTATTCAATGTCCCGCAGGTCGTCTGTTATCGGGGCAATACGCTCTCCTACCGCATCGCTCGTCGCCTGGTCAAGGTGAAGTATATTTCACTGGTCAATTTGATTATGGACAAAGCAGTGGTGAAAGAATTGATACAAGACGAGCTGACACTTGACAATTTGAAGATTGAATTGAAAAACCTGATAGGTCTTGGAGACCTATCAGGTTTACAAGACAATTACCTCCAATTAAAAGAAAAATTAGGCGGCGCAGGGGCCGCTGAACGCACAGCCGACTTCATGCTCGCGCAGTTAAGAAAGTCGATGGACGATAGACCATAGACGATGACTGGAAGTTAAGTGTATTATCGTGTTGTAATTTTCACATACATTTTGCTTTGCAAAATGCCTGTAGTTTTCTATCGACTATGGACCATCGACCATCGACCAAATACATCCGCTAAAAAAACTTTGCACTTCTTGCTCCAATTTATATTTACTGCATTAGCCCACCTGTTTTTTGTATCTTTGCCTCAATCAATGAGCGACGCAACCTATAATATCAAACTTCCTCAATTTGAGGGACCTTTCGACCTGCTGCTATTTTTTATAGAACGGGATGAACTGGATATTTATAATATTCCAATTTCCAAACTGACAGACGATTTTCTGGAATACATTCGGCAGATGGAATCCCTGAACATCGACCTTGCCAGTGAGTTTATATTAGTAGCAGCTACTTTGATGCGGATCAAAGCCAAATTGCTATTGCCCCGCAAAGAGCTGGACGAAGAAGGGAATGAAATTGACCCGCGTGAAGAATTGATCCGCCGCCTGCTGGAATACAAACGCTACAAAAGTGTCTTGGATGATATGCGGGTATTGGAAGAAGCTCGCGCCAAAAAACAAGGTCGCGCCAATGTCAGCAAAGAACTGCGTTCTATCGCCACAAAAGCTTTAGTTGATGCCGAGTTGGAATCGCTGACTATGTTTAAATTATTAAAAACATTTGAACGTATTTTGCAGCGATTTGAAGATGAAAATCGCGTTGTCATTCACACGGTTGTTCAATACCACTACACCATAGGCGAAGAACGGGAGAAGCTTTTAAAAATGGTCATCAAACGGAAAAAATCCGACTTCAATTTTATTTTTACCAAATGTGAAAATCGGATGCATGCCATATTTATATTCCTCGCCCTTTTAGAACTCCTTCAACTTCAGGAAATCGGTATCGTTTCCGGACTCGGACTCAATAATTTTTGGCTCACCAGCAAAACTTTCGATGAAGCCTGAACAACCTGTCCAAAAGGAACAGCTAACTTCTGAAGAAGCAGAGGTACTAAGCTCAGTGAAATTGAGCCGAATTATCATTCCTATGCTTATCGGTGTAGGTGTCGTAGGCTATATCATGTTCCGGGCTTTCCAAAAAGAAGATTTACCCGACCTCAACTGGACACGCTTCACTATCGGCTGGATGTTTTTTGCCGTCTTTCTGCTTTTTATGCGTCATCTCGCTTATGCTACTCGCCTCCGTGTACTGACTGATGGAGAATTTAGCTGGAAAAAGTGCATCGAATTGATTTTTATCTGGGAATTTAGCTCTGCTGTCACGCCTACAAGTGTGGGCGGTTCTGGTGTTGCCTTATTTGTTTTATCACAAGAGAAATTGCCTGCCGGAAAAATTGCTACGATCGTCTTATATACCATTGTGTTGGACACGGCTTTTTTCGTTCTTGGAATGCCTATTCTATTCTCTTTTCTCGGCTATCCCATGATATTTCCAGGTGGCGGAGGCAGCTTTTTATCCAATTCTGTTTTTGTCGCCTATGGCGCAATGATGACCTACGGGTTGATGTTTTTCTATGGCATATTTATCAGCCCGAATACCGTCAAAAGGTTTTTAGTCTGGGCAACTTCATGGGGTTTTCTCAAACGCTTTCGCCAAAAAGCAGAGGAAGTTGCCAATGATATGGTGCTGACTTCTAGGGAGATGAAACAAAAACCCTTTTCCTATCACGCGCTTGCTTTTTTATCTACTGCAACTGCCTGGACGATTCGTTTTGTCCTTGTCATGGTGCTGATGTACGCCTTTGTACCGGCAGTGCGGGAGACTTTCAACCTTGCACAACAAGCCCTCATTTACGGCAGGGTCGAAACGATGTATGTTGTACTTGCCCTTAGCCCTACGCCTGGAGGTACAGGCATTGCCGAAGCAGCTTTTGGTCCTTTTTTACAGGATTTCATTGTCAACAGCAAAGGTGAATATGTCACTGGACTAGCCATCCTCATCGCTTTTTTCTGGCGTGTACTGACTTATTATTTCTACCTGCTTGCTGGTACAATTATTTTACCCAACTGGATAAGTGGTGTTGTAAGACGAAGAAAAAAAGAGCGGTTGAAGGCTAAGCTCGATTGATTTCCTTACTAGGCTTTGATGGCTTAACATCTCGCTTCCCGCATCCGGCTTCTCGCTTCCAAAATCCAGTTAAAAGGAAAGAAATGCAATTAAGTTGATTTGATCTCTATTGCCATTATTCAAGAACTGATTCATATAACCAAGCTCAAATTTGGCAGTTTTGTTTAGCTTATATCCCACACCAAAATAAAGACGATTTCTATCAAAAATGACTTGCTTATTATTGATAAAAACTTCATTATAAATCGAGCCATACCAGGTGTTATCAGTAATCTCTGAATTGTTCAATGGCATATTCAAAGAAAGAAAATACCGAAACCTCAATTTAAGATCGGCATCTTCAACCCACCTTTGTTCAAATCGATATCGATGTTGAACTTTGACTTTACCTATGGCTTGGCGTGTTATGAACTGTTGGAAAATTCTGTGCTCATTGACATTCAACTTATCTTCTGTATTAGCAATATAATTCTGACTATGAATGAAACCATAGCCTAAGAGTATATTATTGTTTTTTTCTGTCAGGTTATATCCAATCCCGGTTCGAAGGAGCAATTGTTCCAGGTCACCAACAGCATTATAATTCCTGTACTGAACTTCGTGATGCCAACCCAATTTGGAATTTATTTTTTTATTTCCAATGTAAATCAACCAGTTTCCCAAATTACTATTTTGAGCATAGCTAAGAACCGGAAAAAGTAAAATAAATAGGATTAAAATTCGTTTCATGTTTTTAATTTCTCTTATCATCAATATTTCTTTGCAGGAAACAATAATGATACGCCGGTTGTTCACACGCTTTTCCTTTTTTTCATAAGCCTATTGGAAATTTAAAAAATAGATTTTGTCCTAAAATAAACACTTATGTATTAAAATCTTATCATATTGACTGTAAACACTTAACATTTAATTATATTTGCGATGCCTTCGATATAAGTTTAGGACTCAAAAACCAATATATTTAAATGCAACACGGCTACTATAGACACCCTACCGTTTACAATGATCACATTATATTTGTAAGCGAAGACGACTTATGGCGCGTCCCCTTGAATGGTGGAAAGGCAGAAAGATTAACCGCCAATTTAAACGTTATTACTTACCCGCATTTTTCGCCAGATGGCAAATGGATTGCTTTTATGGCGAAAGAAGATGGCAATTTGGAAGTGTACAAAATGCCTGCCGAGGGCGGCACTCCTGAGCGATTGACTTACGCGCCAACATTCCGTTCCAATAACATCTGCGGTTGGTCGAAAGACGGAAATTACATTTATTACTGCTCTTGCTATCAAGAACCTTTTTATAAAAATTATACTTTATATCAAGTTCATAAAGACGGTGGTTTGCCCGAAAAACTGAATCTTGGACATGGAAGACATATTTCCTATGGCAGTCGAAATCGCTCTGTCATTGGTAGAAATACCTCTGGCATTGAAAGATGGAAACGCTATCGCGGCGGAACATCCGGTATCTTATGGATTGATGAAAAAGGAAAAGGAAACTTCAAAGAATGGGAAGGTATTGGTGGCAATTATGCCAATCCGATGTGGATCGGCGAACGGATTTATTTTATTTCCGACCATAAAGGCATTGCCAATATTTTCTCCATAAAACCCAATGGAACAGATATTCAACAACACAGCAATCACAAAAATTTCTACTGCAAAGATGCGACAACGGATGGTAAAACAATTGTCTATACTGCAGGAGCTGATGTGTATGCATTGGATATTAAAAGCAATAAAAGTCAGCAGATAAAAATTGACTATCACAGCCCGCGTGTACAACATCAACGTAAATTTGTAGACGCTACAAAATATCTGCAAGGCTATGACATTCATCCCAAAGGGCACAGCATCGCCATCAATACAAGAGGCAAATCTTTTGAAACTGCCAATTGGGAAAACATCATACACACGCTTCACACAAAGGATGGCGTGCGGCAGCGACTGCTGCGTTACCTACATTCAGGAGAAGGTTTTGTACTGGTCACCGATGAAGGCGGGCAGGAACGCATCGAAATACACAGTAAAGCAAATGACAAGATAAAAGTATTAAAAGGACTCGATTTTGGACGAGCAAGCGAACTCAAAATTTCGCCCAACGATAAGTATGCTGCACTGACCAATCACAAAGCAGAACTGGTTTTGGTAGATTTGAAAAAAGGCACTTCAATCGTCATTGACCAATCGCCTTTTCTACTTATTCCCGGATTCAACTGGTCGAAAGACAGTCAGTGGCTCGGCTATGGCAATCATAACGACGATAATACCGGAAACATCAATTTATACTCCATTAAAAATAAAAAATCAACCGCGATTACAGAAAATGATTTCCGCGACCACAGCCCCACTTTTTCGACCTGCGGAAATTATGTTTTCTTTTTATCCAATAGAATTTTCAATCCAGTTTACGATACCGTCTATTTTGATTTGAATTTCCCGCAAACAGAAAAACCTTTTTGCGTTATTCTCAATAAAGAAGCCGAAAACCCCTTTCTACCCAAACCACTGACGCCCGGCGATGAAGAACCAGATGGTTTTGACAGAGATAAAAAGAAAAAAGACCTAAGCATAAATCCCGTTAAAGTAGATTTTGACGGCATCGCAGAACGGGTCGTTGCTATGCCAGTCACAGAAGGCATTTACGATGGCATCGAAGCGACTAGTGAGTGTATCATTACACTAAAACGCCCTATCAAAGGCTCATTAGACAATAATTTTTACAGCGACGAAATAGAGCCAGATGGCGTTTTAAACATGTGGGATTTGCTGATGGCAGAGGAAAAAACCATTGCCAGCAAGGTCAGCAGTTTCAAAATTTCTTCCGAATCAGAAACACTTGTTTATGCTTCACGCAAACGATTGAGGGCATTGGGCTTAGAGCCGAATATGCGGTTGAGCAAGAATAAGACAGCCAGCCGAAAAACAGGCTGGATTGACTTGTCGCATTTAAAAGTAGCCGTCACGCCAGCCAAAGAATGGATACAGATTTTCGATGAAATGTGGCGCATGCAAAAAGAACATTTCTGGGTAGAAAACATGTCGGGCGTGGACTGGGATAAAGTATATAAACGTTATCGTCCCTTAGTTGAGCGACTAGGTTCGCGCGATGATTTGTCCGTTTTGTCTTGGGAAATGCAGGGCGAACTCGGCACTTCCCATGCTTATGAAATAGGCGGTGACTACAAAGCTGCCCCCAATTACAGCATCGGACTGCTAGGCTGCGATTTTGTTTTTGATGCCAAGTCGGGTGGCTACAAAATCACCCATATTCTGAATGGCGACAACTGGCATCCACAATATGCTTCGCCGCTAAAACGTCCGGGCGTCAATGTCAAAAAAGGCGACATCATCACAGCCATCAATAACATCAAATTGAGCAAATCCGTTTCGCCTTACGAAACGCTGGTCAATCAGGCGGGCAATGAAGTCCGACTCACCATAAAATCAGGCAGAGCAGAAAAGCAAGTCAGAGTAAAAACCCTACGCGATGAGCAGAAATTGCGTTACCGCGAATGGGTAGAAAACAACAGAAAATACATCCACAAAAAAACAAAAGGCAAAGTCGGCTACGTCCATTTGCCCGATATGGGGGCGCAAGGTTATTCCGAATTTCACCGCTACTACGACATGGAAGCCAAAAAAGGCGCCTTGATTGTCGATGTCCGTTTCAATGGCGGCGGTCATGTCTCCCAGTTGATTCTGGAAAAGCTCTCCCGCAAAATAATCGGACTCAGTAACAGCCGCTGGTCAAAAGCAAAAGAACATTATCCCGACCACTCCGTACTCGGACCAATGGTCGCCCTCACCAATGAATTTGCCGGCTCAGATGGCGATATTTTTTCCCATGCTTTCAAATTGATGGGACTCGGCACCCTCATTGGTCGCAGAACCTGGGGCGGCGTTGTCGGCATCTGGCCACGCCACCACCTCATCGACGGCTCAGTCACCACGCAGCCAGAATTTAGTTACTGGTTCAAAGACGTCGGCTACGACGTAGAAAACTACGGCACCGACCCCGATGTTTTTGTCGATATTGCTCCACAAGATTACAAAGCCGGCACAGACCCACAAATGGATAAAGCCATTGAACTCATCAATGCTCAACTGAAAAAGAATCCAGTGAAGTATCCTGACATGGGAGCAACACCAGATTTGAGTTTGCCCTAATTGATAGTTTCGTAAACTTGTGTATAGCCTTTGCGGGAAGGGAGTTTGCTAAACTTTCCAGTATTCCTAATGGTGTTAGGTTTAGCAAACTTCAGCCTCACAATGCCACCTCACAAGTTTACCAAACCAACGTAAATAGCAACTATAATTTTTTTGTCTTATTTTTGTTTTAAATCCAACAAGGAAACAATACAGTCATGCAACAATTGAACAGTGAAACAATGCAGCAATGAATAACAATGAAAAAATGAAAAAAGTATTCCTCGGCGGCACCTGCGCCACCTCCACCTGGAGAACAGCCCTCATCCCTATGCTGAATATTGATTATTTCAATCCCGTCACAGACGACTGGACACCCGAATGTTATCAGCAAGAACTACACGAAAGAGAAACCTGCGACTACTGCCTATACACCATCACGACTGAAATGGAAGGCGTCTATTCTATCGCAGAAGTAGCGGACGACAGCAATAAAAGACCAGAAAAAACCGTGTTTTGTGTACTCGAAGAAGGCTTCAAGCCCAAGCAACTACGCAGCCTGGAAGCCGTCGCCAAAATGGTGGTGAATAATGGCGGGCAGTATTTCAAAAGCCTGCAAGAGGTAGCTGATTTTTTAAATCGCGGCTAAACGCAAATCCCGTACCGACTACATCATGGCAGATAAAAAACCACAGGTGTATATTGGATTTGGAACGGGAAATTGAGTTTAAATTGGATGAGGTTGATTATAATAAGATCTATCGCACTGGATACGAGAAATCTTTTTAATTTAGTTCTTGCATCGTGAGTAGCAAATTGCCAATCGACTCCTTTTTGTTTATCGTTCCGGTTTTTCATCCAGGCCAGAACCTGCTCTTTAACTTCGTCTTTAGTGGCAAAGCGTTTTTGAAGTGCCTGCCTTGAAAGTACGCTTAATTCACACTCTGCAATATTTCACCATGAACCATGCTTGGGCGTATAGACCATTTCTAATTTCTTCATAATTGTTCTGGCTCTTTGCGGTTCAAATACTTTGTACAAATTATGAACCTTGTGAGAACTACTTGAAGATTAGCCACGAATGCACGAATCTTTCGCGTATTATTATTCGTCTTTAATTCGTGCATTCGTGGCTAAATGTACACGTATACGTTTTTATTTCAAATAAGAAACCGCATCAATCAGTTCATTTTTTCCGCCCTTCATCAGCGCGTAATTGAAGCCAGGCTGAATGGCATACGCGCCCATATTTCCAGCTTTGTCAATTGCCAGATAACCGACTTGCAGGTCTTTATAATCTAGTTTTTTGATAATACGCATCACCGCTTCCTCGCAGGCTTGCTGTGCTGTCGCGCCTTGTCGCATGAGTTCTACCACCAGAAAAGAGCCGAGTGTTTTCATCATCAGCTCGCCCATGCCAGTTGCTGTAGCTGCGCCCACTTCATTGTCCACAAATAAACCTGCTCCAATAATCGGAGAATCACCAACCCGTCCATACATTTTATAGCCTAGTCCGCTGGTGGTACAGGCACCGGAGAGGTCTCCATTTTTATCCATAGCCAGTAAACCAATGGTGTCATGGTTTTCGGAATTGATGATGGGTTTATACTTTGATTTGACCGCCCATTCCTGCCAGGCTTTTTTAGATTCAGCTGTGAGCAGGTTCTTTTTTACAAAGCCATTGTCCAGAGCAAATTTTAAAGCACCATCACCTGCGAGCATGACGTGTGGCGTGTCGTCCATCACCTTACGAGCCACGGAAATCGGATTTTCAATATGCTGCAAAAAACAAACAGATCCGGCATTCCCTGTTTCATCCATGATACAGGCATCCAGTGTTACATTGCCATCGCGATCGGGTACCCCACCAAGCCCAACGGAAGTAGATTTTGGGTCAGACTCGACCACTCGTACACCAGCTTCTACCGCATCAATGGCTTTGCCACCTTCGCCTACGATTTTCCAGGCGGCTTCATTGGCAGGGATGCCGTGGTTCCAGGTAGAGAGAATGAAGGCTTCGCCTTTGGCAGTCTGCGGACTAGCTGTGTTGCATTTTAAGGATGCTGGTACGCTGAGTGCAGCACTGATAATGGCGGAGTTTTTTAGAAAATTTCTTCTTGTACTCATATTGGATTGTTTGATTGTTGAAATTGTTTGATTGTTGGGAATTGCTTGATTGTTGAGGTGTTAAAATTGTAAACGGTCATTTGTGAATTTTATCAACCGATTTATTGCTGGTGCGATTTTTTCTAATCCTGAAAATATATGTTGATATTCATTTTCAGTTATGATTTTCCTGACTTTCGCTTTTTGTGTCCAGTCATAACATTCTCTTAGTGAACCTTGACTGTATCTGTAAAATTTAATCTTGTCTTTTTTGTGGTATCTGCCAAATCCTTCTGCAATATTAGCAGAAATACTGTCACTTGCTCGAACAAATTGTGTTCCCAATGTTTTTTAGCATACCATTCCCATGAAATAGTCAAATCCCATATATAATTTGACAAGTGAAAAGACAGGCGATAAGCGTCAATATCGTTTAGCTTTAAATACTTTTTATCCATCAGATAAATTTTATTCAACAATTCAACAATCCGAGCAATCCAGCAATCCAAGCAATCACCTCACAGAAATCTCATCCGCAAAAATCCAACATTTCCCGCCTGCGCCTTTGTGATAGGATGGACAGATGCCTCGCGTCTTAGCAATGACTTTCACATACTTGGCTTTAGCCTTGGTTTTTATACCATAATTTTTAACAATCGCTCCTTTCTCTTTTGGAGAAACCTTTGTAATGACTTTGCCAACAGGTTTGAATTTTTTTCCGTTTTTGGAGACAAAATATTGTACTTCAAGCGGCATAAAGATCCAGGAATTTTCGTCCTGTAAAAAGCCGGTGCTGATTTCTGATATGCTTTGTTTGCTGCCCAAATCTACAATGGCTTCAATGTCGATGCCATGATAGCCCTGCCAGGCGCCAGTGCGATAGTCGTTGCCGCCTCTGATATAATCCACCAAGGCCATATCGCCGCCTGCGGCATAATGATTGGCGTATTTCGTCGCTAATTTTATGTCTCGGAAACCTGCCATTTTGAGAAATTCACTCTCGGCTTTTTTGCTGTCTATGCAGTTCGGTTTTGTTGCCCAGGTAGTGAGCTTGGTGGTTTTCGTGATTTCAAAAGGTGCGCTATAAATTTGCTGAGTGCGACCACCATCTAAGCTGTAATAAATCGTCGCGCCCTGAGTAGCGCAGCCAAGAGCTATCATACTAGAACCTGGAAAAGCTTTGTCGCCTGCCGTCACTGCAGGTACAGCAACAATTTCCTGCTGGTCTATTTTGCTAGTTGGTCGGTCTGCTGGTTGTTGCCCGTAATCTAGGTTAGCTTTATTGCTCATTTCAAAAGCCAGCTCTCCGCCTGCTGTGATTTGGCTGTGCGTGATATAGGTGGGCGTGTGGGCTTTGCCATTGAGTTGGGCAGACTGGATATAGATGCCCTTGTCACCTTGCTGTTCTGCTGTGATGGTAAATTGTTTTCCATTTTCCAGGTTGATGGTCACTGCATCAAACCAAGGGGAACCAATAGCGTATTGCTCACTGCCCGGCGCGACGGAGTAGAAACCCATCGCACTCAAAACCAGCCAGGCGGACATTTGTCCACAGTCTTCATTGCCAGATAAACCATCAGGTTTTGTGCTGTACATTTCGTCCATAATACGCTGAACGTATTCCTGCGTTTTATAAGATTTTCCAATATAATTATACAAATAAGCAATGTGGTGACTCGGCTCGTTGCCATGTGCATACTGACCAATCAGTCCAGTAATATCCGCCTGATCGCGTCCTGTACTTTTGGTGTCTGCTGCAAATACGGCGTCCAGATGTTTTTCCAATGCTGCTTCACCGCCTATCATTTCTGCCCAACCCGTGATGTCGTGCGGCACATAATATGCATACTGCCAGGCATTGGCTTCGGTGTAATTAAAATTGACTTCATAAGGCGTAAAAGGATGAAACCATCGGTTATTCAGTCTTGCCCGCATAAAGCCAGTAGAAGGGTCGAATACATTTTTATAATACTGCGCACTTTGGTAAAATTCTTTAGCAATATCCGGCTTATTCATCTGCTCGGCCATGACGGCGATCGTCCAGTCGTCGTAGGCATATTCTAGTGTTTTGGATACACATTCGGCGGCAGCCTCACCTGGTAGGAAACCATATTTGCGATAAGCATCTCTGCCCAATTTTTTGTCTTTTGCACTGCTGACCATCGCCTCCATCGCCTTGTCTGCATCATAGTCGCGAATCCCTTTCACATAAGCATCTGCGATGACCGGAACGGCGTGATAACCAATCATACATTCAGTATAATTGGCAGCTAATTCCCACATGGGCAATGTGCCGCCCTGCTCGTATTGGTGTAGAAAAGTTTTGATAAAATCATTGGTGCGCTCCGCTTCAATAATGGTGTATAAGGGATGCGCAGCCCGATACGTATCCCAAAGCGAAAAGATGGTATAATGGGTATGGTCTTCGCTTTGATGTATCTCGAAATCCGTTCCTCGGTAGCGTCCGTCGACATCCATATAAAGATTTGGGGCGATCATGGTGTGGTAGAGTGCAGTATAAAAAACGGTCTTTTTCTCCTCGTCTTCATCTTCAACGGTGATTTTGGACAACTGTTTTTCCCATTTTTCCTGACCTGCTTTTTTTACCGCTTCAAAATTCCAATCCGTCAGTCCTGCATTCAGGTTTTTTCTGGCGCCAGCTATATCAACGGCAGAAATACCGACCTGCACCATCAGCGGTTCATCAGAACTACCAAAATCGAAGGCGGCTTTAATCTGCTTATTTTGAATAGTCTTAAGGGCTTTTTCAATTTTTCCTTCCACTTGAAATTGCGAACTTTGTATCGGCTGATTAAATTTAATCACAAAATACAAGAGCTGATTTTTCGCCCATTCTTTGGAATGACGATAACCTTCCAGTTCATATTCGCTGACTTGTGTGAGACCAGCATCCGTAACAGGATCGCGGTGTTCAAGGTCGACCAGGACATGTCTGTCTTCTTTATTGTCATAAGTGTATTTATGAAAACCAGCCCTTTCGGTAGCGGTGAGTTCAACCCCAATATTATATTTGTCTAAGCTAGTGCTGTAATAATTCGGCTCGGCTTTTTCATTTTTTTTATCAAATTTGGAACTGTAGCCGGGCTTGCCATCTGCGCCATTATTGAAATGCGTTTTTCCTGTAAAGGGCATCAATAATACATCGCCATAATCGGAAATGCCTGTACCACTAAGGTGGGTGTGGCTGAAACCATAGACCACATCATCGGTAAAATGATAACCGCCACAACCATCCCAGCCTTCCAGTCGGGTGTCGGGACTGAGTTGCACCATACCAAAAGGCACCGTCGCGCCAGGGAAGGTATGTCCATGTCCGCCAGTTCCGATGAATGGATCGACGTATTGGATAAGAGCATCTTGCGCATTGGCAAATGATGCCCCGCAAAAGACGAGGATGGATAGGAAATAGATTGGTTTCATAGGAATAGTGTTGCAGGTAAAAGTGTCTTCAAATGTAGTGAATAGTTTGGAGAATTGTTTTACAATCCAGTGATTGTGTGTATTGTAAATTGTACAAATAAGTTTTTTAAATTAAAAACGTGACGTGTACATTTTAGCAACAAATGCACGAATGAATCTTATTCGGAAACCATTCGTGACTGACCTTCATTCCACAGAATTTATCAACGTGTCAAACTCATTAAGATATTAGCTATTCTTTAATCCGCCATCCATCGTCATATTTAACCATTATAATAGAACTAGACTCAGTTTTTCCATTGTATTGGAGTTTTTCTCCTGCATGATTGTGATTATAAAATTTTCCAAAAGGTGTAATATTTGTAAAATGCCAAGTGTAATCAACTTTAGCTATTTTGTCATCTTCTATTTCCTGAATCCCTGTTACCTCAAGTAATTTTTTGTCAGCGGCTTTCATATACAAGTATTTGTTGGAATTATATTTGATATTAGTACTGTGCTTTTTTCCTTCAGGTGTAAGTTGTATGTTGTAAACATTATGGCTAATTATACCCTTAGTCCGACCTGAATATTCAAGTGTAATCATGTTGTCTTCAACAAGCTTATTATAAGAGGGGAGTTGTGAAGCTGCAATTGGAGTTTTATTGTGGGGAACTCTAGCTGTCGCCTGATAAATTTTAAGTTCTTCTTCGATGAGTGTTTTTGCTTTGTCGCGATCAAGTTTTTCACTACAAGAAAACATACAAAGAGTAGAGAAAATTAGTGGTAGGATTAAATTTTTCATAGGTATTGTGTCAATTATTGAATTTGAATAGCTTGGTAGACTCATTAATATACGAGTAAAAGCTAATCATTAGCCTAGTAAATATAGTGATTTTATTTCGAAAGAAGTTAACAAAATGGGTGCAGTTCATTTTTTCGCTTTCCTCACACGCCGTCTCTGACCCCTAAAGGAAATCTGTCCGCAGTGCGAAAAAATGAACTGCACCCAACAAAATTACAAGCCTATTGCCTACGATTAAAATCATCAATAAATCCATTGGCTACGAGATCGTTCGTGTCAATGACACTTTATTCAGCCGTCCAACTAACGAGCCATATAGCAATGGATTACTATTTGTTACCGATGGGCGAGTAAATGTGTAATCTGTTATTCAAGCCTTTGCAACTTCGAAAGGGCGAGGATGGATAGTAGGCAGATTGGTTTCATAATAAATGGTATTATAGGTAAAAGTGCCTCCAAATATAGTGAATAGTTTGTAGAATTGTTTTACAATCAAGTCATCGTGTGTATTGCAAATTGCACTTTCTCTCTCGCCCATGGTTAAAACCATTGGCTACCAGATAGTTCGTCGCGATGCGACTTGAGTAGCCCTTCAACTAGGCAGCTTTGCAAAATGCCAACCGACCTGTCTGGTAGCCTACGATTTCAACCGTGGGCGAATAGGACTAGGGCAAACGCATCAAATTAAAAAGCAACCTGAGTCGTCTGACGATTCAATTTATTCAGGAGTTCATCGTCCTGGAAATCATCATACGTGTGGATAAGCAACCATCGTCAGCCGACTTTTCTTCTTCATTTTCCAA
>CALFBH010000013.1 GCA_937951615.1 uncultured Saprospiraceae bacterium | reverse complement strand
GGGGGTGGATTTTGGACAATTTCACTCAGTTGTCCACCCCCTCCGCCCCCTCCAAAGGGGGACAATTCAGCATTTTAGCCATTATTGCTACAAACATGTTAATCATCAATATTGCTTATTTTTTCAAATTGAGAATTGCTGGCTTTTTTATTTAATAAAAAATAAATACCTAATAATCAATACTTTGTAATTTTAAACCTAATTTTTCAATACCCTAATTCCCTTTTTGTCCAAAGTCCAAAAGTTGATTGAGTAATAATTATTTTGCGCAGCAAAACACACCCAATCAACTCAAGTCCTCCACATAATCCCTTAAATACTCAAAATGCTTACCCAGTCCACCGTCTACCGCTACGCTCGCGCGTTCAATGACTGCACTATTCTGAGACAATAACTCTTCAAGCACGTGTTCGATAAACTGATTTCCAAAAGATTCGGAAGCATCTCTAGGCATTTCATTGGGTAGATTGTCAATCGTCATCATATCCACCACACCTTTTTGATATGGCTTTGTTACGACTTCTTTTTCTACATCATATCCAAATACCGGATCGGCAATCGTGCTGGCATGTAAGGTCGAAGGAATAGAAGATACTGGCGCAATATCGCAAGTTACATCGGCAATGACACGAATGCTAAAGTCCGCTTTTTTCATGTCTTCTTTGGTAAAAAACTGCGGTGCTCGATTGTCCCAATAAATACCATTAATCAGCAAATCAGCGATTTTGGTATAAGGTGCGAAAATGGATTCATAGTCTTGCGGATTACCATAAAAATCCTGCGTATCAAAACCTTTATTGACTTTATGCTTGGCATAATCTATACAGGATAACTGGGTATAAATTGCCTCTGAGTAATGCTGCGTTAAAAAATCAGCAGGCTCTACTCGTCGGATATTCATGGCTTCCAGCACTTCTACTGCACCACCTGCTACCCGCCCTGTTCCAGTCACCACTGTTTTGAAAGCAGGCATTTTCAGATTTTGGTAAATCGACTTTGCTTCAGCGTAATCATGACAGTCTTTCATACGTTTCAGGTCAAACAAACCTGTCCGATTCCCATAAGTCATTACACCATTATGTGCGCCTACAATACCCGCAAATCGGCCAAAAGCGATGAGCCGTTTTCCTTTTTCATTGGTGAGTACTTCATAATCTAGCAGACGAATATTTTGTTGAATAATCGCCTGTAATAATTTCCGATTATAAGGTTGCTGTTTGATGGTATGTGAAAAGAAAAAGTAGGTTTTATTGGCAATCAATTGATGGATAGGCACTTCTTTTACACCCATTAAAACCTCACAATCGGATACTTCATCACTCAGCGTCACCCCTGCCTTTTCGTATTCTTCATCGGTATAAGAACGTCCAGGAGAGCGTTGTACCTTAATATCAACCGGATAATTTTTAATGATATGCTGACATTGTTTCGGTGTTAGCGGGACGCGGGAATCAGGTGGTATTTTACCTTCTCTTATGATGCCAATTTTCATGCTTATTTCTGTTTGTATTTAGAGTATGTTTAGACATGCTCTTGTGTTTGGATGTGCGCAAAAATATAAAAACTATTGTTTTTTACGGGATTCTTCGCTGATTGTTATTCTTTTTCTTTGTAACTTCATATTGCGAGGCTTTTAGATGAGCGCGGCAGAATTGTATTCTATTAGCAGGTTACGATTTTTAATTGACATGGAACTAAGAGGACACACTCCACCTCACAAACGATACACAGTATGTTTGGAAGAAAAAAAAATAATACAGAGCGCGTGGTCAGAGAAATCAGGGAAGGCGGCAAAAGCGCGGAAAAAGCTGTAGAGCATTTATACGAGGCTTATCGAAGTAACTTCGTTCGTTTTGTACAATCTCATAATGGCGACCAGGAAGAAGCATTAGATGTCTTTCAGGATGCTATTATTGCAGTCATCAACAATATAGAACGTGGTGCATTCAAAGGAGAATCCAACATAAAGACCTATCTTTTTTCTATTGGAAGAAGGAAATGGTATAAACGATTCAATAAAAAAATGCGCGACGTTGAACTGAATCAGCAACTCAGAACGATTCCTGCTGTCACGACAGAAGATCCCTGGACAGCAACAATAAGTGATGAGCGGGTTGTTATTGTTCGGAAATTGATGAACCAACTGAAAGAGAAGAATCGACGCATTTTGCTCCTGTGGATGGAAGGCTATAATATGACGGATATAGCCCGTCTTATGGGCTTGAAAAACGCACAGGTGGCCCGAAATTATAAAAGCCGGGCAATGAAAGAACTAACTACTTTACTAGACAATAATACATCTTTAAAATCCTATCTTTACTTATAAAATGATTAAAATCCAATTTGAACAACTTGTTGAAGATTATTATTATGACAGGTTGGATGCGGAAGCGCGAGATGCTTTTAAAACCCGTATGATTGTAGATTCGGTATTTGCCGAACAGGTCGAACGCTATACAGAAGCCTTGGACGTCTTACACATTCAGCGGGATGCTACCATAAAAGAGCGTTTTAAACAAAAAGAAAGGCATCGCCGCCAGATGGCCCTCTGGCATAAAATCGCGCGGTTTGCTGCAATTATCCTCCTGACTATTGGTATTCCGCTCACGTTTATGAATTATCTGTCTGATAAGAAACAACAGACTTCGGCTATTCAGGATACAGAAACACTTAGTAGTGCGGAAGAAATTGTTATATGGATAGGTGAAGTTGTTGGTGAATGGGACGAAGTCTTAAGTAGTACCAGCTTTTCCAGCGAGTCTTATGACGAAATCATGAGTCATTATAGTTTTAGTGAAGAGACTGATTTTTCTGATTTCCAACAGTTTTACGATTATATCACGGTCGGTACATTACCCGATTTGTCACCTGAAATTATAGATGCTTTTAGTGCAATTCTTGCCACCAATTCTGATTCCGTGATTAATCTGCTACAATTTATGCTTGAAGCCGACGAAGAAGAAGATTTAGAGCAGAAAAAATTATCGGAAGCGAAACAAATATAAGTTTAAGTTCAAGATTAAACTTAAACTTATTCAGTCAATCGTAAAGACAAAGGTCAGGTATCCGCAATGTTTTTTGGGTGCGGTATAATCTGTTTCAAAACGATATTTCTTACCCATAGTCAGTGCATTTTTAATTTGCTTTGGATCGTCGATAGTAGAACCTGCCTCGATATGCTTGCTGCTCAATACTTTTCCTTCCCGGTCAATACATAACTCTACCCGTATTTTTCCACTTTCTTTGGTCAGTGCCTTGATATCCGGGCGATAGATGACCTGGCGTCCGAAAGGTCCGTAGCCTACTTCATCCTCTCCTTCTGCATTGCCTGCTGCTGTTCCGGTAGAACTTGTTCCTGCAGACGCTGTTCCGGGGGCAGTAGATGGTGCGTCCGATGGCTTCGTAGAGGCTGGTCTGGATGGTGGCGCAGGCGTATCTGTGCTACCTGTTGCAGGTGGCGTGGGTGTGCTGGGCTTCGTCTCTGCTGCTGGGGCGGGCGGCGTAGGTGTTGGGGCAGTCACCACAGGTTTAGGTTTTGGCGAAGGTGCTGGTGTAGGGTCAGGTTTTGGTGCAGGCTTCGGCGTGGGCGCAGGTTTGGGCGTTGGCTTTGGTGCTGGGTCTGGCGTGGGTGTTGGCTTGGGGGCTGGTTTTGGTGCAGGCTTGGGCTTTGCACTTTCTGTACTTTCTGCTATTGGCTTTGGCGTGGGCTTCAGCGGTTTTGGCTTCGGCTTTGGTGCTGGCTTGACTTTTGGCTTTTCTGCCAATTGTGTCAGTTGTATCATGATCGCCTCTTCTTTGGGCGTGATGGTCATGGACAAAAAAGGATATATGCACAAGGCGAGGACAATTCCATGAAGAATCAAAGAAGTTCTCATCCCTTTTTTCTTGGCCGCTTTTTCTTTTGTTGTGTGTTGCGTTTTCATAAATCCTATTTTTAAAGGTGTTCAAATTAATTTACACTTCATATAAGCCTAAAAGAGTGCCAAAATTGGTTTTTTGTGTATTTGATAAGATTTTTTTAACGTTTGGAGAGACCGCTGCGCTGTGAGACCGCCTTCGGCTGTGAGAAGCGAGACCCGTGCCTGCGGCATTGAAAGAAGTGAAATCAGTCCGGCAATAAAATAGATATGAGGGGCAAAACAGCCCTAGTGTCTTCGGCACTAAATAAAATGGTATATTTTTTGAATATCGAATAACGAATATTGAACACCGAATTTCGAAGTATTTTGCCATCCAATTCACTTCAGTATTCCAGTTTTACTTGACATTTCTTCCTTTCTAAATGTTCATCATTCATCTTAACTACTTCGATATTC
>CALFBH010000012.1 GCA_937951615.1 uncultured Saprospiraceae bacterium | reverse complement strand
ATGGTCGATGGTCGATGGTCGATGGTCGATGGTCGATGGTCGATGGTCGATGGTCGATGGTCGATGGTCGATGGTCGATGGTCGATGGTCGAGTGCCTTTCGGCACTCGTCTACATCGTTTACGTCCTGTCTATGGACTATCGACTATCGACCGCTAAAAGATTGCAGCTATGGACGGACTGCCAACTATCAAGCAAGCCGCTGAAAATAATTGGATAATTACACCTCCGTCTCATGATACATCACCCGTGCCAGTCCCAATTTTTTACGTGTAAATGATGCAATTTTTTCAATCGCTTTACGTGCTTCTGGCAGGCGTTCCCATGCCATTTGAAAGACATGCATCTGTCCTTTACAGACTTCCAGGTCTACTTCCACACCAGCTGCTTTTGCCCTTTCAGCAAGGCGAATAGAATCATCCAGAAAAATTTCTACTGTTCCTACTTGTATCAACAGAGGTGGTAAGCCTGTAAGGTCGGCAAATAGTGGTGAAACCCCAGGATCATCCAAAGGCAGTTTGCCTGCATACCAGGGTGCCATACTTGCTACCAAACCTGGATTGAACAAAGGATCTTTTTTCGCTATTGTGGTCATGGATTCTCCCGAACAACTCAAATCAACCCAGGGCGACAATAATATCGCACCTGCCGGTGGCACCATTCTCTCATCCCGAATATTCAACATAGTGGACATCACTAAGCCTCCGCCAGCCGAATCGCCGGCCAGAATAATATTTCCACCTTTATAGCCACCTTTTTGCAACCAGGAATAAACCGCCATGATGTCATTCACTGCTGCAGGATATGGATTCTCTGGTGCCAGTGCATAGTCTATGAGCAAGACTTTTGTACGACATTCTAAAGCCAGTTTTGCTGCAAATGGACGATGTGTATGGATAGACCCCATCACATAACCACCACCGTGTAGATACAGAATCATTTCATCCGATTCTAAAACCTGTGGCGGAATCATCCATTCGGCTTTAACCCCTTCTATTTCCTGCTCTTTAATTTTAACACCTGCCGGCAAGTCAAAACGGGACATCATATTCACTAGCCATTTACGTAAAACTCCAGGTTCTGGCAGTCGTCCATCTAGTTTCTTGTCCCACTTTCGTCTTTTGCGCAGCAAGTACGCTTTCATCAATGTATTTTGAAAACTCATAGCAACATTCGTAAGTTTTATATTGAAATACAAATTCAAACACCAAATTCAAATTCAAAAAGATTATTGGCAATAAGCCAATTCTCTAAATTGAAAGTGGTGTCTAATTGAGTTCATTCACTAAATTTCTATCCAAGGGCGATTAATTATCTTCTCTTTTTTTACTCTCCTCGCATATCGGCTGTATGGATTATCCAGACATTGCGCGGGTGTTTTTTCGGGTAAATATTTGCTTTCTTTATCAATATCGTTTCTGAGAAAAAAAGCATTAAATCCATAACGATTTGCTCCAATCAGGCGATAATCTTTTTTCTTTGCCAATTTAGTCAAAGCAGCTAGCGAAGCTCCCGCGTAATACTCAGGCGCGTCAGAAACAAAAGCTGCATTATAGGGTATTGTTTTCGACTCATCCGCTGCCCAGAGATTATTGCATTCTGCTACGATTACTCTTGGTGAAACACAATCTATCGCATCCCATATCCAGTAATCCATTCCATCTACATCTATAGACAACACATCAATCTCTCCTTCCACTTCATTTTCACGAAACAACTCATTTACATTTTCAGCATTCACCCAAGCTTTTATCAGCTTCGGCGGATAGACTGAAGTATCTCTGCAATACCGATAGAAAGCTTTTCCATAACGAATATTCTGTTCGTCACCATCTATCAGTAAGCCTTCGAAGCCATGATGGATAATCAGATTGGCAGTATTGCTTTCAATACCATCACCACATCCTATCTCAATGCTTCGTCGGGACTCAAACCCAATTAACGCAAAAATATACAATAAAATCCCATCTTCACCATTTTGAGAAAAATTCCTGAATATAATATTGTTAAAGTCAGGTAAATTCTCATTTTCCTGCCGCTTTAATGACTGATAATGAAGCAATAAACGAATTTGTTCCGACTTATTGATTTTTTTGGTATAAATATCTTTGCTCCGAATATTTTTTAGTTTAAAAATCCAGTCTATTCCTGTTTTTTCAAATATATAAATAAAAATTATTTTAATGGCTTTTTTCATTTAAAAATTTATATTTAAAATCTGAATGATACGTTCAAGTACCTATTTTTGTGGCGGCTTAATATATACAATTTCCTCCATCTCACCTTTGTTTCTCAATTTTGCAGTACTGCTGATTGTTAATAAAATATCATACAAATGTAAATTATTTTCATGAAAGCTGCATCAGAGAAATTGGAAAAATTATTCAAATGGAAGGACTGGTGAATAGCCTTTTCGTTCTATTTTACGAATTTCCATACCAATTTGCGCACTGACCCATTGCGGTGCTCTCCGATTGCCGCCAAAGTAAAAATTGATGTAGCCGCATGTCATCCTGTAGTGATGGAAAGATATTTCGTGTGCACATTTATAATCGGATTTCCGCATTTCCCACTGGTATTTTTTACAGCTTCTGTCAATAGTCAATACGACTTCAAATAATTCACATCTTTTCACCGTCATCAGGGGTTCTTCCAGCAAATCTCGGCTACCGGAAATGTGGTAATAGGGTGCCAATTCGATATTATCGGTATCGGGATTGTATCGCCAGCCCATCATAGCGGTGTCTTTTCGGGTATTGAACCAGGCATAAAACACGCCACACAATTTGTTCCAGTCACGTTGGTCTCTACTCCTTGTTCCATCTTTTTCCTGGAGCAGATAATTACAATCTTCGTTCATAATGACCTGCCAACGCACCTGTTCTACATGATTGGAAAATTTGAATCGGCGTGGAAAGGAAAAATGACCGTTCTGACCAACAGTGTAAGTCGTTAGTTGAAGATGATTTTCAGGAAAATGAGTCATGTTGTTTTATTTTTCACCACAGAATTAGCATAGAGTACACAGAGCAAATCTGTAAGGCTATCTCGCAAAGACGCAAAGGCGCAAAGTTTGTTTTCTCTTAGCGGCTTTGCGCCTTAGCGAGAGATTTTTTCTTTACCACATTTTACGCTGACATCAATTGTGCTAATCTGTGTCAATTTGTGGTGAATATTTTCTACATCTGTAAGGCTGTTAAAACGCAAATCTAATACCTTTAATTGCTCTAAATCTTCAATTTCATTCTCGTAAGGAAAATCCGTCAGGCGATTATGGCTAAAGTTCAGTGTACTCCAGTTTTTATACTCAAAAATCTCTGGTGGAACTTGTTTTAAACGATGATACGACAAGTCTAATGTACCCTTTTCATTCGCTATTTTCAGTATTTCATGTCGTAGTGTCGGCCCGCCTTTTGTAAAAATATAATACCCAGCTCTTTTCTTTTTTTGGTATAAAAAACGAGCCATTTTCTCCATATCCAATGCTGCTTTTTTGCTACTTTTTATCAGCCAGCCCGCCAGTTGTACTTCCGTAAATTTGTCCTGAAAGGGATGATTCGACAAAAAATCAGCTAATTTTTGTGGCGCATGAATGTACAATAAACGCCGAGCTTTGGATTGGTACAAAGAATTGGGATGAAACAAGTGAACCAGCAAGACGTCTGTCAGTAAAACTTCCGGCACACCGCCTCCTTGCAAAATTCCTAAAGCTAATTCTACATTTTTTTCCTCTTCTGCCATAAGCATGTTTGCCAAATTATCCAGTCCGCCTGTATATTGAGCAGCTTCGGCTTTGAGGTAAGGCATTTCCAGTTTTTCCAGTATTGCCTGGAGGTCTTTTGCCGTTAGGCAAATCAGTTTTTTCTCTCTGATTTCCTTCCGGTCATAAGGGCTGATGGCTTCGCCAATGAGCGCGTGTGTAGCCTCTTTGCCCGCCATTGCCGAATACTGGAAACCATGTTTTTCTAGTTGTTTTTTATAAAAATGTTGTTGTGGAAAATAGCCATAAAAGACCAATTGATGATGTGTATTAAATGGATTTGCTTTATGGGTTCTTTTAAAACGATTGGACAAAACCAAGGCTGCTTTATTCCTTAAGACATCGTGGTTGATATTGGTTGCGGCCAGCAGTGTATCTGTGTCAATTTCAGGGCTTTCTTTTTGCAATAAGCGATATAAGTTCACGCCTTCCTGTTCGCCTATTTCCAGTCGGTTAAATTCACTGATGAGGTATAAGAGGTCTTTTAGTTCTTGCTTTATTTTGGTGCTGAGTCCAACGGATTTTATACTTTTTAAGTGGCGGAATGTGGTGAGTGCGGGGTCTATTTTTTTTAGTCCTGTTTGGGATAGGTCTAATGTTTCTGCTAGTTTGTTTTTAGGCATTGTTTATCTTTTTTTCAAAACAAACACAGCGCATCGACTGATAATCAAACTGCACAAAACCAGTCTCCATGTAGCCCAGTTTACGATAAAAAGCCATAGAGCGCGGATTGCCTTCATAGCCATCTAATCGGATAGCATCATAGCCATTCTCCGCCCCATAGTCTTCCGCAAACTGCATCAGCCGAACACCAATGCCTTTTCCTTGATAAGCCGGATGTGCCGCCAGGCGATGTACGACCAGTATTTTGCCTTCATATTTCCAGTTGATGTCTTTGTATTGCGGGTCTTGAATGTCATTGAGCGTGATGACGCCTTGCACTTCCTCTCCTTCTCCAATGCAGTATAATTCCTGGCGTTCAATGTCTTTGATAATATTCTCCCGTCCAGGATAATCTTTATTCCATTGCCTGATACCTTTTGCATCCATAGCTGCTATGCAAGCTTGAAAAAGAGCTTCGATAGCTGGAATATGATGTGGTTTTGCTTTCTTCATGTGTTGGCGTGTTGTGGTGCTGATGTGTTGATGTGTTCCTAAAACGACAACACGACAACACATCAACACGACAACACAATTTATTCAATCACTTTAAAAGTCGTTCTCCGGTTCGCCTGATGCTCGTCGTCTGTACACTTACCACAGGGACAACTGACCGCAGGAACAGCTGCGCCATAGCCCTGTGCCAGCATACGTCCCGGGTCTATCCCTCTGGAAATCAGATAATCTACGGCAGACTGGGCGCGTTTTTGACTAAGTTCTTTATTATAAGCATCTTTACCGCGACAATCGGTATGCGAGGACAATTGTATTCGGATAGACGGGTTTTCATTCAATACTTTGACCAGCAAATTGAGGGAAGGTTCTGCGTCGGGGCGAATGTCCCATTTGTCATAGTCGTAATAGATATTTTCCAGTGTGATTTCTTTGTTTCTGAAAATGGGATCTAAGACAATTTCTACCTGAAAGGTCTTGGCAGGTTGGTTTTCATCCTTTTCGCCTTTCGTGCTGACTTGGGCAGAATTATTAAAATAGCCCTCTTTGGAGGCTAACAAAAAATAGTCCGTTTCTTCGTTTAATTGCATGGTGAATCGTCCATTGCCATCTGTTTCCAGTCCGACTGGTCCGCCATTAAAAGATACGCTGACTTTTGCTCCGGGTAAAGGTGCATTTCCAGTTACAGCACTGTTTGGGTCATCAGAATTTTCATATTGCTTCGCCAATACTTTACCATCCAAAACAAACTGATAAACCACTTCCGGTGGCGGAATAATGGTGTCAATTGGTGGTGCTGGTACAATCGTATCTACAGGTGGTAGTGGCGGGGCTATTTCTATAATGGTTTTGGCAAAATAATAAATGTCATCCTTGCCCTCCCCTTCTTTACGTGTTGAACTTAGATAACCTTCTGAGGTATCATTTTCAGCTTTACGAATAATGAATCCAAAATCATCACCGCCTGAATTGACAGGCGCACGTAGGTTGGTGACTTCGCGCCAGGAGCCTTTCTCTTTTCTGGCCTCAAAAATGTCCAAACCGCCCATGCCCACATGTCCATCCGAGGCAAAATACAGTTTGTCTTCATATCGAAATGGAAATTTTTCGTCTTTGGGTGTATTCACTTCACCTCCGAGATTATTGGGCTGTGACCAGCCATCTTCCTGTCTTACCACTTTATAAATATCTGCTCCGCCAAAACCATTGGACATGTCGGATGAGAAGTAGAGTGTTTTATCATCATCTGCCAGATAAGGATGAGCAAAATTGAATTTGCCTTTGACAAAAGAACAGATTTTAGGTGTTGTCCAGCCACCATCTCGGGTCTTTTTGCTGAATACAATTTTGCAGTAATCTGTACCGTCTTTTTTATCGCTGCCGCAACGGGTAAAATAGGCGGTTGAGTAGCTGCTGTTGAAGGCTATTGTGCCTTCGTTGTATTCGGAATTTAATTCGGCGAAAGCCACTGCCCCACCCTCTTTTTCTACTATAAATAAATCGGAAAAATCCTTGCCTGTCCACTTATAGGTCTGCTTGCCATCAATACTGCTTCTATCCGAGGTAAAAATGAGTTGATTGTCTTTATAAAAAGCAGGCGCGTAATCGGAAGCTGAACTATTGAAGGTCTGTTTTTCTAGTTCATACCCCGTTTCCTGTGGGAATGCCAGCCATTTATCGGCTTTTTTACAGGCAGCTACTTCCTGGTCGTATTTGAATATATTGCCCGTTTCACGCCCCAGTTGTTCAAATATTTTGATGGCTTCGTCGTATCGCTCCCCACGTTTTAGTGCATAAGCGTATTCTTTCAATGCGCCTGGTCCGTAATCCAAATCCCAGGCTTTTTTGAACCACTCCGTCGCTTTGTCGTTATCGTTCATTTCCAGATAGGATTTGCCTGCAAAGAAGGCGATTTGTGCCTGGTCTTTGCCTGTTGTCTTTCCAAATTCTTTTTCATACAGCCGTGTAGCTTCCGCAAATTGCTTGCGCTCGTAGGCCGTTCTTCCATCGTTGATTTTCTCCGAATATTTGCAGGCAAATAGTAGCAAAAAAGCTAAGAGCAGGTAACAGTATTTTTTGATTTGCATAGATATATATTTCAACGGTGACTGAAGTCGCCGATACGGTTCTGTATGCTAATATAAACGATTTTTGGGGCTTGCTTGTTGTTTCCGTTTTACTAAGTCACACATATTATCACTATTCTTCCTTAAGAATTTTTTCAACAACTTTAAAAACATGCGTGCCTAAAGTATTCGGATATTCTTCTCCTTCTACATATAAACCTTTTGCTTCAATTACAGCTTGTCTAACATTATTAATTAGTCTATTTGTTCTGGGATTAGACTTATTATAGCCATCTGATAATTTCTCTCCAAGAATCTTGTCGACATATCTTTTTTTATTTGATATTTTTCTGTTTTCAAAAATATCTTCTTTTTCTATGTCTGTAATTGAAGAAAAATTACAGGCGTGTAGTAGTAGCCAAAACTCAAAGCAAGGATTGCTCACAGCTACATACATATTCTTTTCAGCCTTACAAAGATGAATTATCGCATCAATATTCCTCCATCTATCCTTGTCAATTATCATCCACAATTCATCCTTATTACTGAAATTAAACTCTTCTTTTGCTTCTTTCTTTAATTTTCGATAAACATGGTTAGGTGCGCTATTTGTATCATTTCGTCTACGTTTTAACAAATGAAGATAAATCAAACTATCATTAAAGTCATCAATAGTTTGAAGCTCCTCAAAATATTCTTCCTCAGCTATATTTCCTTCAAAAGCCAGCACAATTATTCTTTCTTTTTCTTCTGTGTCGCTTATCCTAAATATTTCCTGTCTTTCTCTAGGCATACTCAATCATTGATTTGGTAAAACAGTCAATTTGCTTCTACTTCCGATTTTCGGAATTGCTTTAAACCGTCCCAGTAAATAATCTCGTCTAATTGCTTTATCAAATCTCACATTATATTCCTCTAAGGAATAGACTTTTGTAGAACCATATTTTGTTTTTACCGTAAACCAAACTTCATCCTTTCTAAGGAGTTTTTGGGTTAATAAGGAAGACTCATGGCTTGTAAGAATGAGCTGACTATTCACTTTTTCACTCTTTTTAAGAAACAAATCAAGCAAATCATATATTAAGTTAGGGTGTAAACTTCTCTCCATCTCATCAATTATAAATACATTATTTCCTTGAAGTAAATCCATAAATAATGGAATAAAATCAATAATCCTGTTCGTACCGTCAGATTCTTCACTAGTATCAAATAATTCTTCACTATTATTTGAAGTTTTATGTCTGGTCATAAATTTATGAAAAATAGGTTTGTTATTTTTTACAGAAATAAAATACAGAACATCGTTTATTGACATCGAAGCAAATGATTTTTCTAAGTTGCTACTCCCCAAATCATCTAATATTTTTTCTGTAATTCGCTTTGGGATATCCATTTCCTCAATACTAACTTGCTGTAAACACACACCGTCAATTCCTGTATCAAAATACTTTAAAAACTCTTCAAAAGATTGAAGTAATTTTTTGTCCTCTTTTAGTTCAAATCTTAGTCCCATTTTATATTTATCATCAGGGCGAATAACCTTTAAGGTGTTTAAAAACCAATCTAAAACATCTAGTAATTCAGTAATATCGGAAACATTCTCTTTAACTTTTCTCGTTCTGATTTCGTGTAAAAACAATTGATTATCTGGTGTACTTTTCGCTATAAATTCTAAAAATTTTTGTTCCTCTTTGCTATTATTTTTATCAAAAAAAGACAAATCAAAATCGCTTGAGTTGCGCTCAAAAATTTTCTTATCGTTTTTCCTACTTATCTCGTACAACCACTCTTCCCGAATATTATTTTTATTAAAAACAAATCCATAAGCAAAATTTTTACCATTTGCCTGAAGCTCATATTCAATTCTGGAATCACCTTCCAAACAGTTTTTATCCAATTTAAATTTCTCATAAATAATTTTACCATCCGCTTTAATTCCTTTTAGGACAAGTTTTTTTCCAAAGACAATGGCCTTAACCAAATTAGATTTCCCAGAAGCATTGGCACCAAATATCACAGAAGTCTTTAGTAAAGAGATATTATTGACTGGGTTTGTCTTGTGCTCCTTTTTCAACCTTGTTTTTCCTGGTATTAATGAAAAAGTTTGCCTCTCCTTAAAAGACGAAAAATTCTCAACTGAAAACCTTATTAACATAATTAATTAATTTTATTGCTGCAATATAGTGATTTTTTCACATTAAATCAACATCACGCCTCAATCACAAAACAATATGCAATGGTTAACATGGAATCGTTCATAAAAGAAATAACTAAATTTGTACTCATTATACTCCAAAACACAAAAAATCATCCACCAATCACTAAACAACATGCTAAAAATAGAACGCGCCGTACTCCGCTACAACGATAAAACCTTGGAGATTCCTGCTGGTAAAAAGGCTTTCGCCGAAGAATTATATGTGGATTTTTCCATTGAAAAAATCAATGAACACCAGCAGCGCATCAAATTGGATATTCATCCTAAGACTACGGTGAAGATACAGCATCTTGCCATTGAATTATACCATCCTTATGGGGCGAAAGAGCGGATTTTTTGCAATGGTTTTCAATCCTGGACAGAAAGCCGGGAATTTGGAACGCAGGAAAAAATTGCGCCGGTTCGCTCTTTTGCAAAAAGTCGGATTGGGCGATTTGGTGATTATGATTTTTATAATTATCCCAATCGGGAAGGACATTTGCATGGCTGGTCTTATACTTATATTCGTCGGGGTGGGCAGGTCGTTTTATTGGGTTCGCTGAGTGAATTTACGGGGTATACTTTGTTTCGGCATGATGTATCGGGGCATCAGTTGTGCATAGAGAAGGACTGTGCCGGGCTGGAACTGTCGCACTCCTACCCTGCTTTGGATATTTTCATGGGCGAAGGTGAAGAGGCACAGCAATTCAGTGATTATTTTGGGATGATGGAGATCGACAAACCAAAAGTCCCGTCGATTGTCGGCTGGACGAGTTGGTATCATTATTATACCAAAATATCGGAGTCCATTATACTGGAAAATTTGAATGCTTTTGCAGAAAAGCAAACGCCTATCGACTTATTTCAGATTGATGATGGCTATCAAACGCACATTGGGGACTGGCTGACGACTAAGCCGACTTTTCCGAATGGAATGGCAGGTATTGCAAAACAAATCCACGACAAAAACTATAAAGCCGGGCTTTGGTTGGCTCCTTTTATTTGCGAAAAGCAATCAAAAATATTCCGCGATCATCCCGACTGGATTTTGAAAGATGAAGCTGGACAAGCTGTTCGGGCGGGTTATAATCCGCTTTGGAGTGGCTGGTTTTATGTACTGGATTTTTATCATCAAGAGGTTCAGAAATACCTGACGAGTGTATTTTTTACGGTATTGGATAAATGGAATTATGACTTAGTAAAACTTGATTTTCTGTATGCTGTAGCTCTTGCGCCGCCCAAAAACAAAACACGTGGACAGGTGATGCACGAAGCCCTGCGTTTCCTGCGCAATCTTGTGGGCAATAAGCTAATTCTGGGTTGCGGTGTGCCTTTGGGTTCTGCTTATGGTTTGGTGGATTATTGTCGCATTGGAGCGGATGTGCATACGAGTTGGGAACATAAATTGCTGAAATGGCTGCGTGGGCGAGAACGGGTTTCTACGATCTTGTCTTTACGAAATACCCTTAGTCGCTGGCAATTGGATGGCAGGGCTTTCCTCAATGATCCAGATGTTTTTATATTGAGAGCAGCCAAGCAAAAACTAAATATCCGACAACAAGATACTTTGTTACTAATCAATACTTTGTTGGGTAGTGTTTTGTTTACTTCCGATTATGTTGGCGATTATACAGATGAACAATGGGAACGGTATAATGCTGTCTTTAAATGGAAGGATAGCCAGATACAGCGTGTAGAAGGGCGAGATGATGTGTATGAAATTTATTTCCAACAGGAAGAAAATGATTATGTCGCGCTTTGTAATTTGACTAAGGAAAAACGGAGGGTTCGTAAAGTTGAGTTGGAGGGTTTTGAGACTCGGATTGAATTGGTGGGGCAGTAGCGGTAGCAGTTTTTTGCTTGCCCTCGCCCTTTTTATTCCCTGAAGGGAAGGCTTGCCCGCTTGTTATAATAGTTTTGGGATTTCCCTTTTTGATTTTTCTATTAGCCTGTTCAGGCTGGAAGCCTGATGTACTTTGGAATTTGGAATTTCCTTTTTTGTTTTTTTATTGACTTGGTCAGGCTGGAAGCCTGAGATACTATTTCATCTTTGCAGCCAGTTGTCGCCAGTCTGAGCGACGGAAAGCGACGAGTACCCAGATGAAGACTGGGACAATCGTCAGATAGCCAATATTTTCTGCTAAGACACCACTCATCAGGTTGTCACCAGATTGTCCGGCAACTACATCGCAGGCATATTTAATCGACCATTTTATAAAAAAAGCCAAATATATCCACATGCCCAGTATACCCAATAACAAGGAGACCAATACTCGTTTCCAGTGAAAAGGCAGGGCTAAAATCAATGAAACCATAAAAAGAAAGGAAAACAGCCAGGCTTCTTCTACAGTTTTCATTTCGCTGTCGAAGGATATTCTTTTGCCTTTTAAGGTCGTCATAATATTAGCGACGGTTGTGTGTTTTGAGCCTTCTGTTACTGTTTTCCATTTGGTATTACTAAATAAAGCATTTCCAGTCGCAGCTATCACTGCAGACGCTCCTCTTTCCAACTTCAATGCAGGAATCGCTACAAATGCCAGCAAGAGATAAAGAATCAGACATTTGGCAAAAAAGAGTAGTATGGTTTTCTTTGTTAACATTGTGAAGATTAAGTTTAAGGTAACAGTTTAGGTCGATGGTCAATAGTCCACGGTCGATGGCTGTTTTTTAGTATTCAGGTCGTTTCAGCATTTCATTTTGCTTTGCAAAATGCGTGCAAAGCTTATAAAGCAGGAATATTGTTGAATTACAGCTATCGACCATCGACTAAACTGTTACAGTTACACATTAAGTTTAAATTAAAGCGTTAAGGTGTCACCTTTGGTGACGCTTATTTTAAACTTCAACTTAATCTTATCCGATAGTTATAGGATTAAACTTACTTCGTTATGCGGCTACTTTTCCCTGTTGTTTCAGTAAGACCCAACGTATCCAAAAGGCACTGTATAATAATGCCCCCAGGATAAACAAGACCTGCCAGACTTGTATGTGCATAATTTCAAATAAATTGGGCGCAGCAATACCAGTCATGTAAAGACTGACAATCCGTATGACATTCAATCCTGCCAAAGCCAGCAAGCCGATCAGCAAGCCCTGCAAACGCCGTTTGAGTGGTGCAGGAAAAGGTAAAATCAAAGCAATTAGTAAAGCCATAGGTTCGATGGCATCGCAGCCCCGCTTGATATTCATGGCAAAAGAGCCTGTGATGTTGGCTTCCTGCGCTGTCGTTCCGTAGCCCAACAGATTGAGTATCACACTCCCGACGACTGCATTGACATTAGAAATGGCGTCTTGAAACCAGCTTTTATATAAGGTGGTATAAAACAAATAAAACAAGCCGATAATCAAGACAAAACCAATGCAGAAACGCAGCATGGGGTCTTCTAAAATTCTATTCGCACGCTGGCTCAGACTTAGCTGCTCTTTCTTGGCAACTTTGGTATTTTTCTTTTTTTTCTTATTCGACATGCTCTATTTTTAAAATCTACAGTCTTCTATTTCGGCAGAAAAATCTGCATTGGGTTCTATTGAAAATAAAGTATCCAGTCGAATGCTTTGTACAGCTTTGAACTGAACATTATTTCCAGCGGTCACTCGTCCATTCGAGTATAAACTATCCGCTGCTGCATAAATATTTGTCGCGATGTTTCCTTTTGCGTTTATCAAGGGAGTTTCCGAACAAATACAAGTCAGCAAAGCTTCCCAGCCGGCAAAACTGAGCGAGCCATCAGAGGTAAATTCAAAGGTCAGGCAGCCCGAAGCATCGGTGGACGTTATGGGTGCTGGCAACACAGTCCCCGCATAGCCCGCTAGTATAGGCGATAAAACTGACATCCCATTATATACTTTAAGCGAATCACTAGATGCTTCTGTCTCAAAAGAGCTAAAGGTCACCGTGACAGGTTCTCCTGGATTGTCGTGGCAAATGGTGGTTTTGGTGTAAGTATTGTTTGAGTAGCCTCCGATATCGCCCCCATAATCATAGAAGTTTCCTCCGCAATCGGGCGGAATACGGGGCGGTTTTGCAAAGGTACTAAGCGTATCTCCAAAAATAGAACAGGAGCCGGGGCAATTGACCGAGTTACAATTCACGCCACCTATAGTGACTGTACTGAACGAAAAATCTCCATCTATTTCTACAAAATAGCTAAAACAAGGCGTTTCGTTTTGTCCGACAAAAAGGTCGGGGTTGCCTGTCCCTGGATAAGTGTAATTCAGTGTGCTTCCTGAGAAACTTCCTGTGGCTACATTACCAGAAGGGCTGACCTGACTGGCTGGTGAAAACGATACGACATTCACGCCGGTAAAACTAGTTTCCCAACCATTTTCAGAGCCTATTATTCCAATACAGACTTCTATTTCTATTTCATAATTTCCATTATCCAGTTGTTGATAAGATGGAAAGTCCATTGTTGCTGAGGAATCGCAGGCAAAACTGTGAACAACTGATAAACTGCACAGTAATAACAACAATACATGTTTGCTCATAAAATGAAGCCGTAAGAATGAATTATTCATAGCCAGAATTTCAATTAAAAAAGGGTACATCTTCAGTAATTACACTTGAAATATACCCTTTTTTTTCAATAGGTTTTAATAATTATCTCATTCATTAGGCTCTAAACCTATGATTTGCATCAAAAAAGCCAATAAGCCCGCAGAAAGTATAGTTCCCATTATATCAAATTGCATTAGTGTATAACCGAAAAACAACATTGCGATAGCGAACAAAGCCACAATAAACAATAATGCCCGCACAAACTGCTGCCCCATGCCTTTTTTGTCTTCCATGACCATACTGACCACTACAGGCAAATTCTGGAAATAAGCACCAGGCATACCAGCCAGTTGGTATCTGCTTTGCAGAATAGAGATCAGACCAAGATTCAGTAATAATAAAGCAAGCAGGATAAGCCCCCACTGCCCCAATGTAGGCACAGCAGAAGTACACATAACAGATGCTTCCCAGCCAGAACTTGTAACACCGCCGTCAGATGTAAATACAAAAGTCAGACAGCCAGAAGCATCCGTTGAGGTAAAAGGACCAGGGATAGCAGTTCCTGAAAAATTACCCAGCGAAGGAGCTGTATTGTCCATTCCATCAAATACATTAAGGAAATCACAACAGGTCTCTGTAGAAAATGAAGTAAACGTGATGCTTACTGGCTCGCCAGATATATCCGGACAGATGACTGTTGTGTTATTTTCGCCATCAAAATAATTGCCTGCACCACCTGCATCAAAGAAAGTTCCTCCACAGGCAGGAGGTGGAGGAGGTGGATTCATTACAAATGTTCTGGTATTTGCTGCTGAGGTGGCACAAGAACCAGCGCAGGTTCCACAATTGATTCCTACAAAGGTAGCCTCTGCTCCCGCAGGATCTCCATCAAGTACGACGGTATATGGAAAACAGGTATTTGTATTTTGTGCCCCAAATAAGTTGGGATCTCCACCGGGGTAGGCATAATTGAGCATATTGCCAGTAAAACTACCTGTTGCAACATTACCCAAAGTACTGGTTTGAGTAGCCGGAGCGTAAGAAATGACATTTAATCCATCGAATTCGGTTGTCCATCCAAGTTCTGAACCTCCACTTCCGATACACACCTCTATATCTATGGAGTACTCCCCTCCTCCTAAATCTTCGCTGGCAGGAAACGTAATGACCGCCGTACCATCACAAGCCTGTACCTGCTGTGGCATCCCCCAGAAGGCAAATATGGCAAGTGCCATAAAAATTACCCTAGTTTTTGTTTTTGTACAATTTTTCATATTTGGTTATTTACTGTAGTAATTATAGCTGATATATAACATCTTATATACGCCAAATTTACAACACAGACCAAATATTTTAAAATAATTACATATCTAAATCACTTCAAAGGGAAACGACATATATCACTAAGTTCACATACAAACTCTCCTAGCTTAAAAATCTATGACTTAGTACATGTGACTAAATCAATTAGTTATGATTGCAATGTATGATATGGCAGTGTCATAAAAACGTAAAAATGACTGTCACTCTTTTTGTAATAAATCAGGAAAGAACTCAACAGAAAAATAGAAAGGTGGTGGGGGAAATTCAAGGATGTTCGGTTAAAGTATGGAATAGTCGGCAGACGAAGGATTTTATGAAAATTGGTGATTTATCCCTTTAGATATGCCGTATTTCTAACGGAATTCGTCTGACGACAACGGAGTTTACTCAATCATACTTTAGTCGAACACTACCTAAAATTCCGCTTATCGCTTCATCCAGCCCCCAGCAATCAGCTCCTTCCAGTCTGCCTGTCGGAAGGCAACAATTGCCCAAATTAAAACCGGAATGATGGTGAGGTGTCCGACATTGGAGTTGAATACTTCTCCAAATAAGGTATCTTCGGGGGCAACTCCTGCTGCGAGTGCGTGTCCATACGAGATCGACCATTTCAGAAAGATGGCAAGGTATATCCACATGCCCAATACGCCCAACAGAAAAGTTTTTAAGAGCCTTTTCCAGCCAAAAGGCAAAGCCAATAATAAAGCCACCAATAAAAGAAAGGGCATCAGTACCCAGTTTTTCATTTTGTCTAAAGTCCCCGTCCTGCTGACTTGTTTTCCATTCATGGTGGTTTTCAAATTCAGCTTAACCAAACTTCCTCCGGTTTTTTCGTTGACACCTGGTGTCCATTTGGTATTGGGGTATAATAGATTTCCTGTGGCACAGACGATAGTGGAGCAGGCACTTTCGAGCTTCAGTGCAGGTGTAGCCACCACTACCAATAAGAGGTAAATAGCCAGGCATTTTACAACAAAAAGTAAGATGGTTTTATTCGACAGCATGAGTAGATTTTCTTAGATTCCAACGCAGCCAAACCGCGCAATAGACCAGCACAGCAAGGATAAATAATACCTGCCACACCTGTAAGTGCATCAGGTCAAAAATACTGGGAAAATAGATGCCCGTCAGATACAGACACACAATGCGCACAACATTCAACATCAATAAGGCAATGACTCCAACCAATAATCCCTTCAGCTTGTGTTTTAGGCTGGTCGGAAAAGCCAGAATAATGGCGCATAATAGCGCGATGGGTTCTATAGCATCGCAGCCCCGCTTGATATTGATAGAATATGTGCCAGAGACATTTGCATCATGTACCGCTGTATTATAGCCCAACAGGTTGAGTATAGCACTGCTTACCACTGCATTCCAGTGGGTCACTATCGGTTCTATATGACTTTCATATATGGTGGTATAAAAAACATAAAACAAAATAATGAATAAAATGACGACGCTCAAAAAGCGCAATACAGGATTGCGCCAATACTTTAATATTCTTTCCTGAAAAGACAATGGCTTAGGGGCTACTTCACTTCCTTTCTTTCTCTTTTTACCTGACATCAGTACTTGTTTTCACGTTTAATAGTAGTCATAAGAATTATGGTTATTGCTCCGTAAACATACATTTTTTATTTCAATGCTTGGTAATAGTCAGAAAAAATTCTCTATTTCCTCAATTCTAGCACCCGCATTAGAAAAGCTAACAAACCAGTTGCGAAAATACTCCCCAACACATCAAAAGGCATCAGTTCGTAATTGAAAAACAACATGCTTATCGCAAACAAAATGATTATAAATAAACCTGCTGCGAGATACTGCTGCAAAAAGGCTTTTCTATCTGCCAGCACCGTAGCTACTACGAAGGGTAAATTCTGAAAATAAGTCCCCGAAATACCAGCCAGATGATAGCGGCTTTGCAGAATAGAAATAAGCCCAAGATTCAGCAGAAATAAAGCAAGGAGAATAAGTCCCCACTGCCCCAAGGTAGGAACAGGTGCAATGCCGCAAGGCATACAAGCAGTGATTTCCGTCTCGCTATTGCAGCCAGATAAATTGTTTTGAATGTCTACAAATCCTGTAACACCTGCATTACTCAATAAAGGACAAGTCGCGCAACAGGCATTAAGGTTACTGTTATTTGTCAGCCTGAAAAAGCCACCAACAGTAGTTATATTGCCCAAGCCATTCAGGTTTTCCAGGCTAGCATTATCGTATATCCAGATATTGCTCCCGACTGAAGTGATATTGTTTAGGGCGTCTATATTTATTAAATTTGGGTTTAAACCTATTTGTAAAATGCCATTAATCGAAGTCAATCCTTCTAAGCCGGTCAGATTGGTCAGAGGATTAGCCAATACATATAAATGCGTACCAATAAAGTTCAGGTTACTAAGTCCAGCAATATCTGTCAGCGTAGCATTATTGACAATTTCCAGATAAGCACCTAACGATGTCAGATTGCTCAGGTCATTCAAATCAGTAATCAATGGATTATCATAAATTCTAAAAATATTCCCCACTGTCATGATATTGCTCAGTCCATTCAAGTCTGCCAACATCGCATTATTGCCTACATATAAATTCCCACCCACTGAAGTTAGATTGCTCAACGCATCAATATTCACCAATGCAGAATTATTTTGTATAATGAGATTTGCATTAACAGTAGTCAGATTCATCAGGTCATCCAGATTCAATAATGCATTCGTTCGTATCGTCAGATTGCCATCCAGCACAGTCAATGCACTCAGTGCAGCTAAATTATTAATATCATCTATACCATTATTATCATCCTCTATAATAATAGCACTGCCTGCGGGAATACTTGTACACGCCCCATAGTTGACAAGAAAATCATTCACCTCTGTTTGCGTCCTCAAAAATAAATTTCCAGATGGCAATGCGCAGGGCTGCGCTATAAGTTCAACAAAGGAAAACAAGAAGCCAATAGAAAGTAGGTGTAGTTTTGTAAATGATATTTTCATAATGATTATTTTACATTATTGTTGCCTCACAAATATATATAATATTTTTAAAATATAAAAACTCGTTAAAATCTTGAATTATATGCCCTCGAAAACGGAAAAGCCTGACGACCAAACATTCCACCATTTTTTGTACCTTTACGCTGTTTCAAACCAAACAATCAAAATGAATATATTTCGGTGTATGATTCCTTGTTTATTGCTGATTTTTTCGGCTTGTGGCGGGGACAACTCTTCTAAGGGAAATACCCAGTCCGGCGACAAACAGATTTTTATTTATAACCAACCCAATGCAGTCACGTCACTCGATCCTGCTTTTGCGCGAAGCCAGACCAATATCTGGGCAGTGGATCACTTGTATAATGGATTGGTACAATTGGATGAACAACTCCGTGTCAAAGCAGCTATTGCAAAAGACTGGACGATTTCAGAAGATGGACTCACTTATACCTTCACGCTCCGCGATGATGTCTTTTTTCATGATAATGAGTGTTTTGCTGATGCAAAAGGCAGAAAGGTCGTAGCGGCTGATTTTGAATATAGTTTCAATCGTATTATAGATAAAACCGTAAACTCTCCAGGTGCCTGGATTTTCAAAGATCGGGTAGCAGCGACTAAGCCTTTTGAAGCTGTCGATGACCAGACTTTTGTGGTCAGGTTGAAAAAGCCTTTTCGTCCGATGCTGGGTGTCTTGTCTATGCAATATTGCTGCGTTGTACCCAAAGAAGCCATTGCCAAATATGGTAAAGATTTCCGAAGTAAACCAGTCGGCACTGGCCCATTTAAGCTGGTCAAATGGCTGGAAAATCAGGCTTTATTATTGTCCAAAAACGAACAGTATTTTGAAGCAGGTTTACCCAAATTAGATGCTGTGCGGGTCAATTTTATGGAGGATCGCAATACCGCTTATCTGGAATTGATGAAAGGCAAACTGGACTTCATTTCTGGTCTGGAATCGTCTTTTGCTGATGAATTGCTCACCGAAGCTGGCGAATTAAAAGCTGAACATCAGGGCAAATTGAGCTTCCAGAAATCTCCTTTTCTCAATTCAGAATATCTGGGTTTTAACATGGATTTTAGCGGCAAGCGAAAAGACAGTCCGCTACGCCACAAGAAAGTTCGCCAGGCTCTGAATTACGGATTTGACCGGGCAAAAATGATACAGACTTTGCGCAATGGTGTTGGTTATCCGGCAAATGCTGGTTTTGTGCCACGTGGTCTGCCTTCTTTTAATCCGAATACAGTAAAAGGCTATACTTACGATGCTGCAAAAGCAGCCAAATTATTGGCAGAAGCAGGTTTCCCCAATGGCAAAGGGCTACCAGAAATCGAGCTACGCACCAACAGCGATTACTTAGATCTTTGTACCTATATCGCCCGTCAATGGGAAGACCTTGGCGTAAAAACCAAAATAGAACTGATGCAATCGGCTACGCTACGCGAATTGATGTCGAAAGGACAAGCTGATTTTTTCCGGGCTTCCTGGATCGCCGATTATCCAGATGCAGAAAATTTTCTGACCCTTTTTTATAGTAAAAACCCTGCTCCACCCAACTATACCCGCTTCAAAAACGTTGAATTTGATAGGTTATATGAGGCTGCGCTGAATGAAAATGACGACACCAAACGCTACGATTTGTACCAAAAGATGGATCGAATCGTCATAGAAGAGTCCCCAGTTATTTTTCTGTATTACGATGAGACCGCTCGTTTTGCAAGGGCTGACGTGAGTGGGATTACCAATAATGCTATTAATCTATTGTCTGTTAAGGGTATTTCTAAGGAGTGAGTTTGGGTATTGGTAACTGGTGTATTGGGTTGATTGGGTGATTGGATTTATGAAATAACTGTTACTGAAACTGAAATTGTCACTGCTACTGAAACTGAAACTGCTACTCAAAAAGGAAAAAACGGAGTGATTGATTAAATAAATGACGAAGAAAAAAATTCATCATTCATCATTCATCATTCATCATTCATCATTAAATATTAATCATCAATTGTTAAAAATTATTATGAAAAACTACCTGTTATTATTTGTTTTCACACTAATGATGACTGGCTTACAGGCACAGTCGCCAATGGCTACATTGGAAGGTTATGCTTTTGCAGCAAATAACGAAGGATATTTGAATGAAGTAATTGTTACCATATTCCAGGGCAACAAAGAGCTTGGACAAGTCGTATCAAACGGCGAAGGGAAGTTTGAAGTAGAACTACCTATTGGTAACGAATATTTACTGCGTGCCACCAAGTCGGGTTTTAAAGGAAAAGAACTGATGGCTTCACTGAAAGATGCTGTAGCTGGTAAAACAGTTTACACTAAAGTCTCCATGGAACGCTCGCCTGGTTATATTTTCGAAGCAGCTTTGGCTGAGAAGAAAGAAGGCAACGACGGCACCATTTCAATTCCCTCTGATGGACTGACTGGTGCTACCATTGAGATCTATAACAATACCAAGAAAAAACCGGAATTGACTTTGCGCAAGCATAAAAGCCATACTTTTTCGCATACGTTTGAAAAGGGCAATCAGTACATCATTCTGATTCGCAAAGAAGGTTTTTATACCAAACGAATTCAGGCGAATGTAGATGTTCATGGCTGTATCCTTTGTTTTGAAGGTGTCGGTAATGTTCGTCCAGGTGTTTCTGACAACCTGACGGCTGAAAATACTGCGGGAACACTAGTTGCCAATATCGACCTCCGCCGTGTAGTTGTAGGAGAGTCTATTGAAATCAATAACATTTATTATAATTATGGTAAATGGGATATTACGTCTGCTTCCGCAATGGAGTTGGACAAACTCGCTAGTATCCTTAGAGACAATCCGCAATTAGTTGTAGAATTGGGTTCACATACCGATTGCCGCGACTTGCAGGCTGCCAATCAAATTCTTTCAGAAAAAAGAGCAAAATCTGCTGTAGAATATCTGGTGAATGAAGGAGAAATCGATATTTCCCGCTTACGCTATAAAGGCTACGGCGAAATGTTTCTGAAGAACAAAGAATGTGATTGTAACAAAGCCAAGCCAAAAGCAGAACAGTGTTCTGACGAGCAGCATGCCATCAATCGCCGTACTGAATTTAAAGTAATCCAAGTGTTACAGTTGGCCGATGAAGCGCAGTCAACACTTGCCAGCTCCTTGATGGAGCAAAATATGGAGGATATTCTGAAAGAACTGGAAAATTCAGTGGTTCAGATTCCTGTAGATGGTGTACCACCAACAAACGATTCAAAACCAACGAATACCTCTAAACCAGAAATAGACGCCGCTACAGCAGATGCTGACGCCTGGCAGGAACTGATGAACCCCGACAATGAAATCGTGGAAGTTCCTAAAGACGCACCAGCTCCCGAAGTAGCTGAAATGAGTACTGAAAAACCAGTGATCAAAACACCTAAGGTAGAAGCACCGGTTATAGAGAAACCCGTAGTAACAACACCTAAGGTAGAAGCGCCGGTTATAGAAAAACCAGTGGTGACAACGCCAAAGGTAGAGGCACCAGTTATAGAAAAACCAGTGGTGACAACACCTAAGGTAGAAGCGCCAAAAGTAAATAGACCAGCAATCGAAAGACCTGTTGTCGATGCTCCTAAAGTAGAAGCACCGGTCGTAGAAGCACCAGTTGTCAAAGTCCCACAGATGGACAGACCAGGTTTAGGAAAAGGCACAGCTGCCAAAGAAAAGGTGATAGAGAAAGTAGAAGAAGTTGTGGAAGCCCGACCTACCCTTCCAGTCAAGTCTCGTGAAGAAATTCAGATTATTGAGGATCTGGAAGAAACTGTTGTAGAAATTCCAGAACCACCTCGCCCGGTCACAGATGCAGATGCTGTCCCTGCTAATGTCACTTATCCTAATACCGACACCAATATTGCATCAACAGAACCAGCCAATACTTCCGTTGAAGAAGTTGTAGCAACAGGAAAAGGTGCAGTCAAATTACCTGCTAATTATACAGGCTATAAAATCCAGTTGATTGGTGCTCCTTCACCCTTGGACAAAGACCATGATATTTTCAATGAATTTGCTTTTGTTACTGTTCAAGAAACGATGGTAGGCGAATATTTATACCTCATCGGTGACTTCCGCAATGGTATGCAAGCTGACGCTTTCTTGCAACGTACAATACTTCCACGCTTCCCCGACGCTAAAGTCGTTCACTTTCAAGGTGGTAAGCGCATAAACTAATACATCGTTATCAAACACGCGAGAATGGTTAATTTCCTTCGGGAAGTTGACCATTTTTTTGTTAACTTTGAGCAAATAAGTTGTCCATAGTCGATAGTCCATAGCTGTTTTAAGAAAATAACAATTCCATTCAGCTTTCTTACGCATTTTGCGAAGCAAAATAAGTTCCATTTATTGTATTTCTATCGACCATGGACCATCGACCTCAAAGCACTTAAAGCAATACAATATGAGTCCACTACAGTTTGAAATAGAAAACGGCATTGCCAAAATAACGCTCAACCGTCCAAAAGTATTCAATAGTTTTACCCGTGAAATGGCATTGGAATTTCAGCAAAAACTGGATAAATGTGCTGCTGATGCTTCCATTCGTGCGGTCTATCTCACTGGCGCAGGCAAGGCTTTTTGCGCGGGTCAGGACTTGCAGGAAATCATGAATCCTCCAGGCGGTATTTCAGTTGGCGATATTGTGCGCGAGCATTATAATCCAATCATCCGAAAAATAAGGACGATTGAGAAGCCCGTCATTTGTGCTGTAAATGGCGTAGCAGCAGGCGCAGGAGCCAATCTAGCTTTTGCCTGCGACATCGTTATCGCTACAGCTTCTGCTTCTTTTATTCAGGCTTTTAGCAAAATTGGTTTGATACCCGATAGTGGTGGAACTTTTGTACTGCCCCGACTCATTGGCCTGCAAAAAGCCAGTGCCTTGATGATGCTCGGCGACAAAGTGAGTGCAGCCGAGGCCGAAGCAATGGGCATGATTTATAAAGCTGTTCCAAATGAAGAATTTGAAGCCACTGCCTGGAAAATTGCGTCCAAATTAGCAGCTATGCCGACCAAAGGACTCGGACTCACAAAACGCCTCCTGAATGCTTCTCTGACCAATGACCTCAACTCACAATTGGATATGGAAGAAACCATACAGCAGGAAGCCTCACAAACCCATGATTATAACGAAGGCGTACAGGCATTTTTAGAGAAACGAAAACCTAGTTTTAAGGGGGAGTAGTTGATTTGGTAATTAAGTAATTGAGTTGATTAAGTAATTATGTTATTAAGTAGAAGTTATTTTGCGTAGCAAAATAACTCAATCAACTCAATCAACTCAATCAACTCAATCAACTCAATCAACTCAATCAACTCAATACAATGAAAATAGGCATAATAGGAAGTGGTGCGATGGGCAGCGGAATCGCTCAAGTTGCCTCCACCGCAGGGCATGAAGTCATCATTTCGGACACGCGAGAAACTGCACTGGATACCTCTCGTAGTAAGTTGGCTAAAATCATGAATCGCCTGATAGAAAAAGGACGAGTGGATGAGGCAACAGCCACAGGAATTCAGGCACGTATCAGTTATACAACAGACAATAAGGACATGGCAGACTGTGGGCTTGTTATTGAAGCGATTGTCGAAAATCTGGATATTAAAAAACAGGTATTCAAGTCATTAGAAGAGATTGTCTCAAGTGATGCCATACTTGCTTCTAATACCTCTTCTCTCTCTATTGCATCCATAGCATCTGCCTGTGAACGACCAGAGCGAGTGGTCGGAATTCATTTTTTCAATCCTGCCCCACTGATGAAACTGGTAGAAATTATTCCAGCTATTCAAAGTGATGAACAAGTTGTCGCGACTGCCCGCCAACTGATCGACGATTGGGGAAAAACAACTGTACTGGCAAAAGATACACCCGGTTTTATTGTCAATCGGGTCGCTCGTCCATTCTACGGAGAAGCCCTTCGGATACTAGAAGAAGGCATTGCTGACGTGCCTACAATAGACTGGGCAATGAAAACACTCGCAGGCTTCCGCATGGGGCCTTTTGAATTGATGGATTATATTGGAAATGATGTGAATTATACCGTTACCGAAACGGTGTTTAAAGCCTTTTGGTACGATCCCCGCTATAAGCCTGCTTTTACGCAAAAACGATTATCCGAAGCCGGTTATCTAGGTAGAAAAACAGGCAAAGGATATTACGAATATCACGAAAACGCCATTCGCCCCGAACCTGTAAAAGATGAAGCATTGGGCAATCAAATTGTGCAGCGTATTGTCGCCATGCTCATCAATGAAGCTGCCGATGCTAGTTTCCTGAACATCGCTTCCCGCGACGACATCGACCTCGCCATGACACGAGGTGTCAATTACCCAAAAGGTTTGCTCCAATGGGCTGATGAAATCGGCATTGCTGAATGTGTTGCCCGAATGGACGCTTTGTATCACGAATATCTGGAAGACCGCTATCGTTGTAGTCCGCTCTTGCGGCGAATGGCGAGAGACGGGGTTTCTTTTTATTAGTTTATTTGGGTGTTTGGGTAATCGGGCATTTGTAAAATTCAATGCTCAAGACAGTTGGTTTCGACTCCGCTCAACCAACTGAAAATTATAGTTCCATGAACTCTTGATGTTGGTTTCGACTCCGCTCAACCAACTAAAATCACAGTTGTCTGAGCGGAGTCGAAGACAACACTAATACAGTTACCAATAACCAAATACACCAACAAATGACAAAAGCCTGGGAAATTGCAACAGCCATGTACTCCGAAGACGCTTACAGCCAATGGCTAGGTGCGGAGATTTTGGAAATGGAAGCTGGTCATTGCGTGCTTCGCATGACGGTACGGGAGGAGATGACCAATGGATTCAAGATTGCGCATGGCGGTATTACCTATGCTTTGTCGGATAGTGCCTTTGCTTTTGCATCCAACTCACAAGGTAGAAAAGCCGTGTCCATAGAGACGTCCATTTCTCATATTGCCCGTGTGGATATTGGAGATGTATTGACAGCAACAGCCGTGGAGGAAAGTTTATCCAATAAAATAGCGGTGTATCATATTACTGTGGTCAATCAAAATGGAGATAAAGTAGCTTTGTTTAAGGGAACAGTTTATCGGACTTCTAAGGAATGGGAGGTGGAGGGCAGTCCATAGCTGAAATGTGTAAAAATAGATATTGGATTACTTTAATACTAGAAAACAGTCATGGACTATTGACTGCCGACTATGGACTAGATTAAAGTTTCTTTTGCACCTTTTCACTTCTCAAAAAGCCACCTGCGTTTGGCGTTTTACAGGACGTGTCGCCATAATCGACTTTAATTTCGCCAAGTTTATCTGTTACTTTCAGGGCTTTTTTATTCAGGACTTTATTGCGACTTCCTATTGCCATTAAAGCATAATTTTGTCCTTCTTTCACCCAATTAGACGCACTTTCTATTTGCAATTCTATAATGACCAGATGTTTTTGAAAATAATTATTATCTAAGGTTTTGCTATTTTTGGCAAGGTTGCAAACACAGGCATAACCTACCCGACGTACAAACTCCGGCTGGCTCATTTGTGTCCATTCATTGGCTTTTTCTAATAGAAAATCGGTTTTTGCCACAACATGATTCGCAAAATAATCTGCCAGATCAAAGGTATAAATTTCTTTAACTTGCTGGTCTAATTGCTTGGTAGGTACTTTTTTGTATTCTTCGGTAAGTGTCGCCAGCAATTTGCCTTCGTGGATACCGCTGTTCCAAAGCTCTACTGCTCTTTCATGGTTTCGTTTCGCTTCTCGCGCAATTCCTTTCAACTTGGTCAGCCCAACTGCATAAGCCTCATCAGGGCTACCACTGGTATTTCGGAAAATCTCAGCGTGCTTAGTATTGCTAAGTTCGCGTACTTTGTCGAGCATGTCCGCTGCAGTCATCGGGTGTACTATGATTTTTAGTGTGATGGATTGGTTGTAAAAGCGACTTTCCCGCTTGGAAAAAATCGGGAGGCTAATATCTGACAAAAAAAGTGAAATATTAAATTGATGTAAAGTTATTTTTAAAAAATTATTGGGCTTTTTCAAAGCCGTTTTATGAATGCTTACTTATTTCTTGGTCAGGAAACTGTCAATTTCCGTGAGAAAATCATCTAATTTGCTTAATCGGTTTCGAGTATTGAGGTAAAGATTGGTGTAGACAGCTTTCAATGCTTGAGTCGGTTCAGTTATTTGAGTAAGAGTATCTTTGTTTTCAGCATTAGGATCAAAACCCAAATTCGCTATATTAAATATTATCAAGCCTCTTATGATGCCAGTTTAGAATCAAACAATTCGACCCGAAATTTTATATTTGCCTTGAGTGCATCAAAAACTTTCAATATCGTTGCTACAGTAACATTATTTGAACCCTTCTCTAGTTTTGAAATTTGTGCTTTTTGAACGCCTACCAACTTCCCTAATTCTTCCTGCGTCAGGTTTCTTTCCTTTCGTGCTGTTTTTATCATTTCACCAATCAATTCCATTCTTAAATCAAATTCATATTGGTCTCTTTTCAATGCTCCTCTTTTCCCAAGGTATTTATCTTTGACTTCATCTAATGTTAGCTTATCCATGCTATTATGTTTTATCATCAAAATATCTTTTTCTTATTTCTTCGGCTTTCGCAATTTCTTTTTTAGAAACTTTGCTTGTCTTCTTAACAAATCCATGAGTAGTAACTACCAGTGTATCTGTATTGTCATCTTTATCCCAAAATGCTAAAATACGATACTGTTTTTTTTGATACAAGGTTCTAAATTCCCAAATTAACTTTGTTAGTTTTTTAAATAACTTCGGGTCAGTTGTATATCTGGCTTTATCTATGTTATAAATGACTTTATCCCTAGCTTTTTCATCAAGTTCATCCAGAAAATGAATCGCATCTTCTAAAAAAATTACTTCAAATTTGGGTTCCATAGTATAACGATTCAAAAATACAAAAAGTTTCCAAATAAAGAAACATTAATTCTAATGTTCGGCAATTCACTCAAAACTCTCCCCAGCCTCCGCCATATCCATCAACAACTTCGGCGGCTCAAAACGAGTGCCAAAACGAGCTGCCATTTCCTTTGCTTTAGCCACAAACTCAGCCAGCCCATAATCATTGATATACTGTAAAGTTCCTCCTTTGAAAGGAGCAAAACCCCAGCCGAAAATGCTACCAATATTAGCGTCAGCAACACTTGTTATCACTTTTTCTTCCATGCAGCGCACCGTTTCCAATGCTTGTACAAACATCAGTCGCTCCATCATCTCTTCCATAGACAACTGGTTATCAGAAGGCGGAAAATGCTCGGTCAAACCTGACCATAAATGCTTTTTCGCATTGGCAGGATATTCATAATACCCTACACCTTTTGCCTTTCCAGGACGCTTGAGTTCTTTGACCATTTTTTCAAAAACAGACAAACCGGGACGAGCGACATAAGCAGCTCCTAAATCCTGTTCCGCCTGCGTTTCAATATCTAGAGATAAAGACATCGACACTTCATCGGATACCGCCAGCGGCCCGACGGGCATGCCCGCATTCAATCCGGCATTTTCAATCATGATCGGCAAATGCCCTTCTTCCAAAAGTGCAGCACCTTCCAGAATATAAGTACCAAAAACCCGTGAAGTATAAAACCCCCGACCATCATTGACCACAATCGGAAACTTGCGAATCATTTTCACAAAATCAAAAGCACGTGCCAGCGTTTCGTCGGAAGTCTGCTCGCCGATGATAATTTCGACCAGCTTCATTTTATCAACTGGTGAAAAGAAATGCAAGCCCACAAAGTTTTCAGGACGGACGGAGGCTTTCGCCAAACCTGTAATCGGTAAGGTTGAAGTATTACTAGCAAAGATGGAGTATTCATCAATATATTGCTCGGCTTCTTTTGTTACCGCAGCTTTCAAGCTTCGACTTTCAAATACCGCTTCGATCACTAGATCACAGCCCTCAAAATCGGCAGCCGTTTCAGTTGGTTTGATACGATCCAAGACCATCTTCTTGTTCTCTTCGCTCATTCGCCCTCTGCCAACCTGCTTATTCATTTGTTGTTTGGAATAGCTCTTGCCCCGCTCGGCAACTGATTTGGAGACATCCTTCAAAACCACTTCCAGTCCACTCATCGAAGCCACATAAGCAATCCCCGACCCCATCATCCCCGCACCAATAACTCCAATTTTGCGTGGACGAAATTTACCAATGCCTTTCGGACGGCTTTTACCTGCACGTATTGAATTTAAATCATACCAAAACGCCTTGGTCATATTACGGGCTTCCCTGCCCAATAATAACTGCGTAAAATAACGACTCTCCACCCGCAAAGCAGTATCAAAATCAAGCGTCGAGCCTTCTACCAAGGTATTCAAAATAGCATGTGGAGCAGGGTAAAGATTACGAGTTTTGCGCGTCATCATCGCTGTAGCTGCAGCGACCATTTGTGCAACTTTAGAATCATGTGGTGTACCGCCTGGAATTTTGTAGCCCTTGTGGTCCCAGGGACGCACCGGATTTGGATTAGCTTTTATCCAGGCATGCGCCTTATCAATCATACTGTTATAATCATTCGCCAATTCATCCACGAGTCCTACAGCAAGGGCATCTTCGGGTTTATACCGCTCCCCTTTTGTCAGTATTTTCAAGGCTTTTTCTATGCCGAGCAACCACATCAGTCGAATCACGCCACCGACACCAGGCAATAAGCCCATATTGACTTCCGGCAAACCAACCACTGTCTTAGACCCTTTAAGTAGAATACGATGATTACAAGCCAGTGCCAACTCAAATCCACTTCCCAAAGCACTGCCATTCATTCCAGCTACAACAGGCACCGCCAATGTTTCTAAAGCACGAAATATTTCTTTTTGTTTTTCAATAAATTTAAAAATCCCAGCTGCATCCTGTGTTTCATATAGGTAGTCCAAGTCTCCACCAGCTAGAAAGCTTTTCTTGGCGGAGGTAATGATCACGCCACTCAGCTCTCCTGCTTCTTTTTCTTTTTTTAAATGTATTAACACCGGAATAAATGCCTTTCCAACCTCATGGTTGATGATATTGACATCCCGACCTTCCATGTCAAGGGTCAGTGTGACGATATTTGATGTTGCTTTTTTATATTTTATCACTGGTGATTGAGTTGATTGAGTTACTGAGTTGATTATGTTATTGAGTGTAGTGAGGTCTTAAATCAAACCCGTTCAATAATAGTTGCTACGCCCATGCCTCCCCCTACGCAAAGCGTGATGAGTGCTGTATTCAGGTTGCGGCGTTCCAGTTCATCCAGTACCGTACCGAGTAGCATTGCGCCAGTTGCACCAAGTGGATGTCCAAGCGAAATTGCACCGCCATTCACATTGAGTACATCGTCTGGAATGTCCAGTTCTCTTTGAAATTTGAGTACCGGAGAAGCAAAAGCCTCATTCATTTCCCAGAGGTCAATATCTTTTGCGGTCATGCCTGCTTTTTGCAAGGCTTTACGGGCTGCGGGTGCAGGGCCTTGTAGCATGATCGTCGGCTCGGAGGAAGTCGCTGCTACAGAAACGATGCGCGCACGCGGCTTCAATCCCAGTGCTTCACCTTTTTCTTTATTGCCAATAAGCACGACAGTCGCCCCATCTACAATCCCTGATGAATTACCAGGTGTATGGACATGTTGTACGCGCTCAATAGTCGGATATTTTTGTAAGGCAACTGCATCAAAACCAAATTCACCAATCATTTGAAAAGCAGGGGACAAACCGCTTAATGTTTCCAGTGTTGTATCAGGGCGCAGGTGTTCGTCTTTTTCCAAAATCATCAGACCATTCTGATCTGTTACAGGTATAATGGATTTATCAAAATAACCATTTGATTGTGCGTGATGGGCGCGTTGCTGCGACTGCAAAGCGTAATTATCTACAGCATCACGGGTAAAACCTTCTATAGTCGCAATCAAGTCGGCACCAATACCCTGTGGTACAAAACCAACTGCTGCACTCACTGCGGGGTCGGTAGCCATTGCGCCACCGTCGCTGCCCATGGGTACACGACTCATACTTTCCACACCACCTGCTACCACAAGGTCTTCCCAACCAGAACGAATTTTCATGGCGGCTATATTCACAGCTTCCAAACCAGAGGCACAGAAGCGATTGATTTGGGTACCAGGAACGCTGTCGTCCCAACCTGCATACAAGAGTGCTGTCTTGGCAATATCTGCTCCCTGTTCCCCTACTGGTGTTACACAACCCACGACTACATCGTCCACTTCTTTGGTGTCCAGTTGATTCCGGTCGCGTAAAGCATGGAGGACGGTTGTGAGCAAATCTATGGGTTTGACTTCGTGCAGGCTGCCGCTTTTTTTGCCTCGCCCACGCGGTGTGCGTATCGCATCGTATATATAGGCTTCGTTCATATTAATAGGTAATTTTTACTTGGTGGGAATTTACGACTTTTTTCGACGCTCTGAAAGTCTCTTTGCGGCAAATTTAGAAATGATAAAAGGTTTCAGCAAAAAAAATCTCGCAAAGGCGCAAAGTCGCAAAGCGAAATAAACTTTGCGTCTTCGCGTCTTTGCGAGAAAATAGCTAATTAGCAGGTGCTAAAACCTAAAATTGAAAGTTATTGAAGGCAAGATTGGAAATAAAGAAACCTGTTTTGCCTGAATACCTGTCACCACACCATTATCATCTATATTGGTATCAAAATAGATAAAATAAGGATTTCTGCGGTCATAAGTGTTATAAGTATTGAATGTGAGATCACCTTCAAAATTTTCCCGATTGAGGAACATCTTCATCACAATACCCAGGTCGAGTCGGTGATAGGACGCCATGCGAAAGCTATTGCGCTCCTGAAAGACTGTACCGATTTGTCCACCATCCTGTCCTGGAATATCCTGTAGAAAAAAGCGAGCTTCCGGAAGGGAGATGGCATTCCCAGTATTATATACCCACGCACCTGTGAACGTAAACTTGCGATTCAATTCATATAATAAAACAACAGAGGCGTCATGTCGGCGGTCGAAACGGGGCGAGAAGCGATTGCCATTATTGATAGCATCAAATTCGCGCCACGACCAAGACAATGTGTAGCCAACCCAGCCGGTCAGTTTGCCTTCTTTTTTCTCCAAATAAATTTCATTCCCATAGCTATACCCTTTTCCGAAAACAAACTCGTCATTCAGATTTGGGTTGATGAAAATATCTGCGCCATCCCGAAAATCAATCTGGCGTCTTTGCCATTTATAATAAATTTCATTACTCAATAAAAACTGATTACCAATGGATACTGAAATACCCGCAGCTACTTGGTCAGATACTTGTGGCTTGACCACGCTGTTGGAAGGATACCAAATATCTGTCGGCAAAGATGCCCCCGAACTAGACACCAAGTGAATATACTGGTTCATTCGGGTATAACTCGCCTTGAGCGAAATATTGTCTTTTAGGCTGTAGCGCATTGAAAAACGCGGCTCAATACCCGCATAAAAAGTAGAATCGCTGTAAAAAGAAGATAAACGGAGTCCTGCATTGATTTTAAGTTTTTTACTAACTTCAAAATCATCAGAAATATAAGCATTGGCTTCCCAGCCAGAGTAGTCGGTTCTCGATTCAAACAGAGGCTCTTCCTGCCCTTCCTCTTCTGCACGCAGGCGTCCGACATTGAACTCATGGAAAGTCCAATCTGCTCCAAACTTCAGGCTGTTTCGGCTATTCGGCTCATTATAAAAATCAATTTTTGCATTATAATCCCGAATACCTGACCCCACTTCAAAACTAAAAGCATCAAATTTATTCTTAATCAAATAATTATAATCCGAAAAGGTAAAGGTCATGTTGGAAAACAGGCGGGGATTATAAATGTGATTCCAGCGGGCAGTCGTCGTGAAGTTGCCCCAGTCAAATTTGAAATCAAAATCTTCATCATTGAAAATAAACGCATCCCGACCAAAGTAGGCACTCAGAAATATGCGGTCGTTTTTTCCTAGGTCATAATTGATTTTCGTATTTAAATCATAAAAAAAGTAGTCGGGAATTTTATTATAATCGGGATTGTCTGCATTTGCATTATTCACAGCTCTTGTGATGATGTCTGCATAAGTTCGTCGTCCTGAAACGATAAAAGAACCTTTATCTTTCACGATAGGGCCTTCGAGGGTAAGTCGGGAAGCAATAAGCCCTAAGCCACCTGCACCCGAAAATTTCTTGCGATTGCCTTCTTTGAGTTTCACATCAATGACGGAGGAAAGTCGTCCACCATATTGCGAAGGAAAACCTCCTTTATACAATTGTACATCCTTGACAGCATCCGAATTGAAGGTACTAAAAAAGCCAAAAAGGTGAGACGGATTATACACAATAGCCTCATCGAGAATAATAAGATTTTGATCGGGTCCACCACCGCGCACAATCAGCCCAGAAGTCCCCTCTCCCCCACTACTGACACCTGGCTTGAGTTGTAGTGTTTTGATAATATCGACTTCACCAAAGAGGGCGGGTAGAGCTTTTGCTTCTTTCATGCTGATGCGCTCTACACTCATCTGCGTGGACTGGACCTGCTCTCTTGCAGAGTTTGCCGTGACTACAATTTCTTGCAATTGCTCTGATCCCGTAGAAATTTCGACATCCAAGCTCACATCTTTATCCAGCGTCAGTGCCTGAATATTATCGTCAAAACCGATGTAGGAATAGGTCAATTCGACCTGACCGGCTGGTAGTGTAATCGAATAAAAACCATAAGCATTGGTGGTCGTACCGTCCTGTAGTTCGTTTTCATAAATAGAAACACCGATTAATGTCTCACCATTATCTGCGTCTTTGACATAACCGCTAACCGTAAATTTATCTTGCGCAGAAAGCGTAATACCAATAAATAGAAACGGGATGAGTAGAAAAAGTTTTATATTCATTTTTTATTGTTTTGTTCTTGTAGGCAATAGAGAGGCAAAGTTGCATTTATTCCGCAAATATTCAGCCATTTTTCCATATCTATTTTGTCAATCTTATAAAATCGGGATAATGTTCTTCTAATTGGTTTGAAATAATATCAGCGACCCGTTCACTTCCCTTATTATTCAAGTGAACAGCATCGCAGAGATAAGTATTTGTAGATTCCATTTCAGCAGCGAGGTCTATCAATAATAAACCTTCACGCTGGGCAACTTCTCTTATTTTATTATTGAATTTTTTATAGTATTCACAAAACGTATCATAATCCAAATCTTTCTGATGGTAACGAGAATAAATTTCCCTAATAAAATTATCTGCGGGGTCAAGCCTGTTAAATTGGGTCATTAAAACCACTTCCATATCATAAGCACGGGACAATTGAATGAATGCAGATAAGGATTGTTCAAACTTTTGTTCAATGGTATCATAATCAAAGGTATTTTTATCTCTCAATGCACTCCATTCATCTACACTATCTGGGGTTCTTATTTCATAATGAAGTGTGGCAAGACGAAAGTAAATATTCGGAAATAATAGCTCTCTGATTGCCGTAAAAAAATGTTCTATCCTTTTCAAAACACTTAATGTATGTGCAGGTTCATTATCGAAAGTCTGCATCAAAGTCCGTGTTTCGGGTGCAGTACCATAGTCGCCAGTTTTAGTCAATAAGGTAAGGTCATTGATATTATGCATCCACACCACAATTTTGGGTTCTAAGGGTCTGCCTTTTGCCAATAAATTATGGATAGAATGTAGGCTATGGCTATGGCTAAGACCGCTATTTAAAACCTGCAACTTTTCTCCGGATGTCTTGTTGCTGAGTTGTTCGCCCACAACATAAGGGAATCTTTTATTTTCATCGACGTATAAACATTCAGTAGTACTACCGCCAAAAAAAATAACATCTGCCTTTGCTTTATCTTGCTGTGTATGTTCGCCAATAATAAATCCATTTGCATCAGTTCGCACACGATATTTTTTTTGTTCCAATTGCTGCGTTTCAGTGATGTAATGATCAGGCGGTTTTTTATAGAAATCTGAATGTGGCGGAAATTCCCGAATCACCAGTCCCCGGTTTACTTTTGTCGTATGGTTCATATCTGCTCTATTGAAAAACGGATCAATGAGCGTCAGCAGTGCCAAAAGCAGCAGTATATTAATTAATAAGGTCTTAAAAAACTTTTTCATGTATTAGCGTTTTGTTAAACCCATTCAGATTTGTCTTTACAGAAAATTAGATAATTATATTTGTCACAAAAATATATTGTATTGCTGTGAAATTTATTATACAAATGAATATTTTTAAATATGTTTACCCTTGTACATTTCTTTTGTTGCTCGTTTTTTTCCTGAGTCAGTGCCAGTTGCCTAACAGTGAGCAGGAATTATATGGGCTGTGGCTCGGCGTGCATTTGGAATACCAGCCCAATTTACCACAACCTGTTTTGAATGAGTATCGTGCTGATGGAATGGTGACCGCGAAGCGAATAGGAAAAGAAGAAAAGGTCTATCCCTGGTCTCTGAATGGCAATATACTTAGCGTTGACACAATAGATTATGACCTACTGGCACTTTCAGATGATAGTTTGCTGAGTGCCAATAATTATCGTTTTTTGTTTCGTCGGGCCAAAGACGCACCTATTGAAAAAACTACAGAAGAATTGCGTGCATATATTGAAAATGCTTCCTGGATAGATGGTCAGTATAAATTTCATTTTGATGTGGAAAAACTCATTACAGAAGATGGACAAGGAGCAATAAATATGCGTTGTTGGAATATTGAAAAATATGGGCAATATGCTTTTTTATACCAAAACGGATACTGGGAAAACTGCAACCTGGATCAGTCGGCACGGGTTATGCAAATCACAAAAGCAGCAGAGAATCAATTAAATTTTTCGATATGGAATGAAACTGGAAAACGAGAATTATCCTGCGCAAAATCAACAGATAAGCCGAATTTTGAAATCCTGAAAAAAGAACGGACTTTCCAGCGTTGCCATGTTTATGGTCTCCGAGGCAATCTTCCTGCGGGTAAAAATTATGAAGGCGGCGGTAAAGCTATTGAAGACTATTTCTATACCCACTATAAAGCTCCGAAAGGCGTAAAAGAAAGTGGTTTTATCACCTTGCGTTTTGTCATCAATTGCGAAGGAGCATCCGGCGAATTTGAGACTTTAGAAATGGATGCTAATTATAAGTCTTATAATTTTGTCCCTGGCATTTCGGAGCAATTGATGCAATTAGCAAAAAAAATGGATAAATGGATTCCATTGGAGCTAGACGGACAAGTTTATGATGAGCGGAAAATAATTACTTTCAGCATACAAAAAGGAGCTATTAAAGCGATTATGTTATGAGTGAAAAAGTATTGATGTGTTGGTGTGTTGGTGTCTTGATATTACTTAGCATTACAGCCTGCCAGCCTACTAAGGTCGACGATGAAGCCATCTGGCGAGGGCAATTGGAAAAAGCTGGTTATGGTTCGCCCAACTGGTATGCCACAATCGATCAACTTATCAAAAAAAATCCAGATAATGCCTGGCTGCCTTATCGAAAAGCAGTGCCTTTATTCAACAAGGGCGAGTATGTGGAAGGCATGGCTTCACTAAGCAAAGCTGTGGAATTAGATCCTTTTATGTATGCCAATTACAGGGGAGCTGTCAAGTTGATGGACTTAGGAGATTATGAGGGAGCTATTGAAGATTTCAAGACCTCTATTCAATTGAAAAACCATGTTGATATTATTATTCCCGGAAGTGCTTACGAGCGTATGGGCATAGCTTATAAACAAATGGGTGATTATCAAAAAGCGATTGATATTTTTGATGAGGCTGTCGCCAAATTTGGTATTGATGGCGTGGATATTTATCTATTTATGTATAGAGGAATGGCAAAATTTAAGTCCGGCGATGCAGCAGGTGCTTTAGCAGATTTTGATATTATTATGGATAAATGGGATAAATGTCCCGAAGCTTATTATCATAAAGGACTTGTGCATCAACAGCAAAATCAGAAGGACTTGGCTTGCAAACAATTTAAAAAAGCTCTATTGTATAAAAATTATATTCACGGTAATCCCGGTGGTGCTTATATCGACCAGTTGTACGAAGCGGATATTGAACGGATGTTTGATTTGAGTTGTCGGTAGATGTAGAGATTGAAGGACACTTATTTTTTTTACCACTAAAGGACTAAGGGTCAATAAGGTTTGTTTCCTCTTACGACTTCTTAGTGTTACTTAGTCCTTTAGTGGTTCAAAAAAAGTCCCGATGCGCAACCCAGCCTAGCTGCCCTCCTCCCCTACTTTCAAGGTCTTCATCACACCCTCAGGTGTCAGCAAAATAAACTCTTTTTCCCGTTTCACTTGTACAAGAGGAGAACGCTCTTTTATAATATACTTCACCTTCAAATTATAAGTGTACTGCACAGCAGGCTCCATAATTTCAGGATTGATGATAATATCGTAAGGTTCATAAGGCATTTTGTTGTAAAACATGGTTTTCGGCTGACGAATATTATTCACCGTCTGCCGTTTTCTGGCAGCCTCAATAGAACTCCGACAAACTGCCTGATATTGCTGGTAACGATTGACTGGAAAAGTAGCATTTTTTTCTTCGGATAAAACATGATACACGGTGTCTAGTTCAATACCAATTCGTTCATAGTCTTTAAGTTTTTTCTGCGCAAAATCAATTGCCTGTTTGCGCAACTCATTATACACCGCCTCGGTGTCTTTCACAAAATGTTCGACTGTAATCAGGTCATAAATTTCATGTTCTGCGGCAGCAGTCACGATATGATCTAATTTTTTAGCATCAGTATAACGAATGTGAATATTTTTCTGCAACTCAAATCCAGCAGGAACCTCGTTGAAATTTTTACTGAATTTCCGTCTTTCTACCTGATATTCATACACAGGAACAAAGGACATCATATCTACAAAAATATCGTCTGTCGGGACACCATGTTTGACCAATGCTGCACTTAAAGCATCAATGCGTGTATTCATCATGGCATTGGTCTCAATCGCTGTTGCACCAACCTGCGTCATATTGAAAATCGCAAGGTAAGAATCCGCTGTTTTGTTCATTAAGCCCTTAATATCCAATAGGATAACATTATCCTGCTGAAGCAGCGCATTGGCAATGGGCGTATTGAGCGCGTGTTGTGTGCGGTTACGATTATCGTAATTATAATTCCCTGTCTGTTGTGCTGTTAATCGGAATACAATCAACATGCTAATTAAAATTATAAGAATATTTTTCATAATCATTTTAAATCTATTATTTTTTTCTATCTTTGTGCCAGCAAGGGATGCTAATTTAAGACATCAGTCGCTAACTTTAATATTGCTTTTTTTGGGTGTTGAGCAGCATTGGGGGTTTGAGGTGGCCGATGTCTTTTTTTATTTGATGCAGACAGTTGCCTTCGACTCCGCTCAGGCAACTGTTAGTTAGCTGGTTGAGCGAAGCCGAAATTAGCTGGACAGCATATCTATTTAATCTCAAACACAGCTTCCAATTTATAAGTAATCGTAATCGGAGACATCCCTGTATTTGTACTCGCAGGCGTAGCCGTTCCATAAAAACCCTGACTATTATCTGTTGAATTTCTCTGGGCAGATATTTCCTCTATTGTACTAATATTCCCAAGTTTTTTCCCCATTGTGCTAAGAATCAGTTTTGCTTTGGCTTGCGCATCCTGAATCGCTTCTACTTTTGCCTGCTGTTTATATTTTTCCATATCAGTATGGCGCAGCTCTCCAACTCCGAAATTCGTAACCTCTTTATCTAGCAGACCGTCTTTTTCAAGTATCGCTATAAGTTCAGCAATCTCATCGGCAGCATACACGCATACATTGATTGTTTTATACAGTCGATTATTATAATATTTTCGTTTAACCCGGTCATAATCCCGGTGCATTTGCACGGCGGAATAAGTGATGTTTTTGTCTTTAATACCTGCTGTTTTTAAAGCTTTTATAAGTTGCTTTTCAATCACATCAATGGTCGTTTTTTGCTTATTATCTTCCGAATAGTATTCTTCATATCTAATGCAAGAATAATCTCATTGGGCGAAAGCTGAATAATAGACTCGCCAGTGACCTTGATGGTGTTTGGGTCTTGTTTAATGTCTTGAGCGGATAATTGACTGATACTTATCAGGAATCCGATACCAACTAAAATAATGTTTTTCATGTTTAATTTTTTTATTGAGTAGCAAACCTAGCTACTTTTTGTGAATACTGCCAGAAAATGCCTTGTAAAGCCCTTGTAAAACGTTTACAAAAAGTTACGAAGGCTTTACAAAGCGGAAATTTGCCGTCTTTTGTGTAATTTCGTACTTTAGAACATGCTCTTATGCAAAATAACAATGCGGCATATTTTCTGTTATTACAAGAACAGATTGAGACTGTGTACAAAAGTGTACACCCGGATTGTGCTGTCCCTATTGCAGATTGGAAAGGACGGGAAATTGCTCGTTTTCAAACTCATTTGCAGGAAAAAACGAATGGACGAATTAGTGAAAAGTCTTTTTATACTTATTTCAAAACAGCAGAAAATGACCGCCTGCCCCGTCGGGATATTCTGGATATGCTGAGTCAGTATTGTGGGTTTCAGAATTGGCCACATTTTATTTATCAATCTACAGAAGAACAAAGGAAGCAACCAGAAACTATCATTTCAAAACCACGAAACTGGCGTCCTGAACTCTATGTTTTTTCTTTACTGGCAGTGATGTTGTTTAGTGCTTTTGTCTGGAATTATTGGGGCAAAGGACAACGTTATACTTTTTGTTTTACAGATGCCGATACAGGGCAACAGATTGAAGACAGAGTAGAAGTAATTATTTTGCATGAAGAGGAGTCACCAGAAATGCAAAGCTGCAATCCGGATAATTGCTTTCATTTTAAAACAAAAAGAAAAAAGATTACGCTGATCGCACAGGCATCCTATTATCAACCAGATACAATTATTCGTGTATTGGACAAAAAAAATCGACGGGAAACGATTCAGCTAAAAACAGATGATTATGCCTTGATGATTCATTATTTTTCTACGTCAAAAATGGAAGACTGGAAAAAACGTAGAAATCAATTGGATGAAATGTTTGCTGATCATGCCCGTATTTTTCAGGTCGATAAAGCCTCGAACGGTATGGAAATGTATAATAAAACAGAATTTGTCAATAAAATGACGATGCCGCTCAAAAGCCTGAAAAACGTTGAGATTATTGAAACGGTTTACGAAGATGGAAAAATTGCTTACATGCGCTTTATACAAAAATGAAGAAACAGCTTACATATAGTTTAACTTTCAAACCTGCTCTGAGCTACCTATTGTGCTTATGTTGCCTGCCTATACTTGCTACAGCACAAAATCAAGCTTACGGACAAGTCTCCGCCTATCAGCAGTTGGAAAACAACTTTTGTGGAAGTGCTTTGTCGGAAGACAGGTTAGACGTGTTTGGTAGAAGAGCCGAGCAAAAAGCAGCCGATTTTATAGATTATATGCGCATCATTCAGGATCAGACTTATGAGGATGAAATGCGGGCTTATGCTGCGGAAGCAGTCAAACAGTTATTTGATGGCGATGTGCGTATGATTACCAATATGCGCTACCGTTCTGGCGAAATGGCAGATACGACCTTATACGCTTTTATATCGGCAGCTTTGGAGAATAATGTACGACTTTCGACACAACAGAATAGCTTTGAAACGACCGAAAATTTTAGTCCAAGCTCAGATATGGCAGCTACGTATGAGGTAAGCACAGCGTATCGCGGTCTACTCCGACAAGCAATTCCCTCATCGAACTCTAGCTATGGCAATTATAATAGCAACCCATCAAAAAGCCAATACATTGAAATTATTTTGAAAAAGGTAAACAAGAAATTCGGCAAAGAAGAAAAAGCCGTCTGGGAAGTACTGCTGGGCGACATCTGGATTGCGAAGTAATGCTTTTTGAATTTGTATTTGACGTTTGAGTTTGAATTTCCAAAACTACACAATCCCTCCATCCTGCATCACTAGTCGGCGGTCGCTCATCTCTGCTAGTTCTTCATTATGCGTAACAATAATAAACGTCTGTTGGAAATCATCTCTCAACTTGAAAAGAAGCTGGTGCAATTCATGTGAAGATTGTGAATCGAGATTACCAGAAGGCTCATCGGCAAAAAGAACAGCGGGCTGATTCATCAAAGCTCGGGCAACGGCAACACGCTGCTGCTCTCCACCAGAAAGCTGCGTCGGTTTGTGTTCCAATCGATCACTCAAGCCCAGATAATCCAATAATTCCTTCGCTCTTTTTTCTGCTTCCTGTTCACTTTTTTTCTGAATATATGCTGGAATACACACATTTTCAAGGGCTGTAAATTCTGGCAATAGGTGATGAAATTGAAAAACAAAACCAATATTCTCATTCCTAAACTGCGCCAATTGCTTTGGCGATAATTCCGTCACTTTTGTCCCATTTAGCTGTAAAACTCCCTGGTCAGGTTGATCCAGTGTTCCCAGGATATGTAGCAATGTACTCTTCCCTGCCCCCGACTTTCCAACGATAGATACAATCTCTCCTTTGGCAATTTCCAGATTCACGCCTCTTAAAACGTGTAGGCTGCCATAAGATTTGTTGATATTGTTGGCTTTTATCATCGCTTGAGCGTATTGAGTTGATTAAGTTATTGGGTAATTAGGTGATTTTGTGGTGCAAACTTACGAAAAAATGTCAGTTACTTAATCAACTTGATGACTTAATACACTCAATAACTTAATTCACCCAACAACTCAAACAAAGCAGTCACATTAGCCACTTTTCAGAACTTGATTTTCTTGGCTTTCTTCAATGTTAAGCCAATGTTAGCTTTTTCAGTAAAAGCTAACATTTACTTAATCTAGCCTTAAACTCTTAGTAAGATACCACCCCTACTTTTGCACCATGAAATACATCGTACTATATTTTAATAACATTATTTACAAAAAAATGAGTTTTAAAACGAATAATCTCTTTCTCTTAATTGGCGTTTTCACGATCAGTTCATTATTGTTTTCTTCTTGTAAAGAAGATGAGGTAGTCGTAGTTGATCCAACAGACTGTATAGAGCACACAGGAAATATTACAAGTGATGAAACATGGTCGGCTGACAGATGCCACGTCATGGTAGGACGCATCATTATTACTGAAGGTGCTACACTCACAATTGAGCCAGGCGCACTTATAAAAGGCAGAGCAGGTACAAATGCCAACGCTGCCGTATTGATGATTGCAACTGATGGTAAAATCAATGCTGCGGGAACTGCGGCGAATCCAATTATTTTCACTTCCGAAGCAGATAATATTGAATTGGGGCAGCTGGCAGGAACTAACCTGACGGAAACAGACAATAGCCTTTGGGGTGGCGTGATTATTTTGGGCAATGCTCCTGTTTCTCCGGGAACTGGAACAACGGATAGAATTGAAGGTATTCCTGCTGATATAGCTGAAGCTATTTATGGCGGTAATGATGCTACACACAATTCCGGTACATTCACTTATGTGTCTATCCGCCACGGTGGTGTTGCTTTAGAACCAGATAAAGAAATCAATGGTCTTACGCTTGGTGGTGTAGGTAGCGGAACAACGATCAACCACATTGAGGTCGTTGCCAACTTTGATGATGGTATTGAATTTTTCGGCGGTACCGTAAATCTTGACGATGCAATTGTTATGTATCAGGGAGATGATGCTTTTGATATTGACCAGGCTTATTCAGGTACAATAAACAACTACATCTATGTAGGTGGTGCGACCTCTGATAATGCTATGGAAATTGACGGACCTGAAGGTTCTGAAAATGCAGCAGGTGCATTTACTATGCAAAATGGTTCGCTAAAAGGACCTGGTGATGATTTTGCTTTTTTGAGAAGTGCCGCACAAGGTACTGTAAAAGCCTCCTACTTTTTTGATTTCCCTGCTGATGCAACAGTAATCATTGGTGGTGACGATGCTTTCACCAACCTGCAAAATGATGTCTTACAAATTCAAAATTGCGAATTCAATGTGAGTGGTCTGATTGAAGATATTTCTGTGACTAATGATGTTACCATTATGGATGCAGAAAATATTTTAGATGCTAAATTCACAACAAATACTGTTTCAGCTACGCCGACAGTAGGTGCCGACAAGTCTGCTTTCACAGGCTGGACTTACGCAGACGCTACTGGTGTATTGGTTGATTTCTAATAACTTTTTAGTCAGGAGAGCGGCTTTAATACATCGGGATAATGCATATTGTCGCTCACTCCTGACTATTTTTTGACCATTCCTTACGAATTAAATATAATTCAAATATTTGACATGAGAAGTAAAACATTGGTCAATCGTTTCTTATCTACTACTTTGCTGGCACTGATTGCTTTTTTTGCGCAGGCGCAGGATGGAACGATAAGAGGAAAAATATATGACGATTCTGGCATGGAAGCCAGTTTCGCCACTGTTCAGGTTCTTGAACTTGAAAATACTGGAGCTACCGCCGATCTGGAAGGTAGTTTTGCACTTTCTTTAAGCCCTGGAACTTATACGCTGCAAATCACTTATGTTGGTTTTGGCGACCTGAAAGTCACTGATGTTGTCGCTAAGGCAGGTGAAGTAACTGTTATCAATGACATCATTCTGAAAAATGAATCGGAAGAATTGGTAGAAGTTGTAGTGACTGCAAAAGCTGCAAGAAATACCACTAATTCAGTTATGACCCTTCAAAAGAAATCTGTTAATCTATTAGATGGTGTATCCGTACAGGCAATCAACCAAAGTGGTGATAGCGATGCCGGCGCAGCCGTTAAGCGGATTACAGGGGTAACGGTAGAAGATGGTAAAAATGTTTATGTGCGTGGTTTGGGCGATCGTTATACCAAAACGGTCTTGAATGGCATGGAAATTCCAGGACTTGACCCTGATAGAAATAATGTGCAGGTAGATGTATTCCCTGCAAATATTTTGAATAATATCCTCGTGTATAAAACTTTCACACCTGACTTATCCGGAGATTTTACAGGCGGAACAGTGGATATTGAATTGAAAAATTTCCCAGAAGAAAGCGTCCTGTCTTATGGTGGTTCTTTGGGATATAATACGAATACAACATTCAATAATAATTTCCAGACTTATCATTCCGGTATAACAGATGTTTTAGGTTTTGGTGCAGGCGCACGTAAACTACCTATTGAGAAAAATACGGTTATTCCTCTTGCCGTTACAGGTGCTACCGCACAAGAAGATCTTGTAGGAAGTTTTGATAATGAAATGTCTGTAGATCGTACAGCAGCAATGCCCAACCAATCCTACAACTTCAGTTGGGGCAACCAATTCAATGGTGAGAAATTGACTAAAGGATTGGTCTTTGCTGTGAATTATAAGAATAGCAATAATTATTATGGAAACGCTATTTTCAATTCTTATTTCAAACCTGCGGACAAAAGTGAGTTTGAATTGACACCGACTGATCTCGGTTATGGTGAATACAGCACAAACGAAACCTTGTGGAGTGGATTGGTCAGTGGTTCGATCAAAAGCAAATTAATGCGCCACTCGCTGAGTCTTTTCCATACACAAAATGGTATCAAGAAAGCCTCTGAAATTCGTTCGGAAAATTATTTTTCCAATGAAGGAGGTATTCTGGACAAAGACGTTTTATACTATAATCAAAAAAGTATTACCAATTTGGTGTACGGCAATCGTATTGACATCCCGTCGAAAAATTTACAATTCAATCTAAAGTTTGCGCCAAGCCTGTCGCTGAATAAAGAGCCGGACATTCGCACAACTGCTTTTGCTGTAGAATTGGATGATGCTGATAATGTAACCAGTTATTCACTGAATCCTGGCGACGGTGCAGGAATCTATAGATTTTATCGCGATTTGCAGGAATTCAGCTTCAATACTAAAGCGGATGTATCTTGGAAATTTAAGCAATGGGGTGGTTTGGACGCTAAAGTGAAAGGTGGATTTGCTCATGCTTATAAAATGCGTGATTTCTCTGTATTGCAATATGAGTTCCGTGAGCGTGGCAGCCGTATTCAATTAAGCGGTGATCCAAATCAATTATTTGAAGAAGACAATCTTTTTGATGCTTCTACCAATCAGGGCGTGTTTGTTTCAGGGCAGTCCGAGCCTTCCAATACTTATAGCGCGAACAGCCAGGTGGCTGCTGCTTATATTATGAATGAATTGCCTTTGAGTCGCAAGTTGAAAACAATTTATGGTGTACGCGTAGAAAAAACAGATATGCGCTACACAGGTCAGCGTCAAACAATCAACAATCCTGATACAGATGTTTTTGAGAACAAAAACGTGCTGAATGAGTTCGACTTTTTGCCTTCTTTCAACCTGATTTATTCTGTAGTTGATAATATGAATATTCGCGGAGCGTACAGCCGTACATTAGCTCGCCCGTCTTTCAAAGAAAAGTCGCTGGCTCAGATTTATGATCCCGTTTCAGAGCGTACTTTTATTGGTAATTTGGATTTGGTGCAGACTTATGTACAGAATATGGACTTGCGCTGGGAATACTTTTTCAAGCCTGGTGAAATGTTTTCTGTAAGCGGTTTTTATAAAGATTTTAAAAATCCGATTGAGATTGTTGCTTATAGCAGCATTGCGCCCGACAACTTTACACCGCGCAACGTAGGTAATGCAAAAGTATATGGAGTAGAGTTTGAAACGCGTAAAAACCTTGGTTTTATTACCCCCGCATTAGAGCAACTTTCTCTAGGTACAAATGTATCTTATATCAAGTCGACAGTGAAAATGAATGAGGCTGAATACGAAGGCAGAATGCAGGAAGCCCGCCAAGGCGAAGTTGTCAGTGATACACGCGAGATGCAGGGACAATCACCATTCATTGTCAATACCAACATCAACTACACTGCACCAGACAATGGCTGGAATGTAAATGTCAGCTATAATGTACAAGGACGTCGCTTGAGTGTTGTGGGTGTCGCTCGTGTAGCGGATGTCTATGAAAATCCATTCCACAGCTTGAATTTCAAAGCATCCAAGTTTTTTGGTACAAACAATAATTGGAAAGTCAGCCTGAGTGCACAGAATATTCTGGATCAGCGCAAAGAAAGAGTTTTCCAATCGTATAATGCTGCCGATCAGATTTTTCAAGCCTACAGCCCAGGCAGAACATTTTCTGTAGGTGTGGGGTATATGCTGAGAGGACAAAAGGAAGCAGCTACTAAACTGGCTAAAAAATAATAGCGGAGCCTAAAGTTCCGAAACTCGTTTTACTTCTCCGTCCAGTAATGGATATTGACCTGATAGATTTAATAAATCTGTCAGGTCTTTTATTTTCACTTTCTCCTAGAGGAATGAGTCGTTCCAAATTTTTAGAAAAACAAATATTATAAGAAGTCAATCATGGTCAATAGCTGTATTTTTAGCTTCAAAGCTACCAGCCCGTCCGCAAAATGCGTAAAAAACTGAAAAATGGAGCATTATTGGGTGGCAGCCATTGACTATGGACTATCGACCATCGACATTCTGAACATTTTTAAAATCTGGGATGACTCATGTGTTAAAAATCCCCATAATTCACCTGCAAGCAAGCCAAGCCCAAATCCTGTCGCCACATGTCCACGACCTGATTACGATCATCCAATACAAAGCGGACAAAAAATTTGTCTTTGATATTATTGTCAAATAACTCCCGTTTGATAATGGAATCACGGCGTTTGTCATCATGCTTACGCATAATGAGTTGGTCATAAGGTACATTATACTTTGCCAGCCAACGTTCAGTCTGTGGTTTTGCATCATCCGTTCTGCCGGATAGCAGGATAATCTGATGCCCCATATCGTGATAATTTTTCACAATATCAAAGACTGGCTGATTCAGCAAATCACTTTCACAGGCCATCCCATCATAAGGACTTCTGTCGTGAATAACGCATAAGGTACCATCCAAATCGCAAATAATCGCAGGAGGCAAGGTTTCATCCTGTGGCTTATAATGTGGCCCTCGGTCATCGTATTTACCCGTCAGTTGGCGGTGCATTTTTCGGATGGTGCGGCTTCCCACCGGACGTTCCCGCTTGGCGTCTCTTTCTATGGCTTCTTCCAAATCGACTTCAAATTCCTTGACCTCCACTTTCACATCATGCCCCGTTTTTTTACGGTGTTCCTCAGCAAGTTGGGTGATTCTATTGATGTGTCGTTCAGAGATATTCGTATCGTCCACAATGACATGCTTGCCATCTTCCAAAGCCATTCTGATCAGCATATCCCTTACTTTTTTGACAAATTTTTCATTGCCTTTTGAAAAATGATAAGCGTCCAGCATTTCGCGCATATCATCACGATTGATGCGCTTGTACATGCCGGGATTGTCTTTGATCAATTGTTTGGCGTAAGTTGATTTTCCTGATGCGGGGATTCCGCGTAATATAATTATTGTTTTCATTTTTGTTGTCGTGTTGTCGTGTTGTCGTGTTGTCGTGTTGTCGTGTTGTCGTGTTGTCGTGTTTTGCGGATGTAGCGATAATTCATGAATTATCGCTACATCCGCAAAACGAACCACATCAACACCTTAACACCACAACACATCAACACAATTTTTAAATTCTAAAATTCTATTTTATTGTTTTTTGAAAATGGACGCTCGTATTCTGGTCTCAATAATTTCCAGATCATTGGACTATAATCCTTGCCATCCAGCATAGCAAACATGACTTGCCGATAAGTACATTGACTGAAATATTGAGCGGTTTCTTTTCTGGTATCCAGTATTTTGAAATCCGATTTTGCCTGCGCTTCAATTTCGGCGAAAGCCTGTTCCAATTCACTCTTGGTTGCTTTCACCCAATCGTAAAATTCATCCGGCACACGATCCAACAGTTCATCCATATTCTGACCAGTTTTCAGGTATTCCCAGATATTGACATTCGAGACCTGTGTGATGATGCGGTGAATACGCACATACTCGTCAAACTTGATTTTCAGGCGATAGCCGTTTTTGAATTTGACCACAAAACCTTCTTTATTATCTGTTTCTAGTGCTTTCAATTTTTGAAGGTCATTCAGTCCGTCATAGCGTTTGACCAATGGAAAACCAATATCTGCCAATGGCAATTCTTTGCCTGTTTCTGTGTCTATCATCGCCAGTAAAACCAGTGCTTCCTGTGCCCCATAATCAACTACAATACGATTCTGTGGATAAATAATTTCAAACAAATAAGTCACCGCAGGATCGAGTTGTGCAATAGCATCCGCGTATTTTCTATACAACATTTGTTCTGCTTTTTCTGCCTGTTCACTGGTAAATGAACCTCTCGATGCCATACACGCTTTGCCATCCAACCAATACAAAATGCCCAGCGAGCCATCCATTTTTTCATACACATCAAATGGCTCATTTGGAATGTGCTGATTTTCTTGCTCGCCCAGATTGAAAAATTTTGGAAAAGGACGTGCGACTATCTCCCCTACTCCATTCAGAATCAAACCTCTGCATTGCAGGGTAATCTCATTCCACTCTTGTTCATATTGAGCTTTAGCCGTATAATTATAGATAAATAAATCGCTTTCAGGATGCTTCTGCACCTTGATGTATTTATCTAAAATCATATCGTTCAGCAATTCAGTATTCATGATTTTTAATTCTTTGACCATTGTAAGATAGTATTCTTTTATCAAATAACAATACAAAGGTAAAAGGGGGCTACGCAATCTATTTGCGCAGTAAAATATTTTTTAAAAATTAGCCACGAATGCACGAATAAATAAAACCCATTCGTACATTCGTGGCTAAAGTGTACATGCCGTGATTTTCATTTAAAAGAAAAAAATATTTCATCGCTAAGCCACTAAAATCCCTTTATCATCGTCTATGAATTATCAATCTGGTCAAAATTGGTACATGATTTGCCTCATCCCTTTCGACCATCCAAGACAAAAGCATTCAAAAGAAGCATTTATTAGTAACACTCACTAAGTAACTAGAAAAAGTTGTGTTTAAAACATTTTAAACTTAAGCTTAATCTTTATACTTAAACTTATTCTGATATGAATTGTCTTATATTTGGTGCAAACAGCGAAACCGGAAGAGAAATTGTCCGCCAGTCCCTTGCAAAAGGACATGAGGTAACTGCTTTTGTACCTAACTTAGATGTCTTTAAGCCACACGAAAAATTGATGCTCATCAAAGGCAATGTATTGGATAGCGATGAAGTGGATAATGCCATTGCTTTTCAAGCTTATGACGTTGTTTTTTCGGCTTTGGGCGATACCCGTACCGGCAAAAACAAAGTCTGCTCCATGGGAATTTACCACATCATCCGCTCTATGCAGACTTATCAGTTGAATCGCCTGATTGTAACTTCTTCTATGGGCGTCGCGCCCGAATATTTGAATTTTACTTCCCGTTTATACATCAATGCTGTCCTGGGCGGAGTCCACAAAGACCTCAGCCTGATGGAACTGTATATTGCAGAAAGCGGACTGGACTGGACGATTGTCCGCCCGCTCCACCTCACTGGTTCTCCTGCTAGGGGTGAATACCGAGTGATGTCCTGCCCACCTGACAAACCTTTGCGCAAAATTTCTCGTGCTGATGTTGCTCATTTTATGCTGAATACGATGGAGGCTGGTCAGCATATTGGTGCTATGCCGGCTATTGGGTATTGATTTTTAAAATGTGTTGTGGTGTTGACGTGTTGTGGTGTTGATGTTTCTGTTTTTTATCGCTCTTTTAATTGCTTTCGCAGAATTTGGTAGTGTTCGACTAAAGTATGATTGAGTAAACTCCGTTGTCGTCAGACGAATTCGCTTAGAAATACGGCATATCTAAAGGGATAAATCACCAATTTTCATAACATCCTTCGTCTGCCGACTATTCCATACTTTAATCGAACACTACTGAAAAAATGAGTTTGCAAATAACAAAACCTGTTTCAAGCTCTGAAAGAGCGAAATATGTCAGCGAGGGACACCGTCCCTCGTGAAATAGGCTCCTGAAAGGACGACATTTACATCTGGAGCAGCTTTATATCGCCCATTCAGGGCTTCGTCAATTCCGATTAATTATTCGATGGAATACTTCCGTCGCTGACATACATCGTCCTTTCAGGACTGCACCAGAAAACGACCTCAATTTTTATAGAGTGTTTTGAACACCTGCAACCCACAGCTCATCACCCCGCAACCCACAACCTCGCAACTCAACTCACCTTATTTTCTCCCATTCTCTAAATCATCATCACTAAAATTCGTATTTTGCGCTCCACATATTAGAAAACATACATAATGGCAAAAACACGCAAAAAAGAGGACCTTGATTTCAATAAAAATGATGACGCGATGCGCCTTGCGGTCTCCCGACTGGATTTTGAGTTAGAAAAAGTCTATTTGGGTGGTGGAAAAAAGCGGCTGGAGAAACAGAAGAGCAAAGGCAAAATGACTGCCCGCGAGCGAGTGGCTTATCTGATTGATGAAGACACGCCTTTTTTGGAAATAGGAGCTTTCGCAGGTTATGAAATGTACGAAGAATACGGCGGTGCGCCGGCTGGTGGCGTTATTATTGGAATTGGTTATGTGAGCGGTCGGCAGTGTATGATTGTCGCCAATGACGCTACCGTAAAAGCAGGTGCCTGGTTTCCGATTACAGGCAAAAAGAACTTACGTGCGCAGGAAATCGCCATGGAAAATCGCTTACCCATTATCTATCTCGTGGATAGTGCAGGCGTATTTTTGCCGCTGCAAGATGAGATATTTCCAGACAAAGAACACTTCGGGCGTATTTTTAGAAATAATGCGGTGATGTCGAGCATGGGCATTCCACAGATCGCGGCGATTATGGGAAGTTGTGTAGCAGGTGGCGCTTATCTGCCCATCATGTCTGATGAAGCATTGATTGTCAATGGCACAGGTTCTATTTTTCTGGCTGGCCCTTATCTGGTCAAAGCAGCGATTGGTGAAAGTGTGGACAAAGAAACGCTGGGCGGCGCGAAAACACAGTCTGAAATTTCAGGCGTGACAGATTATAATATGCCCGATGACCCAACCTGCCTGGATACCATTAAAGGCATTATAGATAAGTACGGAACATTTGAAAATGCTGGATTCGATCGTACCGAAGCTAAACCGCCGGCTAAAGACCCCGAAGAAATTTACGGACTGTTTCCTGAAGGAGGTTTGAAACCTTATGATTCACTGGAAATTATAGAACGGCTGGTGGATGATTCTCATTTGATACAATATAAAAAAGACTATGGCAAGACGATTATTTGCGCTTATGCGCGAATAGATGGCTGGTCAGTTGGTATTGTCGCCAATCATCGAAAAGTCGTAAAAAATGCGAAAGGAGAAATGCAATTCGGCGGTGTAATCTACTCGGATTCAGCCGATAAAGCAGCCCGTTTTATTATGAATTGCAACCAGAAAAAAATTCCTTTAGTCTTTCTGCATGATGTGACTGGTTTTATGGTCGGCACACGCTCCGAGCATGGTGGCATCATCAAAGACGGAGCAAAAATGGTCAGCGCAGTCGCCAATTCTACCGTTCCAAAATTCAGTATAGTATTGGGCAATTCCTATGGCGCAGGCAATTATGCCATGTGCGGAAAAGCTTATGACCCGCGCCTCATTGTCGCTTGGCCTACAGCTAAGATTGCGGTGATGGGTGGCTCGACAGCAGCTAAAGTTTTATTGCAAATCCAAGTGGCTTCCAAAAAAGCAAAAGGAGAAATGGTCAGCCCACAGGAAGAAAAACGTTTATTGGAAGACATTGAAAATCGATATAAAAAGCAAACTACGGCCTACTACGCTGCCGCCCGTTTATGGGTAGATGCGATTATTGATCCATTGGAAACCCGTAAAGTCATTTCTATGGGTATTGAAGCTGCGAATAATGCGCCTGTTGCTAAATTTAATCCAGGCGTCATCCAGACTTGATAGGTTTGAAAACCTGTTAGGTCTCTTAAAATTGTGAGTTTTGGAACTTGTATCGCGAGTTTTTCAATTCCCAGAAATATACAGATAATGCTCAAGGAAATAATATTAATATCATTTGTTTTATCTTGTTTAGGATGTAAGTTAGTTAAGAGAGAGTTATCCCCTCCCTGTCCTTCTAACGATGTCATAGATAGCAGAGGGATATTTCAATATACCTTTAAAAAATTATCACATAGCGATTTATACTGGTTCAAAGATTCAAGATTTTTAGATTTAGATTCTGGAATCGACTATCAATTTTTAGCAGAGGGAGGTAGTTTTAAAGACGCAGAGTTGGCAATCGTTAACAAAATTGAAAAAGAAAGGAATATAAAGCATCAAGTTCTTGGTGTTAGAGGAGATTCTCTCTTTATTGATTGGGTAATGATGAGAGAAATTTTGGCTCAAAAGAAAATACTACGAAATGATATTCATGCAGGAGGAGAGTTATATGATGTTCTAGCAGATTCTACCTTACTGACTATTGCATATTATATGGAAATGACCTCATTTTTGATAAAAGATGATTGTGAGGGACATATTAATTTTTATAATGGAGTTATGTCTCTACCAATCTGTCCAGTTCCCGCTAATAGATTAACACTGCCTCTCCTAGTACTAATATATCATGATTCTTCAAGAAAATTAAGCCAAGAAGAAATAGACATGCTGGGCTTAAAGCCAAGTAAAATAAAAACCTTTTATAAAAGAGATTGTTCGGGATGAGATGATTATAACATTCGCTTAATGACTCGAAGCTGATGAGAATACTTCTTAGTCGTCTCATTATAAATCCCCTGATGATCGAGTCGATCAATACGCACCTGTCCTGAGGCGTGGATAATTTTTTGTTCAGGCAATATAATACCTACATGCACAATTTTTCCTTTTTTATTTTCAAAAAAAGCTAAATCGCCAGGGCGTGCTTCCATCACAAAACTAACAACTTCTCCCTGCTTGACCTGTTGGCTGGCATCTCTTTTAAGGGCAAAGCCCATCATTTTAAATATGACTTGCGTAAAGCCAGAACAATCAATTCCGAAAGGAGAACGTCCGCCCCATAGATATGGAGCAAAGAGGTATTTTCGGGCTACTTTTACCATCTGTTCTATAGTCGGTCTATTTTCTGCTGGATTAATCACCTGTCCGCTATACGTATAACGCTGTCCATTGATCATAAAATTCATACCATCATAATCGGGCAGGTTGCTGCCCATCATGATGGGGATATAATGGTCGCTCATCATAGCACCTTGTGCAAGTTCCAAGCTGTAAGCTGCTGCTTTCCGGGCTTCTTTTTTTGAAATTTTTAAAGCCTGTTTTACATCTATCCAACCTTCATAGTCATCCCATATACAACGTATATTCAACCAATTTCCCTTCTTTTTTAAGACTTCAAATGTTTCTCCAAACAATAACTGTGAAGTCATTTCACTACTATCCAAAGGCAATGCTCGGACGGGTGCCATACTTAGAGGACATATTCCAAATTTCATGGCGCAAATGTACGAATTTCAAGGACAGTTTTAATAGCAATTTTAGTAGCAATTTTAGTTTCAGTATCAGTGGTAGTTTCAGTTTCAGTTTCAGTGGCAATTTTGCTGGATGGTTTCATGGTCAAAAGAGTTTTTTTGCGAAGCAAAAAAACAATTCCACAATTCCACAATTCCACAATTCCACAATTCCACAATTCCACAATTCCACAATTCCACAATTATGCTCTAACTCATTAATTTTAACAGGATTTTAAAGCACTTTTAATCAACTATACTTTTAGTTATCAAATAGAAGTTGTATATTTGTAATCTATCAAATCCGATTAATTATGGCAAAAAAGATATTAACACCGCTCGAACTCAAGGTGATGAATATATTGTGGGTATTGGAAAAAGCTTTTGTAAAAGATATTCTAAAGCATTGGGATGAAGAACCTGCGCCTGCTTATAACACCGTATCCACGATTATACGTATATTAGCAGATAAAAACTTTATCACCTATAAAGCGCATGGGCGTACACATGAGTATTCGCCGCTGATTAGCCGTGAAGACTATCAGGAAACTTTCCTGAATAATGCGCTTAAAAATGTATTTAAAGGCTCAGTGACTTCACTGGTGTCTGCATTAATGGACAATAAAGATATTTCCAATAAGGAATTAGAAGAACTAAAAAAACTAATCAATTAATTATTCCTTTGAATTTGTCGTTTGAGTTTGAATTTGAGTTTATAAAATGTTACCTTATCTCACATTAACTTATCTCTTGTCGCTTGCCGGCATCGCCGTATATTTTCTTTTTATAAAAGGAAAGAGTGCGCCTGTGTACCGCAAACAGTTTTTGTATTTTGTGGTGGCCATGAGCTTTTCATTACCTGCCTTGTTTTTATATCTTTTTTCTATCAATTCCCCTATTCAATCCTATCATGCCGTTTTTGAGCAGCAACCGCTCTTTGGGGAATATGCGCAGGAATTAGAAGTTTGTTACAAAAAAGCAGCAAGTGAAGCGGACTTTTGCAAATGTGATGAATTAGAACAAACCAGTATTATTTTATACAAAAAATCAGCTTGGTACGAAACCGCTTTGGGGTATAAGTCAGGCATATTGATACTTGCAGGCGGTAGCACTGGAATTATTTTATTGTGGCTGGCAGTACGCCTCTTGTTTTTGGTTCGGCTTATCCGACGCTCAGAGAAAGAACTAAGGTGGGTGGACGGAAAACCATACTACCTTTTATACGATAGTAAAAATGAAATCCTGGCTGCTTCCTTTCGGCTGGGCAAATCTTATATTCTCTGGAAACCTGCCTTAAATCAATTGGAATCAACAGAGCAGGAATCCATTTTATACCACGAAATTGCGCATCTGGAAAACAGGGATACCTGGGAACAAATCGGTATGACCTTCCTCCAGATTTTCTGGTTGCTGAATCCTGTTTTTTACGCTTTGAAACGGGAATTGCATTTGCTCAATGAGTTTCTGGCTGATGCATTTGCCATCCAGAAAACGGGTAGTGACCGAGCTTATGCCGCACTGCTTATTCGCATGAAAGAGCAACAACAATTTGGCTTGGTGAACATGTTTGGTACACATCCGCTCAAATCTCGCATCCTGCAAATCACACAACCTGCCCAGCCTGCCCGCCGCCATACTTTACATATACTGATCGCTTTGGTGCTGATGATTTCCACTGGCTTCGCCACTACACCATTACTCAATAAGCAACAACAGGCTTTTTTTGAGTACGAACTGGTGCAGCGCGAATACCTGAAAACCGGAAAGACCTATTTCTGCAAAACCTGTCTTTACGAGCAGGCAGGTGAATCTTGTTTGCCAGAGTAAAATTTATTTCAACTTTACCAACTTCTGCACACCAGATTGCCAGTTATCTGTTCTTAATTGCACCAGATATATTCCAGGCAATAAGCTTGCTGTACTAAAAGAATTATCGGACAAAATTTCGGTATAAATTCGTTTACCAGACACGTCCATGACCTCTACTTTCACAACTTCACCTTCAAAATTGGTTCTTTCTAATTGTAAGTATGCCTGGTCATTGACAGGATTCGGAAAAATGCTCCAATTGGCCTCTTCATAAATTTCTGCTGTCGGAACAGTACAAATATCTTCAATGCAGGCAGATAAGTCTTGCCCAGTTATATTGGTCGGTACAAGACCGTTAGGCGTAATTGCCGACACACTAGTCGAAGGGAAGACAGGTGCTATGTGAACTGGAAAATTAAAGCAACCTGCATCCGTCAGAAGGTCAAAAGATACCCGTCCAATTGACAACCAGTCTGTTGTTATTAAATATCCAACAGGACCTGAATGTTCAACGTTATAAGAAACAATAGTATCCAGAGAACCTACAAGAGTGTGTGTATTATAAAAAGAAACCGTATTCGTTCCATCTGTAACAACACCTGAAAGTTCCAACTCTGTTTCAATTTTCGGATCACCAACCAAATCTCCATCAAAAGAGAAACGATAGTTTTGCCCGCTAACTCTAAAAGTATCTTCTATACTCGCAGCCCTCACTTCTATATCGAGATACATAATATTATTGATACAATCCGCTGGTTCATTCATAATCAGTCGCACTTCACTGTTGGGTTGTGCCAGTATTATAGTGGCTGATAGGAGTAAGATGGTACTCAGTAAGGATAAAAATTTGCACATAGTTTTTATTGTTTTTAAAATCGTTAAAAGATGCTACTATATACAACAAAATAATCCGAAAAATGATTCACATTCATAAATAAAACAATCTATCTATTTATCCATAGTCCTGTTTTAGTCGTCACGTTAATTGCATTTCCTATTTTGCTTTTTTGCCATATTTATTACAAATTTGTGCCTAATGAGTTTTATTTCTCATTAAAAATTATTTTATTTGTATAAAGAATAGACAAGCTCTCCCCCTCGATACTAAAATTTATAATGGTCAAATGATATGGCACTACACCTAAATGTATGTGCTGTAGCTACTTTATGTCTCTTAATAAGTTCGATTTTACAGGTATTAATTTTTATTATAAATTCTTCACAAATGTTTAAACACTACTCTACTCAACTTATCCTGTTGTTCATAAGTGTATTTTGCTTCTATGAATCGAGTTCAGGACAAAACACACCTATCGTTTTTGGGGCTGGAAATATTGATGACATGACAATCACTACGAGTGATTCGGATGGCAATACAACAGGTACACAGACGGTAGATGGTAACGGAATGCTGGCAAACCTCGAAGCCAGTTCCCGTTTCTTGGCACAAGCCACACTTGGTTCTGATTATGAAACGATTGTAGCCCTTTCTGGCAAAAGTTTTAATCAGTGGCTGGATGAGCAATTCAACATGCCCATTACCATGAATATTCAGCAGATTACGCAGGACATCACCACCATGAGTGTTGATTCTACTTTCGCAATGGGCGGTGATCCGAATGACATTTCTCCAAGACGGCGATTTTGGCATACTGCCTGGTGGCAATATACGATGACCTCGCCTGATGTGTTGCGCAATCGCGTCGCACTGGCACTGAGTGAAATTATGGTCATTTCCGAAGTGACACAATTGGAGGACGAGCCGCTTGCATTAGCAAATTATTACGACATGCTGCTGCAAAATTCATTTGGTAATTTTAGAGATTTACTGGAAGAAGTCACTTTTCATCCGGCAATGGGATTATACCTGACCCATATTAATAATCCTAAAACAGACAGCACCTATAATCGTTTTCCCGATGAAAATTATGCACGGGAAATTATGCAATTATTTACAATTGGTTTATACGAACTGAATCAGGATGGCAGCAAAAAATTGGATGTGAATGGCAATGCTATTCCAACTTACAGCAATACAGACATTACCGAATTTTCAAAGGTATTTACAGGCTTGTCCTGGGGCGACAATTTTGTATTCGGGCAAGACCCGGTCAGCGAGTTTAGCTACCTCTACGATATGAAAATGTATAATACCTGGCATGAACCCGGCCCAAAATACCTGCTGAATGGCTATGTCGTACCCGACCGCAATCCAGTAGATGGTATGGCAGACATTCAGGATGCTTTGGATAATATCTTCAACCACGATAATATTGGCCCATTTATAGGCAGACTCTTGATACAACGACTCGTAAAATCCAATCCTTCCAATGCTTATATTAGTCGGGTAGCTGGTGCATTTAATAATAACGGACAAGGAGTAAGGGGAGATATGAAAGCCGTCATTAAAGCCATTTTGCTCGACCCCGAAGCACGCACCTGCGCTTATGATGATGATCCTTATGCAGGCATGTTGCGCGAACCGATCACCCGTTACACACAGGTTTGCCGAGCATTTAATGCTTATGTAGAAGAAAATTTATTTCGAAATAATATGGAGAATTTTTATGACTTGACTTTCCAGCGTCCACTCGCCGCGCCTACGGTATTCAATTTTTTCCAGCCAGATTATCAGCCCATTGGTGCCATCGCCGATGCCGATAAAGTAGCTCCCGAATTTCAACTGACCAACTCCGTCACCATAATGGGCTACGCCAATGAATTACACGATTGGATATATGATGACACACAAGTCATGGAGCATTACAGCCTTTTCTCAGGCGAAGGGTACGACAACAGCAAATACACCAAACTAGACATGAGCGATGAACTAGTTCTGGGAACAGATGATAAAATAAACGAGTTGATCGAACGCCTGAACCTCATCCTCGTTAGCGGACAAATGAGCGAAGCCACCAGACAAATTATTTATGATGCCGTCATTCAGGTGCCAGAAGATCAACAAGGCGATGTTCGGGTGAAACTGGCTTTATTCCTGACTTTAATTTCGCCTGATTATTTGATTTTGCGATAAGCAGTATCAATGACAATGCAAACATCAACACGACAACACCTCAACACATCAACACAATAAAAAAAAGATGAAAAATATATCAAGAAGAAAATTTCTCGGGCAGGCCAGTTGTGCAGCACTTGGCTCCACAACCCTGCTATCGACTTTATCCAATATGATGATGGCCAATCAACTGGCCAGCTATAATTCTGCCAATAGTGGCAACTATAAGGCACTCGTCTGTATTATGCTGAGTGGCGGCAATGATTCTTATAATATGGTCGTCCCAAGAGGCATCTCCGAATATGCAGACTATGCGGCAACACGGGCTGATTTGGCTTTAGATCAAAATGTACTCCTGCCTTTGAATCCCAATACGCCAATTGGCAAAGATTTGGGCTTGCATCCAAGTATGGGAGGCGTACAGAATATGTTCAATTCTGGCAATGCTGCCATCATCAATAATGTAGGCACACTCATTGAACGAGTCAATAATTACAGCGAATATCAGTCTGGCGCAAAGCAGATTCCACTTGGTTTATACTCACACTCCGACCAGTTAGAACAGTGGCAGACTTCTATTCCCAATAGTCGGTCTTCTATTGGCTGGGGCGGAAAAGTAGCTGATATGCTAAAAAACCAGAATCCCAATCAGGACATCTCCATGAACATCTCCCTCTCGGGCAGAAATATTTGGCAAACAGGAAATAGCGTACTGGAATATTCTATCAGCAATCAAGGCTCAGGCGTGGAAGGGCTGGAACAATATAGAACCTGGATGAGCAATTCTGGTTTTATTCAGGATTTGAGAGAACAGGCAGTCAATAGCATGGCTGGGCAAATGTACAGCAATAACCTCCAAAATGCTTTTGGTACATTGACCAGACAGTCACTGGAGTCCCTGGAAATTTTCAAGAGTGCTGTAGATACTGTACCTGCTTTTGCGACTAATTTTTCCGACAATTATCTCTCTGAAAATCTGGCTATGGCAGCTAAAGTCATTGGTGCGCAAAACGACCTCGGTATGTGCCGACAAACTTTTTTTATGAATTTTGGCGGTTGGGATCATCATGATGAGGTATTCGATAATCAGGAATTGATGCTCGGTCAGGTCAGCGATGCCATTGCAGAATTTTTTCAGGCACTAACAGAAATTGGGATGGAAGACAAAGTGACTTTATTCACCATTTCTGATTTCGCCAGAACACTGACCTCCAATGGACGTGGCTCTGACCACGCCTGGGGCGGACATTGTATGGTAGCAGGTGGTGCAGTAAACGGGAAGGAGTTTTATGGTTCGTATCCCGACTTATATCTGTCAGGTAATCCATTGATGGCAGATGAAAATAGAGGACGACTCATTCCGACAACTTCAGTGGATGAGTATTTTGCTGAACTGGCTTTATGGTTTGGTGTGCCTTACACCGATTTACCATTGATTTTGCCAAATATCGGTAATTTCTATTCCCCAAATCCGACCACTATGCCATTGGGCTTTTTATCCATTTAGGTTTTCGTAGCGGAAATTCATGAATTTCCGCTACGAAAACCTAATTAATACAAAATAAAATGACTTATATAAAATATATTTCCTTCCTTATCATCAGCTCCATTGGACTTGCCGCCTCTGCACAAAGTTGTATTGGCCCGCAGGGCAGTATTGACTGGTTGTTATATACCGATGTATCGAATAGCAGTCTGGAATACCTGAACCATGAACACAATTTTCCGCAAAGTCCGAACATGGCCAAACGCCTCAATTCTATAGCCACACCAGCTAATTATCTGGATGATTTTGGCGGACTGGTACGTGGTTTTATCCGTGCTCCCGAAACAGGTATTTATACTTTTAACCTGACTGGAGATGACAATTCTCTACTGTTTTTAAGTACAGACAGCCTACGGGCAAATCTGGATACCATCGCCTCTATTCCCGGCTGGACGGGTAGAGATGAGCATTACAAATACCCTGAACAGACCTCTGGCAATATCACATTGACGGCTGATGCCTATTATTATTTTGAAGCCATTTACAAAGAAGGTGGCGGCGGCGATTTTGTCCGTGTTCACTGGAAACGTCCTTCACAGGCTGCTTCGCCCGACTGGGAAGTCATCAATGGTGTTTATTTGCACAAAGACCTTTGTCAGCCCATTTGCCCCTTAGCGGGAACGGCTTGTGATGATGGCAATCCAAGCACAACCGATGACCAGCAGGACGGACTTTGCAATTGTTCTGGCAAGCCAGCTTCTGCACCTGCCTGCGTAGGCAAGCGAGGGTCGATTCGTGCTTTTTATTACGATGGCATCGAAGGTTATAATCTTGATGGGCTTTACGCCAATGAGAATTATCCACTAAGTCCAAGTCGGGGCGAAGTCTTTTCCGGCAAATTTCAGGGACCACGTACTTTTGATTATGAATTATACGGCACACGCATACAGGCTTATTTGTCTGTTCCCGTTACGGGCAATTATACCTTCAACATTATTTCTAATATAGAATCCCGCCTCAAGTTCAGCATGACAGACAATCCAGCAGATGCCACTGAAATCTGTTTTCTCGACAATAGTGGCTGGTATTTTGGTCACGATTATGAGCCTGCACAAACTTCTGATCCACTTTACTTAGAAGCTGGTCAGTATTATTATATCGAATTGACCCATCAGGAAAATACAGGCTCTGATTTTTATAATGTCTTTTGGAAAACGCCTTTCCATGAAGGCACAGAATGGCGGTATCTTGATGCGACTTATTTGTATCAATACGAATGTGAAGAAGCCTGCATTCCTCCCGGAACACCTTGCGATGATGGACTCGTCACGACTTTTAATGACCGCTACGAAAACTGCGCCTGTACAGGAACGCCCTGCATAGATGCAGAATGTTCCAACTCGCTCGACTATGCGCCTTACGAAAATTGTGCGGCTACGGATGAACACTCCAATTATGAAGGTGATGCTTGGTTGTCCTGCAATGAAAGCAACAGCCCAAATCCAGCACGCGGCATGAGCCACTGGATAGAATACGATTTTGGCGGTGTTTACCTCATGGACAACTCCCAAATCTGGAATTATAATGCCAATGGCGCGACACAAATGGGTTTTCAGACCGTCGCAGTAGATTATTCACTCGATGGTATCACCTGGACGGAGTTGGGCGTCTTCAACTGGTCGCAGGCTTCTGGTCTGACCTCTTATCAAGGTTTCACGATGCCTGATTTTAATGGTATTGCTGCCCGTTATGTCTTGTTTACCGCCTTGAATAATTTTGAAGGCAGTGATTGTCTTGGCATCAGCGAAATCAATTTCACCGTCAATGAATGTCCACAAGCCGGCACGCCTTGTGATGATAATAATCCATTTACCAATGATGATGTTTTTGATAATTTGTGTACCTGTCTCGGCAATTCTATTATAGAAAATAACTGTACTGATGTCACACTGACGATCAATAATAATCCAGTCGCTTCCGGCAATTATGATGCGATCGAAACGGTCTTTTCAGCGGGCAAGGTAGTGGATGGCAGCTATGTCAGCTATGTAGCAGGCGATTATGTCGCCCTACTCTCTGGCTTCACCGCCGAGCCTAATGTGAATTTCATTGCAGACATCATTCCTTGTAACGTCAGTGCTACGCAAAACAGTTCACTCGACGCGCCACAAGACAATACAGCCGTCTGGCTAAAAACAGAGCAAGGCACAAATAATAAGTGGGTCAAACTAACCTTCAACCTACCCGAAGCTGGCAAGGTCAAGTTCGCGATTTATACGCCTTTCGGCGAATTGATTAGCAAGCTCGGCAGTGGCGATTATCCAGCTGGTGCGTCTGTGAAGAGTATTCCGGTTGCCGATTTGCAGGCTGGTTTGTATGTTATTGGTTTGCAGACGGATGAAGCGCAGCATAAGGAGAAATTTGTGGTGGTGGAGTAGCTTGTGAAATCAAACGTTTCCTAAACCTACGGAGGTTTAGGAAACGTTTGATTTTCAATCCTATATTGGCGACTAAACAGACTGGCGAGCAACATTGTACTGACGACTTTAGCCGTCAAATAAAATTTATTTAAATTTTTAATCAAATTAAATTCAAATACTTATAGATTTCACCTCGCGCTCTGCGACGGCTAAAGTCGTCGGTACGAAACCGGCCGCCTTCGGCGGCAAAAAAGCTAAAAAAACAAAAGGGTAAAAGGCTAAAAGTATAGAGGCTTAAGGAGTCTCGGCGAGCCGGAAACCAACGTAGTTGAACCTGATGAGCGGAGGATACCAGTCACGATAAGAAGAACGACAGAGCCTGGAACTATAGTACCAAGACCCGCCGCGGAGAACCCGAAAGGCGGCCGAGTCTGGCCCCTTTGGATTGCTTTTAGGGCAATTTTTATAATAATCTTTATCATACCAATCATTGCACCATTCCCATACATTTCCACTCATATCATATAGGTCTAATTCATTGGCTGCTTTTTCACCTACGGGATGTGTGCCATAATCAGGATGGTCTTCCCCTTTCTTATAACTATTTTCACGATACCAAGCCACTGCTTCTAAATTATCTGAGCCTGCATATTTATAGCCTTTACTTTCTACACCTCCCCTTGCTGCAAATTCCCATTGTGCTTCTGTGGGCAAATGAAAAGTCTCACCAGTCAGTTGATTTAGTTTTTTGATAAAATTCTGCGTATCGTTCCAGCTTACATTTTCGACGGGGCGTTTATCATTTCCTTTAAAATGCGCAGGATTATTGCCCATTACTGCCAGCCATTGTGCTTGTGTGATTTGGTATTTTCCAATTTTAAAATCATCCAGACTTACGTCGTGAACTGGTTGCTCATCTTCAGATGCTGTACTTCCCATTTTAAATGTACCGCCTTTTACCAAGACCATGTCTTTGAGCAAGTCCTGTATCGGCTCTGGGAATTTGGCTAACCTTTCCTCTTCTTTTCTCTTGGCTTCTTCTTTGACTTCAGCTTCCAGTCTAGCTTTTTCTGCTGCTGCTCTTTCCCGTTCCTTTTTGGCTTTCGCTTCTAGTCTGGCTTTTTCTGCTTTTACCAATTCTCCATTTATCAACTCCACCCTTCTGTTGATACCATTCACAATATCCGTATAAGCATCTGCATCATCTGTCCATTGGGTGATGGGTGTTCCGTCCTTGGGTAAAGCCTGCAAGTCTTTAAGTGGCGTCATCGTCCAGGGGCAGGCGCGTAGGATGACGGGAATGACGACAGCCGTTCCGTCTTGGTGTCTTTGTATGGCTTTTGCCATTTCTGTTTTGTAAAAGTATTTGGAAGCAATCGAATTTGCGCTGACCAGCAAGAGGATGATGTCTGCAGTTTCAAGGTTTTTTTTTATGGCTTCTTCCCAGTCCATACCAGCTATAATCTCCCCATCATCCCATATTTTTATGGTTTCATTCCATTCTAATGGCATCAGATAGGTACGTAGTTGGTCTAGATATTTTCTATCCTTACGAGAATAGGCAATGAAGATATTGATATGTGGGTTTTGTGTCGGCATATACGGTGCAAATATACGTATTCTTGCGAAGCAAAAAAATGATAAGCTGAACTTGTCTGTATAATTGCACTAAGCCCTGGAAGAGCGAAATATGTTAGCGAGGGACAACGTCCCTCGTAATCAATTCGTTTTTTTTAGTCCTACAGGGACGACATTTTCATCTGGCATTCTGTTTTATGCCGCCCATGCAGGGCTTTATAAAAATCCTTACCTTTTCCGATGGAATACTTCCATCGCTGACATATATCGTCCTTTCAGGACTTTTAAATCATAAGCCAATTTGTCACAGACCCCAACTTCCTCTTTACATATTCCTTTTTTGTAGCTTTATTTTGTAAATTTGAACATAACTTCGAGAAGTAACTGCTGTTGTTTGTTGCTGACCGGCTACTATTTACCAAACTACATTCAAAATGACAAAACAGGAAATTACAGAATTCGTGCAAGGTTTAATTGCAGACCTAAAATACAAAGAAGCATTAGAAACGCTATCAGCTTATGTAAAAGGGCGTGATCGCTATATAGAAAATGATTTGCTGATGCAGATTGCTGCCTTCAATCGAAACAGTAGAGATCGAGCCAATGGGCTTATTAGTCAAGAAAATTATGGAATTGCTGAATCGAAATTAACTTATAATCTCAATGAAATCCTGCCAAGGCTACCAGAAAATGGAAATGATGTTGAGGTAGGAAATGATGCTCCAAATAATGCTAAAACTCCCCAAAACACCATTCGTAAAATTCTTTTCCTTACTGCCAATCCAAGAGATACGTCGCAGCTAAGATTGGGTGATGAACTTCGAAAAGTAAAAGATGGTTTAGCGGCAGCTACTCAACGAGCTGACTTTGACTTAGAAAGCGAACCCGCAGTGCAAATCCCTACGATTACAAAAGCAATGCTCAAACAAAAGCCTGAAATTGTACATTTTTCAGGACATGGGGGTAAGGAAAGGGGTTTGGCTGTTCAAGATGACAATGGTGATTTGGTTTTATTCCCTACAGCAGGTTTAGACAGATTGTTCAAGATGTTTAAAGACACGGTAAAATGTGTGGTTTTAAATGCTTGCTACGCCAGTGAACAAGCCGAGGTCATTAGTAAACATGGCATTTATGTAGTAGGCATGAATGATAAGGTTGGCGATAAGGCTGCTACCAATTTTTCGGTTGGTTTTTATCAAAGTCTTGGTGAAGGAACTGATTATGAGTTTGCTTTCAATATGGCTATGGTCAATATAGCCGCTGATTTAAAATATGCGGATACCCCTGAACTTTGGTACAACGGAGAGAAATTAGACATCTAACATTCGTGAACTTCATAAAGCGTGACATGTACATTTTAGCCACGAATGCACGAATTATGGACGAATAATAATTCGTGAAAGATTCGTGCATTCGTGGCTAACTTTTTTTCCAACAACAAAAAACCACCTATCTTTGTCTTATATCATGTCCATCATTGAAAACAGACAAACGATTATGAAAAACACATTTCGACTAAGCTCAACGCAGGCATTAAAAAAACTCTCCACGCCCCTACTCTTCTTCCTATTCGCGATAAGCGGACAAGCACAGGAAATTTCCAGCCTTTCCGAACTCAAACAACATGTCACCATATTAGCTGATGATAAAATGGAAGGCCGCGAGACCGGCACCAAAGGCGAAATGATGGCTGCCGAATACATCATCGACCAATTCAAGGCAGTGGGTGTTGAAGGGAAAGGCGATAAAGGTTCTTACTTACAAGCTTTTGATGTGCTGGCGGGGCGACTGTATGGTAAGAATAACAGGCTTCAGCTTCGCAAGGAAAGTCTGACCGTAGAACGCGATTTTTATGCTTTAGAATTTAGCGGAAACGGCACAGCAAAAGGCAAACTGGAAGAAGTCGGTTATGGGATAGTCGCACCAGAAGATAAGGTGAACGATTATGCCAAAAAGAAAAATCTGGCAGGTAAGATATTCGTCATTGAAGTGGCTACGCCGATAGATGGCAGCACGCCTCATTCTGCCATTGCACAGTTTACCGACTTGAAATACAAAGCCGAAGTCGCGGAGAAAAAAGGAGCAGCCGCAGTCGTTTTCATCAACTCTGGCGAAGGAGAAAGTCCGATCCCTGATTATACCAAACGGATTACGCCCTTGTCGATTCCAGTTGTTTTTGCGATAGATTCTAAACGCATCAAAAAGCAGTTGTGCAAAGAAGCTGAAGTGGCGGTCGATTTGATAAAAGACGAGCGTACTGGACATAATGTCATCGGCTGGATTGATAATGATGCAGCGGAGACTGTAGTCATCGGCGGACATTATGACCATCTTGGTTATGGTGCTTTTGGCTCATTGCATACTGGCAAAGAACCAGAAATTCATAATGGCGCAGACGATAATGCCAGTGGCATTTCAGTGATGATTGAGTTGGCAAAACAATTGAAAAAAGATAAAAATGCTAAAGGCTATAATTATATGTTTATTGGTTTTTCAGGCGAGGAAATGGGTTTACTAGGATCCAGTTATTTTGTCAATCAACCTACCATTCCATTGGAGCAGATCAGCTATATGTTCAATATGGACATGGTCGGGCGCATCAAAAATCGGACGCTGACCGTCCATGGCACAGGCACTTCACCTGCCTGGGGCAATCTAATCGTCACTGCAACGCCTAAAGCCTGGGCATTGAATATCCAGTCGCTGGAATCTGGCGTCGGGCCGACGGATCATACTTCTTTTTATCTCAAAAATATTCCCGTGCTGGGCTTTTTCTCTGGTACACATTCCGACTACCACAAGCCAAGCGATGATCCTGAAACACTGAATTATTCTGGTATGCGCCAGGTGCAGGACTTGATGTATAATATCATCATGGCTTCTCAGGATATGGGCAAATTGGAATTTACAAAAACAAAAGACTCACAGGATAAAGGCGGTATGCGCCGCTTCAATGTCACGCTCGGCGTGATGCCCAATTATGGCTACAGCGGAAAAGGGATGAAAATAGATGGCGTGAGCGAAGGCAAAGCAGCCGACAAAGCAGGCTTTCTGCCAGATGATATTATTGTAAAAATGGGCGACTTAGACGTCAAAGATATTTACGATTATATGGATGCGCTGGGCAAATTTAATCCTGGTGATTCGACGAAAGTCGTGGTGGAACGGAAGGGGGAAGAAGTGGAGTTGGATGTGGAATTTTAGTTAATTAAGTAATTGAGTTGATTGAGTAATTACTTAATACACTCAATCAACTCAATTACTCAATACACTACTTCTCAATAGCCAGCAATTCTAAATCAAAAACCAGCGTAGTATTTGGTCCAATGCCTAAATCACGATAACCGCGTTCTCCATAAGCCAGATTGGAAGGAACATAAATCTGCCATTTCGAGCCTACAGGCATCAATTGTAGGGCTTCCTGCCAACCTTTCATGACGCTGGCAATCTCGAAGACAATCGGCTCGTCTTCTTTTGAACGCTCCGTTTCAACTCCATTTATTGTTAAATGGCGATAGTGGATTTTCACCTTATCTTCAGCTACGGGGGTTGCTCCATTGCCTTCTTTTACAATTTTGTATTGCAAATCACTAGGCAAAGTCACCACACCATCCTTTTTTGCATTTTCAGCCAAAAAAGCTTTTCCTGCGTTTAAGTTTCTAATACCCCAATCTTTTAAAAACTTTTCCTGACGAGGTCGATTAATTAAATCTTCGATTTTAGTATCAGAAATCCAAAGTTCTTTTCCTTCCGTCATTGCATCACGCATGCCTTCCTCCAGTGAACGAGCATCAAAATTCTTAACGCCATCCTCTTTGAAGCTCATACCGCCCATTATCCCCATAGCATAGGCTATGCTATCTGAAGTAGCCTGAAGGCTTTTGTCCTTTCCTGACTTTCTTTTCTTCTTCTTCTTTTTTCTCTTTTTTGTGCGAACAACTTTTTCTTCTTCTGGATTTTCTCCCCCTACATCTTTCTTTGTGCTTGCTCGTTTGAGTAGCTTTTCGGCTTCATTTTCAGAAATCCAAAGTTCTTTCCCTTCTATTAAGTCGCACACACCTTTTGCAAATAAGCTGGGATCCAAATCCTTAACACCCTCTTCTTTGATCCACTGAGCACCCGATGCAGCAATAGCATACGACATACTGTCTAAAGGAGACTGAACTGTTTTGACGACTTCTGTTTTTCCGTTTTTTTGTGCATCAACACTTTCGGCTACACAGAAACTCAGTATTAAAATTAGTACGATATTTTTAAAATTCATGGCTAAATAAAATTATTTACGAAATTGGCATTGAAGTTAATTCGATGATTAAGTTGATTGAGTAATTACTTAATACACTCAATCAACTCAATTACTCAATACACTACTTCTCAATATCCAGCAATTCCACGTCAAAAACCAGCGTAGCATTCGGCTTGATGGCTTCCCCTGCACCACGTGCTCCATACGCCAGTTCGGAAGGAATATACACCTGCCATTTTGAACCTACAGGCATTAGTTGCAGTGCTTCCTGCCAGCCTTTGATAACGCCGCCTACCGGGAATGTAATCGGCTCGCCCCGTTCTACAGAACTGTCGAATACTGTTCCGTCGATCAACATACCGTGATAATGGGTTTTTACTTTATCGGCAGCCGTTGGGATGGCACCATTGCCTTCTTTTACAATTTTGTATTGCAGACCACTAGGTAAAGTGACCACGCCTTCATTTTCTGCATTAGCAGCCAAAAAAGCTTTTCCTTCTTCTAAATTTTTCATAGCTATTTTATTTTTTTGTTCTGTACGAAATTGATTTGCTAAATTGACGGCTTCATTTTCAGAAATCTGAAGATCTTTGCCTTTCAGTACGTCACGTATGCCTCTTGCCAATGAACGGGCATCCAGATCCTCAATACCGTCCTGCTTGAAGTTTTGACCAATCATTATACCAAAAGAATAGGCCACACTATCTATAGCCTGAACAGCCGCAACTGCTGCTGGTTTTCCTTTTTTCTTGCCTTTTTTTCTTTTTTGTGCATCTGCGCTTCCGACTACACAGAAACTTAACACTAAAATTAATATGATATTCTTGGAACTCATCTCTAAAATTATTTGTTTTATTATAAAATGATTAAATTTGGACAAAGATAACATTTATCCGCTTGCAGGCTAATCACAAATTTCATACCGCCTCTATGATAAAAATTTATTTAATAGTAAAAATAAGATTTATAGAACAGGACATATTTTTTTAACACTTTCGTTTAATTAAGTGCTTTGAATTTGAATTTGACGTTTGAATTTGTATTTAAATAACGAAGCCAATACTAAATATCATGCAGTGGCGAAGACTCAACGGTGACAAAATTGAACTGCCCATTCAAAAGGCAGTAGCACAAACCATCCAACGCGAAACAGCGGCGGGACACAAACTAAAAGTCTGTATCGGTACCGATTCGCAGGTTTATGGTAAAGTGACCCATTTTGCAACGGTCATCGTATTCCTACGAGAAAAAAGAGGTGGCTTTATGTTTATTCACACCGAAAAAAGTGAAAAACCGATGAGCCTTCGCGAACGCCTGATTACGGAAGTTGGCAAGTCTGTTCAAGTGGCTTATAGCTTGTGTGACGTGTTCGATAAACACGATGTAGAGATGGAAGTTCACGCAGACATCAATACTGACCCGCACTTCCAGTCCAATGTAGCACTCAAGGAAGCTATGGGTTATATTCGGGGAATGGGCTTTGTATTCAAAGCTAAACCCGATGCTTTTGCCAGCTCAAGCTGCGCAGATAAAATGGTATAGAATAATGAAAAGCCATTCCTGAAATTCAGGAATGGCTTTTTGTTTATCAGGCTTTTTCGGGTCGATGGTCGATGGTCCATAGTCCATAGACAGGACATAAAGTGCATTTAGTCGAGTGCCGCGAGGCACTCGACCATCGACCATCGACCATCGACCATCGACCATCGACCATCGACCATCGACCATCGACCATCGACCATCGACCATCGACCATCGACCAATTTTTCACTTACTCAATCACAACACGACGTGTAGCGACAAAATCATCTTTACGAATGCTCATCAGATAAACACCTCTCGTAATATCAGATGGAAGGCTAAAGGAAGTTTGAAAATCAGTACTTGTTTTCTCCATCTCTCTCTGAAAAACAGCTTGTCCAAGCATATTACTCAACTCCACCTGATAGGTCCCTTGCACCTCATTATTCAGCGCAATAGTAATTGGTGCTTTAGCAGAGGCTGGATTTGGATAAACTTCCAGCAGTTCATTATTGGCAATGGTTTCTTCTATGCTTACAACATCATTAAGATCCAGTGTCACTGTAGTGGCATCTACAAAACCGCCATAATGACCTGCCCAGTATTCTGCATCAATACCGCCATGTTGTACATAAATTTCACGGAGTCCTGTCCCATAGGCAGTAAATATCGCTGATACCAACTGAGCATCAGCTGTACAGGTCAAATTTCCACTTTGAAAAGAATCCATGACATTTCCGCTGCCGTCTCTCAATTCTACATTCATAAAATGTGTATCTCCAATGCCTGTACCGTCATTCGGTCCATCGAAGCCCCAATAAAATTCTGAGACATCAATACGTGGCTGCATGTCCAGTTCTGCTTCTGTATAACCCAGTTCAAGCAGATCAATTGTCTGGCTTTTACTACAGGTCTCATAAGATGTCTGATACTTATAAGTAGTCGCGCCAATATATTTGAGCCCCCAGCCATCGCCACCATTGCTTTCAACTGTCCAGCCGGAAAGATCACCTGTATCTCCATTGGCATTGAGTAGGTGGTTGCCAATAGATAGATAAGCAGCGTCTATGACATTGCCGAGGTTGGCAGACTGGTCATATTCTGCATCATAGCTTTCACGCCAAACGTAGATAGACCGCAAGCCTGGACCGTAGTTAATCATATTATGCTTGACCTGCTGAAAATCGGCAGTACCATAATACCAGCCAGAGGCGTGGCTGTCAATAACATCTCCATTCGCATCTCTCAACTCTATCAAAAAACGATATTGATCTGCTACATCTGTACCCGTGCCTTTGAACCAGTCAGCAAAACGAACAATCGGAGCACCGTCTAAGTATGCTTCTGAATACCCCTTAGCAATTAGGTCAATTTCCTGCGAAACTCTGGTATCATATCCCGTCAATAAGCCGCCAGTACCGCCATAACCTGCACCAGCTTCGACAACTGTTCCAGGACCTTCATTATAGATGTAAGTCCAGCCCGAATCATCCATGTTCGTACCAGGATTAGCTAGTAAGTTGGTCAATTGCTGTGCGGAAAGTGTGCTTGTGCATAAACCGAGGCATACAGCCGCAATTGCACATAATAATGTTTTTCTTTGTGTAATAGTTCTCATATCATAAAATAATTTAAAAAGTTAAAAATTGATTTACTGATTAATACACATTCATATTTAAATATAAATGCCTTTATAATTTCTACTACAAACATAGATACATTTACTTATGTAAAAATATGTTTATACACGAATGGGCAGATTTATGTACACAAGCGGGCAGATTATTGACATGAACGGAAAATTGCACATTTCCGCCGCTCGATTCGCTCACGGTTGAAACCGTAGGCTACCAAATAGATCGTATCTATGACACTTTGTAAAGCTGTCATTTAGGGTTACTCAAGTCGTATAGCGACGAATGACGTGGTAACCGATGGTTTCAACGATGGGCGGAATAGAGAGAAAGTCCAATTTGTTTATACACACCGATTCAACAATTCACTAAAAAGCCTTACATTTACCTTGACAAACGATGATGTCTTACATTTATCATTGAACATTTATCATTTATCATTCTATAATGGCTTTAGACAAAAACGGTATTGCAAAACGCATCGCGCAAGAACTACAGAACGGGTATTATGTGAATCTCGGCATCGGCATCCCTACATTGGTGGCCAATTATATCCCTGATGACATGACTGTTTATCTACAATCAGAAAATGGTTTGTTGGGTATGGGGCCTTTCCCTACCGAGGCAGAAGTTGATGCTGATTTGATCAATGCAGGCAAACAGACCGTCACCACTTTGCCAGGTGCTTCCCTGTTCAGTTCGGCTGAAAGTTTTACCATGATTCGTGGTGGGCATATTGATATGACGGTACTTGGTGCCATGGAAGTTTCTGAAAATGGAGACATTGCCAACTGGAAAATTCCGGGTAAAATGGTCAAAGGAATGGGCGGTGCAATGGACTTGGTTGCCGGGGCGCAAAACATCATTGTTGCCATGCGTCACACCAACAGAGCAGGCGAATCTAAATTACTAAAAACTTGCACTTTACCGCTAACTGGCGTAAATTGTATCAAAAAGGTCGTCACAGACCTGGCCGTGATGGAAATAAAGGACGGAGCTTTTCATTTATTAGAGCGCGCTCCTGGTGTCACAGTCGAAGAAATCAAAGCAAAAACTTCCGGCACACTCGTGGTGACAAGCGATATACCGGAAATGAGTATTAATTAGTTTATGACTATACACGAAGGGTATAATAAACAAATAAAGCCAGATCCACTCAATCATAACATTGAGTATGAAGACACCTATGCCCAAAACAGCCTAAGCGAAGTCAGCCCTGTTGATATAGACATATCCTCCGATCATATCAGCCTAAATCGTTTATTTGAAAAATTACGAACAGGTGAAATTAGTTTAAAAACAGGTTTTCAACGTAATAATATCTGGAATAACACCCAGCAAAGTCGTTTAATCGAATCTATCCTTGTAAGAATACCTATTCCTGCATTTTATTTTGACGGCAGTAAACCAACTGAATGGCTTATTATTGATGGACAACAGCGAATAACGACCTTTAATAATTTCATTATAAATCAAACATTAATTTTAGAAAATTTAGAATATCTTCCCAATCTTAATGGTTGTAAATATGACGACTTGCCACGGGATTTCCAGCGAAGAATTCTTGAAACGGAAGTTCCTATATTTTTAATTAATCCAGGCACTCCTATTAGTGTAAAATACAATATATTTCATAGAATAAACACTGGCGGTACTTCTCTCAACTCCCAAGAAATAAGAAATGCTTTGAATCATGGTAGCCTCGCTGACTCAATCATTAAAGAGTTATCTCAATTGGAAATATTCAAAAAAGTGACTGACGGTGCAGTTAGCGCCGATAGAATGGAAGACCAATATGTAGTCAGTCGTTTTATAGCTTTCTACATTTTAGGGTATAAAAATTATAAACCAGAATTAGAAAAGTTCTTAAACACAGCAATTACCCGATTAAATGAACTGAGTGAATCTAAGCAATTTGAATTAAAACAACAGTTTACAAAGGCTATGAATCTCTCTTGGAAAATATTCGGAACAGATGCTTTTAGGAAACGTTTTAATTCCGAAGACGCCCGCAATCCTTTCAATAAAGCACTTTTTGAAGCCTGGTCGGTTAATTTCGCTAATCTTTCTGATATACAAATTGAAAAACTTATAGAAAAAAAGGAATTTTTAAAAGACCTGTTTATGCAAAAACTAAATACAGATAAAAAATTCTTAAAATCAATAAGCTCAGGTACAGGTGATACTAAAAGTGTTCAGAAAAGATTTGAAACCATTCATCAAATTATCCAACAAGTCATAGTCATAGCATGATAACCTCACTTAAAATTAAAAACTTCAAGACACTTCAGAATACTGGTGAAGTACCTTTGAAGCCTTTGAATTTACTGACAGGCGTGAACGGTACGGGGAAGTCTTCGTTTGTGCAAGCCCTGCTGTTGATACGACAATCATATAAAAACAGTAATCTTTCTAAAGGAAACTTAACGCTAAAAGGTCGTTTAGTTGATATAGGTACAGGTAAAGATGCCTTATATTATTTTGCAGAAAAAGGTGACGAACAGATTAAATTTGAAGCTAATTTTAAAAATGGCTCTTGTGCTTATTGGGAAGTTGAGTACCGACCAGACTCGACTACGTTAATGGGAGTAAAAAATGAAACAAACGATAAATATTATAATGATAAAATTTATTATTCACTTCGTGAGCAATCTTTATTTAGCAATGCCTTCCAATATTTACAAGCCATGCATATTGACCCCCAAGAAACATACAAAGAAGCAAATATAGAATGGGACAATCCATTGGGACTAAGAGGTGAATACACAATTCATTATCTGAATCACTATGGTAATAGAAAAGAAATCCCTTTTGAAAACCTTCACCACGAGAATGCCCGATCAAAAGGACTTTTACACCAGGTCAATGCCTGGCTTGGCGAGATTAGTCCGAATGTAAGACTTAAAACCACTAAAATACCAGGCAGTGAACTTATTATTGCAGGATACGAATTTGGTACAAGAAATGACTATACCGACCAGTTTAAACCCAAAAATATTGGTTTTGGAATATCTTATGTATTGCCTGTAATTACAGCAATATTGAGCGCTGAAAAAGGCCGCCTCATCATTCTGGAAAACCCAGAAGCACACCTGCACCCACGCGGACAGGCACGTATGGGACGTTTGATGGCACTCGCTGCACAAAATGACGTGCAGCTTATTGTAGAAACTCATAGTGACCATATTCTTAATGGTGTAAGAGTAGCAGTAAAAAAGGGAGAAGTGGACGCAGAGAAAGTAGGCTTATTGTATTTCCAGCGCGAAATCGAAAATAGAGAACATCGCTCAAAAATTATAATACCCACCATAGACCAAGACGGTAGAATAGATCAATGGCCCGATGGCTTTTTTGATGAATGGGAAAATATGTTAGATGAACTGATTTAAGCCCAAGATATGGAATATTACTTCAATGAACTATCTATACCAAATGAGATAGAAGCGCATCTTATCATTCAGCAGATAAGGAATTTTGTGATGACTTGTCGTGATTTGAAGGAAATACAGTTCGATACACTTCGAGCTGATTGTAATATTCGTCACATTGAAATTAATGAGAAATTACTGGTCGAATGGCTAAAAGATGAAACAGAACTGAGACGAAGTTTGAAGACTTTTGATAGTAAATTTCCATATATTCAGGAGAAAGATATTGATAAAGACCTAATTGAATGGCAAATTGTCTCTTATAAAGGGCAAGAGGGAATGGGACTTAAAGTTGCTTGTCTAAAAACTTCACTTTCGGTTAGTTTCCCTTCTACCCATGACTGGAAACAAACAGAAATTGAGGTACAGCTTGAGTGGTTACCCGAAGGCTTTAAAACAATACTTACGGAAAACATAATGGTTAAAAATGCATCATTACCGTTACACTACCAAACTCACAAGCTATTTGCCATAGAAAAACTAAAGCAAGATATAGCACCCGAAGATTGGGAACCGAATAAAAAGCACCTTCCAAGATTCAAGATGTCCAATAAAATTCTTGACGTCAAATCTTTTTATAACAATATCGGCACCAAAACAATAGCGGACTTTTTAGAAATGGGCAGACATGTAGCAGAACTAAATTTTTATGAGAAAGATGAAGAATTAACGGCCATTAATCGCTCAAAAAGTCGAATCAGACACATCTATGAATCAAAAAACATAAGTGGCAAAAAGCGATACTTATCCATTGATGTTGAAAAAGGAGCATTTGAAGTTTGCGATGAAAGAGGTGTACACATAGAAGAAATGCTATTTAATGAAAAACGTAACAGTGGACAAAAGTTAGACCACAGCATAAAATTAAAAAACTAGAATTCGATTTAATCTAAATTGCTAAAAATTTGTACTTTACCCTTAACTGGCGTAAATTGTATCAAAAAGGTCGTCACAGACCTGGCTGTGATGGAAATAAAGGACGGAGCTTTTCATTTATTAGAGCGCGCTCCTGGTGTCACAGTCGAAGAAATCAAAGCAAAAACTTCCGGCACACTCGTGGTGACAAGCGATATACCGGAAATGAGTATTAATTAGTTTTAATCCTCCCTAACGGATTAAGACCCAACATTTTAATAGGGGCGCGGCGTCGCAGGACGGTGCGCTCTTTTGTATGAAACAGCTTAACTTCAATGGGCAGCTTATGCCGCTCTCCACTCCTAGCCTCTTCCCTTCCAATCGCGCCTTCCGTTATGGTGATGGACTGTTTGAAAGCATCCGCATGTTTGATGGACAATTACCTTTTTTGGACTATCATTATGAAAGACTGTACAAAGGCATGCATTTTTTAGGATATAATATTCCAAAATATTTCAATCCATTGTTTTTCCAAAATGAGATTAAAAAACTCGTTCAAAATGAGCCAAATTGTCGGATTCGACTGACTGTTTTCCGGTCGGATGGTGGACTTTATACGCCTGCCGATAATGCCCCTGTTTTTATTATTGAAGCGACAGCCCTTACGGAAAATCGTTTTACAGTTAATACAGAAGGATTGAAGATTGGCTGGTATAAAAAAACAAAACTTCCACTCACACCACTCTCTGCCCTCAAAACCTGCAATGCACTCCCTTACATACTCGCTGCTCAATATTGCAAAAAAAACCAATGGGATGATTGTCTGATGTTGAATACTGAAGACAGGATTGCGGAAAGCTATAAAGCCAATGTTTTCTTCATTCAAGGATCAAAGATATTCACGCCTGCTGCTGATGAAGGTTGTATAGAGGGTGTGATGCGACGTGTCGTCATTGAGCTTTTGAAAGATATGAAACAGGAGATTATTGAATGTCCCGTAAGTGTGGATATGATTTCTGATGCGCAAGCTATTTTGTTGACTAATGCTACTCGTGGGGTGCAGTGGGTTGGCAATATGGAAGCAGGGGGAGTTTATAAGCCTTTGCTGCTAAAGAAATTCAACAAAGGTTTAAATAGGCTATTAGACAATAGATTATTTGATATTTTGTAGTATCTTACAAGTAGATACTTAAAGAGGTTTTTTAGTTTTGAACTAATCCTTTCTAAACCACGTTTTATATCTATTCCAGAAATACTAAAAATTAATTTAAAAGCATAAAGGTTCATTTTCCATTTTCCTGAAAATACAGCTATCTCAAAATCATGGCAATTATTACGCAAACAAGAAGAGGAAATAATATAGAAAACGAACAAGACATAACTGAACCTACATATGGCAATAGGCTCGAAATTGAAGATTTAAGAAGTGAATATATTGGTGCAATTCAACGCTCTAATGGTTATTCCAGCTTATATAATTGTCATGGAATGACCTTTGCTTCCAGAAGAACAGGGATATATAAGCTGATAGAAGTCAATAAAATTTTAGAAGAAGACAATTATTGCGAAGTTCCCTTAACAGAAGTATTACCAGGTGATGTTGTTTTGTATTATTCTATCTCTGGAGATATAGAACACTCTGGAATAGTAATTGAAAATAAAAATCATAGTGGCATCAGAATACCAAAAATTCTGAGCAAGTGGGGAATTAGCTTTGAGATGATTCATCTTGTACAAAACTGCCCTTATTATGTTGGAAATATCATAAAATATTATCGTAATGCTTGAACGTTATATAAAGTTTTTAAACACTAAAAGTATAGATAGAGTTCTTGTTTTTGCAAACACTCCTTCATACATCTATAAACATCTAAAACAGGAATCAACGGTTATAAACCTTTTAAAACATAAAAGATTTGACGAGCTAATTGCTGACTTTGATGAGCTGTTAAGAATGCAGGAGAAAGAGCAGGAACACTTCATACTTATATATGCTATATTGTTCGCCATAATCAATAGTGACGATCCGAGAAAGTCAGGCTATCTCTCAAGTCTGCCTAATAATACAGGTATTCGGTGGCTGAAGGAACTAATTAAAATTCATTTTACTTCTTACATTGGAACCAATAATTTTCATATTCAAACTTAACAATAATTATGATAACGTCACGATTAATGCTTGTTGGAGAAAATATCATACAGGATAAATCATCTGATTCTCTAATGATTTATTCTTTAATTGAGAATATAACTAGTGTTTCTTTTCCCTATTTTTTTCAAAATTTTGAATTGTTGGTAACTTTAGACAAAGAGGATTTGGACGAAGACACTCAAAGCTGTGTGATAAGGGTTTTCAACAATGATTATGAGGTCATATCATATAATGCTAACGTTTCTTTTTTTGGACAAAATTATACAAGGGTATTTTATACAATAAATGGAATAGCTGCATCACAACCTGGAAATTTGAGAATTGAATTTCACCTTGGAGAACAAAAATTAAACTCTTATTTTATTAAGTTGGAACAGATTGATTTAAGTCTTTGATCCGAGAAAAAACCTACCCCCAAAATAATTTTCTGCCTAAAAACTTGCCTATTATTATATTTTTTCATAATTTTCAATAAAATTTGAAAGTAAATACTTTAACGCTTTCACACTTATTTTTAAAACATTTTAACAGCTTTTTGTGTTAATGGGCAATGATTTTACACTAACTTTGTGCTTCATTTGGCGAAAGCCTGAAAAATAGAACAGCATGTCTTCAAGAATTATCAAAGCGGGAATGTTGATGTACCGATACGGTCAGCAGGGTTTAGAAATACTTTTGGTCAATGACTCCGAAGAGGAAAAAAACTGGCGTATTCCCAACGGAAAAGTCAACACAGACGAAAGTAGCTTTCAAGCAGCCCGTCGTGAATTTGCACAGGAAACCGGTTTAGAAGCTGAAGGCAAAGAATTCATTCCATTGGAATGTGTGCAGTGTGGAGACAGTGAGATGGAAGCCTGGGCATTTGAAAATGAAGCGCTGGCAGACTTGCCTTTACGTCATATCCTGAAAACAGAATCTCCGCTTCGTCTGCGCCGCAAACATAAGATGCTGATGGAAGAGGGGGCATGGTTTTGCACCAAAGAAGCCATAAAAAAAGTCTTTCCAGGAGAAGTAGAACTCATAAAAGAATTATTGGAAATCCTTTCAGATAGAAATCAGGCGAAGTATATCTAGGGCATGAAAAAATTGCTGCTGCTTTGCTTTTTATTCTATGCTTTACCAATGACTGCCCAACCTTTCCTGTTTTTTGGCGGTGGTATAGGCTATGGTGAGTATAATACCCTCAACAACATCAATCGTACTTTTAATACACAAAACAATCATAGCTTACCCAATTTCGGCATTGTTCCTTATTATGAATTTGGTGCAGGAAACTACGCCGAACATACCCTTATAGAATTTCGCTGGACAGGTGAAGGTGCTAAGAGCATCAGCAAAACTCCTGGTAGTTTTATTGAAAATGCCACACTGCTTTGGCGGTATCGCCAAGTCTCTATTGCTTTTGCGGTTTTGCCCTGGAATGATAAGGGCTTCGGCATTGGAGCAAGTAGCAATCTTGGACGACTACGCAGCAAATACTCTTTTGGCGGTGAGTTTGTAGAAACCAATTCCGAATATACTTTTAGTTCCGATTTTTTTGTCGAACAGACATTTCGAATCAAACTCCGTAAAAAGCGTCCTCCATATATTTTCCGTATTCGTCCATTTTATCAGCATTTTATTGTCCCAACTGATTTAAAAAGTATAGAAGAACAATTTAATGGCAATCCTGATGTTGGCTTTCGGGAATTGACGCAAAGATTCAATAATTTTGGTGTTCGATTCCATCTTGTTGTACCCATTCGGCAGAAAGGGGTGGTTTATCCCCGCGATCCTGGTTATCGGGCGAATGGCTATGGTCGGATAAAATTGAGGTGATGGGAAATATGAATTTAATGTTTTTCAGGTGGTCAGCGGTCGATAGTCCATAGTCGATGGTCGATAGGTGTATTTTAGTATTTCAACTCTGCACTACCGATCATGGATAGCTTTCTGCCATACCTTTAACTCCTCAAATTTAAAGGCCATATTGTTTTATTTTAAGAATTATTAGTGTTCTACTTCAATCAGTTCGTTGATAACCCTATTCAAATCATAATCACTAAGCAAGTACCGCAGGTACTCGCGTATCTTTTACGTCCTGTCTATGGACTATGGACTATCGACTAAATCATCAACTAATTAAACCGCTTCCAAAACACCACCCAGCACATTATCATACACCGCTTTCCAGTCTGCAATTATACCAAAATCATTGCCTGCAACGCTTAATTGTTCATCCGTTACTGTACCTAATTTTTGGTAATTTTGATTGCTCAATTCCAGTGTTCGCAAAAACTCGCTTTCTTCATTGACTGGGATGGAAACAATGACCCGGCTTTGAGCTTCACCAAATAATAAAGCATCTTTGCGTATCTCACTATCCAGGCGAATGGCAAAACCAGTACCGCCTGCCATCGCGCTTTCGAGCAGAGCGACAAACAGTCCACCTTCCGAAATATCATGTGCAGAATGAATCATATCACTGCTGATTAATTCTTTGATGGTTTGCTGCAAGCCATATTCTTCTTCTATATCAAAATATGGAACGGGAGAATGTTGAACACCATGTACATGGCGCAGGTATTCGGATGAACTGATGTTGTTCCGGTGTTCGCCCAGCATATAGATGAGGTCGCCGCTTTCGCGGAAATGAAGCGTCATTCGTTTGCTGTGGTCTTCCAAAAGACCGAGCATACCGATGGTTGGTGTTGGATAAACCGGTTCTGCGGTATTTTCTAAAACTGTTTGATTATAAAAACTGACATTACCGCCTGTGACGGGTGTACTAAATTTGCGACAAGCATCCCCCATGCCTTTGATGACATTTTCAAACTGCCAGTAAACCTCTGGATTATAGGGATTACCAAAATTGAGACAATTAGTAATCGCTACTGGTTCACCGCCTGAACAGACAATATTTCGAGCAGCTTCCGAAACGGCAATCATGGCACCTTTATACGGATCTGCATACACAAAAGACGAGTTGCAATCTGTCGTGACGACCAATGCTTTTTCTGTGCCTTTCACCCGAACTATCGCAGCGTCGGAAGGCTGATTAGTTGTCATGGTATTGGTGCGTACCATCGAGTCGTACTGCTCATAAATCCAACGTTTGGAAGCAATATTTGGAGAGCTGATGAGTTGTTTGGCTGTCGCCAAAAGATCGCTTGGCTCAACAATGCTGCTAATGCTGAAACTATTGATCCGACTTAGGTAAGTTGGTTCGCTTATCTCCCTTTTATATATAGGTGCGCCGCCGCCGAGGACAAGTGGTTCTGCGGGTACATCCGCAACGAGCTCGCCATTTTGATAAAAATGTAGCCTTTCCGTATCCGTCACTTCGCCAATAATTTCACATTCCAAATCCCATTTTTCAAACACCGCTTCCAGGTCAGCTTCTCTACCTTTTTTGCAGACAATCAACATGCGTTCCTGGCTTTCGGAGAGCAAAATTTCAAAGGGTTTCATATCTGCCTGACGGGTGGGTACTTTATCCAAGTTAATCCGCATTCCCGCTTTACCTTTCGCACTCATTTCGGAGGTAGAACAGGTAATTCCTGCCGCGCCCATATCCTGCATCCCGACAATTGCTCCCGTTTTAATCGCTTCTAATGAGGCTTCTAATAATAATTTTTCCTGAAAAGGATCACCCACTTGTACAGCCGGCAAATCTTCTTCCGAGTCTTCCGTCAAGTCGGCTGAAGCGAAAGTTGCTCCGTGTATGCCATCTTTCCCTGTTGCTGAGCCAACAATAAACACTGGATTGCCTGCTCCTTCTGCTATAGCGGAAACCGTCTCCCCTACTTTCACGATGCCTACCGACATAGCATTCACCAGTATATTTTGGTTGTAACAATCGTAGAAATAGGCTTCGCCGCCCACTGTTGGTACACCAAAACAATTTCCATAATCGCCAATACCTTTCACCACACCTTTCACCAGCCACTTCGTCCGCTTCAGTTCAGGATTCCCAAAACGCAGCGAATTGAGTGCTGCAATCGGTCTCGCGCCCATCGTAAAAATATCGCGATGAATACCACCCACTCCTGTTGCCGCTCCCTGATAAGGCTCAACCGCTGAAGGGTGATTATGTGATTCAATTTTAAATGCACAAGCTAGTCCATCTCCAATATCCACTAGTCCTGCGTTTTCTTCTCCTGCTTCTACCAGTAGCCGCTCGCCTTCGCGGGGCAATGTTTTCAGTAATGTGATAGAATTTTTATACGAACAATGCTCTGACCACATGACGGAGAAAATACTCAGTTCTGTAAAATTGGGTATGCGTCCTAGTATCTCTTTTATTTTTTCAAACTCTTCTTCTAATAAGCCGAGTTCTTTGGCTGTCTCTAGTGTGATGTTCATAGTGATTGGTGATTGGTGTATTGGTGATTGGTAATTGGTTTGTTTTTTCGCTATTCGAAAAATATTTTCACCAATGACCAATTACCGATTACTAATAACTAACGCCGGCAAAGATAGGGAATGTGTGGGCAGGAATATTCTATTTATTGAACAAATTATTTACAAAAAAAGGGAGCAAATTAATTTGCTCCCTTTTTTTGTTTTCAACAGCTCTTATTGTTCTTTCAATTGTTCTAATTCCTTCCCTTGCTTCGCCATTTTTCTGGCAGCCTTCTCTGCTTTTTTTGCTGCTTTGGCGGCTTTTTTCTCCGCTTTCAGTTGTTTTTTTGCTGCCTTTGCTGCGGCTTTTTCAGCTTTCAAAGCTTTTTTGGCTGTTTTCAAATCAGCTTTTTCAGCTTTCATTTCAACCTTTTCCTTTTTGACCATCTCTTTCGCACTTTGCGCAATCGCTCCCTGTGCAAAGAAGCACATAGCGAAAAAAAGCATGGCAAAAAACTTAATCTGTAATTTCATATTTTTATTAAATTTTAGTTAATCGGGTGTGCGTTATGCAAAAGATGGAAAACAAAAAAAGGGCCAGTTTATCAAAATAATTGATAAGCTAACCCCGAAACCCTATGACAATAGGTGTAATGTCCTTCACAATATACGGGTTTTCAGCCGGAAAAGCGAATATTTTTTTGTCGTGCAGCAGTAGTTTCAGTGGGCTTTAACACTTCTTTAACTAATAGACTTCGCTTATATTTTCGATTAAAACAATATGAAATGATGGCTGAAGTCAGATAAGTCCTCGTTCTTTTTTCACCATTTCATAGGCTTGTTGTAATTTTTGGAATTTTACTTTAGCTGCTTTCTGTACATCTTCTCCCACTTGACTGACGCGATCGGGATGGTATTTTTTTGCCATGCGGCGGTAGGCTTTTTTTACTTCATTATCTGTTGCTTTCGGATCAACTTCAAGTATGGTATAATAGTATTTCATATCCACACTCGCCAATACTTTCCCACCTATAAACATGGCATGAATAGATTTAAAATCTTTCGTACTGATGCCGAGATGGCTAGATATCAACTGAATAACATTAACTTCATCCTGGCTAATATGACCATCAGCTTCGGCAATGGCAAACATAAAATGCACCAACTGAAGACGGGTCGCATGGGATTTTATTTTCTTAATTTGTAAGGCAACTTTGCGAACGGAAAATTCTTTTTCCAAAATCACACTCAGCAGTTTCATCCTGGATTCTATGTGCTCCTCTCCAAAATTTCGGACATAAAATTCACGTACATACTGTTTTTCCTCTTCTACTTTTTTTCCTTTAGACCGCATCACTTCGGCCGCCAAAATCAGTAAGCACAGTTCAAATTCATTCCGCTGAACAGTATAATTGCGTATCACATTATCTGCATGGTCTTTAGCGTAAGTTTGTACATACTTAAAACCACCGACAACTTTGTCCATCGCAGAATCAAATATCGAGCCTATCGGTCCTTCTTTTGCCCGACCAACGCCTTCTTTTAACCACTGTTCTAATTTACTTACGTCCATTTTATGATAGATTAAAACTCAAATTCAAATAACAAACTCAAATTCAAAATGTCGTTAACAATACACTCACTTCACAAAAGCATAGAGCCAAATCGCCCGTGAAATTCGAAAAGTATAAGGCGACGCCAGTATGACCATGAGCACAAGAAAAGCAAATGATTGGTATTCTGTCCATCCGAAGCCCCAAAAAGCAATAATAAATGAGCCAAAACTCACTGCCGAACTCACTCCGTAAGCAATATACATCGCTCCCCAATAAAAACCAATTTCCAACTCGAATTGTTGCTGGCAGTTGGGACAATTATCGTGCATTTCAAACAAATCGCCAAAAGTCTCTACAGGCTTAAACATCTTTTCTTCCCTGCATTTTGGACATTTAAGTGCGAACATGCTGCGCCACCTTCCTCGTCGTTTTTCCATGGCTCAAAGATACCAAAATTTCAGATTCATAAGCAAAAAGCGCATCTCAAAGAGACACGCTTTTTTATAAAGAATTGTTATTGTCAAGTTATCGGTTCTAAAAGTATTTTGCAAAGCAAAATGTCAAACTCAATCAACCAATTACCAATACACCAGTCACTAAATTACCCACCGAAATCATCGAATGCAATATTCTCTTCTGGTACACCCAGTTGATCTAAAGTTTTGATAACTGAAGCATTCATAGCAGGAGGTCCGCAGAAATAGTATTCTACTTCTTCTGGCTCTGGGTGATCCTTTAGGTATTTATCGTGAACGACATTCATAATGTAGCCCTTGAAACCATCTCCTTCGTCATCTATACTTTCTTTGATTTTCCAGTTGTCTTCTTCTAATGGATTATCCAGTGATATGTGGAATTTGAAGTTTGGAAATTCTTTTTCTATTTTCTCGAAATCCTCTAAATAAAACAACTCCCGTCTGGTTCTTCCACCATACCAGTAAGACACTTTTCTATCTGTTGTTTTTAAGGTATGGAACAAGTGAAACAGGTGCGACCGCAAAGGAGCCATACCAGCACCACCGCCAATGTATACCATTTCTTTTTTAGTCGGTTTGATAAAAAATTCTCCATAAGGTCCGGAAATTGTCACCTTATCACCTGGCTTACTGCCAAATACATAAGACGAACAAATACCAGGATTTACATCCATCCAACCGTTTTTCTCTCTATCCCAAGGCGGCGTTGCCACACGGATATTCAACATCACGATATTTCCTTCTGCTGGGTGATTTGCCATAGAGTAGGCACGGAAGATAGGCTCGTCGTTTTTCATTTTCAAATCCCAGAGGTTGTATTTATCCCACTCTGACTGGAATTCATTGGCTGGTTTGCCCATGCGTGGATGTGAGGTAATGTCCATGTCTTTGAAAGCAACTTCCACTTCTGGTACATCTACCTGAATATAACCACCTGCTTCAAAATCCATTTCTTCTCCATCTGGCAATTTGACCACAAACTCCTTGATAAAAGACGCCACGTTATAGTTGGAAACCACTTCACAATCCCATTTCTTAATCCCAAAAATTTCTTCAGGAACACGGATTTCCATGTCATTACGCACTTTCACCTGACAAGCTAGTCTCCAGTTATCGGCTGCTTCTTTTCTTGTAAGGTGATTCATCTCCGTAGGCAACACGTCACCACCACCATCATCTACCTGACACAGACACATCGCACAGGTGCCACCGCCACCGCAGGCAGAAGGCAGGAATACATTTCTTTCTGATAATGTACCTAGTAAAGTTGAGCCTGGAGAAGTGAGAATAGGATTCTCTGTGTCTCCATTGACAATGATTCTTACCTCGCCTTGTGGCAATAAACGCTGACGGGCAAAAATCAACAAAGCTGCAATAGCTGAGATGACCAGACCGAAAACAACAACTGCCGAAAGTACTGAAATTAATATACTGCTCATTTTAAATATTAGTTGTCCCCCGCTGGCGGGGGTGAAGGGGGTGGAAAATTGGAAAACTTTGTTCAGTCGTCCTCCCCCTACACCCCCTCCAAAGGGGGAGATTTAGCATTTTTTATTTGCCAGCCGTCAAAGCTGCTGGATCTATTCCCATTAAACTCATAAATGCAATACCCATAAGCCCCGTCAGGATAAACGCAATACCCAATCCGCGCAATGCAGGTGGTACATTCGAGTAACGCAGTTTTTCACGAATAGCAGCAATAGCTACAATTGCCAAGAAAAAACCAACGCCTGAACCAATTCCGAAAGCCACAGACTCGCCAAAAGCATATTCTCTGGATACCATAAAAAGCGAACCACCAAGAATGGCGCAATTTACTGTAATCAAGGGCAGAAATATCCCAAGAGAAGTATAGAGCGCAGGGGAAACTTTTTCGATAATCATTTCTACCAGTTGCACCATTGCAGCAATAACCGCAATAAACAAGATTAATCGTAGAAACGTCAAGTCCATTTCTGTTCCGATAAGTCCGGAAAGCATACTTGTGCTTGGTTCTAATAAGTAAGTATAAACGACCCAGTTAATCGGCATTGTGATGGCCAAAACGAAGATAACTGCCGCACCTAGTCCGACTGCTGTTTTTACTGTTTTGGACACTGCCAGATAAGAACACATACCGAGGAAATAGGCTAAAACCATATTCTCGATAAAGGCTGCTTTTATAAATATATTGAATAAATCCATTTTCTTTTTTATTTAAATTCTATCGAATTTTATTTTTATAAACTTCCCAAAAAATCTTTTAACGGTTTGAGGACTTCATGGTTAAAATCCCAAATATCTTTTTTCATGGATGCCTCATTATTACATTTTCGACCTGCCTGCTTTCTCTCTTTTTTATTACATTGGTCATATCTTTGATAAATCGTCACCCAGAATTTATCAAAATCAGTCTCTTTAAGAGAATGACCACCGTCCTCTATACATTTTCTCCAAGCGTTCAAACAGTCAGCATGAGTCGAATCTCCTTTTTTTATTCTTTTTAATACAGTTTCAAGATTGCCATTTCCTGCTACATTTTGCAAATATAATCCAATTTTCACCTGTGTATCTTCGTCAACCTCTACTTTAGTTAATGTACCTATATTAGAAATGCAATTATCAATAGCAAAAGATGCTTTAATTGCTTCATTAACTTGTTTGATCCTTGTCTTTGCTTCTTTGTCATCTTGATCAATGACAATACCAATAGCACTAATTGCTTCCTTTCTGCTTCTATTTTTAACCGCCTTTAATGCTGTACTAAGTTTGGGTATCGAATCACCTTCCATACATTCATAATCATCTATTTTACAAAAGGGACTTGATTCAATGTCCATTTGAAGATTCATAGTATCTATTAATGCTTCTAAAAAGTATTTATCATTATCACTCTCAACAATTAAAATATTTTTTCCCATTTTAGGACTATTATTAGAGCCTATATCAAACGATTTATAATTAGGATATTTCCCTGTTTTTACAACATTTTTTTTTGGCACATATCTTTATTTTTATGCCTGCATATAACGACCGTAAACACCTGTAAATCTCTCGGAGATAATGTTTATTCATTCCCCTCTAATTGCCATATTATTTTCTAATTCAAACAACAAAGTATTTTCATCATGTATGTTAGAGGAGATTTCATTTGTTTTATGATGCCTGAATAATTCGTGATATTTACCATTTACACCTTTATCATTTATAACTTGCATAAAAGCTTTTATCATTTCTATACTGTGTGTTGTAGCAAAAATTTGTGTTTCAAACTCTTCAGCTAATTCAAATATTTTTTCCCACAGGTTTCTTTGAGCTGAAGTATGAATTCCATTTTCTATTTCATCAATAAGTAATATACTATTTTTACTGTTTATAATTTTTAAAATAAAATTACTGACCTTACTAATTGCATCACCATAAAGTCCTATAGGTTTGAAGTCTTCACCTTTCGATTTAATATAAATAGAAGCATAACCAACATTAATAGTCTTTATTTCCTCAATATTTTCATCTATTATTTGAAACGCCTGCAAAAGTTTATCACTTAGTCCATTTAAATCTGCTTTCCCAAATTCTTCTGAAAGTGCTTTATTTGATAGCGTTACTGATGATGGTATTAAGTAAACATCTTTTACGTCAGGTACATTATAATTCTTCCCAATGAGCCCCTTATTATGTGCGATTAAGGTAGCAGATATATCTTTTTCACCATTTATTGAGTAATCCAGATGAAGCGTCGATTTTATTGATTCTCTATTAGAAAGCAATTGTCTAATCTCTTGAAATTCATCATCATGTTCTTCTGCATCTTCATTTTCATCTTCTGATAATACATTCAAGAACTCTTCAACAGATTCATCACACCTTAAATTTAGTTTGAGATGGCTATTATTAGTTCTCTCAACATTTATTGTTGCAGACCTTGATGTTTTATCAAAAAATAGATTATTCCATGCCCGTTCTGGCATTTCTTTCATAAAAGAAGAATCTATTTTCCTGAATCGCCTCAACATATCTACGCTACTTGTCCTTGGTGAAGTATTTAAAAAAATAGCCTCTAAAAGAGCGGTTTTCCCAGAATTGTTTTTCCCTCCGATTAAATTAATCCGAGAAAACCCTTTGAAAGACGTCTTTCTAAAACATCTAAAATTCTCTATAGCTATATTTTTTATCATTCTTAAATTATTGACAAATTAGCTAATGTCCACAAGTTTTTGATTGTAACTACGTTGTATCCAAATCAGAATACCAATCACAAACATAGCTGCTGCTGGAAGTACCATTAAACCATTATTGGCGTACCAGCCAAAGAGTGTTTGTCCCCAGCTACCATCTGCTGTATTGATTGCATACGCTTCTGTTGCACCAATAATTTTAAGACCTGCAAAGGTTCCTTTACCAAATATTTCGCGAATGGTTGCTACAATAATCAGAATACCACCATAACCTAAACCATTCCCAATACCGTCTAAGAAAGAACGCCAAGGTCTGTTTGCCATGGCAAAAGCCTCCAAACGCCCCATCACGATACAGTTGGTAATAATCAGTCCAATGAATACGGAAAGTTGCTTATATACTTCAAAAGCAAAGGCTTTCAGCACCAACTCTACTACCGTCACCAAAAAGGCGATGACCACAAGCTGCACAATCATACGTACCTGCTTCGGCATACTGTTTCTCAATAAAGAGACGGTCAGATTCGCAAAGGCACAAACAAAAACTACTGCTACTGCCATCACTGCAGAAGGCACCACCAGCGTAGTTACCGCCAAAGCGGAGCAGATCCCCAAAACCTGTACGGTAATTGGGTTATTATCATTGAGCGGGTCGGAAAGCAACTGACGCTCTTTTTTGCCTAACCAGGGTTCCTGTACGGCTATTTTTTCTTCTTGAACTGCTGTATCAGCCATAATATTTCAAATTGAAATTGTTATTTTTAGTATAGAGAGTTTTCCTCCTCCTGCCCCCTCCAAAGGGGGATATTCTTTTTACTTCTTAAGGGTGTTGAAGTAGGCGAAATAAGGTTTCATCCCCTTCTCAATCATCTTCGTCACTCCATCACAAGTCACCGTTGCACCTGAAATAGCATCTACTTCATAAGCTGCATTGGCTTTTGTCTCTCCACCTTTTCTGATGACTAGATACTGCCCCGTTTCGTCATTATAGATTTTATTCTTTGGATCTTGATTATAAAACTGCGCTTTGAAATCATCATTGTCTTTAATTTCTGCACCAAGCCCAGGCGTTTCTCCCGTATGATCGAAAGTGACTCCTGCAATCGTGCGGAAATCATTTTCCAAGGCAAAAGAACCCCAGATTTTATCCCAAAGTCCATTGCCGCGCGCACTGACAACATAAAGTTCCTTGCCTTCACCTTTATAAACATATAAAGGGTAGAGCCGTTCACTTTCATCCTTCTTTTCTTCTTTTTTCATGTCCACATCCTCTGCCTTGCCTTCTACTACATTGCCTTCGGGATTCAGTACCAACTGCTCGACGCTGCCAAACAGGGCTTCTATCTCCTCATCATTCTTATCCTTAAAATCAGGATTAATGGCAGTGAGGATGTCTTTTTTCTTGAATAAAGCTTCATTTTTATCCTGTAGCGGCTTCAGAGAAGTGGCCAGGAATGCCAGCACAACAGCCACGACGGTTGTCAATGCCAGGGTATATAGGAATACGTATTTATTACTGTGCACTTTTCACTCTTTTTAAACGTTTGGAAATATTTGCCTGCAATACATAATGGTCGATCAGTGGTGCAAACACATTCATAAACAAAATCGCTAGCATCCAACCTTCTGGATATGCAGGATTCAGGACACGGATAATCATACCAATCATACCGATCAGGAATCCATATATAATTTTACCAGTCGGCGTCGAAGCTGCCGTTACCGGATCAGTTGCCATAAATGCCATTGCAAAAAAGAAACTCCCCATGTAGAAGTGATACTGCCAAGGCACGGACATAAACAGGTGGAAATCACCCAGCCAGTTCATCAATAAAGCCGTTACAACTGCTCCTATAATCATGGACAACATCACTCGCCAACTTGCTATCCCCAGCGCAATCAGCAATAAAGCACCAACTAAGATAAATGGCTTGCAAGTTTCTCCAATAGAACCAGGAATTGCGCCCCAGAACATTTCAAAATTGGTATAATTTGCTTGAACAGCTTCCCAGCCTCCTTTGGCAGCTAGTGCCAGTGGCGTAGCTCCTGTCCAGGCATCAGGCGTATTTTCCATGACATAATCGGCGAATTTCATACCTTCCGGTAATGCCTCCAATCCAAGTGCAGCCATAGAAGCATTTTGCATCCCGAATATCTGATGCAGCCAGTTATAATCATAAGCTACCCAGCAAATATCACCAGATATATCGCCCGGATAAGCAAAGAAAACAAATACCCGCGCTAGCAAAGCGATATTCAGTACGTTCATACCTGTACCTCCAAAGGCTTCTTTTCCAATAACCACGGCGAAAGCCACGGCAACTGCCAGCATCCATAATGGAAGATCTGGCGGCATAATCAAAGGTATCAATGCTCCTGAAACCAGAAAGCCCTCCTCTATTGCATGACCTTTTTTGGCCGCATAGAGAAATTCAATGCCTAGTCCCACAACATGTGTTACGATAAAAATCGGCAGAATTTGCAGGGCACCATAAATAATTTTAGTTCCTGCTCCTGTGAAGAAGTTGTCATCAAACATCCCTAGGGCTGTATAATGTTGGTGTCCTATATTATACATACCAAAAATATAGCACAAAGCCAATGCCTGTACGACCAATACCATGGTACGTTTCAAATCCATACCATCACGGATATGTACGCCACCTTTGGTGACATGATCGGGTGCGTAAGCAAAAGTGAAAAAGCCATCATAAAGCGTATGAAGAAACTTCTTCTCCTTCGGTGGCTCAAACTTCTTTATAAAATTTAATAACTTGCTCATTATTATTTTTAAATTCCAAAAAGGATAAAATTCAAATTCCAAATAATTACTAGGTTTGCCTTCGACTTCGCTCAGGCAACTGTAAAATTTCAGTTCGTTGAGCGGAGTCGAAACGAACTACTTAACTCTGCTCTCTTACCATTTCCAGTCCTTCCCGCAGGATAGCCTGTACATCTGTCTTGGAAGTGCAGGCAAATTCACAAAGTGCAACATCTTCCGGCGACAATTCATAAATACCGAGTCCTTCCATGCGTTCAAAGTCATTGGTCAGAATCGCTTTTACCAAGTGTTGCGGATATACGTCCATTGGTAATACGGACTCATATTGTCCAGTTACTACCAAAGCACGATGTTCACCGTGTGTATTGGTTTCTGCTCTGTATTTATAATCTTTAAATGCAGCTCCTGGAAAGGTCTTAGACACACTTGGGTTCATCGCAAATGGCGACAACCAACCAAACATGGTGTAATTATCATTTTCAAATAAAACCGTTACCTGATCGTCAAAGAAACCAAGATAACCTTTATCGTCTATTTGTGTACCTGTCAAAACATCACCTGCAACAACGCGGACTTTATTATCCGGCTTGATGTTGTCAGCGAGCATTTCTTCTACACTGGCACCTATTGGTGCGCGGAAGTAGCGTGGTCTTTTCAACTCTGCTCCTGTCACGGCTATCAGGCGTTCTGGTTTGAAGATGCCCTCTGTGAAGATTGCTCCCAAAGACGCTACATCCTGTGGATTCATATACCAAACGACATCTCCCTTGTTGATTGGATCAATATGGTGAATTTGGACACCAACATTACCCGCAGGGTGCGGACCATTGAACCAATGCTTTTCAACGCCTTGTGCTGCTGTAAAAACAGAAGAAGGAGCTGTGGCACTTTTACCATTCAAGCCGAGGTGTACCTTGCCTTCAGTCAGGCGATTCAACACATCTAAGCCTGTCTGGAAAGCGTATTCTCTGCCTTTTAATGCAAAATTAAGATCTGGTGCTAATGGTGCAGAATCGAAAGTAGATACAAAAATAGCTTTTGGCATATCTTCTGGATTAGCCACCAAGTCGAATGGACGTTGGCGAATAAATGACCATGCACCAATTTCTAATAGGAAAGCAACCAGATTTTCACGATCCAAATCACCGAGAACTGGCTTATTGAAATCACGATATTTCTGTTCTTTATCTGCCAGGATAATGACTTTGTCAATTGCCCGCTTCTCCCCTCTTGTCACGTCAATCACTTCTCCACTGACCGGTGAGGCGTATTTTACATTAGGACGTTTTTTGTCAAAAAACAAAATGTCTCCCGCTTTGACTTCATCACCTTTTTCTACCAAGACTTTCGGTATGGGCGACATGCCTACAAAATCCTGCGGACGAATCGCGTAAGTTTTTGGTTGGACATTGGTGTCAATTACTTTTTCAGCTTCGCCTTGTAGCAAAATGTCATGTCCTCGTTTGAGGTCAATCACGTTTGCACCATCCAGGTGTGTCGGACGCTTTGCGCCAAAAATCTCTGAGAGTTTTGGAAAGACAGAATAGTTGGCTTTTGTTTCATCCGCCCCAATTTCTCTAGATTCTATCCGCAAAAACGTATCACCGACCAGCGTAACAACCGCCAGCAGAATCAGCAATGCTATCGAGAAGAGTCCTATTAATAAGGCATTGGAAAGTTCGCCACCAGCCTGAGCATGTGCATAAGTAGCTACAGTCAGAAAAGTAAGCAGCAGAATGGGCCGTTTAAATCGAATTTTCAATTTATACAATTTTAAAATCATTAAAGCACATGTTAATCAAGCATTTATGGGATTTGGAAAGGTATAATCAGTTCATCAACTGACAGGTACTTTAACGACTATTTCAGTTAGTTTTTTCAAATTCGCTGCAAAGATATAAACCTTCCCTAAAAATGGCAAGTATAAGTATTTTTTGGGATTGGTTTTTCTTTATTTAGACTTAATCTAAATACTTATTTTCAAACCGTTTTGCCAAGTCATAAATGTCATTCATTCTTGCCAGCGATACAATCCAGTATTCAGGTATGTTTTCTTCTTTATAATAAAGACCTGCCAATCCACCTGTTATCGCAGCACTTGTATCGGTATCATGTCCGAAATTTATGGACGTCAAGACAGCCGATTCGTAGGATGTGGAATTTAAAAAGCTCCAAAAACTACATTCCAGTGATTCGATGACATAGCCACCGGATAAGATGCTGCTTTTGGCTGCTGTTCTGATGTCGTTCTGAATGACTCTTTGAAAATGTTTTCTTTCTTCTTGTGAAAAGTCGATGATTGTCCACAAGTCATGGATGTCTTTTCTGGTATTTTCATAAGCCACAGCAGAATCTAAGCCTTCTATTAGATACTCCGCCATTTTGAGGTAAATCATACAGGACATTGCCGACCTGATGTGCCGGTGGGTCAGTGCAGCATTTTCCCAGATCAATTCAAACTGCATTTTTAGGTTTTTTCCTTTTATTTCAAAGATGAATGGCAGAATCCGCATTAAAGCTCCATTTCCATTATCATATTCTTCTGCGCCATGTTTCAATGTTTTCAAAGCCTCCACGTCACCGTCTGCCAGTATATTTTCAAGTCTTGAAATCGACCTTGTTGTGGTCAATCCAATATCAAAGACTTCATTTCTGGCTGTCCAATAGGCTTCGTTTTTCCATTTTATAAAATTGATGGCAGTGCTTTTCAGGTCATAGCCGGTTGCTAGAGCTTCTGCCAGACAAAAGGTGAGCGAACTATCATCCGACCAGGTGCCAGGTGGCTGATTGTGTACCTTAAAGCCGACCATGTCTTTGGCTGGATTGGCTTCCATTTCTGCTCTAGTGGAAAATTCGTAAGGCACTCCAAGTGCATCTCCGATGGCTACTCCGAGTAGTAGATTGATGGCTGTTTTCATGGTTTAAAATTACTGGTAATAGAATTTATTCTCCTTTCAATTTGCGTTTTAGTTCTTCTATCAATTTGTCTTTAACAAATTTACACATTTTTTGTGGATTTAAAACGTACACATTGAACATGTCGCACCTAGCGGAGCTTTTAAAATTTTTAATTTGCAACATTTCTACAAATATTTCGCCCCGAATGGGGCTGTATTTTCAAAAAGAGTGCTGAACTAGCTTCGTAGATGCTAAACGTTTGTAGAAAATAATCGACCAACAGCATTTTAGCTGCGTAGCTGCGACATGTTTTTCGCCATATTCGCCCGTTTTAGAATAGATAATTTTAATGCGTATGCCCTAAAAAAATTAGAGCTTATATTTTGGGCAAAGTTAGACGGATGCCCTAACGTTCTAAAAAACTATTGAAAATAAGCGAATTATCCAAATTAAACGTGGCGTTGAGTTGAGTCCGCGCGCTTAGCTCCATCTGAATCCTTCGCTAACATATTTCGCTCTTTCAGAGCTTAGTAAATTCGTGGCTAACTTTCTTTAACACTGTACAATTTGCTACGCACATCTATATCATCCTTTTCATCAATAAGCTGGGCAAGTTGTTTTGCAAATTCGATAAACTTATTTGACAAGGAAAAATTATCTCGCTAAGGCGCAAAGATGCTAAGAAAAACAAACTTTGCGTCTTAGCGTCTTTCCTAGAAAAATAACCAATTTACAAATCTGTCCTGCACAGCAGATTTTAATTCCACTGATTCTGTCGTATATTTTCACTAATTTTGCACCTTCATTTATTAATTATAAAACAACAACATTGAAAAATATAGTCGTCATAGGAGCTGGGACAATGGGAAATGGTATTGCCCATGTATTTGCCATGAAAGGATATAGTGTGAATCTGGTGGACATTTCTCAGGATGCGCTGGATCGCGCCATTGCTACCATTACTAAAAATCTGGATCGGATGGTCAAGAAAGAACGAATTACGGAAACCGACAAATCCGATACACTTGGCAATATCAGTACTTATACCGATTTGAAAGAAGCAGCTGCGCAGGCTGATCTTATCGTAGAGGCAGCGACTGAAAATGTGAATTTGAAACTGAAGATCTTTGCACAGATGGATGAAGTTGCTCCAGCAAATACTATTCTTGCGACCAATACGTCTTCTATTTCGATTACTAAAATAGCGGCTGTCACGCAGCGTCCCGACAAGGTGATTGGTATGCATTTTATGAATCCTGTTCCAGTGATGAAACTGGTGGAAGTCATTCGAGGATATGCCACCAGCAATGCTGTGACGGAGACGGTTATGGATATGTCGCGCCAATTGGGCAAAGTACCTGTAGAGGTTCATGATTATCCTGGTTTTGTTGCCAATCGTATTTTGATGCCGATGATTAATGAAGCTATGATTACCCTACATGAAGGCGTGGCTGGCGTAGAGGAGATTGATACGGTGATGAAGCTCGGCATGGCACATCCGATGGGTCCGTTACAATTGGCTGATTTTATTGGTCTTGATGTTTGTTTGTCGATCATGCGGGTGCTGCACGATGGTTTTGGCAATCCCAAATACGCGCCTTGTCCTTTATTGGTCAATATGGTGATGGCAGGTAAGCTGGGGCGGAAGTCTGGTGAGGGTTTTTATGCTTATACGGCAGGTAGTAAGGATTTGGTGCTTGCGGATTCTTTTAAATAAAAATAAATATTTATGAAATTTTCGGAAAAAATAGGAAAAACTTCAGTAAAACTAGAACTTCAGACAGATGGCATAAGTACTACTTTAGAAAATCGTTTATGGGCAACTATCGTCAGAGATTGCTTTGATCAAACTCAAGATATATTTTACTCAAACGGACATCATTCTCCGAATTTCACTATACTAAGCAAAGATATTTGGATAGATTTCTTTGGTATGCCTTTAGATGAGCTACCACTAAGTTTATATAATAATAATTTAGCAAATAGGCGTCAAATTATTTCTTATACAAAAAGGTGGTTTCACAATGATGCCAAATGGTATGAAAAATACGACTTCATTGAATTTCTTGCAATAACATTAGGTCGAATTAATAACCGTAAATTTATATCTAATTGTAATAAATTTCTAAAAAAAGAAGCTTCGGCATACAGAATAATAAAACATGAAATAATCCGAATTATTAATGAAGATGAAATACAAGAAATAGAACAAACTTTAAACTTAAATGATAAATTTGCATTAGTTAAAACTCACATTAGAACTGCCTCTCGCCATCTCTCTGATAGGAAAGATCCCGATTATAGAAATTCAATTAAAGAGTCTATTTCTGCCATCGAATCTTTGTTTGCAATTCTTACGGGAAATAGAAAATTAGGATTTACAAAATCACTAAATGAAGTAGAAAAAAAACATGATCTCCAGCTTCATCCAGCTTTAAAAGAAGCATACTCTAAACTATATGGCTATACAAGTGATGCAGGAGGAATAAGGCATTCTTTAGTAGATAATGATACAGACTTAAAATATGAAGATGCCAAATTCATGCTCATTTCTTGTTCTGCATTTATAAACTATTTGACTAAGAAGGTAGAAAAATAATATGAAACTTATAGGCTTAATCTCACTTTCCTTACTTCTTATATTCGCCTGTAAAGACAAAAACAACTCCAATAGGGTAGAAATTGCCTATGATGAAAAGCAAAAACCCTTCCTGTTCACATTTTTCCAGCTAGAATGACGGATGCGAATATGCAGATTATCAAGCAGACACATCCTAATCATACTGCTTTTTGGAAGGAATTGAAGCCGATTTATCAGCAATTTGAGCAGACACATAAACTACGTGATATTCAGGTAGATGTACAGGGTGCATATCAAATGCTATAGTATAATCTTTGAATTTGACATTTGAGTTTGTATTTGAATTTTCCTAGTTCCCTCCTGCTCCGCTTTTCTTCAATTTTTCATATTCTGCCTTAGCTTTTCTGATTGCTGCATTTAGGTCGTCTAGGCGTTTGCGGTCATCTGCAATGGCATTGGCTACTTGGTCTTTTGTTGCCTGAATTTCTTCGTCAGCGGCTTTGCGAGCTGCATCTACTTCCGCTGCAATACGCTGTTTAGCTGCTGTGGCTTCTTCTCGGGAAGTTTTCAGATCATTTGTCAGTTCTTCTTTGAGTAGCGCATTTTCCTGTTGCAATTTCACTCGCTCTTCCTCTGCATTCTTTTCGTATTCTGCTTTTTTCGCTAATGACTCCTCGCGGGCTTTCGCGACTTCTGTACGGGCAGCTTCGCGGGCTTTGGTGATTTCTTCTGTTGTTTTTGCCTGCTCTTCTTCTACTAATTTCCTAGAATTGAGGCGGGCTTCTACTACTTTTTCAGCATATTTTATGACTTCTCTGTTGGCTTGTTCTTTAGCTGTTAGTGCTTCTTCTGCGGCAGCCTGACGAGCAGCAGCCACTTCTGTTACAGAGGCTTCTTTGGCTTTGGCAATTTCTTCGCTCGTTTTTTGACGAGCTTCGAGAACAGCTAATTGTGATTTTTCGATTTCTGCGGCAGCCGTTTCACGGGATGCTCTTACAGCTTCAGCCTGCTCTTCTTTTGTTTTGGCAACTTCGAGTGCAGCACGCTCACGCGCGTCGGCAACTTGTTTTGCTGATTCTTCTTTAGCTAGGGCAGCAGCTTCTCTGGATGAACGTACATCTTCTGCCAGTTCTTGCTGAACTTTAGCGACTTCTTCTGCTTTTTTACTGCGTGCTCCTGCTACTTCTACGGCTGCGTCTTGTTTGGCAACAGCTGCCTGTTCTTTGGCTTTAGCGACTTCCTGTGCTTCTTGTTCGCGCGTCTTTGTGATGGCTTTTGCTGCCTGTTCTTTAGTCTCAATCACTTCTTTTGTGGAAGCATTAATCAGTTCTTTTTCCTTCGCTTTCGCATCTTGTATTTTTGTGGTTACTTCTGTGTTGATTTCTTTTATTCTGTCCTGCGCTTTGGTTTGAGCAGCGGCAACGTCGGAAGCATAAGTTGTTTTGGCAGCTGCTTCAGCGGCTTTTGCAGTTTCTACTCTTTTAGCAGCTTCTTCTTTGGCTTTCTGAATTTCTGCTGCGGCACGTTCACGGGCAGCGGCTACTTCCTGTGCTGAAGCTTGTTTGACTTCTGTTTCAGCCGTTTTTGCAGCTTGTATTTTGGCTGTTGTTTCTTCTTGTATCTTTGCAATTTCCTGTGCGGCTTTTTCTTTTGCCATTTTGACTTCTTCTGCAATCTTAGCTTTTTCTTCACTGGCTCTGGTACGAGTTGTCTGAACTTCCTCTGCTGCTTGTGCTTTCACTTCTTTGACAGTAGCCATAGACTTTTCTCTGGTTTCCTGTACTTCTTTAGCACTTTTTTCTTTAATATCGGCAACTTCCAATGCTGCTTTTTCTTTGGTCGCTTTTACCTCTGCTGCACTGAGTTCTTTAGTTGCCAATACTTCAGCAGCCGCTTTTTCTTTGGTACTCATGACATCTCCAGTCACCTTAGATTTTTCTTCAGCTGCCAGTGCTTGTGCTTTTTTGACTTCTTCTGTCGCTTTTTCGCGAGCACTTTTGACTTCGAGGGCAATTTTCTCTTTTTCAAGGGCTGCGGCTTCTCGGCTCTCGGCTACTTCCTGTGCACTTTTTTCCCTTGTACTTGACACTTCCTCTGCTCCTTTTCTTCGGGCTTCTGCTACCGTAAGTGCTATTTTTTCTTTTTCAATTGCCGCATTTTCTTTAATGTCCGCTACTTTATTGGCGGCTTCTTCCCGCGTTGCCAGTAATTCATCAGAGGCTCTTCTTTTTGCATTGACGACATCCTGTGCTGTTACATTCTTTTCTGTTTTCGCTTTTTCGCGAGCTTCTGTCACCACTTTCGCCGCTTCGTCACGGGCTTTTTGTACTTCAAGTCTTGCACTCTCCCGTGCAGAATTTACTTCATCTGCGTATTCCAATTTCGCCAAGTCTAGTTTCTTTCGTGCTTCTTCCACTTCTGTGGTTGCACGCTGACGAGCATCAGCTACTGCAGTGGCAGATTCCAGCTTTATTTCGCTGACTTTTTTATCTGCTTTTTGCTTGGCTTCCAGTACTTCCAGGTTTATTTTTTCCATGGCAGTTATGGCTTTCCCCTTAGAAGCTTCTACTGCTTTCATTTGCTCCTGTTGGGAAATACCAATTTGTGCATCTGCTTTCTTACGAGCGGCCAATACTTCCTGAGCATAATCATTTTTCACTTTCTGTGCATTCTCCCTTGCTTGCGCAACTTCCTCTCCCAATTTTGCTTTAATACCCTCTGCTTTTTTACGTTCATTTTCTATTTCTTCTTTCAAACGTGCTTTTTCAGCGGATAATTGCTGACGTAAATCTCCAATTTCTTTGTCTCTTCCCAGATTAGTACGCGCCCCAGAACTGCCTCCCCCTGGCAACCTGTCTGCCTCCTGCCTTGCGGCAATACTGCGAGGGTCGAAGCGGATATTATCTAATTTTGGACCTTTGACTGAACTTCCTCCTATGCTTTCCATAAAACATTTCGCCATGCTCTGAAACTCTACTTGCCTGTTGGCATTAATCGTAAATTTTCGCATTTGGTTGGAAGACGTACTTTTGATGTAAATCGTCGTCATCCGCGAATTTGCTAATACCTGCCCAGCCTCTTTATCAAGTTGAAGCGTATTATTATATACTGGGCGTCCACCTTCCGAACGAAGGTTTCCCATACTGATAAACTTAAAAGCGTAGCGATTTTGAGCTGCATCTGCAAAAATCACTTCATCTCCTTCTTCCAGAGAAACACCACCTTTGGAGGTAAAATCAGCAATAATACCACGTTCTGTATTTTGCAAATCCATACCATAGCTGTAATTACTTCTCACAATAAGATATTGCCATTTTGTCTGCACCAATACCATATCTTTAATCGGTTTTGCCGACTTGATAAAGGCCCCGCATTGTGCCGAAGACTGCTGTATAGACAACAAGCTAATTATAAAAATCAAAAGCAGTTGGGTATAATTTTTCATGTTGGGAGGATTTTACAAATTGTATAAAAATTGGCTGGGGGAATATTTTTCACAAAAACTATGTTCTAAGATAGTCATTTAAATATTATTAACAAAGCATTTTCACATTCAAACAAACTCAATTCAAAACTATATTTCAGCAAAAAGCTCGCATGCAAAATAAAAAACAACTTCAATCTATTAAAAAACAATATCTTACCTTATAATAATAACGAGACAGCAATGAAGTTTAGTTGGTTTTAAGTATTTTTTTTAAACCTGACGTTGTTCTGCGAGGAGATATAAAACTGCCATTCGCACAGCTACACCATTTTCAACCTGTTGTAAAATAATAGATTGCTTTGAATCGGCTACGTCGCTCGTCAGCTCTACTCCTCTGTTTATAGGCCCGGGGTGCATAATAACGATGTCTTTTTTCAAGCTGTCCAACAGGTGTTTATTGATGCCAAAATGTTGTGTATATTCCCGTAAGGAAGGGAAATACTTGACATCTTGTCGCTCCAGTTGAATACGGAGTACATTGGCTACATCGCACCATTGCAGGGTCTTTTTTACATCATAACTCACACTAACACCCAGGCTTTCAATGTGGCGGGGAATGAGTGTCGGCGGCCCACAAACTCGCACATTCGCGCCTAATTTGCGTAAGCAAAAAATATTACTCAAAGCCACTCTCGAATGTAATATGTCGCCAAAAATTGCAATGTTTTTTCCCTCCAAATCGCCGACGGCTTCTCTCATGGAATAAGCGTCCAACAAAGCCTGTGTCGGGTGTTCGTGTGTACCATCTCCGGCATTGATAATATTGGCATCAATGTGATGAGAAAGGAAGACATGCGCGCCAGGTGCAGGATGCCGCATGACCACCATATCGACTTTCATCGACAGGATGTTATTAACAGTATCTAGCAGGGTTTCTCCTTTTTTAACGGAAGAAGAAGAGGCTGAAAAATTGACTGTATCGGCAGACAGGCGTTTTTCGGCAAGTTCAAAGGAAATACGGGTTCGGGTAGAATTTTCAAAAAACAAATTGGCTACAGTCACATCCCTCAAAGACGGCACTTTCTTAATCGGGCGATTGATGACCTCCTTAAATTGCGTCGCAGTATCCAGAATCAACTGAATGTCTTCGCGCGTAATGTACTTGATGCCTAGTAGATGTTTTGTACTTAATTGCATTGGTGTGTTGAGTTGATTGAGTTATTGAGTTGATTGAGTTATTGGGTGACAGACTAATCACTCAATAAACCAATCACTCAATTACTCTTTCGTGTACATCAATATTTTGTGGTTTCCGTTCGATTTTTTTGCCCAATCTACTCGTACATAAGCTTCATCCACTGCATCTACCGTAATGCCAATATAATCTGATTGAATTGGTAAATGGCGATTGAATCGACGATCAACGAGCGAGAGCAGTTCTACTTTATTGGGGCGACCATAATGCCCCAAAGCATCTAAAGCAGCGCGTATTGTCCGACCAGTATATAGGACATCATCTACTAAAATAACTTTTTTGCCATCGACTAGAAAATCCATTTTTGTTGTACTTGCAGCTAAGGGCGTGTTGCGAGTACGGAAGTCATCTCGATAGAACGTCACGTCAAGTTTCCCGTAAAGGAGGTCTTTAATGTCCAGTATTTTTTGTAAATTATTATAAATATGGTCGGCAAATAATACGCCTCTTGGCTGTACGCCTATCAGGCAGGTCTCGGTAAAATCAGCATGGTTCTCTATCAATTCATGACAAAGCCGATCAATTGCCAGTTTGAATTTTTTGCCCTCTAATATGACCCGATTGTCTTTCATTGTTGAATTGATTTTTGACAGCTCAAATATAGGTAAAAACCTTTAAATTCGTATCAATTGACTGCAAACATGACTTCTCACTTATTCAATAAGCCAAGACTTTTGACAATGACATAGAAATATCGTTACTTTGTGATAATAAATTGGTCATAAACAAGGTTTATACCCAAGAAATATACATTTGTAATAATTTAAATTCGCGCAAAAATGAGATTATTAGTAGTATTCATCACAATGGTCGTCAGCAGCTTCTGCATGGCTTCCGATTCAGCACCCAATGGAGGCGGTACGCTTTACGCCATTCAGCTCGGTGCTTCTGCACAACCTGATTTGAAGAGATTCTCAAAAATCAAGAAATACGGACACCTTTACACCGTCGATGTCGGCAATGGTATGCAACGAGTCATGCTGGGATCTTACACGACTAAATCGAAAGCCAACAGAGCTTTATCGAGTGTAAAATCAAAAGGTTTTAAAGACGCTTTTTTATCTGCTTCTACTTTGGGAACAGACGAAGTGTATGTTGTACAATTTAGGAGCTATGCTTACAGCGACAAAGTCGACTGGGCAAAATTGCAGGAAGTTGGCAATATCCAAATTGATCCGAGTGAAGGGAAAATCAAAGTTGTCAGCGGTAGTTTTGGAGAACGTTATGTCGCAGATTCTCATGTCCAAAGTATGAATGTATTGGGGTATAGCGATGCTTTCGTCCGCAAGATCAATCCTAGCAAGTTGATTAATGTAGGTGTAAATTATGGCAATACCATTATTGCTGCTACAGGCGGTGAAGTATCTGTTTTTGAAGATATGCCTATTTATGCGTCTTTATCAGAGTACGAACGCAAAAGTGTTGTGCTGCTAGATGGCATTTATAATATGCACGACAAAGCAAATAGTACTTTTATTCCTCTAAGTAAATATACGCCTGGTACACTAGGTGGTTCTGTTGCTATAACGACTCCAACGACGACTTACTCGACTTATACTGAGCCAGCTTATACTACAAGTGCGACTACTTATACTCCTACAACAACGACTTATAATCAGCCGGTTTATAGCCAGCCAGTTGTTGCAGCGGATGCTTATGTCCCTGCCACTGAATATCGTATCCAACTGGCTGCTGTTCGCAATTACGATGCAGCTTTGTATGATGCTGTAAGTTCATTAGGTTCTATTAGTCTGGAAGATAATGGTAAAGGTATCAATCGTGTATTACTCGGCAATTTTGGCGATCAAAGTTCCGCACGTTCTATTCTCAGTGCTGCTAAAGCGCAGGGTTTTCCTGGTGCTTATATCATTCGTTATGATAACGGTGTTCGCGGTTCTAAAGTGAACTGATTAAGTTTAAGTTTAAAACTGAATGGAGGAATTGAAAATAAAATAATCTTTTCAATTCCTCCATTTCTTTTACCAAATCTAGTATTCATGCCTTCCCGTTTAGAACAGCTACAAAATTTCTTAGCCAATAGTCCTGGTGATTCCTTTATCTTGTTTGCCATTGCCAAAGAGCATGAAAAACTCGGCAATACGGATTCAGCTTTGGAGTATTATCTCCAAATCGAAGCCAATGACCCTGACTATGTGGGTTTGTATTATCACCTCGGCAAGCTGTACGAAATGCAAAACGATTTTCCAACAGCTATTCTTAGCTATAAGAAAGGGATGGCTGTCGCCAAAAAAATAAATGACCAACACGCACTTAGTGAGTTGGCTGGCGCGAAGTTGAATTTGGATGATGATGATGAGTGAGGTTTGTTAGTTTTTGTTGTTGTGTTTTTTCGACTTTGGTCTGTGGACACCCCCCTCTGTTCCCCTCTCAAGAGGGGATGTAATTCGCAAAGCGAATTACCTTTGACAGGATAAAATATTGAACTTGCATGCCTAGGCTGAGCCAAGTTCACGCTCATACTCATCAATATAAGCTTCTATCACTTCCAGCACTCTATACATGTATTTGTAAACTTCTTCGTCCTCAAATCTCAATACCTTCAGTCCCAATTCATTCAATTTTTGTTCCTTTATCTGGTCTTTAACCATCGTTTCTTCCCATTGATGCGTATAACCATCAAGTTCGATGACAAGTTTTAATTCATGGCAAAAGAAGTCCGCAATAAAATTATCCAATGGTTTTTGGCGGTGAAAATCATAGCCCCGCATTTGTTTCTTTTTAAGATATTTCCAGAGTAGGACTTCTGATTTAGTACTGTTGTTTCTAAGGTTTCGAGCGTATTCTTTAAGCCAGGGTTTGTATTGGATAATTTTTCGTCTTGCCATGTTTGTTGTTGTTGTGTTTTTTTCGACTCTAGTCAGCGGACACACCCCTCTATTCCCCTCTCAAGAGGGGATGTAATTCGCTTTGCGAATTACCTTGATGGAGAGAGACTAACACATCATTTGATAATACTGATTAGTCTTTCTCTTACAAACTGGAATACTCTAATGCTAAGAGCTCAGCGAAACAAGTCCCCTCTTGAGAGGGGATTCAGGGGTGTGTTAAGCCGAGCCTAGCGCGACAGCCCATGCTAATTCCTTACAAGACCAACAACTTACGATAAGTCCACAGACCGCTGACTTCAATACCTATTATATACATACCTGACGATAAGCCCGCAGTAGAAATTTCTGTAGAAAAAAGCCCTGTAGAGATTCCCTGATAAATATCCTGTAAAGGTTGTCCTGATACATTGAACAGGTAAATATTCAGTGCTTCTGTTTGTGCTGTTTCTAAGTATAAGTTGGCAGATTGACCAGCAGATAATATATTGGGATAGACTTGTAAATGTCCTATGCCTTCTGGGTCTTCTATATTGATGAGATCTGTAGCAACAAAGCTTTCACCCGCTGAAACTGTCGTACAGGTGTAGCCCGGATTATATGGTTTTACCCGCCAGTAATAAGTAAGCCCTTCCAATAGACTTCCTGCTGTGATTGAAAATGTTGTATCTGATGTGATGCCTTCGGCAATAGAGAAGGTCGGATTAAAATTGGGCAGGCGATTGACTTCATAATGATAAGCAGTAGCTCCAGATACAGCTGACCATATTAGTGCTGTGCTGTTCAAGTCAGACGGCTCTCCCTGTATTGGCGACAAGCCCTCTGGTGCCATTGTGATAGGATCGCGAACGGGGTCTTGATTGTATAAATGTCCTGGTTTTTCATTGAGCAAATTGGCTCGCATCGCGCCTGTTTGTTCTGGCGTAAAATACTGATTGCAGACATCATTGGCATAACTCATAAAGTTTTTACCATCCGAATTAAAAGTATCTCCATCTGGGTCGATTTGTTCTAGTGCACTTTCTCCACTGGAATTGCAGGCAAAGCCTCCGCTGAGATAGTCTGGCGTGGTGTCGCAAAAACCATCGGCAGCAATGGTACAGTTGGTACGTGCGACCAGCTCGACTTCTGCGGTATCTATGATGATGGTATCTGGATTGAATACGGGTTTGAACAGGGTGTAATTATAATACACTTCTGTAGGAGCTGGCTGGCCTGGATTATATATATTGCCTTCCCAGCCGAGAAAAGTATGTTGTACGGAGAGGTTGTGTCCAATTTCATGTGCCCAAGTATGCGAACCTGGCCCCATATTGCCATGTCGCAAAGCAATTCCATCGGCTGATGGTAAGTTGTAGCCACCCGATCCGGCTGCTACAGATACATAATAGCAGTTAATCGTATTGGGGACATTCATAGTTGTCATCATCTCGTAGCCTATATAAATACTATCGTGGCTGTACCAAGATGAATTATTGATGACATTAATTTCTCCTTCTATAAAAAACTGAATATTGGACAGTGCAAAGTCTTCATTGAGCTGGCAGAAATCGTCTAGCATATCTGGAACACGATAATGTCCGCCGCCTTCGTCAGTACCGACAAGGTGTATCGTGACGGGTACGTATAAGGTCGTGTCTCCACCTCTGGCATAGTTATCAGGGTTTTGCTGGTAGCGTTTCAGCCAGTCTGATTTGACTGGCGGAGTGGCACAATTGTATAATTGTTGTCCTGTCAGCATGGTGCTGAATAGGCTGATGGCGATAATGGTGTAGATATATTTCATAATTATGTTTCTAAAAATGATAGCGTTTAAAAGCTTCCATAGCTTCATATTCTGCTAGTCCTAATTGATCATACTTTTTAGCTGTCGATTTATTTCGTTCTTCAGCTCTGACCCAAAACTCTCTCTCATCATTTCCAGGAAATAATGCAGAATCTTTCTGTGATTGGTGTTTAAATATAGCCTTGCGTTTTTTGAATAATTCATCAGGGCTTAGGGGTACAGCCATATCTATTTCATCTATCGGCCATTCCTGCCAAGCTCCACGATAGAGCCAAACCCAGCAATCTTTTATAAAATCTTCATCTTTTAATTGCTCCAAGGCCTGATAAACAACAGATAAGCAAACCCTATGTGTTCCATGAGGATCAGAAAGATCACCTGCTACATATATTTGCTGTGGCTTAATTTTTCTGATTAAATCTATTGTTATTTTGATGTCCTCATCGCTGATCGGTTTTTTCTTCACCTTTCCTGTTTCATAGAATGGCAAGTCCAAGAAATGCATTTGGCTATCCTCAATACCTACATATCTGGCGCCTGCTTTGGCTTCACTTTTCCTGATTAGACCTTTAATTAGTTTTACTTCCTCAGAATCGACATCCCCATTCTTTTTTTCCTGTATAGATTTCTTAACCCGTTCGTACAGTGAAATGTCATCTTTATCAGCCCTGTTACCGAAATGATTTTCAATATCTACTACAAAATCTGCAAACCGAATCACGTCATCATCAAATACAGCAATATTTCCCGACGTTTGATAAGCAACATGTACTTCATGCCCCTGATCTACCAGCCTAATAAAAGTCCCTCCCATTGAAATAACATCGTCATCTGGGTGTGGACTAAAAATAATGACTTTCTTTTTAGCAGGTAATGCTCTTTCTGGTCTGTGCGAGTCATCGACATCAGGTTTTCCTCCTGGCCAACCTGTGATGGTGCGCTGTAGTTCGTTGAAAATTTTAAGGTTGATATTATAAGCTGGTCCATCATTAACAATCAAATCACTCATTCCATAATCAGAATAATCGCGATCAGTCAATTTTAATATCGGTTTTTCCAATTTCTGGCTTAGCCATATTACAGCTCGTTTAATGGTCTGGTCATTCCAATTAACATCACTTAAAATCCAGGGTGTTGCTATTCTGGTTAATTCAGCGCCTGCTGCTGCATCTACTACAAATACAACATTAGTATGTTCCTGTAAAAAAGTAGCTGGAATCTGGTCAATAATATCTCCTTCTACAGCACGTTTTATGATGGCAGACTTCCCTTCTCCTAAAGCAATAAGGATGACTCTCCTGGCTTTTAAAATGGTGCCTATGCCCATCGTTATCGCTTTAGTGGGGACATTTTCTTCTTTGAAAAAATCACTTGCAGCGTCTAGCCTTGTAATGTGATCTAAATGGATTATCCTTGTTTCTGAATTTTTCAATGAACCTGGCTCGTTGAAACCAATATGTCCGGTACGACCAATTCCAAGCAGCTGCACATCAATGCCTCCTGCGTCGTTGATGCGCTGTTCATAATTTTCACAAAAAGACTGAATCTTATCTTTTGATAAAGTACCATCTGGAATATGGACATTTTTTTTGTCCATATCAATATGATTAAACAGATGCTCATCCATAAACCGGACATAACTTTGCAACTCATCTGGCTGCATAGGATAGTATTCGTCAAGATTGAATGAGATGACATTTCTAAAGCTTAATCCTTCTTCTTGGTGTAAGCGAATGAGTTCCTTGTAAATACTAATTGGAGAAGAGCCTGTAGCCAAACCAAGAACACATGACTTTCCTTCGGAAGCTCGATTTCTAATTATAATCGCTATTTCTTTAGCAATTAGTTTTGAAACTTCTTCCGAGCTTTCAAATACTTCTGTATGGATTTTTTCTTTTACTGTAAATTGAGATTTTTTCCAATTTTTACGATTAAAAACCATCATATATATTCTATTTAAGATTAAATATAAATAGAATTATTCATATTATCGGACTCGTAGCAAAATCAATCCATAATCAACATTTTCTTATGCAAAACACCTTTATCAGAACGAATGGCAAGCACATAAGTACCCTGCGCCAGATTGGTCGTTTGAAGTGAAACGGTATTGAAACCGGCATTAAAAGAATGAGCAAAAGTCTGCATCACTTTTCCTTCCATGCTATACACGCTAATATCCGCATCGAAGGTTCTGGTCGATTGAATTTCCAATCCAATTTCCTGCTGACCTGCTGACGGATTCGGATAAATATTGAATGACGATACGCCTTCTATTTCTACGACATCTACTGTGGATGTTTTCATAAAAGAAGAAGGAGATGAACAGCTTGTACAGGCAGAAGTTTCATTAAATGCCTGGACACACCAGTAATAATTACTTCCATTAGTAAAGTCACCCGATGTAAAAGAGGTACTAGATACGATGGTGTTAACGACTGAAAACGTAGGATTGAAATTTGGTGTCCGATTGACTTTCAGCAAGTACATATCGGCATTGGGTACAGCATCCCAGTTGAAGGTCACTGAATTTCCGCCGACACTTGCGCCGTTGGCTGGTGTATTGAGTGTGCTGAGTCCTGTGACTTCAGCAGTGTTGGGTGAACCCGTGACAAAAGTCCGTCCAGCTATATCAGCTAGCATAGCACTCACTTGGTCGTTGCTAAAATAATGCTCTGCGCAACCAAAAAAATAGCTCATGATATTTTCCTCATCAGGATCGACTGGATTGCCTGCCGGATCAAAAGCTGCTGGTGTATAATTGCAATTGCCCCAACCTAGTCCGAAACCATAGTCTGGTGGCGTGTCGCACATCTGGTCGGCTGCTGTGGTGCAATTACTTTGATCTGCATATTCTACTTCCACTGTAAAAAATCCGCCTAGCGATATAGTAGTCGGCGTAGGTTGTGTATTGTCATATTCTGTGTTTTCCCAGCCAAAGAAGGTGTGTGCAAGGCTAAAAAAGTGCCCCACTTCGTGTGCCATTGCAAATGAAGTTGCATTGACCGTACATTTGTCCATAAAGACATAATCTCCCTGTAGATCGTAAAAGCCCAAAACTCCAACACAGCCTGCTGCACCTGCAGGGTTTTCTATTTCACCAATAAAAATATTGACGGTTCCATTGACTTTTTGCGAATTGGGGACAGACTCTCCATTGTCTACGCTATTTGTATACAACGAAGTACTGTTGAGGTAACGAAAGCCATTTCGCAAATAAAACTGAATGCCGTGTGGAGCAAATTCTTCATTTAGGGTACAAAAATTGGCTAAGGCATCCACTTCGGAAATACGTCCTGATCCGTCATTATTTGCGAGTAGGGTAACTGTTGCTGGAATGTATTGTGTACCTGATCGTGTAGGCATGTTTTGCGCAGCAGCTACATTACGAGCCAGCCGTTCCATACTTGCGCCCGGAGGCGTACCGCATTTCTGATAAAGGTTATTTTGTGCAAAAGCACTTCCTGCAATCAGGATAAAAAGTAAAGTCGATAAAAGGTAGTTTTTCATGATTTTTGTGTTGGGAAATGGATAAAAAAATGAGCATCGGTTTTCCGATGCTCATTATATTTTTTCTAATTTATGATTTAATTATTGTCCAATGATTAATTTCTGTTGTACTGAACCCTTTTCAAAATCAACATTTACCACATACATACCCGCAGGTAGTTTTTGTGTATCAATCGCAAAACGATTGGCGGAAGCGGTAACCGTTATATTTTCTGTATAAACACGCTGTCCTTGTACATTATAAAGGTTCAATACGCCTTCCATGTTACGCGTGCTTTGCAGTTCTATATTCACTGATTGTCCTCCGATAACTGGATTTGGGAAAACTACAAAATCTTCTAGTCCTTCTACTTCTTCATTAGCAACTGTCCATTCAGCCGTCATAAAGTTACCTGTAGCCGAATAAGGTGCACAGGTATAACCAGGATTATAAGGCTTTACTCTCCAGTAATACGTAAAATTAGGTTGTAAGACATAACTGGTGTGCTGATTAGTCGTGGTGATAACTGTTTCTACAACAAAATTAGGATTAAAAACAGGTGCTTTACTGATTTCAAATAAATATGCAGAAGATTGTCCGACTGGAGTCCAGTTGAAATACACTTCATTATAAGCTCTGGTTGATCCATTTGGTGGAAGGTATGTTTCAGCTACTCCTGTAATATCCCCCAATTCAGACGGTGGTGTAAAGTTATATAAATCCTGACGCAGATTATCTATAAGAGATTTCATAACAGCTACCTGCATGGGAGAAAACACACTCACACAATTATCATTAGCGTAAGACATATAGTTTGTTCCATCAGGTCTGAATTCTACGCCATTAGGGTCAATTTGAATACAGCCTTCGCTATCTGCATTACATTGCCAACGATCAGAAGAATAGTCAGGAGGAGTATCACAAATACGGTCTCCTTTAGTTGTGCAGTTTGAGCCATCTACTTCTTCACCACTGCTGACCTGTGAACCACAGTTCAGTCCAGAACCTTCAAAACCAAAGAAAGTGTGCGGCAGACCAAAGTAATGTCCAACTTCATGAATCAGTGTAGAAGGACTCCAACATACTGAAGATACCTGAATAAGATCAGGTGAGCCTGTAGATTGCTGGCTGGTTGCAGAGCCTTTATATACGCCACAAAGATCTTGTCCGCTTACCGCAGAATGTACAAAAACATTGATGGTACCATCAATACTATACAGCAAGTCTATTGTGCTGGCCAGGTTTGCATTTGAGTTAAAGTTGGAATTATCACGATATTCTATACTTCTCAAATACAAATCTATTCCATATTCAGCGTATTTTTCACTTGTTCCACAAAACACATCCATTACAGAAGTTTGGCTCACGCCACCAGAGCCATCCGTATTTCGTAGTACGTGAATCGTCATAGGAAGCACATAATTACTCCCTGCTCGGTAAGTTCCATTTACAATATTCTGAGATGCTCGTTCTAAAAAAGGAAGCATATCGGCAGGATATTCAGAGGCACACCAGTTGGCAGGTTTCTCCCCCTGAGAGAATCCAAGGGCAGGTAGAGTTAGGCAAAGTATCAGTGTTAGGATAACGTTTTTCATATCAAATTTTATTTTGTTAGGCAAAATGAAGTCTTGAATTTCTGCATGAATTCATGCATATTCATTTACAAAGTACAAAATTAACAAAAAAATCGTCAATATAATGTCGAAAAACAGACAATTGTTTTGTGTAGTATGCTTACGTAAGAACAAAAAAATTTCTACTTTTGAGCCTATTTTCAAAACCTTATAGATTAATAAGGTATTATAAAATGAAAAATAAGCTATTCATCATTAAAATAAACACGTAAAAATTTTATAACAAATGAGTAAAGTAACTGTTGTTGGAGCAGGAAATGTAGGTGCCACTTGTGCTAATGTACTAGCACATGCCGACCTCGTCAAAGAAATTGTCCTGCTGGATATTAAAGGTGATTTTGCAAAAGGCAAGGCACTGGACACCAATCAGCAAGGCCCGATTGATTATTACAGTACCAAAACAATTGGCTCGGATGATTATGCCGATACTGCTGGATCTGATATCGTTGTCATCACTGCTGGTATTCCGCGTAAGCCGGGTATGAGTCGGGATGACCTGATTTCTACCAATGCTAAAATTGTTTCTTCTGTGACCAAGTCGATCATGGAGCATTCTAAGAACCCGATTATTATTGTCGTGTCCAATCCATTGGATGTGATGACTTATGCGGCTCATAAAGCTTCGGGTCTTCCTTCTTCTCGTGTTTTCGGGATGGCTGGTATTCTCGATACTGCTCGCTATCGCGCTTTTCTGTCTATGGAGTTGAATATTTCTCCTAAAGACTTTCAAGCAGTATTGATGGGCGGACACGGTGATACTATGGTACCACTGCCTCGTTACACTACTGTAGCCGGTATTCCGATTACAGAGTTAATTGCAAAGGATAAACTGGATGCTATCGTTGAACGCACTAAGAAAGGTGGTGGCGAATTGGTAAAACTAATGGGTACTTCAGCTTGGTATGCACCAGGTGCTGCTGCTGCTCAGATGGTTCAGACTATCCTGCGCGATGAGAATCGTATTTTCCCCTGCTGTGCCAGACTTGATGGACAGTATGGTCTGAAAGATATGTTCCTCGGTGTTCCGGTAAAACTGGGCAAGGAAGGTATTGTTCAGATTTTGGAACTGGACTTGAATAAAGATGAAATGGCGCTAATGAATACTTCTGCCGATCACGTCCGCAAGGTGATGGATGTGTATGAAGCTATGGGTATTTCGTGATTGAGAGTTATTGGGTGTATTGAGTTATTAAGTTGATTGGGTATATTAAGTATATTCTACTCAATTAACTTAATATACTCAGTATTGCCTCTCCTAGCCTCTCCATCCTTCGGCGGAGAGGGACTTCGCCTGCGGCTGTCTGGCTTCGCAGACAACCTGGGTTTGTTTCGGAATTTGTTTTTTTACTTTTTCTAATTTCCCCAATTACTAATCACCAGCTCAATAAACTCCCGCTTCAATTCTTCACAATCAATTGGCACCACTCCTACCCTTTCGCAGACCAACCCGCCTGCAAGATTTGCTAATTCTACCAACTCTTTGAATTCCATTTTATTGGCAATACCCAATGCTGCGAGGCTGACGACTGTATCTCCTGCACCACATACATCTGCTACATTTCGTACCTGTGCTGGCATCAGAAATCCTGAATCAGGGGCATCGAAATACATGCCTTTATCCGATAAGGTGATGAGCGTATAAGTATGATCGAGTTGTTTACGGATAGCCTGAGATGCTTGTCGCAATGTGGCGGGCTTGTCGGGATTGACGCTTGTTTCTATCATAGTTGCGATTTCTCGCAAATTGGGTTTGAATAAAGTGGCTTGTCGGTATTCAAAAAAGTTGGCTTCTTTTGGATCTACAACGACAGGAATATCGCGTTTTTTTGCTTCTGCTAATACTTTTCTGATGACTTGAGCTGATAATACGCCTTTGTTATAATCCTGAAAAAGAACAACATGAATCTCCTGATCTTCCAATGTTTTTCTGACTTTTCCAAGTAGATTATTTTCTTCTTCTTCGTTCAAGTCTTTTTGCTCTTCTCTGTCTAGTCGGATAAGTTGCTGTCCTCGTGCCATGACTCGGGATTTGACTGTTGTCATCCGGTCTTGTGAATGTACGATACCGTCCTGAGAAATTTGACGCGTTTCTAATGTTCGGCTAAAAATTTCTCCATCTGCATCTTCTCCGATTACACTACACAAAAAAGGTGTCGCGCCCATTGCTTTGAGGTTTAGTGCTACATTGGCTGCGCCGCCGAGTCGGTCTTCGGTGTGTCCAAGTTCTACCACAGGAACGGGTGCTTCGGGAGAAATGCGGCTGGTATGACCATATAAGTAACGGTCAATCATCACGTCGCCAATGACAAGGACCTTGGTTTCTGTGAAGGCTTTGAAAAGATTGTTAATTCGATCCATTGAAGCAAAGGTAATGGGAAAATTCAAATTCAAACGGCAAATTCAAATTCAAAAGGCTATTGACACTCAGTCAAGCAATTTGACTGCTCTTGTCATTTCTCGTTTTCCTGGTGGTCCAGGTAGGGCTTCTATTCTAAATCCGACTGATTTTAGTGTTCGTTTGACGACGCCTTTGGCGCAATATGTGGTGAGTACACCGTCTGGTTTTAAGGATTGATACATACTTTTCATTAGTGGGGCTTCCCAGAGTTTTGGTTGGACATCAGGTGCAAAGGCATCAAAATAAATGGCATCAAAAGCTGCTGTTTCCTGAATGTCTTCAAACTTTTTCTTTTGTTTTAAAATAGAAAAGTGAGGTGTAATGGTGGATTCAGTTCCCCATTCGCAGGTATGTATTTTTGTAAATAATGAAGCAGCTTGTTCCAGATTCAATACTTCTGCATAGTTCAACTTTTTAATAAAATCAAGCGATAAGGGAAACGCTTCAACAGTAGTATAATGAATTTTCAAGCCTAAAGTTTCAGCTTCCAGACAAGTCAGCAAGGCGTTCAAACCTGTACCAAAACCAATGCCAAGAACACTGAGTTCTTTTTGTGTTTCAGCGCGATAATGCAGAGCTGCTTCAATAAAAACGTGCCTCGATTCCTGTATTGCACCGTGTTTGGAATGGTAATTCACTCCAAATTTTTCGGACAATACGCTAGAAGAACCGTCTTCTGTGTTGATTATTTTAGGCATGACTTTAAATACGTTTACTAAACCTTCGAAGGTTTAGTAAACGTATTCCAAATTTTCAATATTCTTATTCAATGGCATCGTCAGTAGATATATTCTGCGTCAGCGAAATATTATCCACCCCAATAGACAGATTAGTCGGACAACCCATTTTGCGACTGCATGAAGATATTGCGGTTACAAATGCGAGTAACATCACTATTGCCATCAGGCTTTTTACTTTTCTTATGTTCATAATTGAATCTTTTAATATTGATTTAATAACACCGAAATAAAGGTCGTGAATTTGACTATAAAAACGACTTTTGACTCCGCTTATTATATCTTTTTGACACAGAAATGTCAGTATTGCCCGTAGCAGAGCGTATTTAATTTTTTCTTAACGTATTTGGTGCTTGAGTTGCGAGTTTACGGGTTGCGAGTTGTGCAGCTCCCCCAGTTACCAATCCACAAATACTCCAATCATCTTGACCTCTCCCCTACAAAATGGCTGCTTTTCACTTTGAACAGGACATTAAAAGTGGTCAGTGAGCCATAGATACGAGTGAGGTATTGTTGTAAGTTGACCTTTTCTTCATCGTCTAGTTTTTTGCTACTGTTGATCCGTTGCTCCATCACACGGAGGCGGTCGCGCAGCATAACGATTTTGTGAAAAAACACCTCAATTGGAATTTCTTTCGACTTCAGGTCGCTGTCTGCTGGCTGTAAGACCATTGTACCACCCTTCCAGTTGTCGCCCAATGGAACAATTTCGCTAATGTCTGACCATTTTTTCAAAATAGAAATCAGCGATTTTTCTGCTTCGGAGAAGGTAATCGTTTCTTCCGCTTCTAATCGTTCGACAATTTCCCACTCGCTATACTCCTTTCCAATGTCTTTCATGCCATATAGCATAAAACAGACCTGATAATCAGCATAGCGCAATTTCATAATCACACCTGCCCCATAAGCTGGATGTTTGACGCGAGAGCCCACGCCGAGAAGTTCATTGCTCATTTGTTTTGTTTTTTGAATATAACAATTTTGGTCTATAGTCCATCGTCCATGGTCGATAGCTGTTTTTTAGTATTCAGGTCATTTCAGCATTTCATTTTGCTTTGCAAAATGCGTGTAAAACTTACAGAACTAGAATATTGCTAAATCTCAGCTATGGACTATCGACCATCGACGTAAACAGTTACTTTTGCACATATATACACAAATTCAAACGCCAAATTCAAATACAAAAAATCCTGACGTCAGTTCTGTGCCATTATTTTAACGACTATTCCTTATTCTTGTTACAATTTAATTATGAATTAGTCCAGAATAAATTTGCATATTTAATGTCAGCATAAAATTTAGCAAAGAAGAATTCTCTCGCTAAGGCGCAAAGACGCTAAGAGAAAATAAACTTTGCGCCTTTGCGTTTCTGCGAGACCCCAAAATTCGTAATTAAGCTTTTTCATAATGATCGTCCCAGTCTTTCACTTTTGGATCACCCAATTTACCAACTGACTTCGCAACTAGCATAGCTACCGTTGCATCGCCTGTAACATTAACGCAGGTACGACACATATCAAGGATTCTATCTACTGCAAAAATTAATGCCAATCCTTCTTCTGGTACACCAATCGCAGCCAGAACAATCACCAACATCACCATCCCTGCACCTGGCACAGCTGCCGAGCCAATAGAAGCCAAGGTTGCCGTCATGACAATCGTGAGTTGGTCGCCCATCGTCAAATCAATCCCCATCGCCTGCGCAATAAATACTGCTGCGACTGCCTGATACAAACTCGTTCCGTCCATATTGATGGTCGCACCAATGGGCAAAACAAAGCTGCTCACCTCCGAATCTACACCGAGGTGCTCTTCTACACGCTCCATCGTTACAGGTAATGTTGCTGCACTAGAACTCGTTGAAAATGCAAGCAATTGGGCTGGTGAGATACCTTTAAAAAAGAAGCCATAGCCTCTTCCTGTGAAAGTCTTGACTACAAGTGGATAAAAAGCAAAAATCATAATCCCAAGTCCTGCCAATACCGTGAGGGAATATCCAATCAATGCTTTGAACAAGGCCACGCTTGGCGAGTCGACAATGAGCGCAGCCAGCAAAGCAAACACGCCATAAGGCGCAGCCAGCATAATAAGGTCAATCATTTTCAACACAATATCATTCAGTCCATCAAAAAAGGCTTTGACCGGAGCCGATTTTTCGGGAGGAATCAGGATGAGTCCAATTCCAAAAAATACCACAAAGAAAATCACTTGTAGCATTTGATTTTCTCCTGCTGCTTTGATGATATTACTTGGCACCATATCCTCCAGTGCTTGTAGTGGTCCAGCTTCTTTTTGCTTATTAGCCGCATCAAGACGTTTCTGGGTAGACTCCAAATTATCGCCAATTAATTCTGTCCGGGTTTGTTCGTCTATCATATTTCCTGGCTGAATAATATTGACCAGAAACAAACCAATCAAGACAGCAACAACTGTGGTCACCAGATAAATGCCTATCGTCCGTCCGCCCATGGCGGATAGCTTGGAAATGTCTTTCAAATCAGAAATCCCCTTGATGAGCGAAGCCACAATCAGAGGAATTGCGATGAGTTTGAGCAGGTTAATAAATATTTTACCAAATGGCTTTATCCAGTCTTTGACAAATTCGCCAAAGCCAAACTTAACGGCAAGAACACCAAACAGGACGCCCGCTACCATACCCAATATTATCTGCCAGTGTAATGCAAGTTTTTTCATTTCATTGAACATTTATCATTGAACATTTATCAGTGTTAACAAAACTTATTCGTTTATCAGTGTCAACAGAGAAGTATTCAATTTATCATTCGTAATTAATCAATTCGTAATTCGTAATTAAACCATTTATCATTCCCTAGTCGCATTATCCGATAAAAAATCGTAGCGATATATTTTTCGTTCTAGAATCTGCGTGTCTGTTTTTTTGATTTCTTCTTGTACAAACTGGCGTTTTTCATCATATTTATACCGATAATAGACATCCAAATCATCTGTATTTGATTCCTGAATGCGGAGCAGATTATTTTTATTATCGTATTTATAATCCATTGTTTTTGCTACGCCTCTTTTGACTTTTGTAATATTGGTCAGCCGCCCTGCCTCATCGTAGCCGCGTGTGATCACATAATCATCGGAAAAGGCATACCATAATTCTGTAATGATACGGTCATCATTATATAAATAGAAAAAGACAGATTTGCCTTCTACATCCCGTTTTTCATCCTCTTGGATACGGGTTAGTTCAGCTACAGATTTGGTGGCAGGAAAATGGTATTCTACCTGTACAATTTTATTATTGACGTAAGTAATCTTCTTTTTCAACTCGTCGCCTTTCCAATAAAACTTTGACCAATTGCCTGTTGCGCCATCCACATTTTTTTCAATGACAGCCTGTAGTCTTCCGCCCGGACGTATAAACATCAAGGTACTGGAAAGTTCATCGCCATAATATTCCTCCATTGCTTTCAGCTCGCCATCCTCATCATAGGCATATTTTTGTCTGCTGACCTCCTGGAGTCCATCAGCAAATTGCTCATGTACTGTTTTTTGCATTAATAGCCCATTTTCATCAAAATTATATTGAGTGAATCCTGCCCCTGCAGGTAGTTTTTCTATGTTTTGGTCATTATACACCCGAAAAGATTTCACCTTATTTGCCCGTATAAATTCAGCATTATAAGAGTGTCCGTCGTTTACTGTATAGTCTTGTTTAAAAATATTGACAGGTTTGACTTGTGGAGCATATCCATTTTGTCCATAACTGATTTCTGGCAATCCCAAAAACAGCAGGAACAGCAAGATTGCCGTCCATTGATTCATTTTTTTCATTATTCGTAGTTCTAGTTTCTAGTTTGTAAAAGTCTTCGCAGAAAAATAATATTCCGTTCTAAAGAACGTGAATAAAAATGTATATTTTGTGAACAATATTTTATTCAATAAAAATTATTCAGATGATACACATTTACCATTCAACTTTGAAATTAAACAAAAAATTAGTCCGCACAGCTATTTTATGTGGCTTTTTTCTAATTAGTTGCATCATGCCGCTTCAGGCTAATGTAATTATTACTGGTGTTTTTGATGGTCCACTGACTGGTGGACAACCCAAAGGCATTGAATTATTTGTAACTGCCGATGTAGCCGACCTTAGTATTTATGGCATTGGCTCTGCCAATAATGGAGGCGGAACAGATGGCGAAGAATTAACTTTTCCAGCTGGAAATTATACCGCAGGTACATTTATTTATGTAACTTCTGATGCTGTAGGCTTTACCGACTTTTTTGGTTTTGCAGCCGACTTTGCTGACGGAGTAGCCAATATCAATGGCGATGATGCGATAGAATTGTTCATGAACGGCAATGTTATCGACGTTTTCGGCGACATCAATATGGACGGTACAGGAACTGCCTGGGAACATTTAGACGGTTGGGCTTATCGCAATGATGGTTCAGGTCCAGATGGCACCACTTTCGTGGAAAACAACTGGCTGTATAGCGGTATCAACCAACTAGAAGGCGGTACAACTAATGCGACCTGCACCCTTCCTTTCCCTATTGGTACTTATGAGGATGTGATGTCCACAACGCCTGAATTTAGCTTTAGCACACCAGGTTTTAGTGTAGCGGAAGGCGACCCTGCGATGGTAGAAATTTCTATCTCTATTCCTGAAGATTGCTCTATTGAAGTCACACTAGATGCTGGCAATAGTACAGCCACCGAAGGCACAGATTTCACCTTTTCCAGTCCGCAAACGCTAACCTTTACCGCTGCTGGTGCGACTTCTCAAAGTATCACCATTCCTGTCACACAGGATACAGATACGGAAGGCGACGAAACCATCGTTTTGACTTTACAAAATGTAGCCGGTACAGGTTGTGGACTAGGCAATGTTAGCCAGCTGACCATTACTATTTCCGATGATGATTTTGGCACTTACACTATCGCAGAGCTCAATACAGAAAATGCAGATGGCACTGCTGTCTCTGCGGGCATTACAGGCATCGTGACAGGTATTGTACAATGCGTTGATTTTGATGGAAATGAGGGTTATGATTTTGCCATCACAGACGGAACGGGTGGTATTACAGTATTCAGTTTTCAGGATGTCGATGGCTATGTAGTCACACCAGGTGACGAGATTTCCATTCTAGGTGTCATAGCACAATTTAGAGGTTTGACACAAATTCAGCCGACTATGATTACTTTGATTTCGCAGGGAAATAACTTGACATCTCCTGTACAAGTGAATACTTTGGATGAGAGTACCGAATCTATTCCTGTTGATGTAGGTTATGTTTATCTGGCAGATCCTTCACAGTGGGGAATGCCCGGTAGTAGTTTTAATGTTGATATTGTGAATGATAATGGTGACACCTTGCTGATGCGCGTTGATAGTGATACAGATATTGATGAAGCTTCTTTCTTATCGACAATAGGAGGATTTGAATTGCAGGGTATCGGTGGACAATTTTCTTCCTCTAATGCTGCATACCTTGATGGTTATCAAATCCGTCCATGTAGTACTGCTGATTTCATCTATAGTTCAGTTCAAGATGTAGACTTTGGTACAAAATTCTCCATCTTCCCCAACCCAGTCAATGAGCTACTGACGATTGAGAGTGAACTCACTAATTATCAAATTAGTATCACCGATTTATTAGGGCGCAATTTGCAGCAATTAAATATCAGCACTGGCGATACACAAATAGATATGTCTCATTTTTCTAATGGAATGTATATAATTATTGTATCTTCGCAAGAGAAGAGTTGGGCAGAACGAATCATTAAGGAATGATGAATGATGAATGATAAACGATGAATGCAATTCCCCATCACATTCAAGCGTAAAAAATAAGCCGATTATCCGAATTGAAAATGACGTTTAGTTCAAACCAAACATTTATTCAAACGCCAAAATAAAGATTGGAACATCGTCTATTCAATGTACAAGTAGATGAAAGGGTCTTCCTGAGAAGGAAGGCCTTTTTTTTGTAATGATGTAATCATTACAAAAAGGGACAGCCCTTCGCGTCAGGCCGTCCCTTGAATCAATCCAACAAAAGCGGGTTGCTTTATAAGTTGTAGGGGGAATTCATGCGTAGGGGGAATTCATGAATTCCCCCTACGCATTATTATTATCACGCTCCACACATCAGACAGTCCGGATCATCTATGCTGCAGGCTGCACCTTCACTCATTTTCATTTCTACTTCGCCATTAACTTTTGATTTACCGCCCACCATTTCTACCGTTTCTTCTTCAAACTTATTTTGGTGCTTCTGGCTCAATGTAAACTTAATCGGATCTACTGCTGACTTGGAACGCAGGTAATACATACCCGTTTTCAAGCCTTTCTGCCAAGCGTAAAAATGCATGGAAGACAGTTTAGCAAAGTTCGGATTTTCAACAAACAGGTTCATGCTTTGACTCTGACAGACAAAAGCTCCTCTATCTGCTGCCATATCAATGATGACTTTCTGCTTGATTTCGTAAGCTGTTTTATACAAGTCTTTCAAGTTCTGTGGAATCTCTGGAATTTCCTGAATAGAACCATTGGCAGCCATCAGTTTTTCCTTCATGTCATCATCCCACAAGCCTAAACCAATCAAGTCTTTCAGTAGGTGTTTATTCACAATTACATATTCGCCCGAAAGGGTACGACGGGTATAAATATTAGCCGTATAAGGCTCAAAACATTCATTATTGCCCAGAATTTGTGAAGTAGAAGCGGTTGGCATCGGTGCTAATAATAAGCTATTGCGAACACCGTGTTTTTTAATATCTTTTTTCAAAGTTTTCCAGTCCCAGCGATCCGTTGGCGTAACGCCCCACATATCGTATTGCAGTTCACCTTTACTCACTGGAGAGCCTTTGTATGACTCATAAGCTCCGCTTACTTTTGCTTGTGCGCAAGACTCGGTCATCGCAGCAAAATAGATGGTTTCAAAAATTTCGCGGTTCAGCTTTTTCGCTCCATCGCTGTCGAATGGAAAACGCATCAGGATAAAAGCATCCGCTAATCCCTGTACGCCGATACCAATCGGGCGGTGGCGCATATTAGAATTTTTCGCCTCTGGTATTGGATAATAATTGACGTCAATGACTTTATTCAGGTTGCGGGTAACAATGCGGGCAACTTCATATAGTCTTTGGAAGTTGTACTCGCCATTTTCCACAAATTTTGCCAGTGAAATGGACGCTAGGTTACAAACTGCAACTTCGTCTTTCGACGTGTATTCCATAATTTCTGTACACAGATTACTGGAACGAATCGTACCCAGGTTTTTCTGATTGGATTTGCGATTTGCAGCATCTTTATACAAGATATAAGGTGTCCCTGTCTCGATTTGCGATTCCAAAATAGCAAACCATAATTCCTGTGCTTTTACTGTTTTACGTGCCTTTCCTTCCTGCTCATATTTATGGTATAAAGCTTCGAATTCTCCGCTATGTACGTCGTATAGTCCTGGGCACTCATTTGGACAAAATAAAGACCAGTCTGCATCCGCTTTGACGCGCTCCATGAACAAATCGGAAATCCACATGGCATAAAACAGGTCACGCGCACGCTGCTCTTCTTTTCCGTGGTTCTTTTTCAAATCCAGAAAATCAAAAACATCGGCATGCCAGGGTTCTAGATAAATCGCAAATGCGCCCTTGCGCTTGCCTCCACCCTGATCGACATAACGTGCGGTGTCATTATACACCCGCAACATCGGTACGATACCATTGGAACTGCCGCCAGTACCTTTGATGTAACTGCCTTTTGCCCGAATATTGTGAATGCTCAAGCCAATACCGCCAGCAGATTGAGAGATTTTAGCACAGCGGGTCAGTGTTTCAAAAATACCTGGAATGCTGTCCTCTGTAGCGGATAGCAGGAAGCAGGAAGACAATTGTGGCTTAGGTGTACCTGCATTAAAAAGCGTCGGCGTAGCATGGATAAACCATTTCTGCGACATCATATTATAGGTCTCAATGGCTGACTTAATGTCTTCTCCATGAATACCAACTGCCGCCCGCATCAGCATGTGCTGTGGACGCTCGACGACCTTGCCATCCATCCGCAGCAGGTAAGAACGCTCTAAAGTTTTGAACCCAAAAAAATCAAAGCCGTAATCACGGTCATAGATAATTGCCGAGTCCAGTTTGTCCGCATTTTTTTGAATGATTTTATTGGTTTCGTCGCTAATCAGTTGCGCACGGCTATTTGTTTTAGGATCAATATAGTCGTATAAAGCCTGAATGGTTCTGGAAAACGATTTGTCTGTATTCTTATGTAAGTTGGATACCGAAATACGGGCTGCCAATAAAGCATAATCGGGATGATTGGGTGCCATGGTCGCAGCAGTTTCTGCGGCGAGGTTATCCAATTCGGTGGTCGATACACCATCGTATAGTCCTTGAATTACTTTTTTGGAAATTTCTATGGCATCTACGTGTAGTGGCGCGAGTCCGTAGCATAATTTTTTGACTCTGGCGGTGATTTTGTCAAAACTGACGTCTTCTCTTTTTCCGCTTCTTTTAATGACTTGCATGTTCTTTCTTTTTTTAGATTGATTTATAAATGTGCCAAATCGGGTTAGTCACGCGAGTTGTTTGGCTGATTTTTCCGTATCGGCGACTTCAGTCGCCGTGTGTGTGCAAGGCAACTGAAGTCGCCTGTACAGTTGATTTTTGTTATTTTATTCTTATTGATTGAGCTTTAATTTCCTTTTCAATTACTACGAACTGCTCTTTTGAGGAATGTTTTTTTACTTTTTGATATACTTTATCCGCAAATGATGAATAGCTATCTGACTTAAGCAGAGGTATTATATGCTGCACATATTCATCTATCGAAGCCGTCTTTGAAAATGTAATGATATAATTTTCGATATAGTCTTTATCCGCATGAATCATCCAATCTCCTAATTCGTCAGCAAAAACAATTTCTTCTCCGTCATTAAGTTTTTCAATTAATGAGAATAACAGTTTAAAACACTTCGCAGCAGTATCATAATCTTTCTGTTCAGCCAGTACGCAGGTAAAATCAAGATAATCGCTTATTGTATCAAACCATTCATCCGTCTCCTCTGGTACATCACTCCAATTTTTAGAATTTATCATAAACGGCGCATAATATGCTCCTGCTAAAGACTCCTCATGAAATATTTTTATATCTTTCAGTAATTTGTCAGGTGTTCGGTCTTTTTTAGTTATTTCCTTGTATAGGTCGCCAAATATATACCGTCGTTCTTTATCTTCTGTATTGATGAAAGCATTGCGTAGCAAGTCTAGCAATTCCTCTTTTTTTAATTTTTTGATGGCCTGAAATAATATTTTTTCATTAATCTCCATGCGTATTTTTAGTTCTTCCTATTTTTAATCCAATTCTCGTACCGACGACTTTAGCCGTCGCTTTTTGCACGTAGGACTGAAGTCCTACGCTTTTGTGAAATATGCGTTATTATTCGCAAAAGCGATGGGTTTCAACCCATCGTGTCTTTGTGTGGTTTCGAGGCGACTGAAGTCGCCTGTACGTTGTTATTTCGTTGCTTTCAACGTTATCATATTTTCTTTGGGTTTTGTGCTACTGATTTCCTCCCGCCGGCTCTACTTCCTCATCATTTTTACGCCAACTTATCAGGATTCTCCCCCAGTTTCTTAGTCTCCGAATTGACTCGCCTTTCCAATTTTTTCAAATCCTCTTCCGGCGGTAAATTTTCCGGTACAATATCCCGTTCTAACAAAATTTTCCTGACGGATGTATTGTTTGTTATGTGTTCTTTAGAAATCTGCCCTTCCGTTCTTAAATTCTTTTCTTTGGTATTGAAAACAGTTATTTCTGCTGCAAAATCTTTTGCTTTTATAGTGATTGTGGGTAAAAAGTCAGCCAAAGGTCTGTTTTGAGGTACACCTAGCTTCGTCTTCATTTGTTTCGTTGTCTTTCCAAACAGCGCTTTATCTCCTTTACTTCTTATTATCCCAAAATGTCTATTATTTCCAGTTCTGTCGTATATCAGTCCAGACAATTCTTTCTCTGAAAAAGTCAGTTTTTGTCGGGCTTGCAATCTTTCCCAATCGTTAATCCGCTTTTCTAATAATTCAAATTTCCTAGTCTGTATCGCGAAATAATTTTGTGCAAAAGCAATGGCTTCTTTACGTGGATCACCGTTTTGTGCAATAAGATAACAGGCGTATCTTGTTAGCATGATGTCTTGAATTTCCCGTTTAGTCCCAGAGCCTATGTCGACCATTTTGCTGACGTCAGCAAAATGGTCTGAAATATCATTACCGCTTGCTTCACAGGATGTCTTTGCCTTATTAACTACTTTCAGAAAATTTCTCCATTGGACGTAGTTGAGTAAGTGTTGTAAATCCCTTGCAAACCAGAACTCTACACCACTTTCTGTATTATATGAATGGTCTTCAAACGTATCTGCTAATGATTTTATAAGTTCCTTTTTCATCTTGCTGTTTTCCTGTATTTGCAAAATATTTTAAAACGCCATCGTCCATCGACCACTCCTAAAAATCCTCATCCAAAGAAAAGACTTGCTTTTCTTTATCTGCCATCACACCAGATTTTTGATAATCGCCTACTCTTTTTTCAAAGAAATTGGTTTTGCCTTGTAGCGAGATCATTTCCATCCAGGGGAATGGATTTTCTACATTATAGACCTTCTCATTGCCGAGGGAATTGAGGAGGCGGTCGGCGACAAATTCTATGTACTGACACATCAACTCCGCATTCATACCGATGAGGCTGACGGGCAGGGCATCGCTGACAAATTCTTTTTCCATCTTCACGGCATCCATGATGATTTTCCCCACCGTTTCTTTTGGCAGTTTGTTCTGAATATGTCTATTGTACAGCAAACAGGCGAAGTCGCAGTGCATGCCTTCATCTCTTGAGATCAACTCATTGGAGAAAGTCAGTCCTGGCATTAAGCCACGTTTTTTGAGCCAGAAAATAGAGCAGAAAGAGCCGGAGAAAAAGATACCTTCTACGGCTGCGAAGGCGATGATGCGTTCTGCAAAAGAACCGTTGTCTATCCATCTTAATGCCCAGTCTGCTTTTTCTTTCACGCAAGGCATGGTGTCAATCGCATTGAATAGGAAGTCTTTTTCTTTATTGTCTTTTACGTAAGTATCAATCAGTAGCGAATAGGTTTCTGAATGGATGTTTTCCATCATAATCTGAAAACCATAGAAAAATTTGGCTTCTGTATATTGGACTTCGCTGACAAAATTCTCTGCTAAATTTTCATTGACAATACCATCGCTTGCCGCAAAAAAGGCAAGGACATGTTTGACAAAATGGCGTTCATCATCACTTAGGTTGTCCCAGTCGACCAGGTCTTGTGATAAGTCAATTTCCTCAGCTGTCCAAAAACTAGCTTCCGACTTTTTATAATAAGACCATATATCGTCATGCTTAATTGGAAATAAGACAAATCTATTTGGATTCTCCTGAAGGATTGGTTCTACCTTAGCGTTCATATTACTAATATTTTTTATTTATAAATAATTATAATTTCTCTTTCATGTAGCGACAGCAATTTCAGCAGGAATGAATCATTCTTTCCCGGCTGTCGTGTGTTTGCTTACAAACCTTGTAATAAAAAGTACAGGTTAGGTCAAAGGATCTACAATGTTGAATTTACTACTAATGCAGCTTAAAAGCATGTTACATTGATGATCGTGCAGTAAATCTACTAATTTGTGAGATTGTAACTACGAAGTTAATACAAAGGATGGATAAAAACGTGTTAAGTTATTCACAGGCTGTGGATAACTTTTTTAAAAAACTGACTATCAGAAACTTAAGTCAAGTACAAAATGTTACTAACAATGTGGATAACTCGCTGTGGATAACTCAACAAAACATACGCAAATTATGAGCAGAGTGTGTGATTGTAGAATTGTGTGATTGTGAAATTGCTGAATTATGTGATTACATAAAACACATTTTGCTGCGCAAAATATTACAATTCAAGCGTCAAACAATGTAACAATATCAGCAATGAAACCGTCCAACAATCCTAAGCATACTCATGCTGTGCCTTCAAAAACTGTCCAAACTTTTCTTTGCCAAAAGTGCTTGTAAAGTCGCCGTTTTCCCAAGCAATTTTTCCATTAATCATCACTATATTTGGCGTTTGAATTTGTATTTACTTCACCAGTTCCCAAACCTTAGCCTGCACTTCTTTATTTTCCAAAAAAGGAGAAGTGCGTGCTTTGACGTATTGTTTCTCATGCGGCACAATGCCTTTACGTAGTTCTTTACGGGTTTCTTCGTCCAGGCTGTTGAAAGCCTGACAGACTTCTGTGCAACAGCCTATATATTTTTCGGCGCATTCTGCACACTGAATGAATAGGTGGTGGCAGGTGTCGTTGGCACAGTTGGTATGTGTGTCGCAGGGCTTGCCGCATTGATGGCACTCGCTGATAATTTCTTCGCTGATGCGCTCGCCGAGCCGGTCATCGAAGACAAAATTTTTGCCTTTGAATTTATTGTCCAGTCCTTTTTGCTGGACTTGTCGGGTGTATTCTATAATGCCGCCTTCTAGTTGGAATACATTTTTAAAACCCTTGTGTTTATAATAAGCACTGGCTTTTTCGCAACGAATCCCGCCTGTGCAGTACATGACAATATTTTTGTCTTTCTGGTCTTCCAATTGTTGTTCAACAACTGGCAGGGCTTCGCGGAAGGTATCGACATCTGGGCAGATGGCATCTTCAAAATGTCCAACTTCGCTTTCGTAGTGATTGCGCATATCGACGATAATGGTGTTTTCGTCCTGCGTGAGTTGGTTGAAACCTTCAGCGTCTAAGTGTGTACCACGATTGGTGACATCAAAAGTCTCGTCATTCAATCCGTCTGCTACAATTTTTGGGCGGACTTTTATTTTGAGTTTATAAAATGATTTTCCATCATCTTCAATGGCAATATTGAGTCGCAAATCACGCAGAAATACAATATCGTCCAGGGCTTTTTTAAAGTCATCCCAAGTGGCTTCTGGTACGCTGATTTGTGCGTTTACACCCTCATGTGCTACATACACCCGTCCATACACGCCAATCTTCATCCATTGCGCATATACATGGTCACGGAATATCTTTGTGTTGCCAATATGGGCATACTGATAAAAGGATAAAGTCACTCGTTTTTGTTCGTCCTGAGCGAGTTGTTCCTTTAGTACTTTTCGGTCTATTTTATTGTACAATTTCATCGGTTGCGCTTGCCTTCACATTTTTCATTGGTACAAGTACCATAAAAGTTTAACGAATGATTTTGTATTTTGAATCCATAAATTTCCTCAATCATATTCTGCGTATTGCGGATACGGGGATCGCAAAATTCCAGAATTTTATCACATTGTACACAGATGAGGTGGTCGTGCTGCTTATAGCCAAATGACTTTTCATAGCGAGCCAGTTTGCTCCCAAACTGATGCTTGATGACCAGGTTGCATTCCTGCAAAATATCGAGGGTATTATACACGGTTGCCCGACTGACCTTATAGTTTTTGACTTTCATCTCGACATACAAAGTCTCCGCGTCGAAGTGATCGTCGCGGGTGTAAATAGCTTCTAGCAGGGCAAAGCGTTCTGGTGTCTTGCGTAGCTTTTTTTCTATTAAATACGCTTCCAGAATTTTTTTGACCTGATCTAGGGTGTCGGTTTGTGTATTCATATATTCGTGTTGTCGTGTTGTCGTGTTGTCGTGTTGTCGTGTTGTCGTGTTTGTTTTGCGGATGTAGCGATAATTCATGAATTATCGCTACATCCGCAAAACGAATTACATCAACACGTGCGCACATCAACACCACAACACATCTATAAACTAATTTTCAAGCCACGTTCCATGCGTGCAAACTGCTTGGCAAAGTAGGTTAAAATAACATCTGTGCCTGCTCTTTTTATACTTAACAAAGTTTCGGGCATCGCTTGTTCAAAATCCAGCCAACCATTTTGACATGCAGCAATCAACATCGCACATTCTCCGCTTACATGATAGGCTGCAATGGGTAGCGTGGTGTTCTCTTTCAGCAGCGCAATGACATCCAAATAATTCAAGGCTGGTTTGACCATGAGGTAATCTGCTCCTTCTTCCTCATCGAGCATCGCTTCGCGCAAACCTTCCATTTTATTTGCCGGATCCATTTGATAGGTTTTCTTGTCGCCAGCTTTGGGAGCAGAATCCAAGGCGTCCCGAAATGGCCCGTAAAAGGCACTCGCGTATTTAGCCGTATAAGCCATGATGCCTGTGTCCGTATACCCTGCCGCATCTAGTGCTTCCCGTATTGCGCCTACACGCCCGTCCATCATATCGGAAGGTGCGATGATGTCAAAGCCCGCCTGTGCCTGTGCCACTGACATTCTTGCTAAAATCGGCAAGGTTTCGTCATTTAAAATATGTCCATTCTCTACTAGTCCATCGTGTCCATCAGAGCTGTATGGATCCATTGCTACATCGCTAATCAAACAGGTTTCTGGGAATTTTTCTTTTAAAATTTGTGTTGCTTTTAGATAAAAATTATCCTCGGCATAGCTGTAAGTGGCTGTTTTATCTTTCAGTCCTTCCTCCACTGCGGGAAAGATGACAAAATTTTTCAAGCCTAATTCCAAGCATTCTTCTACTTCTGGTATCAGTTGATCCAAAGACCAGCGAAAATTGCCCGGCAGGGAACTGATTTCGCTTTTAATGCCTTTTCCATCCATTAAAAATAAAGGATAAATCAGGTTGTCGCTTGTCATACGGGTTTCCCGCACCATGTTGCGAATGGCTTCTGTTCTTCTATTTCTTCTTGGTCTGATATTCATTTTGTGTTGTCGTGTTGTCGTGTTGTCGTGTTGTCGTGTTGTCGTGTTGTCGTGTTTTTGCGAAGCAAAAAAATCACATCAACACATGCGCACATCAACACTTCAACACATTATTTTCACTTCTTGGAATTTGTTTTTTGTTTTTTTGGTGCTTTTTTAGGAACAGGATCATGCCCATGCCCACCCCAGGGATGACAGCGACCAATGCGCTTCAGTCCCATCCAAGTTCCTCGGATGACGCCCCATTCTTCTATTGCTCCCACCATATAGTGTGAACAGCTTGGATCGTAGCGGCAGTTTGGTCCCAATAAAGGAGAAATCGCCACCTGATAAAAACGAATGGGGAGGATAAATATTTTTTTAATGATATTCATTACAGGACAAAGTTACGGAATTTAGAGCAGGTTTTTATTGCTCTTTTTACAAGTGAATAAGCGTATTTTTATCTATTTTTGGGCATCTTTCTTCAAAATAATAATAAAAGATGAAAAATCCATGGACTACCCTGTCGGGCAAAGTAGAATATGAAAATCCTTGGATTAAAGTCACCGAATATCAGGTGCTCAATCCTGCGGGTGGTCCAGGTATCTATGGAGTTGTTGGTTTTAAAAATCTGGCTATCGGGATTCTTCCGCTCGATGAAGACCTCAATACCTGGATTGTTGGGCAATTCCGTTATACGCTTAATGAATACAGTTGGGAAATACCGGAAGGTGGCGGACCAGAAGGCTCGTCTGCACTGGCATCTGCACAGCGTGAGTTGCTGGAAGAAACAGGCATTACTGCAAAAAAATGGACAAAAATTCTCGATATGAATACTTCTAATTCGGTCACGGACGAATTGGGCGTGGCTTATGTTGCGCAACACCTTAGCTTTGGTGAAGCTGAACCAGAAGATACAGAGGATTTACAAGTAAAAAAGCTCCCCTTTCAGGAAGTATTTGAGATGGCAATGCGGGGAGATATTCAGGATGGATTGTCTCTGGTGACTATCTTTAAAACAAAACTATTATTGGATAGCGGCGAATTGAAATAATATAGATGTCATTTTTATGTAAAAAATATCTTATTAGTTCGGTTTCTGTTTTCATATAGTGTCTGTATTTTACAATATAAGTTTTTTGTTTTAAACTTAATCTTGTACTTAAACTTATAAATCTCCACGATGAAAACTATTTACAATTGGACGAAGTGTCTATCTTTTTTAATTATAACACTTAGTTTTTCCCAAAGCATTCAAGCACAAAATTTCCCGGGATGCCCCGAGGTAGATGGCGGCCCAGATCAGAGCATTTGTCCTGGTGAATGTGTGGATTTTACTGCTACACTGGTCGGTGGTGCAGAAACCTCCTCTTATGTTTACGACTCTATCCCTTATACTCCTTTTCCTTATAATGTTGGTACGCCGATATTGATTGGTACTGACGATATATGGTCTGATGTGATTGCACTCCCTTTTGATTTTTGTTTTTATGAAGATACTTATAATCAATTTGTTATAAGCTCAAATGGTGTAGTCTCTTTTAATGCGGCTTTTGCCAATGGTTTTAGCAATTGGGCTATTGCCAACGGAATTCCTGGCAATATGGATGTACTCAACTCCATTATGTCGCCTTTTCATGACATAGACCCTGGAGTTGGCGGGCAGATATATTATGATATTATAGGAACAGCTCCCTGTCGGGCAGCAGTCATCAGTTGGGATCAAGTACCTATGTTTGGCTGTAATTATGATCTTGCTACCCAGCAAATTGTCATTTATGAAACGACAAATGTCATAGATATATATGTGGCAAACAAGCCTCTTTGTACAGCTTGGGATAATGGCGCAGCTATCATGGGTATTCAGGATGCGACAGCTACACAAGCATTGGTGATTAATAATTATAATTTCCCAACACAATGGACAAATATGAACGAAGCCTGGCGAATTTCGCCAGATGGCGTTTCTACGACCGCAGTAAGTTGGTATGATGATATGGGTATAGAAATTGCAACTGGACTGACGGTAACCGTCTGCCCCGGCGCACCAACTGAATATACAGTAGCAGCCAATTATTCCGGCTGTAATGCCTCTGTAGATGTGGTAGATACTGTAGCCGTATCCTATGGTGGCATAGCTGCATTGAGCATCGCTGGCGACACCTTGCTTTGCAATGGCGCGAGCACGATACTGACTGCCACAGCAGGTTATACTACTTACAACTGGACAACACCAATCGGCACTGCTACAGGACAAACGATCACAGCTACACAATCTGGTTTGTACGCTGTATCTGTATCCGATGGAGCAGGTTGCTCTGGTTCAGCCTCAATCAATATAACTATACTCCCGTCCCTCAGCTTAGATGCGACTGTTGTGAACGCGGGCTGTGTCGGACAAAACACTGGTAGTGTCAGCGTAGATGCGCCTGCGGGTGCGCCACCATTAACTTATATCTGGAATAATGGTTCAACGGCATCAAGCATAAGCGCACTTGCCCCCGGCTCATACAGCGTCACGGTAACTGACGCCAATGGATGTACAGGACAAGGTACTTACATCGTCGGTGGTTCAACTACTAATATTGAAATCAGTACTATCGGCTCTGTCAATACTTCCTGCGGAGAAGACAATGGAATCGTTTATGTCAGTGCCATCGGTGGCGTACAGAACTATATGTACAGCCTCGACAACTGCGTGACCTTCCAATCGTCCAATACTTTCCTTGACCTTTCTCCAGGCACTTATGATGTTTGTGTGGAAGATGCGACTGGCTGCCAAACGAGCGGACAAGTCTCCGTAGGCACTTCTACTGATGTACAAATAGATTTTGCTGCATTGGATGACCCAAGTTCTTGCGGTTCTTATGATGGCAGTATTGAAATCTTCGCCAGTGGCGGTGCAGCACCTTATATGTATAGCAATAATAATGGTATGGTTTACGGCGCTTCTTCGGTTTTTACCGGGCTTGGCGCAAATACGTATAACCTTGTCGTCATGGACGCCGGAGGTTGTTATGATACACTAATTGTAGATCTGATAGATCCAACAGCACCAGTCATTGACAGCATTTATGCCGTCAATCCAATGTGTGGCGAAGAAGATGGTTTTATAGAAATCCTGCTTGAAAGCGGCACTGGTAATCCAAATTTTGAATACAGCATTGATAATGGAACAACTTTCCAGGGTTCTAATACTTTTAATGATTTGCCTGATGGTGTTTATGAAATTATAGTCGAAGATTTTCTGGGTTGTCGTGCTACGGCACAGATCAGCTTGTTTCAGGCAGGTGGACCAGTGGTTTCCAATTTCGACATCAGCAATGCGACTTGTGGAGATGATAATGCAGTTATCACGGCTTATGCCGCAGATGGAACAACGCCTTACGAGTATAGCATTGATGGTATAAATTACCAAACTGGCGCAACATTCACCAACCTCGCACCTGGTCAATACACCGTCATTATACGCGATGCCGCAGGTTGTGAAGTGGAAGACATTGCTATTATTACAACAGATGGATCAGTCATCAGCAGTATCAGCACAACTTCGCCAACGGCCTGTAATATTGCCGATGGCACATTGCTTATCAATGCCAATGGCGGTACGCCTCCTTATGAATTTAGTATCAATAATGGCGTGAGTTATCAGAACTCCGGTTTATTTAGCGGCTTATCGCCAAATACGTTTAATGTAGTCGTACAGGATGCCAATGGATGTTTGTCTATACAGATTGTCGATATCATAGGACTCAATGATCCGATCATCACAGCTATCGACATCAGCAATGCAGCATGTGGAGAAGATGATGGTGCGATTGATATCAGCATGAACGGCGGCACACCCAATTACGAATTTAGTATAGATGGCGGACTGACCTTCCAAGGTGACAGCTTGTTTAGCGATGTAGCTGCTGGTGTATATGAAGTTGTTGTAGTCGATTTTCTCGGCTGTGAAACTACAGGGCAAGCCATCGTCAATGGCGCAACTGCTCCTGAGATCAATACTGTCGCTTCTGAGCATCCGACTTGTGGCAATATAGATGGTAGCATCATTATCACAGCGGGTAACGGAACGCCTGGACTTTCTTATAGCATAGACGGCGGTGTAAGTTTCCAAAGCAATTCAGTATTCAACGGACTTGGAGCTGGCATTTACGATATTATCGTACAAGATGCTGCGGGCTGTGAATCCTTTGAGCAGGTGGTATTGATGGATGCAGGCGGATTGAATATTGACAATATTGACGTTGATGATTCTATTTGTGATGAAGACAATGGAGCAATTTCCATTATTGTCAGCGGTGGTACCCTCCCCTATCAGTTCAGTCTCGATAATGGACAAAATTACCAAAGTGGCAATGTATTTTCGGGCTTACTGCCCAATACTTATAATATCCTGATCGAAGATGCTAATGGTTGCCAGACGGCACAGGTATTCACCATGACTTCTGTTGGTGTACCTGTCTTGGATAGTATTCTTATTACACCAAGCACTTGTAATAAACTGGATGGCGCATTGGATATATTTGCTTCCGGCGGCGCGCCAGTTTATCAGTATAGCATAGATGGCGGCACTACTTTCCAGGCGGTCAGTTTCTTTGATGAACTGCCTAGCGGAACTTATGATGTTATTGTAGAAGATGCTAATGGTTGTCAAGCAACTGAGCAGGTGGATATATTCCCAACTACAGCCGCCACACCACTGATTCTTGCTGATGGACCGACTAGTTTCTGTTTTTATGAATCGGTGAATCTTTATGCTGGCGATTTTGCTTCTTATATGTGGTCGACTGGTGATACGGTTTCTACCATCAATGCGAATACAGGTGGAACGTACTTTGTGACGGTCACAGATGATCAGGGTTGTACAGGCATAGCACAGCAGGTTTTGGATGTCGTAGCACCTTTTAGTGTACTGGCTGGCGATGACCAAATTGTAGAAGTTGGCGATACTTATGATGTTGGTGTTGAGTTTCCAGATGCAGCCCTTACTTATACCTGGACGGGAAGTGATGGCTCGACTTATACGGGTGATTCCTTTAGTGAAGATGCTACGCAAGTCGGCACAATTACTTATACAGTAACTGCAACGCTGAATGGCTGTGTGGTGACGGATGAAGTTGTCGTCACCATTATCGATAGCAGTCTCTGGGCAATTCCCAATGTATTTTCACCAAATGCTGATGGTCTGAATGATGACTTCGGTCCTGTGGTCAATGGTAGTACGCAAGTCACGACCTTCAAGGTCTTTAATCGCTGGGGTGAGGTGGTGCATGATGATGTTGCTGCTCGTTGGGATGGCACCTTCAGAGGCAAAAAGCAGGTCGGCGATGCTTATACTTATTTGATTATTTTGACCACTTTTGAGAATAAAGATATTGAATTGACGGGTAGTGTTACTTTGATGAATTAAAAATTCAAATTCAAATACAAACGTCAAATTCAAATTCAATTGAAGAACTTTTTGAGCAGGGCGGCTTGGGAGGATTCCTAAGCCGCCCTGCTTTTTGTCTTATTAGCCCAAGTTGCACTAAACTCTGAAAGAGTGAAATAGGTCAGCGAGGGACAAAGTCTCTCGTAAGAAACAAAACCTTTCTAAAAGACAAAATTAAAACCGACGTATAATTTCAGATAATGCCCGATCAGTAATTTTGGCTTCCAGCCAGCTGATTACATCGAGATAAGTGAATGAAACATTATAAAAACTATTTTCCTGGAGTACTTTAAGCTGAGTCAATGCGTTTTTCATGATTGTTTTGTGCTCGGCTTTTGGCGCAGCTGCCAATTTCAAAAATGTAGCTTGTGTAATTTCCTGCAATGGATAAGCATTTTCCAGTTTTTTGAAATAAGGTTTGAACGTTTTGATGGAGTATTTGAACATATCATAATTACCCAATTCATAATGGCACATCAAAAACATCAGTCGGGAATAAATCTGTAAATCTTCCCTCAATTTGGGCAGTTCGTCATTCACGATTTTATTTAGATAAAAGATAGACTTCGCATAATTTTTATTGCCGAAATATATCCAGGCAATTTTAAAATAGAAAACCAATATCCTGTGTGCATCCAGATTTAATTGATACTTCCTGATTCTTTTAAGTGTCCTTGAAATCACTTGCTGCCCATCCTCAAAATTTCCATGGATAATGATTTTGTTTAATCGCGCACTATGGACATATTGAAAAGAGATGATTTTGGAAAGCTGATTAAATCGCTTATAATTTGATTTTCTGAAAGCTTCCACTTTCAGGAGGAAAGTATTTAACTTCTCTTTTTCCCGTAAGTGAAAACACGAACTCAGTATGTAATGAAATGCTCTCAAATAAAGATCCACATCTCTATCTATCATTTCTGGTTCTGATTCCAACAGGTACAACCACTTTTCAGCATACTTTAAGCAGCTTCTAAAATCCAACAGGATGTGGTTATACCATACATAAGATTGATACAAATATACTTTTTCGACTGGACCCAATTCATTTTCCCTAACCTCCTGAAGCCCTGATTCAAAAAATGCTTCCAACTCAGTCTTTTCTTCTATTGATCGGCAATGTCCATTTTGAAGATACCTGCCATGAAGATGGGTGCGTAGATTACTTAGATGAGTAGCCGCCGACACCTTTTTATTGATTTTCGCTGACTCCTCAATCAAAGCATACGCTTTGTCCTGCCCGCTTCTCGTAATATGACGACTCTCGATGCGTTTTTCAAATTCTATGATCGTCAGGTGCATAAAATACATATTGTATTTTTCTGCGTGTTTTTTTGCTTTATCCAAAATTTTAATGGCTTCTATATAAAACGCTTTATCATAAAGTATGTAAGCGTAATCTATTAAGCCTCTCAATTCAACATTAGGCCTTTTTGAGACAGTGATGACCCGCAGGCTGTTCAATATTTGTGTGTATAGGTGTCTTTTTAGATTGACAAGTTTTCTTTTCGGTACTCCTTTTAAGTCTTTCAGAATTTGATGTTCATCATAAGTTTTTGCCTTCTCTAAAACATCAAATAGCTCTATAAATTTTAGTTGTCCTTGCTTATGGTTTCTACCCGCATATAGTTTGAAGTTCCTCTTCTCTGCTTTAGAAAGGGATTTGACTAAACTGAAAAGTTCACTTGACTTAGCAATGGGCATAACAAAATAAAATTAATAAATAACTATAATACAGCTAATTGTGATTAGTAATTAACAGATGGACATCACAAATATAGAAACATTTGACTAAATTATTGTTCAATTGTGCCTTAAATTCGTACATCAAAAAAAAATACCAAATGAAAAAAGTAGAAGCAATCATCAGATCCTCAAAATTTGAAAAAGTTCAGGAAAGTCTTCAGGAGGTAGGCATCAACTTCTTTACTTTTTATGAAGTCAAAGGCTATGGACATCAAAAAAGCAAGAACATTTCTTACCGTGGAGCGGTGTATGACGTAGGGTATATTGGAAGAATAAAATTGGAAATCATTATTTCTGAAGCCTATGTTGAAACTGCACATCAAGTCATCAAAGATGCAGCATATACTGGCGAAAAAGGAGACGGACTCATTATGGTGACCAACATTGAAGAGATTACCAACATCAGAACAGGACTCAAAAATGGTGAATCAATAAACTTATAATAAATGGAAGACTTGAAAACAGAAGAGATATTGGCTAAGGCTGTGGAAGCACTTAGTGCGGCTGAAAAAGCTCAGGCTACTGCGGAACTAAGTGCGTTTACCACAAACAACCTTTGGATATTAATTGCTGCCGCTATGGTTTTTATGATGCACTTAGGTTTTTCCGCTTTGGAAGCTGGTTTTGTGCGAAAGAAGAATGTAGTGAATATCCTATTCAAAAATTCAATGATTATCGCTATCGGTTTGCTGACTTATTGGTTTGTAGGTTTTAATCTGATGTACCCAGGCAGTAATGCAGGCGGTTATTTTGCATTTGGAGGCTTTCTTTTGAATCCACCAGAAGGCGGAATGACTGCCGCTTATGCTGATTATACTTATTGGGCTGATTTTATTTTCCAGGCTATGTTTGCAGCAACTGGAGCGACCATAGTTTCCGGGGCAGTTGCGGGTAGAATTAAACTCAATTCATTTTTGATTTTTGCTACCTTATTTGTGGCCTTCATATATCCTATCACAGGGTTTTGGAAATGGGGTGCTGGATGGCTGGATGCCCGCGGATTTTATGATTTTGCCGGATCGACCATCGTACATTCTGTAGGCGGATGGGCAGCTTTAGCGGGCATTATTTTATTAGGACCAAGAAGCGGAAAATATACTTCTAAAGGTATAAAGCCTATACCAGGACACTCCCTGCCACTGGCTACGCTCGGTGTCTTTTTGCTTTGGTTTGGATGGTATGGTTTTAATGGCGGGTCGGTTTTGAGTGCAGACCCTGAATTGGTTTCTCTGGTATTCACCACAACCTCACTTGCTGCTGCCGCTGGTGCAGTTGGTGCTTTTGTCACAAGTTATCTCATGTCCAAAACGCATGATCTTTCTATGGTTTTGAATGGAATTTTGGGTGGCTTAGTTGGCATAACAGCATCCGCAGATGCTGTTTCGGTCAATTCCGCAGTCATCATAGGCTTGATCGCTGGCGTGTTGATCCCCTTGTCGGTTACGTTTTTCGACCGCATTAAATTGGATGATCCGGTAGGTGCGACCTCAGTCCATTTAGTCTGCGGAATCTGGGGTACACTAGCAGTAGCCATCTTTGGAAATTTCGACGAAGGCATAGGAGAATTTTCAGATCAGCTTATAGGAATTATAGCCTGTGGAGCATTTGCTTTCACCCTTTCGTTCCTATTGTTCTATATGCTAAAAAGAACCATTGGAATTAGAGTATCTGCTGCGGAAGAGGAAAAAGGCCTTGATATCGAAGAGCATAATATCTCGGCATACTCTTAAGTGGAAATACAAATCCAAACGTCAAATTCAAATTCAAAAAAGTATTGACAATAAGCCAATTATGTAAATTGAAAGTGGCGTTTAGTTGAGTCCAAGCCCTTAATTTATAAAATAAAAAAGCTTTCAGGATTGCAGTCCTGAAAGCTAAAACAAAAATCTTAAAAAAGACTTCCGCCTCGTCTGTCAAAGTTACAAATTTTGACCGGAAAATGCTTTTTAAGATTGAAAAAAATATTCTTCAAACTTTAAAAGTCAGTTTATGTATCGCTTATTCTATTTAATCATTACAACATTAATGACCGCTCAATTTGGACATGCTCAGGATTCACTGGGATGGGATCTTTCAGGCTCTGTTGATGTGTATTACAGATATAATATACAGGGAGACTATGATCTAGCACCAGGCACCTCGTTTTCAAATCTTCCTGGTTTTTCCCTCGGTATGGCCAATTTAAAGATTGCAAATGATGGAAAAAAAGTAGGATTTATGGCTGACTTGGTGGTCGGGCCAAAAGGGGAAGACGCGACATTTTTATCTCCTGTTCTCAGACCCGGCGGCAATTCAAGTTTGATCAATCAATTGTATGTCTATTGGAATGTTTCTGAAGAGCTTACATTCACTATAGGTAATTTTAATACCTTCTTGGGATATGAAGTCATTTCACCTGTTGATAATTTTAATTATTCCACCAGCTATTTGTTTTCTTATGGCCCTTTTTCTCATACGGGTCTGAAGCTGGATTATGCCCATAAAAGTGGGTTCAGTGCGATGTTGGGCGTATTCAACCCTACTGATGCGACAGAATATAATCCAGACAATACGTACACAGCCGGTGTTCAGTTGGGATATACCTTTGGTAGCGGTAGTGTTTATCTGAATGGTATTGTCTCGAAAGACTTCTATCAATTTGATATAACCGCAGGTGTGGATGTAACCAGTGATGTATATGCTGGCTTGAATGCAAGTATAGCTAAGGACGCTTTCAGTGGAGCAGCAGCTTATCTGCAATGGGCTGCTTCTGACAAACTGAAACTCGGTACACGGCTTGAATATTTTCTGGATAATGGCTTAGGGCTATTTGGTAAAGACGAGTCTGTCCTCGACATTACGCTTTCCGGAAATTATACTATTGGAAGTTTAACACTTATTCCCGAATTCAGACTGGACATGAATTCTACAGATATATTTAGCGATGATGATGAATTGACAAATGCACTCAGTTCCTTTGTATTAGGAGCGGTGTATGCTTTTTAAAATAAAAGAATAATATGGAAGTTGAGCAGCAAAATTACGGATTATATGACCCAAGCTTAGACAAAGACTCCTGTGGCGTTGGATTATTTACAAATGTAAACGGTATAAAATCCCAAAGACTTGTAAGTGATGCATTGACCATGTTGGAAAATATGGAACACCGAGGCGCGTGCGGAAGTGAACCCAACTCAGGAGATGGCGCAGGAATATTGATTCAAATTCCGGATAAACTATTTCGTAAAGAAGCCCAGCTTTCCAAAAACAATTTACCTGCCCCAGGACAATACGGGGTGGGTATGCTTTTTTTACCCAAAGATGAAGACAAACGTCGTTTTTGTACTGAATTGATTGAACAATCCTGTGCAAAAAATAACTTTGAAATATTATTTCAAAGGCTGGTCAGGGTCGATAATTCAATGATAGGAAAATCAGCTTTGTCGACAGAGCCTTTAATGGAACAGATTTTCCTAGCTCCAAAAACAAGTGGCTTATTTTTTGACCTTGAAAAAAAGCTATACCTGCTTAAAACTGAAATTTTAAAATCAGTTTATGCAGATGATAGGTTACTGGCAGATGATTTTTACATCGCCTCCCTTTCCTCCAAAACCATTGTCTATAAAGGACAACTCAATGCGACCCAGCTAAGAGATTATTTCATCGACTTGAATGATGAAGATTGTCGATCTGCCATTGCCATTATACATAGTAGGTTCTCAACAAATACGGTTCCAAAATGGAAGCTGGCACAACCCTTCAGATGCATCGCTCATAATGGAGAAATCAATACGATTCAGGGAAACATCAACTGGTGGAAAGCAAGAGAAAATTTCATGCATAAGAGTGAAATTTATAAGGACGACTGGGTGAATGCACTGCCAGTTTGTGACCCCTTTTTATCAGATTCTGGCAATTTTGATAACGTTGTTGATTTTTTAATCCGAACGACAAGGTCTATTCCCCACGCCCTTATGATGATGATTCCAGAAGCCTGGCAGAATGATGAGGATATGGCAGCATACAAGAAAGGCTTCTACCAATACCACGATGGAATTGTAGAGCCCTGGGATGGTCCTGCTGCAATATGTTTTACGGATGGTAATTTGGTGGGGGCTACATTGGATCGAAATGGATTACGACCACTAAGATATGTCCATACTACTGACAATCAACTAATCGTAGCAAGTGAAGAAGGCTGTATAAAAATTGACCAGTCTAAAATACTAAAAAAAGGAAGACTCAAACCAGGGAAAATGCTACTGGCTGATTTGGATGAAAAGAGAATTATTTCTGATTCCGAAATCAAAGAAGTCATTTGTCAGCGATTCCCATACACAAATTGGCTTAAAGCCAAATCCTTAGACATCAGCCAACTGGAATCAGAAAATAATGAAGTCGCAAAATCGGAATTTGATTTGACGCTAAGGCAGATCAGTTATGGGATGAGTTGGGAAGACATCAACTTGATTTTGAAAGCCATGGTTCAACATGCTAAAGAACCCATTGGCTCTATGGGCGCAGATGTTCCGTTGGCTATTTTTTCAAAATTGGCTCAACACATTTCCAATTATTTCAAACAGCAGTTCGCTCAGGTGACCAATCCCCCGATAGATTCCTTACGCGAAAATTATTTCATGTCGCTGTCCACTGTACTTGGAGGCAGCAGTAAGATTTTAAAGACCAATGAAGAACAAGCTTCGGTCATCAGGATGGCTAGTCCAGTACTTACGCCGGCTTTGTTTTACGGCATTCAATCTTTGACTAGCTTAAGATTCAGAGCAAAGACCGTGTCCACTTGTTTTGCAAAAAAATTGCCTTTGCAACAGGCTATTCTCGACTTTAATCAAAAGGTCAAAGTACAGATTGAGAAAGGAACAAACCTAATCTGTATTTCGGATAGAGGCATCAACGAAAACATAATCGCTATTCCCAGTTTGATGGCAGTCGGTGCCTTGCATCATTTTCTGATTCAGGAAGGCTACCGCAAAGACGTTTCCATTATTATAGAGACTGGAGATACCTGGGAGGTACATCATTATGCCTGCTTACTTGCTTACGGAGCAGATGCCATTTATCCACACCTCGCCATCGAAACCATCAGAAAGGCTAAATTCGATGAAGAACAGCGCAGCAAAACGCAGGTCAAGCAATATATAAAAGCCGTAGAAAAAGGCTTGTTGAAGGTGATGTCTAAATTGGGCATCTCTACCTTGCAATCTTATAAAGGTGCGCAGACTTTTGAAGCTATTGGTTTATCTACTGAGGTCATTGATTTGTGTTTCAAGGGAACCAGCTCAAAGATAGAGGGAATGAATTTTGAGCAATTGCAAAAAGAACAACATGCCAAACACAAGCTTGCTTTTGGTTCCAAACCTGACAATTTGCCCGACAAAGGACTATATCAATGGAAACGAGATGCAGAATTTCATCTGTTCAATCCTAAAAGCATTCACTTATTACAACATTCTACAAAAACCAATGATTATCATTTGTATAAAAAATACACGGAAGAGATAGACCGTTGTGAAAATAATGTATCCACCCTGCGGAGTTTCATCAGATTTAAAAAATCCAGTCCCATTCCAATAGAAGAAGTCGAACCCGTGGAAAATATCCTAAAACGATTCGCGTCAGGGGCAATGTCCTTTGGCTCTATTAGCCATGAAGCACATACCACACTTGCAAAAGCTATGAACAGAATAGGTGCAAAAAGTAATAGCGGTGAAGGCGGTGAAGATGAAAAAAGATTCAAAAAACTGGAAAACGGCGATTGGGAAAGGTCCGCCATAAAGCAGGTTGCCTCTGGTAGATTTGGAGTGACGATTAATTACCTCACCAATGCAGCTGAACTACAAATCAAGATGGCACAGGGCGCCAAGCCGGGAGAAGGCGGCCAGTTGCCCGGATATAAGGTAGATAAAAATATTGCAAGAGTCCGACATTCTACGCCTGGCGTGGGATTGATTTCTCCACCGCCACACCATGACATCTATTCGATTGAAGATTTGGCGCAACTTATATTTGATTTGAAAAATGCAAATCGAACCGCCAGAATAAGTGTAAAGCTAGTGTCCAAAACCGGCGTAGGCGTCATCGCTTCTGGCGTGACAAAAGCACATGCAGACCATATTCTGATTTCGGGACATGACGGCGGAACAGGCGCCTCTCCCCTATCGTCCATTTCTCATGCAGGGCTACCCTGGGAACTGGGCTTAGCTGAAACACATCATACCCTAATCAAAAACAATCTTCGTGACAGAGTGACGCTACAGTGCGACGGGCAAATTCGTACAGGGCGAGATATGGCTGTTGCTACTTTATTGGGCGCAGAAGAATGGGGCGTGGCTACTGCTGCTTTAGTCGTCGAAGGATGTATCTTAATGCGAAAATGTCACCTCAATACTTGTCCTGTAGGCATTGCAACACAAGACGTAGGTTTAAGAAAAAAATTTGACGGAAAGGTAGAGCATTTGGTCAATTACTTCCACTTTTTAGCCGAGGATTTAAGAACCATAATGGCTGAACTGGGTTTCAGAACAGTCAATGAAATGGTCGGTCGCGCTGACCTGCTGAGAGCCGACATGGAAGGCAAACATTGGAAAGTCTCCAATGTAGATTTGTCAAAATTGCTTTTTTATGCAAAGCCCAATAAAGGATATTTTAGTTATAAAGTAAAAGAGCAGAATCATGGTCTTGAACATGTACTCGACCACAGGCTTATCGCCAAATCGTCCTTAGCCATTAAGGATACCGGGACTTTTAGTTCAATTATTCAAATAAAGAATACAGACAGAGCAGTAGGCACTATGTTGTCCAATGAAATTGCAAAACGGTATGGCTCGAAAGGCATGAAAGACGGTAGTATCTCCTTCCTGTTTAGAGGTGCGTCCGGTCAAAGCTTTGGAGCATTTTTGATTAAGGGCCTCAGTTTTACACTAGAAGGAGCTGCTAATGATTATTTTGGAAAAGGCTTAAGTGGCGGTCGTTTGGTAGCGATACCAGATAAGTCTGTCATATTCAACCCTGCCAAGAATACAATCGTTGGCAATGTGTGTTTATATGGTGCTACAAGTGGTCAGGTATTTATCAAAGGTGCGGCAGGCGACCGTTTTGCCGTCCGGAATTCAGGAGCTAAAGCAGTTGTAGAAGCTGTAGGAGATAATGCCTGCGAATATATGACAGGCGGTGTAGTTGTCGTTTTGGGAAGCTATGGTAAAAATTTTGCCGCAGGTATGAGTGGCGGCATTGCTTATGTCTATCAGGAAGATAAAGATAGGTCGGAAAGAATCAATCCCGAAATGGTGGAATTAGAAAGCTGCACGAATGAAGATTTTGAGACCCTTAGATCGCTGATCTCAAGTCATTTCCAATATACCTCCAGCAATCTGGCATTGGATATTCTGAATGATTGGTATGACCTGTCCAAGCATTTTCTAAAAATAATACCTACAGAATACAAGAAAGCATTATTGCTGAAAAAAAGCAATTATTCAATAAAATTAAAAGCGAGTTGATTATGGGAGATGCATTAGGATTTAAGAAATATAAAAGAGCCACTCCAAAATATGAAACTGTAGAAAAAAGGGTGCTGCACTACCAGGAGTTTGATGAAAAGGTAGAAGAGGATTTCATCAACAAACAAGCAGCGCGATGTATGGATTGTGGTGTTCCCTTCTGTCACTCAGGTTGTCCACTGGGCAATAAAATTCCAGATTTTAATGATGCTGTATTCAAGTCAGACTGGAAATCGGCTTATGAAATTTTAATTTCTACCAATAATTTTCCAGAATTTACTGGACGAATATGCCCTGCGCCCTGCGAATCTTCCTGTGTACTGGGCATCAATAGTGATCCGGTATCCATAGAATTTGTGGAGAAATCTATCGTCGAAAAAGCATTTGCTGAACAATGGATAAGTCCAAACACATCCATAGAACGTACAGGCAAAAAAGTAGTCGTAGTGGGTTCCGGCCCTGCCGGTCTTGCAGCGGCAGATCAATTGAACAAAGCAGGTCATCAGGTCGAAGTGCATGAAAAGAATACACGAGTAGGCGGATTATTAAGGTATGGAATCCCAGATTTTAAATTAGAAAAACAAGTCATCGACAGGAGAATACAACTCATGGAGGCAGAGGGCATCCAGTTTATTTGCAATTCAGAAGTCGGTAAAAACATAAGTGCAGCTACCCTGAAAAATGAATCAGATGCCATGCTCTTATGTGGCGGCTCAAGTGTAGCACGCGACTTGCCCATAGCAGGCAGGAATTTGAAAGGGATTCATTTTGCGATGGACTTCCTTGAAAAAAATAATAAGCGAGTAGCTGGAGACAATATTGATTTTTCTACATTCGATTTAAAAGACAAAAATATAGTCGTCATAGGTGGCGGTGATACTGGCTCCGATTGTATAGGTACGTCCAACAGATTGGGCGCGAAATCCATCACTCAGATAGAATTGCTGAGCAAACCTGCTGCACAAAGAACCATTAAAGATCCCTGGCCCAATTGGCCAATGGTCTTAAGGACTTCAAGTTCGCATAAAGAAGGTTGTGAAAGAGAATGGTCTATATTAACCAAAAAATTCATCAGCGAAGATGGCATTCACCTAAGTGGCATAGAGGTCGTCAATGTATCCTGGGAATTGAATCAGCAGGGCAAAGTGGAGATGCAAGAGCAAAAAGACAGTAAGCGCATCCTACCTTGTGATTATGTTTTTCTTGCCATCGGATTTTTAAACCCTCAATTTGAAGGATTACTGGAAGAACTAGAGGTACAACTTGATACGAGAAATAATGTAAATTGTAATAATTATCAAACTTCTGTTCCTGGTGTTTTTTCGGCAGGTGATATGCGTAGAGGACAATCTCTTGTCGTTTGGGCTATTTCGGAAGGTCGAGAAGCTGCGCTTGCCATAGATCAATATCTAATGGAAGAACATGCTCGTTTGAAGAGTAATTTTGCTTCTGCTTTGATGATTTGAATGGCAATATCCCCTTTCGGAGGGGGGTGTCTTGCGACGCAAAGCTGTGACGGATAAATCGACACAAGTTGTAACTGACTTCCTGCGATACGGTGGCTTGAAAACCTGACGGTTCCCCATAAGCTTTTATGAAATTTAAACACGTTCTTACCTCAATAAAAAAGCCACGATGCAAACCAGAGGTTCACATCGCGGCAATAAGTTTTAGCTTACGAAGGTAAAATTACTTCGCAACCGCTTTCTTAGCAGCAGCAGTTGTTTTCTTAACTGTACTTGTTGCTTTTTCAGCAGTCGTTTTAGTCTTTTTCTCCAACTTAGCCAAACGATCTGTCAAAGTTTTGAACTCCTCCGTAGAAGGCAAGTTCAATTTTTCCAAAACATTCGTAACAATCTCTGTCATACGAGCTTGGAATTCTTCTCTTTTCGCTTCTGTAGTTTCTATGAAATCATTCACCACTTTTTTACCTTCATCCTCAGAAAGAGAACCTTTCTTTACCAATTCGTCGATGTTTTTCTGAATGTTTTCGCTGGCAGTTGAAATAAGACCTACGCCTGTGTACAATACTTTTTTCAATAAATTTTCCATGATCTAATAATTTAAAGTTTAAAATTTTATTTCATAATTATGATAAGGCTTAATCAACAACCTTTCCAAACTTTCAAAAATGTTTGAAACTTCGGAAATATTTAATGTTTTAGTGACAAAATGTCCGATTTTGTCCGATTTTGAGATTTTATCGTGTCAGGTTTTTAGGACAGAATGACGGAATTGGCAAAAACGACCAAGACAAAAATATCGAGAGATGCGCTGTGGAAAGGTATTATAGAAGATATTATACACTTCCCCCCTTCCTGCCGAACACCCTAATGTCCAGTATAGTAGTCTCAAGCAGGTGGGTGGGCCGTGTATTTCGATAATAAAGGGTAAAAGTTTTTTCTACATCTTTATAATATGTTCAAAACGTAGATTGCCATTATTTCCATTTACTATACTTATAGAATATAATCCTTGGGGCAGACCGCTAATATCAATTTCAATGGGACTACTTTGATCCGATAAATCTTGATATACGGCACCATTCATGTCTAAAATCTGAATCGTATAATCCGAAAAGTCTCCTTTGATTTTAAAGAAATCCGCAGTGGGCTTTGGATATAAGGTCATAACATCTGCTCTTACTTCCAAGTCGGCTTCGTATGCCCAGATGGGATCGTATCTAAATTCAATCCAGTTTAAATTGAAACCGCCCCCACTTGCCAGTACTCTTAAGTTATAAGCTCCAGCCGGCAATGAAATAGGATTTGAAGTCATGGTCGTATAAGCCTGCCAGCCGCCTGTAGAATCTACCTGGATAATATCTAAGACATCGCCACTTTCATTTAATAAACTTATTTCACCACCCCATGACGGACTTGCCACTCGGTAATCCACCAAAAAATCTGCAGGGGAATCAACGATTACGCCATATTCCATCCAATCTCCGGCATCAATATACCCTAAATTAGAGCCGCCTTCACCACTTGGTTCTGTTTCTACGCCAGACATATCAACATAGGCTTCGGCTTCGATTAAAGCAGGTATATTCACCCGGAAAGGTTCAACTGTTATTGCACATTCTCCTACAAAACCACCATCCTGCGTGTAAGCAGAAATAATAACTGTTCCGCTTACTGGACCTGTCGAAACCAAGCCGCTGGCACTGACAGAAGCTGTAGCAGGATGATCTGAAACCCAGGTGATTGCTGGGTTCGTTGCATTCGCAGGAGTCACATTTGCTGATAACTGAAGATTATCTCCCACTTGCAATATTGCACTTGACGGCGATAATGATATGCCTGAAACCTGTGTTGGTGTAAGTCCAGCATTGCCTGAGGATATGCTTGTTTCTCCTAAGCTAATCCAAGCTTCGATATCCTCATCCTGACTTGTATTGGCAAACCTCACAGGTTTGGCGTCAGCAGAAAAAGCTTCCAATGGGTTTACGACTCTTAGCAAGAAGGTATAGGTTCCGTCTGTTAAAGAGCTATCTGATATAAATGACCTGTAATTATCGACAACACCTGGCTGAATCAAATCCAAGTTCCATTTTGTGAAGCCTAATGACTGGAATTGATTGCTGGAATTGAGTACGCCAAACTCTACCTCCCAATTGGCATACATAGGCGTTAATCCTTTGTTTTGAATATTAACTTCAATGGCTGGATTTCCATTTGAGGAAGACAAGCGGTATTTGTCAATATAAAAAGTATAGCCCATTAATTTTTGTGCCTGGATGGCGTTGTCCCATTCTGCTGTACCCTCTTGAACTTGTGTAAGAACGTGATGAGAGAAAAGCCAGGTTGGATGGATGGAATCAAAACATGCCACTACGTCCTGTCCGACCACATTGGGCCAGGAATCCCAAAGAATGGGCTGAATATCTGGGTCGATTTCTCCGCCGACTGGATGCAGTTTCCAATTGAGATCAGCGCGATTGGTTTTTAAGGTATTATGAAAATAATAGGGATTGGAGGAGGAGGAAATGGATTGACTAAAAAACAAACCATCACTATAACCAAAAGATTGTGCATCTGGCATATTCTCCGGATAACGGGCTAATAAATATGTATCCGGAAAGGAATTGATGTAAGTATTTGCTATCAATAACTTATTCTCTTCTGTCATTTCAAATTCCGGTCTAATATCCGCTACACTCCCAATATGCCATTCTCCCCACATTCCATAAAGGCCTAAATGCACCAAGAAAACTATGGAATCATTATTATATTTTGTGCCAAAAGCATCAATAAAATTTAGCATAGCTTCCATCAAATCCGGGTCATTCCAGTCTGGACATAAATCAGGGACATTTCCATCATCATAGAATTGCCAATCCACTTGATCGACTAAAAAAGCAGGCATATCAGAACCTCCGAATGCGGGATCTATATTGACCTGTATGTAACAATGGTTGCCTTCACTGGCTTCCTGCGCAAGAAAGTTGTCTATGACTGTCCAATCAAAGCTATCTATTCCAAGCATGACGTCATCCAATCCAAATAATTCGCCTTGAATACTGTGTGGAAAATTGTTGCTGGGTTGCCACATCGTTGCGAAGCCCTTTAAAGGGTTTAACTCTAATCCTGATTGATTTTCATTATAGGTTAAGTTATCCCAGGTTTGTGCATTGGCAAAAAGCCCAGATAATAATGACAAAATAAGCAGGAAATTTTTCATGGTCTGTAATTTTTTATTTTCTAAATTGAATTCAAAATTACAGTTGTCCAACAATTGAGTCAAACCATTTTTTTGTCATTATTACTATCCGCTACATGATAATATTCTATTATGCTCATAATGTTTTTAAACACATTTCAAAATAAATACATTTTTAAAGTGCTTTCAATTATAATTTTACAAAATAATTTTTCATTTTACACATCATTATTGTACTAAAAAATTATATGCAAATTTTTACAATTCGTTCCCTATAAATTTTATAGAAAAATAAAAGCTTATCTTTAGGAACGTAAAATATGAAGGTGCGCTATTTTTTTGCAAAAAAATCACCGTCTTAGTCTGATGACTGATGACCAAATCAAACAATCAATGAAAACATTATTCAAAGTAAGCCTGGTTCTACTCCTGATAAGCCTCTACTCCATTCTGATGGAAAGTTGTATTTGTCGGGATGTAGATGAATATAAAATTGTTGATCTAAATGATTTAAAAATTCGACAAGTTTCCGAGCTGGATTTATTAGAAGTCGATACAATCAATGGCATATTCACGCTTCAGGCATTAGCCGAAATGGAAATTGTCGCTGCGGCAATCCCGAATCTTAGTCTGATGTCCAGCGCTTATGCATTGAGCTGTGACTATGAAACTGTCAATCCATTCGTAGAAAGTAGCCTTAGGCTCTCCTTTGATAAAGATTTTACGTTCGACAATCAAATCATTCCTGCTAATAGCAATATCCTAGAATTGGAAGGATTAGATTATCAAGCGTATGAGGGGGTCAGCGTCTATTTCTATGAAGATTTTATCAATAAAGCGGATTTTGATAATACGGAATATATTTTCAAAATGACGGTCGAGACGGAGGATGGCTTGAGTTTTGTCTTGGAGAATGGGGTGGTGATGGATTTGTGAAGAATATCGAATATCGAACAGGGGAATATTGAATGTCGAAGTGAAAAACCAGCGATTTTAAATTTAATCGGTATAAAGCTAATGCCCAGTAAAAAAACAACCACACAATTACTCAATTCTCCCCAGCTTTAAGGCAGGATGCCTCGGCTACAGCTTTTTTTTGCAACTACACAAGGTTTCAGACAGAAATGTCTATGCTACGTTGCCACAACAACACGACAACACATCAACACCACAACACACCTAAAGATAAATCCCCCAATGCCGAATATTCGCCCCAAAATCCATAGACTTCTCAAGCTCACGTAAAATCAGATTGACAATTTCTGTATAACATTCAAGCAATTGAGTCCGCTTATCGGAATTGCCTTTTGCTTTGATGCCATCGGAGAGCAGGAAGGGATAGAAATGATAAGGTATGATGATATTCCGCGACCACTGACTCAATAGCAGACGCTCGAAGGTGACGAGGTCATATCGAAACTCTTCTTCCGTCAGGTTGGTATAATGTTCCCAGGAAAGGGCAAATTCTTCGCTGATTTTTTCGACGATAGGCATGAATTCTTCATTGAAGTGATTGCCCCTGGTTTTTTCATTATGCATGAAATAATAATGCGCGAAGGAGAGCAAATCACCCATCACGGCAGCCAGTTTGAAAGGGTTTTTATAGGATTCTAAGACCCTTTTGATTTTATCGCGCCGGTCTTTGATAAGAATAACGTCCTTATCGTATTCGTCGATTTTTTTCGGGTCACCTGTGTAGAGCGAGCCACTGGGGAAGTAATACGGGAAGACTGTTTTTTCGCCATCCTCCGTATTGCAGGTATAATCCTTGAAGTACAAGCCGCCTAGCTTATAGTCCATTCCATCTTTTTCTATCATCTTGATAAACAGCTCATCAAAAGTATATTCGCGGGAAACCGCCAGTTTTAGATAGCCATTATATTTGAACTGATGATAGTATTGCAAGAGGAAATACTCAAAGGTTTTAATGGAAAATGACTTGAGGCTATCGACCACCATTTTGATAATGCCGATGTGTTTTTTCAGGTCTTTTTTCACAATACTCAAACCTGAAATACCGCCCTCCATGTCCTGCACCAGAAAGCTGTCCAGTATTTCTATGATTTCGCGCGATTGGTCTCTGTCGACTTTTCGTGGATAGGTTTTATCTTTTAGAATGAGCAGACAAAGTTCATGGTATTCGCGGGCAGTGCGGGAGATTTCCAGTTGGAGCGTCGTGGATTCTGGGAAATAGTCAGAGCCGGCATTACTGGAATCGCAAATCTCATAATCTAGTCCTAGTTTACTGTACAACTTGGTTCTGAAAGCCAGACATTCGCGGATATTGGTTTCTATATTCAGTCGGGGATATTTATCGGGATTTTTTTGTTTTAATTCTATAAAATCCTGCACCACCCAGTTCAGCGAACCAAATTTCTCACCTGTTAAAAAGATGCTAACCGGTTTGTCCAGTACTTTGGCAATCCGCATGGCTCGTCCCAATTCTGCCAGTAGAAAGACAGAATCGGAGTGAATAGACAAAGCATGTCCCAGCAAAACGCCTTTATAATCCTGTAAGGAGTGTTGCAATAAATTGGGCTTGGATTCAAACTGCTGCGAAGGTGGAAAAATAATCGAACACAAAGCACTCGGCTCGGCAAATAAGACTTTCATCAAATCATCGGGATGTAATCCAAATCGTTCCATCAGATGATCAAAAGGCAGTTCGACAATCTTATCGTTTTTGACTGTGTTGTTTTTCAGAATATTTTGCAGCCTCGAATAGAACATAATCGACAGTGGCTTCTTCACGCGTTCATGGGGTTCGTCAAAGCGATTTTCAGGTATCTCGCGCTGCACATTCAGCAGGTGTCTAGCAGTGCTGATGTATTCATCAGAATTATAAGTGTAGCGGTAGATGAGATTGAGATACTCATCATCCATTCCAAAAACTTCCTCATCGCGCACATAGGCCTTGATGACTTCAATATATCGCCGCGTAAACAATTCTTCGATGTTATTATACTTATCGTCCGTTTCTGCATCAGCGATATTGAGTTGGCTATATACATCTTCAAATATCTCGTAAAAGACATCTTTGCGGTTGCGACTACCGCTCGGAAAGGGCATCATTTTCATCAACATATCATCCGCCTGCTCCTTATCAGGATGGTTTTGATAAAAAACCTTAAAGGCTTTAAAGAAAATATCCAGGAGAATTTTCGGTGGAATCTGTGCCATTTTTTAATAATTTGGTGTCTTACGACACTTTTAAATGTTTGCTTTCTAAGTCAGGAGACATGATTTCCTATCGGCGATTAAAATGCTAAAAGTCTATTCTTCAATAATTTAACTACACTTTCAAAGTATATTTCAAACTAAGTTACAAACTTACTTGCAAAGAAGCAAACATTTACCTACAAACTAACTATCACATTAAAGCATTTTATCTATCAATGCTTGCAACAGACTTACTTTGTATTAAAAAAATTCATGTACATATTTGTAGTATGATTTGCAAATGAACCGTCATTTGCCACACAAAACAAACCGATATAAGTTTAAGTTTAAGAATAAGTCTAAGTTTAAACCTTTAAAGAGTCGCCTTCGGCGACATCTATTTAGACTTAAACTTGAGCTTAAACTTAAACTTATCCCCTCTCAACTCCCAGATAACTATTTTACTAATCTTTGCCAAAAACAGTCCCCTCTATTTGCGGCAAGCATAAAATCTGTATTATGAAAAACTATGTTCTACTACTACTTTTGTTTATTGGATTAAGCAATACCCTGTTTGCACAGGAAGACACTTACGAGTACCAGCCTCGCAAATCCAAATACTTAGAAATCAATGGGACATTTACCTGTCCTTTATTTGATTTGGAAGCCAATAATTATCGTGATGCCTATGGCTTGTCTATTGCAGGTTATGGCGACCTGACTTCCAACCGCAAGCCCTTTGTATGGCAGTGGGGATTGGAAGGACGTGTTCAGGGTGGTGGCAAAGCCAATACCTATTATATCACTTCTCCCATTAATGCCGAGATATACAATCCGACCAATATATCGGCGGGGATGAATGGCTTAGTACGTTTGAAATATCAAAAATCTCCTGTACAACCTTATGTAGATGGTTTTGTGGGCGGACGTATTTTCACCAGTGGTTATTATACCGAAGAATACGATTATGATGAAGGTGGCTATACCGACCAGTGGAATGGCGTAACGACCACAGGTAGATGGGTGTATGGTGTAGGTGCAGGTGTGCAAGTTCCTGTTTCAAAGCGTGTGGCCATCAATGCCCGCACCGCTTATACGCACGCGCCCAATACAAGTTATATCGACATGGATGATTTTATCAATAATGATCGAAATGTTCTCAACCCTGCTGTCCGTTCTGATTATGATGCGCTGAGTTTTCATGTTGGAGTTTCTATTAAATTAGATAAAAATCGCAACGAAAACAAGGTAGAAAAAAAGCGGGATTGCAACTGCGAATGTAATTGCAATAAGCGCAGAAACCGCGATTGCAGGCGCAGAGATTGCCGCGACAGACGCTCCATTTTTGGTATCGGCTTCGATATTTTAACGGGTCCAACTTGCAGCACGCCTCCCCCACCCTGCGAGCCTGCATATCCTTCATATCCAGAAGTAATTGAGCCTGACACACCAGCTTGCCCTCCCACTTACGCCCCCGCCGTTGAACAGCCAGGAAATGTTGAAGGACCAAGACCAGAGGTTTGCCCTCCCTCTTCTGAGCCAGAAATCATCGGAGAAAATTCAGGTTATATTGAAGGACCAACTCCATCAGTTTATGAACCAGAAGTCATTGAAGAGAAACCGCAACGTGCTGAAGATTCGACTCCTGTGCCTTATAAACCAGCAAGTGTTGAGTCTAAGTCCGAACGTAGAGGTAAAGCAAAATCTACAAAAAAGGCTGAAAAACCAACTATGCTCGAGTCTATGATGGACGGCATAAAGAAGGAGAAGTCTTCATGGACAACTAAAGATGAGTCTTCAGGACGTGCCGATAAGCCACAGTCTACGAAGACACCGTCACAATCAACTCGTACTCGGTCTATACCAAAATTCAATAATAAGTCTACGACAAGACCATCACAGCGATCTACAAAAAGTCCGACTTCTTCCAGAAAGATAAAAGGGTAGAAAATTTGTCCTGCACGTAGGACTGAAGTCCTACGCTTTTGTCAAACACACATTATTATTCGCAAAAGCGGTGGGTTTCAACCCACCGTGCATGTAAAACAGCACAATATCATGAGAACAGCACTACTAAAAGCTACGGCTTTAGTCATTGGGCTTATAATGCCCATATTAAGCCTGGCACAAAACCAGTCGCAAGGGCTGGATGAAAAGATCAACAACTGGGTACAACCCATTTCTCAATGGCTCTTTGACACGGTAATGACGCCTATAACTATCGGCGAAGTTTCGATTCCAATTGTCCTTATTGTATTAATACTCGGTGCAACTGGATTCACGATTTATTTCCGATTTGTCAATATCACAAAATTCAAATTGGCCATAGATGTGGTGCGAGGAAAATATACCCCACCTAAGTCGAAGCCTCGTGAAACGGATGATTTACAAACCATTCAAGCAGACCATATAGCTGGAGAAGTCAGCCATTTTCAAGCATTGACAGCAGCTTTATCGGCAACGGTTGGGCTGGGTAATATTGCTGGTGTTGCCATTGCTATTTCACTAGGCGGGCCAGGCGCGACTTTTTGGATGATTATTGCTGGTTTGCTGGGCATGTCTTCCAAATTTACAGAATGTACGCTTGGTGTTTGTTATCGGGAAACAGATGCGAATGGGACAGTCTATGGCGGCCCGATGTACTATTTGAGCAAAGGCTTAAAAGAAAAGGGCTTAACTGGACTTGGTAAAGGACTCGCTATATTTTTTGCAGTGGCTTGTATGCTCGGTTCATTTGGCGGCGGCAATATGTTTCAAGCCAATCAGTCTGCTCAACTCCTTATGGGTGTACTGGGTGTTGAATCGAGTTATGGTGGCTTTGTGTATGGACTGGTTTTGGCGATCTTAGTTGGCGTCGTCATTATTGGCGGCATCAAGCGGATTGGCACGACGACGGAGAAAATTGTTCCATTGATGTGCGGTGTTTATGTATTAGCAGCAGTGGTGATTTTGATTGGCAATATTGGGCAGACTCCTTCGGCTTTCGCCAAAATATTTACAGAAGCTTTTGCACCAATGGCAGTCACAGGTGGTTTTGTAGGCGTACTGATCCAAGGTTTCCAAAGGGCAGCCTTTTCCAATGAAGCAGGCGTTGGTTCAGCTTCGATTGCACATGCTGCGGTACGGACAAAATATCCGGCAAGCGAAGGCTTAGTGGGTTTGCTTGAGCCATTCATTGATACAGTAGTGGTTTGCACGATGACGGCTTTGGTTATCATCATCACAGGCGAATATCTGAATTCTAGTGGTGATCGCACAGGCATTGAACTAACTTCTGCGGCTTTTGGCTCGGTGTATTCCTGGTTTCCTTATGTGCTGACTGTCGCGGTTATTTTGTTTTCTTTTTCTACTATGTTGTCCTGGTCGTATTATGGCTTACAGGCTTGTATGTACTTATTTGGTCAGAGCAAAATAGTGGCTACTGTTTACAAAATCATTTTCTGTGTATTCATTGTCATCGGCGCAGCAGCCGGACTAGATGCAGTCATCACGTTTTCGGACGCCATGGTTTTTGCCATGATTTTCCCCAATATGATTGGCTTGATTCTATTGGCTCCAGTAGTCAAACGCGAGTTGAACCGATATTTAAAAGGTATAGAAACAGGAGAAATTAAAACTTATAAAAAATAAAGTGTAAATAAACGTCACTTCCAATTCGACTAAAGGTTTATTATCAATAGCCTTTTGTATTTGTATTTGATGTTTGAATTTGTATTTCCACTTATTTACATAAAACTTCTCGGCGACTGGTTTTCGTTTTTATAAACTATTTTTTAACAGCGTAAATCGAAAACTCTTTTATACTAACGACCAGTCGCCAGGAAGTCCCCCAGAAGAACAATATAAAACTGTGTTCAATTATCCAAGCCTGCCTGCAATCATTTGTCGGTGGGCTTTTTTGTAAAAAATTGTATCTTGTTAAAATTTAGAATTAAAACAAAAAAATGTTAGACATCAGACCATATCAAAAAACCGACTGGGCAAGGTTGTGCGACATTCACGACCGCGCCAGAATAGATGAACTCACAGGCTCAGTAGATTTAAGCGCATTTCTAACTTTAGAACAAAGTGCAGAAAACGAAGGATTGATTATGGAATTTAGGAAATAGTTATACTTTAAAATACGATTAATTACCTGCAATTAAAAAAAGACAACTAGAAGTCGTAGTTTTCAGGTTCAAATTAAATTGCAATGAGAACCAAATACCTGAATGTAAAAGCTGGCAAAAAAGCCTACCCAAAACTCATGGACAATGGCTTAAAAGTGGAAGACGTCAAAGTCATGGCTTCTGCCGCCGGTGGACCGAAGTGGATTATTCTCTACCATTTGGATAGGTACTTAATGCAGCATTTTTTGTCAGAACATCAGCATACTATTCATTTTATTGGTGGTTCTATTGGGGCCTGGCGATCTATGGCTCATCTGCACAGCAATCCCGTTGAAGCCATGAACAGATTGTCTTATGAATACATCCATCAGCGATATTCAGATAATCCGCCCCTGTCAGAAATTTCTGCGGGTTGCTATAAAATCGTTACCCAGGCACTTCGGGATGATGCTCAACACATACTTCAGCATCCGACAAAAAAACTACACGTCGGTGTATCGCAGGCTTTATTTTCTTCAAAAGAGATGACTGAAAGCCAGTTGAAATGGAAATTTGGGCGCATAGGATTTCAGCATTGGCTGTATCGAAAAAGCCTAAATCGGAACATGAAAAGGCTGACTTTTTCTACGGCAAAAGAATCTATTTTCCTGGATGATGGGATTGCTTCGCAGCATATTCAATTGGATGAGCAGAATATCGTACCCGCTTTACAGGCAAGTGGTGCAATTCCCTTGGTCATGAACCCTGTTGTCATCAATGGACAAGATTGCTGGGATGGCGGCGTGGTTGATTACCATATTGATTTGAACTATAATTTTGAAGACGGCATTGTCCTGCATCCACATTTTTTTGGTCATATCAAGCCGGGCTGGTTCGACAAACACCATCCTTTTCGATATTCCAAACACCATGACAATACGCTGCTGCTCTATCCATCAGAAGCGTTTATCAATATGCTGCCCAATCAAAAGCTGACCGATTTGAAAGATTTTTATGCTTATGCCGACGATCAGGATAAACGTATGGAAGTCTGGCTCACAGCAAGGGAATTAGGGAAATATCTGGCAGAAGATTTTGAGCGTTTATTGGATATTGATGTGCTGCGGGAGAATTTGGAAGAATTTTAAGTCAATAAGATCAATTTGTTAATCTTAAAAGTTTTATTTACCTTTAACTAAGATTAACAAAATGACTTTAAATGGCTATTAAATTTTCAAAAGAGCAGGTTATTGATAGAATGAAGTTCGAAAATCCCTGGTGGGAATCGAACAAAATTGATACCTTTTACAGTAAAATGCAGCGGCGTGGATATTTTCAGCTTTTTTATCCTTTACTCATTGAACGCAGCATAAAAAGGGCTTTAGTTTTGATGGGACCCAGAAGGGTTGGCAAAACGGTCATGTTATTTCAATCCATTCAAAAACTGTTAGAATCTGGAGTTGAAGCAAAAAACATCTGTTATTTTTCTACTGAAACGCCACTTTATAATGGCATTGCCTTAGAAGAATTACTTAATTTATACCTAAAAACAAATTCAAAAAAACTATCAGAAGAGCTTTATATTTTTTTTGATGAAATTCAGTATCTCAAAGGCTGGGAAGTTCATTTAAAATCTCTCGTGGATTCTTATCATAATTTTAAGTTTATCGTTTCTGGCTCGGCTGCCGCCGCTTTGAAACTCAAAAGCCGAGAATCGGGAGCTGGGCGTTTTACGGATTTTATTCTACCGCCTTTAACCTTTCATGAGTTTCTTGCTTTGACGGGAAGTGAGGATTTGATAGAGGAGGAACAACAATCAATATCTTTTGAGAATACAATAGGCTTGTCAGAGTACAAATCAACAGATATAAAAAGGCTCAATCAAAAATTTATGGATTACATCAATTATGGTGGTTATCCTGAACTTTCTCTTTCAACCTCTATTCAGACTGACCCTGGCAGATATATTCGCAATGATATTATTGACAAGGTTTTGATGCGGGATTTACCAAGTCTTTACGGTATTCAAGATATTCAGGAGCTCAATTCTTTGTTTACTTACATTGCCTATAATTCGGGCAATGAAATGTCATTGGATGGTCTTGCTCAAAATTCAGGCGTTTCCAAAAATACGATTAAAAAATATATTACTTACCTAGAAGCTGCTTTTTTGATTAAGGTTCTTTATCGGATTGACCAAAATGCAAAGAAATTTAAACGAGCTAATTTCTTTAAAATATATTTGACAAATCCCTCGCTGCGAAGTGCTTTATTTTCTCCAGTCAATGCTACCGATGGTGTTATTGGTAATATGGTAGAAACTGCCATTTTTGCACAATGGCAGCATCATCAGAATGCGAATTCCCTACATTATGCTCGTTGGAAATCAGGAGAAATTGATATGGTCGCGCTGAATATTGCCAATCAAAAACCTGACTGGTGTATCGAAATAAAATGGTCTAACCGAATTGTTAAGAATATATCTGAATTGAAACAAGCAAAGTTGTTTTGTAAAAAACATAATTTAGAAAATATTACAATAACAACTATTGATATAGAAGATTCAATTTCATCTGATGGTTTAAAATTTGATTTTATTCCTGCCAGTTTGTATTGCTATGTCGTCGGACGAAACTCTCTTGAGAACAAGTTTTCAAACTTATCTCCAAATAACAAAAACTGAAAAGCGCAGAGAAAAACGACCCCGCAAAAGAAGCAACAGAAATCTAGAATTTCTGGAAATCCAGATGATACAAAAATGGTGTTATTGTACAGCGCGAAATACGACAACACAATAACACCACAACACATCAACACACCTTACAAATGAATCACCTCACCATAAGCCGCAGCAGCAGCTTCCATCACCGCCTCACTCATCGTCGGATGTGGATGGACGGTTTTGATAATTTCATGTCCAGTCGTTTCTAGTTTTCGGATAGCAACTATCTCTGCAATCATCTCCGTGACATTCGCGCCAATCATGTGTGCGCCAAGCAACTCTCCGTATTTCGCATCAAAAATGAGTTTGACAAAACCTTCTTTTGCACCTGCCGCACTTGCTTTACCCGAAGCCGAAAATGGAAATTTGCCGACCTTCACTTCATAACCAGCTTCCTTCGCCTTAGCTTCTGTATAACCTACCGATGCAATTTCTGGTGAACAGTATGTACAGCCAGGAATATTATTATAATCAATCGGCTCAGGATGATGTCCTGCAATGGCTTCGACACAAGTAATGGCTTCTGCACTGGCCACATGCGCTAGAGCTGGTCCTTTTACAATATCGCCAATGGCATACACGCCAGCCACATTGGTGCGATAAAATTCATCTACAACAACTTGACCCCGCTCCGTTTTTACGCCCAGCTTTTCCAAGCCAACATCTTCTGTATTGGGTGCTACACCCACTGCCGACAAGACCACATCACAACTCAGCGTTGCCATCTTATTGTCTTTCAGATTTTTATATTCTACCTTACAGCCACTGCCTTTGGTATTCACTTTTTCTACTGATGCCTTGGTAATAATATCAATACCCGATTTTTTGAAAATCTTGGTCAATTCTCTCGACACATCTGAATCTTCATTGGGTACAATTCTGTCCATATATTCTACAATCGTCACTTTCGTGCCAATCGCATTATAAAAATAAGCAAACTCTACTCCAATCGCGCCAGCACCAACCACCACCATAGATTTAGGCTGCTTTTCCATAGACATCGCCTTGCGGTATTCGATGATTTTTTTGCCATCAATCGGCAAATTTGGTAAAGCACGCGCGCGTCCACCAGTAGCCAGAATGATGTGTTTTGCAGCGTATAGTTTTTTCGCGCCCTTCTCATCTGTCACTTCTACTTGCTTGCCAGTTGCCAGTCGTCCATGCCCTTTTAAGACGTCAATCTTATTCTTTTTCATCAAAAAAGTCACGCCTTTGCTCATGCCATCTGCTACGCCACGACTACGACTGACCATGCCACCAAAATCTGCTTTTGGCTTCGCGACTTTTATCCCATAATCCGCTGCATGACCAATATATTCAAATACCTGCGCACTTTTCAGCAATGCTTTTGTAGGAATACAACCCCAATTCAGACAAATGCCTCCAAGCGATTCTTTTTCTACTACTGCAGTTTTTAAGCCTAATTGAGAAGCGCGAATGGCAGCTACATATCCGCCGGGACCTGAGCCGACTACTATTACATCGTAATTCATGATTATCTTTTTTTAAAATTTGCTGCAAAGGTAAGTTATTTGTAAAATAAATGTGTCCTATTAATGACCTTCTTTTATAATTGGAATTAAAATTGCAAAAGGAATAGTAAAAACACAATAAAACGATTTTTTTTCGTTTGTAAATTGGAGATTATTTGGTGTAATGTGCGATTCACCGGATAATTTTGAAATCATTAAAAAACTGTCGAAAATGATACATGTATTAAAATATGCATTTATGCTGTCCGCTCTGCTGCTTTCTGCCACCCTATTCGGACAAATTAAAACCTATAAATCCATTGAAGAAACACGCGGTAACGAAGCGAATGTTATCAAGTTGAGCCTCATGGCACAGGAATTGGAAGAAATCCCAGCAGAGGTCTTCAAACTTAAAAACCTGAAATTTGTCAGTTTTAAAGACAATAAAATCAAAGAAATTCCAGCAGACATCGGGCAACTGACGAACTTGGTTTATCTGGATTTTACCAATAATAATATTGAGGAAGTCCCTTCTGAGATTGGTCATTTGAAAAATTTGGGATTTTTAGGCTTGGGCAATGCTGCCAGTGATGCAAAAGTCAAAAATACTGGAAATAAAATTGCTGAACTGCCAGACGAATTATTTGAGCTGACTGCTTTACGCAAATTGGATTGTTCGCAATTGCGCCTCGAAGAAATCCCTGATGAAATTGGTCAGCTAATAAATCTGGAAGAATTGTTTTTAAGTAGTAATCTCTTGGAAGAATTACCAGGTTCAATAGGAAAACTGACCAAACTAAAAAATCTCGGTTGTTCTGGAAATGCCCTAAAAGAAATCCCACGCGAGATTGGCAAGTTAACCGAATTGCAATGGCTATGGCTTGGTTATAATGATCTCAGCAAATTACCTGCTACACTGAATCAACTGACCAAATTGTCTTCTATCTATCTGAAAGGAAATCAATTCACCCGTATCCCAAAAGTACTGACCGAACTTCCTGCCCTCACCAAACTCAACATGGGCAGAAACAAAATCACCATTTTGCCCGAAGAGCTGAACAGCATGACTCAACTAGAAGTACTTTCTTTAGATGATAATTACCTCAAAGCTGTATTTGACAAAATCAATAATCTGAAAAATCTCAAGCGACTAGATATTAAAAACAATGGGGTTTCGACTGAACAGTTTCGTAAAATGCAATCTACTTTTCCCAATACGAAGATTTATTATAGTGTTCGCGTGAAGGGGTGAGTTTGGTGATTGGTGTATTGGTGATTAGTGATTGGTGTATTGGTGATTGGTGTATTGGTAATTAGAATATTAGTGACTGATTATTGGTGAAATTGCTGAAAACACTTAAAGTTTGAGCGTAAAATCTGTTGCCTACTTTATAGTTTTTGTAAATTCTTTCGATTCTTTTATCAGCCTATCATATTCGGTTATGATTGTTTTCATTGATTCGATATCAGGTTTTTCGTTTAACTGGTAATTCTTCATCATTGGTTCGGTGATCAGTAATTGCATTACGATCAATTGGTCTTGTAATACTGCGGTTCGGTTGTTGATATTTTTTAAGGTTCTATTGTGTTCAGATATACTGTTTTTATATTTTGATTCAAGCATTTCGAAGATTTCGAGGGTTGATTTTCTTAATGTTGAATCACTAATTCGATTTGCATAGACCTGCGTCCGATTCCAATAATCTTGATTAATTTGAGCATATTTTTGGTAAGCAGAAAGACTGTCTCTTTTTGTGTTGGCAATCTTTTTTATTTCTTTATTTAACTGATTTAATTCGGTATTCTTGCTTAATGCCTCTTTATATAAATTGGAAATAATATCAGAATCCCGTCTTTTGGGAATAAAGTTTTTATAATCAGAATTATCTGCCAAAACTTTAGGAGTTGTTGAAGATTCTTCATGGGAAATAGTTTGTTGTTCAGGAGAATTAGTACAACTATTTGCTATTACGATTATCAATATGTAGATGCTATTTTTGAGTTTCATTTTCTTCCGTTTATGATGGTTTATAATTGATTTATGATTGATACTTTTCCCACCTTCGTTGCTCCCGTTCTAATAATGCATTAAATTTATAAGGAACATCCACACTAATAGTCAATTGTTCCTCTGTTTCTGGATGCAAAAAAGACAATTCAACAGCAGTCAAAAACAGCCCTTTTCCTTTTAGGATTTCGCCTCTTGTGCCATACAGTTTATCGCCCATTATAGGGAAGCCGGCATCTGCAAGATGACGACGAAGCTGATGTGTTCTGCCTGTTTTCGGATAAAGATAAAGCAAGGAAAGATGAGTATTGCGCAGTGAAGAAACACAATCTATCCGCTCAAATCGGGTGTATGCAGGCTTCTCCTCAATTGCCTGTTCAAATAAACCTTGTTCTGGAGTTTGTCCAATGACAATAGCTACGTATTTCTTTTCTATTTTTTGTTGTTCAAATTGTCGGCTAAGCAACACCAATGCTTTCATAGTTTTTGCGACAAGCAGCAATCCAGAAGTTGGCGCGTCCAATCGGTGTACAGGTCTTGCCCATTGCAGTGCATCCTGCTTAGTGGAGCGTTGTACATTATGCGCCAATGCATTCTCCACTGTCCTGAACTGGTTTCCACTCACCACCAATCCCGCAGGTTTCCAGATCACCGCTAATTGCTCATCTTCATACACCACTTTCAGCTCCAGTTCAAACTTCTTAGGTACTTTGTGTTCCGTATATATCCAGTCGATTTTCATGCCGGGCATTATCCAGCGTCCGGTTTCAGCAACTTTGCCATTGACTATTATTGCGCCGCGTTTAATCGCTTTTTTAATGCCTTTACGGGAAGGAATGGAAGGAAATATCGTGCAGGCATAATCGCTAAGGCGGGCTTTGGACGTGCCTTCCGGCACAATGTGTTCTTGTCTGATGATAGGCTTAGTTGGTTTCAGATTTTTAAAAATAAAATTAATTTCTTGTTCAAATTTACGTTTTATTTCGAACAAGAATGCTGAACTAGCTTCGTAGATGCTAAACGTTTGTAGAAAATAGTCGACCAACAGCATTTTAGCTGCGTAGCTGCGACATGTTTTTCGCCATATTAGCCCGTGTTAAAATAGATCATTTTGGTGTGTTTGCCCTAGCTTAGAAT